>NZ_JBXARF010000007.1:0-322944 GCF_058807955.1 Comamonas sp. GW821-FHT11H03
AGAGTTTGTTCCGAAGAACTGGCTGCTTGCCCTCAAACGCCCACGCTTATCGGCTGTATTTTTTTAAGGAACCGAGTGCAAAATCAAAAACTTGATCCTGAATCTCGTTGCTTGCTGCGATCAGCGAAGCCTTGAATTGTATCACAACTTTGCCGCCTGATTTCATTCAGATCGACTAGCAAAAATTTGCATTTCGCTCAGTGAAGCCTTGCATTGTACACAGATTTTTGCAGTCCAGACAACACCTGCACGGACATCCAGACAAAGAACCCCGGCAGGCAAAGCCTGCCGGGGTTCTTTGTCGCTTCTCAAGCGCGAGCGGCCTGCTCCAGTGCGTCGACAAACAGCGCAGCCACATCGCAGCCGGTCTGATCAAAGATCTCCTGGAAGCAGGTGGGACTGGTCACATTGATCTCGGTGACGTTATGGCCGATGACATCGAGCCCGATCAATAGCAGGCCGCGCTGCACCAGGCGCTCTCCAATGAACTCGGCAATTGCCTTGTCCTGCTCCTCCAACGGCCGGGCAACCCCCTTGCCACCAGCCGCCAGATTGCCGCGCACCTCATTGCCCTGCGGAATGCGAGCCAAGCAGAACGGCACGGGCTTGCCACCGATGATGAGCACCCGCTTGTCGCCATGAACGATGTCGGGCAGGAACTTCTGCACCATGACACTGGTGGAGCCGCCCTGATTCAGGGTTTCGATGATGCTGCCTAGATTGCGGCCGTCTTCGCCAACCCGGAAGATGCCCATCCCCCCCATGCCGTCCAGCGGCTTGAGGATGATGTCCTTGTGCTCCGCATGAAAGGCACGGATATCCTGGGCACTGCGCGTGACCAGCGTCGGCGAGATGAATTGCGCAAACTCCATGATGGCAAGCTTTTCGGGGTGCTCGCGCAGGGCACTGGGCTTGTTGAAGACCTTGGCCCCCTCGCGCTCCGCCTGACCGAGCATGTGCGTGGCATAGAAGAACTCGGAGTCGAACGGCGGGTCTTTGCGCATGACGATGGCGTCAAAGTCTGCCAGCACCGTCTGCGCAGACTGGGTTTCCTCGAACCATCGCCCCTTGTCCCCTGTCAGGGTGATATGCCGCACCCGCGCCATGACCTTGGAGCCACTTTGCCAGGAGATGTGGCGGGGCTCACAGGCCACGATCTGGTGACCTCGGCGCTGAGCCTCACGCATCATGGCAAAGGTGGAGTCCTTGTATATGACAAAGGATTCCAGCGGATCGGCGACAAACAGTATTTTCATGGTGAAAAACTCTAGCGGTAGAGGTAGATACCGGCATCATGCCCAGCCGGGCATAACACCACAATATGACGGCAGATACTCAGGTCTTGCGCACACGCAGGCTCTGGACAAGCAAGGCCAGGCTGCCAGCGACCACGCCCCAGAAGGCCGAGCCCACCCCTGCGATGACGACGCCGCTGAGCGTGACCAGAAAAGTGATGAGCGCCGCCTCTCGGTGCTTTTCTTCCTTGAAGGCCGTCGCCATGCCGCCGCCTATGGAACCCAGCAGGGCCAGTCCGGCGATGCAGGCCACCAGCTCCCTGGGGAAGGCGGTCAGCAGACCGGTAACCACTGCACCAAAGATAGCTATCAATATATATAGCAGTCCGCACACGGCAGCAGCGGTATAGCGCTTGTTTCTGTCCTCATGCGCCTCGTCTCCCATGCAGATCGCCGCCGTGATGGCACTGAGGTTGAGGGCATAGCCGCCAAAAGGCGCCAACAGCAAGGTCGCCACGCCGGTCATGCTGATGACCCTGGACACCGGTATCGGATAGCCTGTGGCGCGAATCACCGCCACGCCCGGCAGATTCTGCGAGGCCATGGTCACGACGAACAGGGGCAAAGCCAGGCTGATGAGCGCCTGCAGCGAGAACTCGGGAGCCGTATAGACCGGCATGGCCAGACCTGCGTGTACGGCCGACCACTGCATCTGCCCGCGCAGCGCAGCCCAGGCAGTTCCAGCCAGCAAGGTGATGATGACCGCATAGCGCGGAGCCATGCGCCGCGACAGCAGATAGGCGAGCAGCATGACCAGCCCCAGGGACAGATTGGTCTCGGCCGCAGAGAAAGCCTGCATGCCGAACTTGGCCAGCACGCCGGCCAGCAGGGCCGAAGCGATTTCCATGGGGATGCGGTTCATGATGCGTTCGAACCAGCCGGTCACCCCGACCAGGATGATGAGGGCCGCGCTGACGATAAAGGCACCGATCGCCTCTGCCATGGAGAAACCACCTGCCAGCCCAGCGGTCGCCAGCACCGCCGCCCCCGGGGTGGACCAAGCCACCATGACCGGCATGCGCAGAATCAGCGAAGGGACCAGCGAACACAGACCCATGCCCAGGCCCAGCGCCCAAATCCAGGAAGTGATTTGCTCAGGCGTGGCATGAAAGGCCTGCGCCGCCTGAAACACCAGGGCTACCGAACTGGTAAAGCCTACCAGCACGGCCACAAAGCCTGCGGCCACGGCGGCAGGACTCAAGTCTTTGAAAAAGCGCATCCGTGCATTCTGGCACCAGCCCCACCGAAAATGATGCGCCCCGTGCGAGCGTGAATGGCGAAGCCCGCCATAACTTCAAAAATCATAGCTACTAGCGCTTACTGGTAAAGCGCTAAAGGCATATTTGACTCAAAATTTTTACAACTCGATCTTGGAGCCCAGCTCCACCACCGAGTTGCTCGGGAGGTGCAGGAAGTCAGCCACACGGCTCGCGTTCTTGTGCATCTGCGCAAACAGCTTTTCGCGCCAGTGCGCCATGGAGTTGTTCATGCGCGGGATGATCACATCACGCGACAGGAAATAGCTGGTGGACATGGAGTCCAGTTTGCAGCCTTGGGTACGCAGCTGCGCCAGCGCAGCAGGCACATCGGGCTCGTTCTTGAAGCCGTAGTGAATGATGACTTCCCAGCAGTCGCCGCCCAGCGACTCTGCCTCTACCCGCTTGTCCATCACAACCCAGGGCACTTCGTGGTTACGCACGGTCACAAAGAGATTGCGCTCATGCAGCACTTTGTTGTGCTTGAGGTTATGGAGAAGCGCATGCGGCACGGTGCCGGGCTCCCCCGAGAGAAAAACCGCCGTGCCGGGCACGCGCGTGGGCGGATGGCGCCAGGTGGATTCCAGAAACTGACGCAGATCCAGCGCATCCGCCTGCAACTTCTGATGCAGCAGCTCGCGCCCGCGACGCCAGGTCATCATCAGGGTGAAGACCGTGCCACCGATCAGCAGCGGGAACCAGCCGCCTTCAAACAGCTTGAGCAGATTCGAGGCGAAGAAAGCCAGATCCACCACGAAGAAGAAGCCCGTTGCCAGCAGGCACAAGGCCAGCGAGTAGTTCCAGCGATAGCGAATGACAAAGAAGGTCAGCATGGTGGTGATCAGCATGTCCAGCGTCACCGCAATACCGTAGGCCGCCGCCAGATTGCCGCTATTGCGAAACAGCAGAACAGCCAGCGCAATCGCCACAAACAGGCCCCAGTTGACCAGAGGCATATAGATCTGGCCAGTCTCCTTCACACTGGTGTGGCGCACTTCAAAACGAGGGAAGTAGCCCAGCTGAATGACCTGACGCGTCACGCTGAAGGCCCCTGTGATCAGCGCCTGCGAGGCGATCACCGTGGCCATGGTGGCCATGATGACCAGCGGCAGCAGCGCCCAGCTGGGTGCCATCATGAAAAACGGGTTCTTGACAGCCTCGGGATTGGCCAGCAGCAAGGCACCCTGACCAAAGTAGTTCAATGTCAGCGCCGGCATGGCAACGCTGAACCAGGCCAGACGGATAGGCTTCTTGCCGAAATGCCCGAGATCGGCATACAGTGCCTCGGCACCGGTCACGCAGAGCACGACCGAGCCCAGAATGATGAAGCTGATGCCCGGGCTGTTCCAGATGAAGCGGACCGCGTAATGCGGGCTGAGCGCAGCCAGGATTTCCGGATGCCCCATGATCTGATGCACACCCAGCAGGGCAATACAGACAAACCAGGTCACAGTGACAGGGCCAAAGAACTTGCCGATGCCTGCTGTACCGCGCTTTTGCACGAAGAACAGCAAAAACAGGATCACCAGCGTCAGCGGAATCACGGCCTTGGTGAAATGCGGCGAGATGACTTCCAGGCCCTCGACCGCCGAGAGCACGGAAATCGCCGGAGTGATCACGCCGTCGCCATAAAACAGCGAGGTGCCGAACATGCCCACCAGAAACAGCGTGCCGGACAGTCGCGGCTTGTCCTTGACTGTCTGCGAGGCCAGGGCCAGCATGGCCACCAGCCCGCCCTCGCCGTTGTTGTCGGCGCGCAGCACCAGTGTCACGTATTTGAGGGAGACGATGACCGTGAGCGTCCAGAACAGTACCGAGAGCACGCCATAGACGTTGTCTGGCGTGAACGGCACATAGCCTGAGCCGAAAACCTCCTTGACCGAGTACAAAACACTGGTGCCGATGTCTCCATAGACGACACCGATCGCACCCAGGGTCAGGGCGCCTAGCGAGGATTTCGAATTTTGCACAGGTCAGGAGCGACTCGTAAGGCAGTCACCGAGTGGGGAAATTGTCGGCATTGTGCGCTGTCCTCAGCGCCGGTGAGATCAGTCGTAGATTTCTGCGTCGGGATTAGTGGCTTCCAGCTCATAGCTGGCAGCCAACATGGCCAAACGTGCTATCACGCCATACATGTAGAAGCGGTTCGGGGCGCTGGCGCCCGGGCGCGCGCTGACCTGAGGCAGGTGATTGCTCTGCTGGAAAGCCAGGGGCACATAGCCCGCACCGGGGGCATTGAGGTTCTCGTCCTCGCCGCGCTCGGGGTGCATGCGGTAGAAACCGCCCACCACGTAACGATCCATCATATAGACCACAGGCTCGGCCACGGCGTTGTGCATGCGCTCATAGGTCAGCACGCCCTCCTGCACGATGACGTCATGCACGGTCTGGCCGTCCTTGATGACTCCCATCTTGTTGCGGCTCTTGCGCGGCAACGCGGCCAGCTCCTTGGCATCGCGCACGGTCATCACGCCCATGCCGTAAGTGCCGTTGTCGGCCTTGACCACGGCAAACGGCTTTTCCTTGATGCCATATTCCTTGTACTTGCGGCGCACCTTGCCCAGGATCACGTCCACCTGCTCGGCCAGGGCCTCCATGCCCGTGCCTTCGGCAAAATCGATGTTCTCCACATGGCCGAACAAGGGATTGATCAGCCAGGGGTCGATGCCCAGCAGCTTTCCGAAGCGCTTGCCGACTTCCTCGTAGCTCTGGAAGTGGCGACTCTTGCGACGCACATTCCAGCCTGCATGCAGCGGCGGCAGCAGATATTGCTCGTACAGCTCCTCGATGATGCCGGGCACGCCGGTGGAGAGATCGTTGTTGAGCAAAATGGTGCAGGGGTCGAAATCCTTGAGGCCCAGGCGGCGCTTGCTGCGGATCACCGGCTCCAGCTTGATCTCGTCACCCAGCGGCAGCGTGATGGACAGCGTCTTCTTGATCTCGGGGCTGATGGAGCCGATACGCACGTTGAGACCCGCCATGCTGAAGATGCGCTTGAGCTGCAGCACGCTGGCCAGATAGTGGGTGTTGCGCGTGTGGTTCTCGGGGATGATGAGCAGATTGCGCGCCTCGGGGCATATCTTTTCGATAGCAGCCATCGCAGCCTGGACAGCCAGTGGCAGCATTTCATCGGTCAGGTTGTTCCAGCCGCCTGGAAACAGGTTGGTATCCACCGGTGCCAGCTTGAAACCCGCATTACGAATATCCACCGAACAGTAGAACGGCGGCGTGTGCTCCATCCATTCCAGGCGGAACCAACGCTCAATGGCAGGCATGGAGTCGAGAATGCGCTGCTCAAGTTCGTTAATGGGGCCGGTCAAAGCCGTGACGAGATGTGGAACCATAAATACCCTCAGGAGACGATGGTGGGGGGCAATTGTAGAGATTGAAGCATGAGATAGGTGTTTTCCCCAATCTTTGTTTCAACGACGCCAGAATGCCGGTGACAGCAAAGCCATGAAACTCAGTATCTCGAGCCGCCCCAACAGCATGCCCAGAGTACACACCCAGATCTGGAAATCCGTCAACACCGTGTAGTTGGATGATGGGCCAACCGCGCCCAGCCCCGGCCCCATGCAGTGCACGCTGGCCAGCACCGCAGAGAACGCGGTCAGAGGGTCGAGATCGGTCAACAGCAGCACCATGCTCAGCACAATGACGGTGGCACCGTAAACCAGCATGTAGGCCAGCACCGAAAAAATCATCGGGTTATCTACCACCGCATCGCCCAGCCGCACCGGCTGCACGGCTCGCGGGTGCACCAGACGTGTCATCTCGCGCCTGGCCTGCTTGACCAGAATCAGCATGCGCACCATCTTGATGCCGCCTCCGGTCGAGCCCGCACTGGTGGCCACCCCCGACAGCAGCAACAGCAAGACAGGAATGAACACCGGCCAAGCCAGATAGTCCGTGGTGGAAAAACCGGTGGTCGTGGCTACCGAGACGGTGTGGAACATGCCGTTGCGCAAGGCATCCAGCGGCCCATAGACACCCTTGATCCAGAGCAGCAGCGCCACCAGCAGGCCCGAGCCCAGCAGCACGCCAATCGTGGCGCGCATTTCGGGGTCGCGCATAAAGCTATCGATGCGGCCCTTGCGCATGGCCACGAAGTACAGCGCAAAGTTGCAGCTGGCCAACAGCATGAACAGCAGGGCCGCGACCTCCAGCAGTGGCGAGTTGAAATAGGCAAAGCTGGCATCGTGCGACGACAGCCCGCCCAGACTCACCGTGGCGAACATATGCATCAGCGCATCCAGGGGCTGCATGCCGCAGACCCAGAAGGTCAGAAAACAGCCAATGGAGAACAGCGCGTACACGCCCCACAGGCCCTTGGCCGTTTCGGTGATACGCGGCGTGAGCTTGGTGTCCTTGACGGGGCCGGCGGCCTCCGCCCTGAAAAGCTGAGCACCTCCTACACCCAGCAGCGGCAGCACGGCCACGGCCAGAATCAGAATCCCCATGCCCCCCATCCATTGCATGAAGGTACGCCAGACATTGATGGACACTGGCAGCTGATCCAGGCCGCTGAGCACCGTGGCCCCGGTTGTCGTCAGGCCCGATACGGCCTCAAAGTAGGCATGGGTAAGGCTGATGGAGATGCCCACCCGGTTCAGCCCCATCACCAGCGGCACCATGGCGCACAGCGGCAGCACCACCCAGACCAAGGTCACCAGAATCACACCATGGCGCGGTTGCAGATCCTGCTTGTGACGGTGCAGCCCCCCCCACAGCAGCAGGCCCACGCCAACCGTCAGTCCGATCGACCAGGGGTAGATGCGCCAGATGCCATCCTGGGTGAACCAGGAGATGCCAAAGGGCAGCAGCATGGCGCCGGCAAACATGATCATCAGCATGCCCAGCACACGCAGGACAGGGAGCAGGTCTTTCATGAGCGCAGCTTAGAAAAAGGTGGCGCTGACGCGGAACAGGTTTTCCACGTTGCGCACCAATCGCTTGTTGGGCAGGAAGAACACCACATGATCGCCGGATTCAATCACGGTATGGCTGCGCGGAATGATGACCTCGGCCTCCAGTGCCGCGCCTGCCACTTCCTCGCAGGTCTTGCCTTCTGGAATGCCGCGAACGATGAGACCGATATGCACTTCCTCGGGCAGGCGCAGCTCTTCCACCTTGCGGCCCACCACACGCGAGCTTTTGCGGTCGCCGCGCGCCACGATCTCCAGTGCCTCGGCCACACCACGGCGCAGGCTGTGCACGGCTTGCACATCGCCGCGGCGCACGTAGGCCAGGAACTCGCCCAGCATGGCTTGAGCAGGCGACAGCGCAATATCGATCTGCGTGCCGTGCATCAGATCGGCATAGGCGCGGCGATTGATCAGCGACAGAACGCGGCGCGCGCCCATGCGCTTGGCCAGCAGGCTTGACATGATGTTGTCCTCGTCATCGTCCGTCAACGCCAGAAACAGATCCACCTCTTCGATGCCCTCTTCCTCCAGCAAGGCCTCATCGGTGGCATCGCCTTCCAGCACCAGCACTTCGGCAGGCAACACCGACGACAGGCCCAGACATTGCTGGGCATTGGACTCGATGATCTTGACGTGAAAGCGCCCGGGCGTCTGCGCCAGCTTCTTGGCAAGTCGCAGGCTGACCTGGCCCCCGCCCGCAATCATGATGCGGAACACCGGCCGGCTCGTGCGCCCTGCCGGCAGGTTGATGGCCTTGAGCGCCTCGGACACATGCTCGGTCGCGGCCAGCATGAAGACTTCGTCGCCGGGCTCTATGCGCGTAGCCCCGTCACAGCGCACAAACCGGTCGGGCTCGTCCATGAAGCGGCGGTAGATCGCCACGATGCGCATGGCCAACTCGGGCATGCGCTCGCGCACCTGGGCAATCTGCAGGCCCACGGCAGGCGCGCCGGCGCGTGCGCGCACCGAGGCCAAGGCGGCTCGTCCGCCCGCAAAGGCCCGCACCTGCATGGCTTCCGGGTATTCGATGAGCTTGCGGATGTAATTGGTGACGGATTCCTCGGGACAGATGATGCGATCGACCGCAAAACCCTCCTTGCCCAGCACCGGGTCGTCCACCGCAAAGCTGGACGAGCGCACTCGCGCAATGCGGGTGGGAATATCGAACACGGCCTGGGCAATCTTGCAGCACACCAGGTTCGTCTCGTCCATGGAGGCACAGGCGATCAGCAGATCGGTGTCCTTGGCGCCCGCCTCGGCCAGCACCTGGGGATCGATGCCGTTGCCGACCACGCCGCGCAGGTCGAAGCGCGATTCCAGCTCGCGCAATGCGCGCGCATCCGTGTCGATGACGGTGATTCCGTTTTGCTCGGACACCAGACTTTCGGCCACACTCTGGCCTACGCGCCCGGCACCCAGAATAATGATTTTCATGGTGTTATGGAAAGGGATCCAAGCTGCGGCATTGAGTCATATCCGGAAAAGACCGCGCCTGCGGCTTCTCCGGCAGACGGACTTCAGGAACGGACTTCGCCGTCGCCCAAGACCACGTATTTGAGCGAGGTCAGCCCCTCGATGCCCACCGGCCCACGCGCATGGAACTTGTCAGTGCTGATGCCGATCTCGGCGCCCAGCCCAAACTCGAAGCCATCGGCAAAGCGGGTACTGGTATTGACCATGACGCTGGCCGAATCGACCTCGCGCAGGAATTTCTGTGCGTGCAGGTGATTGGTCGTCAGAATCGACTCCGTATGGTGACTGGAGTACTTGTTGATGTGGGCAATAGCCTCATCCACACCGTCCACCAGCTTCACGCTGATGATGGGCGCCAGATATTCCTCGTACCAGTCCTGCTCCACTGCCTCGGCCAGCTTGGCATCCTTGACGGTTTGCAAAATGGCCAGAGCCTCGGCATCGCAACGCATCTCCACGCCCTTGGCGGCATAGACGACACCGATTCTGGGCAGGAAGTCTGCAGCCACGGCACGCGCTACCAGCAGGCTTTCGCTGGCGTTGCAGGGGCTGTACTTGTTGGTCTTTGCGTTGTCGGCCACCTTCACGGCCATGGCGATGTCGCAGGGGTCATCCACATAGGTGTGGCAATTGCCATCCAGATGCTTGATGACGGGCACCTTGGCTTCGCGGCTGATGCGCTCGATCAGGCCCTTGCCGCCACGGGGGATGATGACGTCCACATAGTCGGGCATGGCGATGAGCTGGCCCACGGCGTCACGGTCGGTGGTTTCCACCAGTTTGACACCGTCTTCGGGCAGACCGGCTTCGGCCAGCGCCTGGACCACCAGCCTGGCCAGCGCCTTGTTGGAGTCAATCGCCTCCGAGCCGCCACGCAAGATGCAGGCATTGCCGCTCTTGATCGAGAGGCTGGCCGCTTCGATGGTCACATTCGGGCGGCTTTCATAAATCATGCCGAACACGCCCAGAGGCACACGCATCTGACCCACGCGGATACCGCTGGGCATTTGCTTGAGGCCGCTGATCTCGCCGATCACATCGGGCATGGAAGCGAGTTGCTCGCAACCTTCGGCACAGGTCTGCAGCACCTTGGGCGTCAGGCGCAGTCTGTCGACCATGGGGGCAGAAAGACCATTGGCCATGGCGCGCTCCAGATCGCGGGCATTGTCGATCTGCAGCGGCTCGATGTTCTCGCGCAGCAAACGGGCCAGCGCCTTGAGTGCTTTGTTTTTAGTAGCTGCAGACGCACGCGCCATCAGTGCAGAGGCAGCTTTTGCCTGTACACCAAGGTTGTGCATGTATTCGACGGTGTTGAGCGCGTTCATGGAGTGATTTTCGCCGAGATACGCAAGTTGCGCAGACAAGCCCGAGCATGAGGGGGTTTATGGCCCTGCGGACACCTACACTCGGCCTCTGAATCGCAAGGAAACTTATGAGCCACAACACCACAGCGCTGCAGGAAAGCGCCCGCCAGCTCCAGCAACTGCGCAGCGGATTCGAGCAGCTCGCCCACTCGCAGATCAGCGCCAGCGCCCTCGGCCAGCAGGCACGCGCCGCAACCGCACTGCTGCAGGCGCTGCCGCCACGCTATGGCGAGGTGCTGCTCAATCTACTGGACCGGCTCGAATCCAGCGCGCTGTTCACCGAGGAAAGCTGCTCCTTCAGCCAGAAGGACCTGCTGGACAACCTCCGAGCCTGGGCGGACAAAGCGCAGATACAACTGGAGAAGGTGCACTGAGCCGAGCACAGCGCAAAAAACCGACTCAGCTCTAGCGCGAAGGACACCGAGGAAGGGCCTACGCCGGCCGCGCCGCGCCGCCCCGCAACGAAGGTGCCGCCCCCCCGAAGACAGAGGGGAAGGCGGGGCCGCCCAGGCGGGGCTGCCCAGGCGCGCAGCGCCTCAGGGGGTGTTCCCTATTGTCGCCAGCTGCATGGCCAGCTGTCGCAGGGCCTGCCAGCTGTCGCGTGGCCAGCCCTCGCTGGGCAGGCCTTTGACAATGCCGTCCACCGCATGGGCAGCTTGCAGCAACTCGGCTGCGCGTGCATCGCTGACACGCGGCAGCAGCCGCTCCATCAGCCTCTCCTTGGGGCCCCAGATGCGGTTTTCGCGCAGCGCCATGGGCAGGGGCTTGCCGCCCGCCATGGCGTCCTTGACCCGCTTGATGTTGCGAATATCCTCGGCCAGCGCCCAATGCACCAGCACCTCGGCCTCGCCTTCGGCTTGCAGGCCATCCAGCATGCGCATGCTGCGCGCCACCTGGCCCGAGAGCACGGCCTCGGACAGCTTGAACACGTCATAGCGCGCCACATTGAGCACGGCCTGCTCCACCTGCGCCAAGCTCAGCTCGCCCTCGGGGTGCAGCAGGGCGAGCTTCTGAATTTCCTGGTGCGCGGCCAGCAGATTGCCTTCCACGCGGTCGGCAAAGAACTGCAGCGTGCGCTGCCCCTCTTCACCTGCGGCCACACGCTGATTCTGCAGCGCCAGACGCTGGGCAATCCAGTGCGGCAGCGCGCCGCGCTCCACGGGGTCGATCTGGATGGAGACGCCGTTGCCGTCCAGCGCTGCAAACCAGGCCCCGGTCTTGGTGGCCTTGTCCAGGCGCGGCAGACTGATCAGGGTCAACGTGCTGTCGTTGCCTTGAGCGCTGCTGGCCAGCTGCTGCAGCGCGGCGCTGCCATCCTTGCCGGGCTTGCCACTGGGGATGCGAATTTCCAGAATCTGCTTGTCCGCAAACAGGCTCAGGCTGCCTCCTGCCGCCAGCACGCCGCCCCAGTCAAAGTGCGCGCCCATGACGGTATAGCTGCTGCGCTCGGTATAGCCCTGAGCACGCGCCGCTGTACGAATCGCATCGGCCGCTTCCTGCTGCTGCAGCGGCTCGTCGCCATGCAGCACATAGAGCGAGCGCAAGCCCTTGGCCAGATGGGAGGGAAGCTGATTCAGCGCAAGCTGCATGGAGAAAATTTTTCTATTAAAAGTATCTGAAATGCCCTGATTTCAAGCGCCAGCAGCTATCAAATTCAGCAGGTCATCGCTGACGGCTCGCGGCCTCCGCCAGGGGGCGGCAGGCGACGTCCCGCCGCGCGGCGACTCAGGCAATGGCTTATGACACCTGCAGGCTCTTGACCGCAGCCAGGCGGCGAATGATCTGCTGCACGATGTCGTTGCGCATATCCTTGTTCAGCATTTCCTCTTCCACCGCCTTGGACAAGGCATTGGTTTCGTTATAGGTCACGTTGCGGATCTGGCGAATTTCGACGGGTTCGATCAGCTCGTCGCCGCCGGGCGTGCGCAGCGAGAAGCGCACAATCAGGCGCAGCTCGATTTCACGCACCTGACCGGCCACATTGGAGCCGATGATGACGCGCTGGGCCAGCTCGCTGATGATCTGGCAGATCACTTCGGCCGTATCGGGCGAAGCCGGGTCCTTGATCACGGTCAACTTGTCGCTGGCCGACTCCAGACTGCGACGCAGCAAGGTGCCCACGGGCGCACCACGCCCCGACTGCACGTAAATGGAGCGAAACACAAAATTCGGCGCACCGCGCAGGCGAAAGCCGCAGGCTCCCAGCAAAGGCGTCAAGGCCATCGCGGCCAGCAGCGTACGTTTTTGCATCAACTGTCCTCTAATCTTCAAGCCCTGCTGCGAGCATCGACTCTTGCTCCAGAAATACCGAGCAAGGGCCGCCCCGCAGCGAAGGTATTGTCCCCCTCCCGCGAAGCGAGAGAGGGGGAAGGCGCACAGCGCCTCAGGGGGAGACTCCGGTTACACCACGATATTCACCAGGCGACCCGGCACCACGATGATCTTCTTGGGCTCGCGGCCTTCGGCAAACTTCTGGTACTCCTCATTGGCCAGCGCCGCCGCCTCGATGGCCGCCTTGTCGGCTGTGGCGGACACCAGGATCGCACCGCGCAACTTGCCGTTGACCTGCAGCACCAGCGAGATCTCGTCCTGCACCAGAGCCTTGGGGTCGACCTGCGGCCAGGGGGCGTCGAGCAGATCGCCCAGGTGGTTGGCATAGCCCAGCTCGCTCCACAGCACATGCGCCAGGTGGGGCGTTGCAGGGTAGAGCACGCGCAGCAGAATGCCGAAGCCTTCGATCAGCGCCACCTTGGCGCCGGCGTCATCCAGGGCCTTGAAGTCTTCCAGCGCATTGATCATCTTCATTGCGCCGGAGACCACGGTGTTGTATTGCATGCGCGAGTAGTCGTACTCGACCTGCTTGAGCACGTTGTGGATTTCCAGACGCAGGGCCTTGGCTGCCTTGCCGAACTCCACATCATCGAGCGACTTGGCACCGGCCACGCCCTGCACCGCGGAAGCCATGTCCATGCCTGTCAGCTTGCTGCCGAAGTTGTAGACGCGACGCAGGAAACGATAGCTGCCTTCAACGGCGGCATCGTTCCACTCCAGCGTCAGCTCGGGCGGCGAGGTGAACATGGTGTACAGACGTGCGGTGTCGGCACCGTACTTCTCGATCAGATCCTGAGGGTCCACGCCGTTGTTCTTGGACTTGGACATGGTGCCCACGCCTTCGTAGTCGATGGCGGTGCCCACGGGCAGCAGGCCGTCGGCGCTGTCCACTTCGACCTTCAGCTTGGCGCCGATGATCTTGCCGGACTCGTCGAACACATGCTCCACATCCTTGGGCCAGAAGTATTCCTTGGCGCCCTTGGCCGTGCGACGGCTGTAGATGTGGTTGAGCACCATGCCCTGGGTCAGCAGCTTGCTGAAGGGCTCGTCGATCTTGACCAGACCCAGGTCGCGCATGACCTTTGTCCAGAAGCGCGCGTACAGCAGGTGCAGGATGGCGTGCTCCACGCCGCCGATGTACTGGTCCATGGGCATCCAGTAATCGGCGCCATCGGCCACCATCTGCTCGCTGTTCTTGGCGTCGCAGTAGCGCATGAAGTACCAGGACGAATCCACAAAGGTGTCCATGGTGTCGGTTTCACGGCGGGCGGGCTTGCCGCAGCAGGGGCAGACCACGCCGGCGTGGAAGGCCTCGGACTTGACCAGCGGATTGCCGGAGCCATCGGGCACCAGATCCTGGGGCAGGACCACGGGCAGGTCCTTCTCGGGCACGGGCTGAGGACCGCAATCGGCGCAATGAATGATGGGGATGGGGGTGCCCCAGTAGCGCTGACGGCTGATGCCCCAGTCGCGCAGACGCCAGGTGGTCTTGAGCTCGCCCAGGCCCTTGTCGCCCACGATCTTGGCCACGGCCTGCACCGCATCCTTGTGGCTCAGACCGTCGAGATCGCCGGAGTTGATCAGTACGCCGCGCTCCTTGTCGCCGTACCAGTCGCTCCACTGCTTGTCGTCATAAGCGGCCTGGCCTTGCACGGACACCACCTGCTTGATGGGCAGGCCGTACTTGTTGGCGAAGGCGAAATCGCGCTCGTCGTGGGCGGGCACGCCCATCACGGCACCGTCGCCATAGCTCATCAGCACATAGTTGCCGATCCACACCTCGACTTGCGCGCCGGTGATGGGGTGGGTGACGAACAGGCCCGTGGGCTTGCCTTCCTTTTCCCTGGCGGCCAGCTCGGCTTCGGTGGTGCCGCCCTTTTTGCACTCCTCGATGAAGGCTGCCAGCTCGGGGCTGGAGGCCGCCGCATGCAGCGCCAGCGGGTGCTCGGGGGCGACTGCACAGAAGGTCACGCCCATGATGGTGTCGGCACGCGTGGTGAAGACATACATCTTGCCGTCCTGGATCAGCTGGCCGTCTGCACCCTTGATGTCATGGGTGAAGGCAAAGCGCACGCCGGAGGACTTGCCGATCCAGTTTTCCTGCATCAGGCGCACCTTGTCGGGCCAGCCGTTCAAAGTGGCCTTCTCGTTGCCGAGCTGCACATGGTCCAGCAGCTCCTGGGCGTAGTGGGTGATGGCCAGGTAGTAACCAGGGATCTCGCGCTTTTCCACCAAAGCGCCGGTGCGCCAGCCGCGCCCGTCAATGACCTGCTCGTTGGCCAGCACGGTCTGATCCACCGGGTCCCAGTTCACCACCTGGGTCTTGCGGTAGGCAATGCCTTTTTCCAGCATCTTGAGGAACAGCCACTGGTTCCACTTGTAGTACTCGGGTTCGCAGGTGGCGACCTCACGGCTCCAGTCGATGGCCAGACCCATGGCCTGCATCTGCTTTTTCATGTACGCGATGTTCTCGTACGTCCACTTGGCAGGCGGCACCTTGTTCTTCAGCGCGGCGTTCTCGGCAGGCAGGCCGAAGGCGTCCCAGCCCATGGGCATGAGGACGTTGTAACCCTTCATGCGCAGCTGGCGCGTGAGCATGTCGTTGATGGTGTAGTTGCGCACATGGCCCATGTGCAGCTTGCCGCTGGGGTAGGGCAGCATGGAGCAGGCGTAGTACTTGGGCTTGCTTCCGTCTTCGCTGACGCGGTAGGCGTCCTTGGCTTGCCAGTGTTCTTGCGCGGCGCGCTCGACCTCGATGTGGTTGAATTTTTCTTGCATGGTGCAGTGCAGTGGCCGCCAGCCCCACTTGGGATCCGGCAAGGTAGAAATCTGAAATCAGCAGGGATTTTAGGCTGCCCGACCGCTTGCGCCGGTTTAGCCCCGCATTACCGCAAAACCCGCTGCGCCATCCGGGCGACCTTCCTGCACGCCACGCTGGGAAATAAGGCTTTGCGTAAGCTAGTGGTTGTTCACACATTGCTGAACTTTTTGCACGGCTGCCGGTCTGACCGGCCTGTTTCCGTGCCCGACGCCATCGCCTGCCTTCTGCCCGAAGTTGCCAGACTTGCGCTCCTGCCCCGGTCCATTCTTCTGAGGAGCTGCTCTTGCTTTCCCGCTGGTCTTTTGTTTCTGACTGGAATCCCGCCATGCAAATTCTGGCCTCGCTCTGCGTCCTGGCCCTGACCGCCCTTGTGGCCGGCTGGCTGACCCAGTGGCTGGGGCTCAAGGTCTTTCGCCGTATGCGCGACACCCTCAAGACCGGCTGGGCCCAGATCCTCATGCACGACAAGGTGCTGCGCCGCCTGGCCAAGGTCGTTCCCTCGCTGATCGTGCAGTTCGGCATCCAGGGCGTGCCGCATCTGGAGCCGCGCTGGACCACGCTGATCACCAATGTGGCGGTGGCCTTCACGCTCTACCATCTGGCGCGCGTGCTGTGCGATCTGCTCAATGCCACGAACGAGGCCCACGAACGCGACGAGGCGCGCAAGGCCGCCGTCCAGACCCATTCCATCAAGAGCTATGTGCAACTGGGCAAGCTGCTGGTCTGCAGCTTTGCCGTGGTGCTCATCGTGGCCACGCTGATGGACCGCTCGCCGCTGCTGCTGCTCTCGGGCCTGGGCGCCATGTCGGCCGTGCTGATGCTGGTGTTCAAGGACACCATCCTCTCCTTTGTCGCAGGCGTTCAGCTCGGCAGCAACGACATGCTGCGCGTAGGCGACTGGATAGAGATGCCCCAGGTCGGTGCCGATGGCTTTGTGACCGATATCGCGCTCAATACCGTCAAGGTGCAGAACTGGGACAAGACCATCACCACCATCCCTACCTGGCGGCTGATGACGGACAGCTTCAAGAACTGGCGCGGCATGTTCGACTCGGGCGGACGCCGCATCATGCGCTCGCTGAACCTGGACGCCAACACCGTGCATCTGCTCTCGCCCGAGGAACGCGCAGGCATGGGTCATATCGCCCTGCTGCAACCCTACTGGAGCGAGCGTGACGGCCTGCAGGCCATGCCCGGCGCGGCCGAGGCCGCCATGCCTACCCAGGCCATCGCCGCCCACCAGGTGACGAATCTGGCCGCCTTCAAGGCCTATGCCTACGCCTATCTGATGGGCCACCCGCGCATTGGCAAAGGCCCGGGCATGTTCCTCATGGTGCGCACGATGGAGACATCGCCCACCGGACTGCCTCTGCAGCTGTTCTGCTACACCAACACCACCGTCTGGGTGGAGTACGAAGGCATACAGGGCGAAATCTTCGATCATCTGATCGGCGTGCTGCCGCAGTTCGGACTGACGCTGTACCAGCGTTCGTCGGACTACGGCACACACTACCCAGCCGCCAAAATGTAGTAGCCCGTTAATACCCGCAGCACCGCATGCCTGTCCACAATGGTTTGACACTTCAACAGGAGACAGACCATGGCAGGCAAGAAGATTTTGATGATTTGCGGCGACTACTGCGAAGACTATGAAACCATGGTCCCGTTCCAGGCCCTGCTGGCCGTGGGCCATACCGTGCACGCCGTCTGCCCCGACAAAAAGGCCGGCGACCAGATCAAGACTGCCATCCACGACTTTGAAGGCGCACAGACCTATAGTGAAAAGCCCGGCCACAACTTCACGCTCAACGCCACGTTTGCCGATGTGAAGCCCGAGCAGTACGACGCGCTGGTCATCCCCGGCGGCCGCGGCCCCGAGTATCTGCGCGGCTATGAAAGCGTGCGCGCGGCCGTTCGTCACTTCTTCGACACCAACAAACCCGTGGCCGCCGTCTGCCACGGCGCGCAACTGCTGGCCGGGGCCGGCGTGCTCAAGGGCCGCACCTGCTCGGCCTATCCCGCCTGCCGCGCCGAGGTGGAACTGGCCGGAGGCAGCTATGCCGACATTCCCGTCGACCAGGCCCATACCGAAGGCAATCTGGTCAGCGCTCCGGCCTGGCCCGCTCATCCGGCCTGGATTGCACAGTTTCTCGCGCTGCTGGGCACGAAGATCTCACACTGAAATTGGCCTTCAGCGCTTTCCCATCAAGCGCAGCAAGCTATCAATTCAAGAGTCACCCACTTGACGCCGCACTCACCGGGCCACACCATGGCCCGGTTTTGTTTTGGAGAGTCGCGCCATGTGCCAGGTCTTTATCAGCGCCGATCCGCAGCTCTGGGCCCACCGGGCCCGCTCCATCCGCCTGCATGGAGTGGCGACCAGCATCCGGCTGGAAAACCTGTTCTGGCAGGTACTCGAAGAGATTGCCGCGCGGGACGGCTATACCGTTCCCCAGCTCTGCACCAAGCTCTACGACGAGCTGCTGGCAGAGCGCAAAGCGGTGAGCAACTTCAGCTCTTTCTTGCGCGTGTGCTGCACCCGCTATCTGGCGCTGCAGCTGTCGGGCGAGATTCCGCAGGACATGGGCATACCGATTCGTTCGCTGGGCAATGCCCCGTCACTCAAGTCCACCAGCCCGCAACTGACGCACTGAGGTTCAGCGCAGATACACGGCCTCGAACCGTAGCAGCGCACGCCCCTCGGCATCGCTGAGCACCAGCTTCTGCCCCTGCACGGCATAGCTGCTGACCTGGGCCAGGGTTGCCATCAGCAGTTGCTCCCGGCGCATGCCCTGCACACAGGCCATGCGGGTGCTGCCCACCGCCGAAAAACGCAGCCAGCGCCCGTCCAGGCTGTAGTTGCCGCGCAGGCGATTGCAGCCGCCTGCACCATGAAAGCGGCCGCTGCCGACCTCCAGCACCAGATGCGGCTCGGGCTGGTTGTCATAGGCGCTGACATACGGGCCATCACCCAGCTGCACCAGCTTCCAATAGGTATTGAGCAGTGGTGCTTGCACGGCGGCCATGGCCTCGCCCTCAGACGCCGCGCTCCCTGCATCTGCAGCGGCGCCAGCCAGGACGCCCAACAGCAAGAGCACCCCCAGTGCCGGACCAAGCAAGGCGCGCAGGTTCGAGAAAGCAGTCATCACAAACACCTCTCTGGCCATCGGCACAGACAGAAAAAGCGCTGACAGCTCATATTTCAGAAGTATCAGACGTGCCCGCGCACAAAACTGCAGGCCGCCGCATTGGTACAGCGCCAGACGGCCTGCCCCGCCAGCGGCCCGCGCTGCATCAGCAACTTGCGCAGCGGCCATTCGCACTGCGGGCAGAGTGGCTCTGCTGCATCTGCCGCAGTGTCAACCATCTTGGCAGGAGCCGCAACGGCTGGCTGGGTGGGCTGTACCTGCGCTGACAGCTCCCTATCGACTGCAGCCGAAGGCGGCGCCGACATGACAGGCTCCAGCAGAATATCCACCGTCCCGGGTGCGGGCGGCCTGACCAGTTGGGCCGAGGCTTCTGCCGCCGGCTCCAGCCTGGGTTTGCGGGGTTTGCGCGCCTTGCTGGCCGCCTGCAGTTGCCGGACATGCGCCACATGCTGCCTGTCGGTGGCACGACCGGGCTGCAGCCGCAGCTCGTTGAGCTTGTCCAGCAGCGCCTGCATTTGCTCGGGGCTCCACACGGGCTGGGTAAAGCTCTGGATATGGCCGACAAAGCCAAGGCCGCGTGTGACATGGGCCGGCATCTCGGTCTTGAACTCGCAGTCGCCCACAAAGGCGATCACCGAGTGCAGATGCTCGGGTGCAATGTCCAGCAGCGACTGCAAGGTCTTGATGTGCTTGTAGTTTTGGCGCAGAGGATTCTGGAAGCGGCTGCGTTTCCTGAAAATCTGCTGCGTCCATTCACGCTGCTTTTCAGTGCCGAAAATCCAGCCCTGGAAGTTCTTGGTTTCCAGCACAAACAGGCCATAGGGCGAAAAGATCAGATGGTCGACCTGCGTGCTGCCGCCATCCGCCGTGGGAAGGGTGACGTTATGCATGTCCACATAGATCAGCGGATTGAGCTGCCGGCGAATCGCCGCCTGCACGGCCCGCTCGCCACGCCAGCCCTTGAAGCGTGGAGAGCGCAGCACGGCCGCCAGCACCGCGAATGCCAGCGCCAGCCCCAGATAAACAAAGAGGCCCGGAAAGGCCACTGAAAAGATCTGATCCATCGCGAGTCTCGTTCAACGCAATCGCCAAAACTGGCGCCCCCAAAAGCAGGGGACAGCGAGCAATACCTGGACGCCCCCCACCGCCGCGCAGGGAGGCTGTCATCCCCCTCCCATAACGCGAAGCGCGTAGAGAGAGGGACGCCCGGAGAGGGGCACCCGGCTAGGGGCGCCCGGCTAGGGGAAGGCGGGCAGCGCCTCAGGGGGAGTCTCTAGTTCAACGCCATGCTCAAACGACGACGGTAGCTATTGACCATGGCCGTGGCCTCATCCTGCTCGGCGCTGTTCTTGCCCAGCAGCTCGATGCCGCCGCCGGTCTTGCCGGGCACGGCGTCCTGCTTCTTGGGCTTGGGCGGGGTCAACAGCTCCAGCACGCCGACGATCAGATTGCGCGCGGCATGATCGTTCCAGGTCTTGTCGCGCATGAGGATTTCCAGCAATTCGTCCATGGCGTCGGTCCACCGGCTGTGGGCCAGCAGCGCGCGCGCACGGCCAAAGCGGGCGTCGAAGTCGCGCTTGTTGGCAGCGATGGCGGCGTCGTACTTGGCCACATCGGCATTGTCGTCCTGCACGGCAAATTCCAGCGCCTTGAGCCACTGGTTCAGCGCTTCGAAGCGCAGCGGCTGGGGAATGCGCTTGATGGGTTCGGCCAGCAGGGCCGCAGCTTCCTCGAAGCTGCCGGTGGCGATCAGCAGGCGCACATAGTCAAAGCGCGCATCGTCGTTGGCCGGATCGGCCGCCAGCGCATCGGCCAGCTTCTGCAGCGCCGCCTGGGTGTCACCGGACTCCAGCAGGGCCTGGGCTTCGTCGGCGTCAGCCTCGGCCGCCAGCTCGCCCTCCGAGGGCAGATGCTTGTCCAGGAACTCGCGCAGCTTGCCCTCGGGCTGGGCACCCATGAAACCGTCCACGGGCTTGCCGCCGATCATCAGCACGCAGGTCGGGATGGAGCGGATGCCGAACATGCTGGCCAGTTGCTGCTCCTGATCGGAGTCGATCTTGACCAGCTTGAAGCGGCCTTCATAGGCGACTTCCAGCTTCTCCAGCACCGGACCCAGCGTCTTGCAGGGGCCGCACCAGGGCGCCCAGAAGTCCACCAGCACGGGCACAGCCATGGAGGCGGCTACGACTTCGGCTTCAAAATTCTCGAGGGTGACGTCAATCATGTGATTCCCAATGCTGCTTGTGCGCTGCCACGCGGGCAGCGGCGCTGAAAAGTCTGCGAACCGGCCACTCCAGCAGAGTGCCCACCGCACGATGCTGCGATTCTCCACGCAAATGCGCGAGCGCAAGCCATAGACCAGAATGGACCGGGTCTTTGCTACTCAGATGGGAGCAGCTTGCGCATGTTTCAAGGTCAACTCAAGGTGTTTTATGCCGGCAATCAATGAACGGCATGCGCAAGCAGCTACGGTTTAAAGAGTGACCACCCCACAGTGCCTCGCGCCCCTGGGCTATATTGATCGCGAACCAAGGAGCGCAGACTTGATTGAAGTTTCACAACTGGTGTTTGAATATCCGGGCCACCGCGCCCTTGACGGCGTGAGCCTGTCCATCGCTGCGGGCAGCGTGACGGCACTCGTCGGCCCCAACGGCGCCGGCAAATCCACGCTGATGCGCTGCATTGCCGGACTGGAGCAGCCGCTGTCTGGCCATATCCGCGTCAAAGGCCTGTCGGTCGAGGAGCAGCCGCGCGAAGTGCACCGCCACCTGGGCTATCTCTCGGATTTCTATGGCCTGTACGACCGGCTCAGCGTGATGCGCTGCCTGCAGTACTCGGCCCTGTCCATGGGCGCTGCGCCCGCCGACGTGGATGGCCGCGTGCAGCAGGTGGCCCAGCAACTGGGCCTGACGGAGCTGCTGCACCGCCACCCGACCGAGCTCTCGCGCGGCCAGCGCCAGCGCGTGGCGATCGGCCAGGCCATCGTCCACCAGCCCGGCGTGCTGCTGCTCGACGAGCCCGCCAGCGGCCTCGACCCCGATGCGCGCAGCAGCCTCTCGACGCTGTTTCGCCAGCTTCAGGCCCAGGGCATGACTCTGATCGTCTCCAGCCACATCCTCAGCGAGCTGGACGAGTACTGCACCCATATCCTGAGCATCCGCGACGGCCGCATCGAAAGCCATGAGGCACTGCAAAACGCCCACGGCCCAGGCCAACCCGTCGCAGTTGGCCAGCAGCCCCAGCTCTATGCACTGGAAGTGGCCATGGAGCAAAGCGAAGGCCTTGAGGCCCGCCTGCGTCAGGCCTTGCTGAGCGCCTCGGTGCAGGACTTCGACACCACGGGCCGCCGTCCGATCCAGTTGTGGCTGCCTGCTGGCGCCAGCGCACGCGCCCAATGGCTGGCCCAGATGGTGCAGGCCGGCATTCCCATCGCCGCGCTGTACCCGGTGCGCGAGCGGCTGCAGGACCGCTATGCCCGCACGGCCCAGGCCCGCGATACCGAAAGTCAGGAGCAAGCATGAGCCAACGCAATCCCGAATTCCAGCGCCAGCTCTGGCTGAACTGGCGCCCCTCGCTGCTGGCCTGGAGCCTGGGCCTGAGCCTGCTCATCCTGGCCCTGCCCTTCGCCCTGTCCTCTGCCAAGGGACTGCCCGGCACGCTGAGCATGACCGCCATTGCCGGCCTGTACCTGGCTGCCATCATCTATGGCAGCGTGCTGGCCGGGCGCAGCCTGGCCGAGGAAGCCAGCCAGAACACCTGGGACTGGCAACGCCTGTCCGTGCTCACCCCCTGGCAGATGGCCTGGGGCAAGCTGCTGGGCGCCACCTTGCCTGCCTGGCTCTATGTGCTGTGGTTTGCGCTGGCCGTGGCGGGTGTGACCCACTTCTGGGCGCTGGAGCCCCTGAAGTTGCAACACACGATTGGCCTGGCCGTGATCTGGGGCCTGGGCCTGCAGACCTGGGCCATGAACTCCGTGCTCATGAGCTGGGGGCTGAGGGACAGGCCTATCAATCGCCGGCGAGCAGCACTGATGCCTCTGCTGATCCTGTTCTTCGCACCCGGCCCCTTTATCACCCCTGTCTACAAGGCCATTGTGGACTTCGACGTCGAGCCGGTGTTCTGGTGGGGCCTGGACGTGGGCGGCCTGGGCCTGGCCTATCTGGCCGGCACCCTGGTGCTGGGCCTGGGGCTGCTGGCCCTGTGGCGCCAGCTATGCACCCGACTCGATGTGCGCACCCTGCCCTGGGCCTGGCCTCTGGGCCTGGCACTGGCGGGATTTTTCGCAGCCGGCTCGCTCAACCTGGGCATTGCCGAATTTTTCAGCAGCACCGCCTGGATCGCGCTGATCGGCACCGCCTATGTCGCCCTGCAGCATATGGACCAGCATCTGCGCGCCTGGCGCCAGGTGCAATGGTCGGCCTCGCGCCAGCGCTGGCGCGAGGCGCTGGAGGCACTGCCGCTGTGGCCGGTCAGCCTGCTACTGGGCTTTGCCATGGCCTTGCTGCTGCTGTTCGCCCCCCAGTCACTTGAGGCGGCCATCAGCGGCAAGCTCAACAGCTTTACCTTCTATCTGTGCCTGCATCTGCTGCGCGACTGCCTGCTGCTGACCGGCTTCGCCCTGCTGGTGGGCAGACTCAAGTCCCCCCTGGCCTCGTTTGTCATCGCCTGGCTGATCCTCAACATCGCCGCTCCGCTGCTGGCCTATGGCATGGGCGGCCATACGGGCGCCATGTTTGTTCAGCCCGTGGTGGCCATGTGGATGAGCTCGCCGGACGGCCTAGAGCAAGTCGGCGCCTGGCTCAGCTATGTGCCCTGGGCTTCTCTGAGCCTGCAGATACTGGTCACGCTGGCCTGGGTCATCCATCTCTTCAGGGACCGCGTGCTGGGCTTTGCACGCGATAACGCGGCGGCCCACATCCGGGAGTCATAGTTGCTTTGCCCGGACGGCTATGCCCCACAGTCGGCCGGCAATGCAGCGAAACCGTAAAATCGGGGGTTCCACTAGGCCGGGCGGCAGCGCCCTGAAGAACATGAACCCCATCCAAGTTGGCGTAGTCATGGGTTCCAGCAGCGACTGGGACACCATGCAACACGCAGTTGCCATCCTCCAGCAATTCGGTATCGCTTTTGAAGCGCAGGTCGTATCGGCCCACCGCATGCCGGACGACATGTTCCGCTTTGCCGAAGCTGCCGCCGACCGAGGCCTCAAGGCCATCATTGCCGGCGCCGGCGGTGCTGCCCACCTGCCCGGCATGATTGCCGCCAAGACCACCGTGCCGGTGCTGGGCGTGCCCGTGGCCAGCCGTCACCTGCAGGGTGTGGATTCGCTGCATTCCATCGTGCAGATGCCCAAGGGCGTGCCCGTGGCCACCTTTGCCATCGGCAATGCCGGTGCGGCCAATGCGGCCCTGTTTGCCGTGGCCCTGCTGGCCAACGAGGATGCCGAGCTGCGCAAAAAGCTCGAAGCCTTCCGCGCCGAGCAGACCGACGCGGCCCGCAACATGACCCTGCCGGTGAACGCATGAGCGACCGCGACACGCAAGCAATGAGCGCCACCGGGCCGTCCCAAGGCGCGAAGGCCCCCTTGGGGGGCAGTGCTGCACACGCAGTGGCAAACGTGGGGGCCCCCATTCTGCCGGGTGCGACGCTCGGCGTGCTGGGCGGCGGTCAACTGGGCCGCATGTTTGCCCATGCCGCACAGGCCATGGGTTATTTCACCGCCGTGCTGGACAAGGACGAGACCAGCCCTGCCGGCCTGGTCAGCCACCAGCATGTGCGCACCGGCTACGAAGACCCCCAGGGCCTGGCCGAGCTGACCAGACTCTGCGCAGCCGTGACCACCGAGTTCGAAAACGTGCCCGCCGGCTCGCTGAACAAGCTGGCCGAGAGCCTGCCCGTATCGCCCGCCGGCTCTGCCGTGGCGATCGCCCAGGACCGCGCTGCCGAGAAAGCCCACTTCGTGAAGTGCGGCGTGCCCTGCGCCCCCTATGCCGTGATCGAGACGGCCGAGCAGTTGGCGGCCGTCAACGACGCGCTGCTGCCCGGCATTCTCAAGACCGCACGCATGGGCTATGACGGCAAGGGTCAGATCCGCGTCAAGACCCGCGACGAGCTGGTCAAGGCCTGGAGCGAGCTCAAGCAGGTGGCCTGCGTGCTCGAAAAAATGCTGCCGCTGGCGCATGAATGCTCGGTCATCGTAGCGCGCGGCCGCAATGGCGACATCGTCAACCTGCCCGTGCAGCGCAATCTGCACCGCGACGGCATTCTGGCCGTGACCGAGGTCTACGAAGGCAACGTGCCCGCAGCACAGGCCGAGCAAGCGGTAGCCGCTGCGAAGTCCGTAGCTATCGGCCTCGATTACGTGGGCGTGCTCTGCGTGGAATTCTTTGTGCTGGACAACGGCCAGCTGGTGGTCAACGAGATTGCCCCGCGCCCGCACAACAGCGGCCACTACAGCCAGAACGCGATGGATGTGTCGCAATTCGAGCTGCAGGTGCGCTGCATGACCAATCTGCCCCTGGTGCAGCCGCGCCAGCACAGCGCCACCGTCATGCTCAACCTGCTGGGCGACCTGTGGTTCAAGAACGACGGCACTGCACAGGCTCCGGCCTGGGACCAGGTCCTGGCCCTGCCCGGTGCCCACCTGCATCTGTACGGCAAGGTCGATGCCAAGCCGGCCCGCAAAATGGGTCACTTGAACATCACCGCGGCAAGCCCCGAAAAAGCGCGTGAAACCGCTTTGAAGGCCGCTGAAATCCTCGGCATTGCTGCGTTTTAAGGAAAACACGTGATTCTGGATGGAACGCTGGAGTCCTCGGTGCACGCCGCTGCGGCTGCGCTGCAGCAAGGCCGGCTGCTGGGCCTGCCCACCGAGACGGTCTATGGGCTGGCCGCAGACAGCGACAACGATGCGGCCGTGGCGCAGATCTTTGCCGCCAAGGGCCGCCCGGCCAACCATCCGCTGATCGTGCATGTGGCCGACGCCGCCGCCATCACCCGCTATGCCAAGGAAGTACCGGTCTTTGCCCAGCAACTGATCGATGCGTTCTGGCCCGGCCCACTGACCCTGATCCTGCCGCGCCTGCCGCATGCCGCCAAGGCATCGACCGGCGGTCAGGACAGCGTGGGCCTGCGCTGCCCCTCGCACCCCGTGGCCCATGCGGTGCTCAAGGCCTGCCAGCAGCTTGATCCGCCGGTCTGGGGCGTCTCGGCCCCCAGCGCCAACAAGTTCGGCCGCGTCAGCCCCACCACGGCCAAGCATGTGGCCACCGAGTTTGGCGAAGAACTGCTGGTACTCGATGGCGGTGCCTGCGAAGTGGGCATTGAATCCACCATCGTCGACTGCACGCGTGGCGTGCCCGTGCTGCTGCGTCCCGGCGCCATCACACGTGACGATATCGAGCGTGCCTGCGGCCTGCGGCCGCTGTCGAAAGAAGAGCTGACTGCGGATACCCCGCGTGCCTCGGGAACTCTTTTGGCCCATTACGCGCCCAACGCCAAGGTGCGGCTCATGGATGCCAGGCAGCTGCAATCGGCGCTGGACATCCTGGGCCGGGATGGCAGGAATATTGCCATCTATCACCGCAGCCCCCTCCATGTCACAACGGCCCAGTTGCTGCTGCGCCGCATGTCCGACGAGCCGCGTGACGTGGCCCGCGAGCTGTTTGGCATGCTGCGCAATTTCGACGACTGGGGCGCCAAGCTGATCTGGATCGAAACCCCGCCAGACACCGCCGACTGGGAAGGTGTGCGCGACCGCCTGCAGCGTGCGGCGGCTGCGGGCTGAGTCCAGCCGCCCAGAGGCCGCTGCTTAGCCGAGCAGCCGAGTGGGTTCAGCAATAAAAAGTCCGGGCATGCCCGGACTTTTTCATGAGTGCCCCTCAGCGCCTCAGAAGCGGTAGCCGACGGCCAGGTTAAACACATCGGGATTGAGCCTGACGCTGATGCTCTGGCCCGAAGACAAGTGGATCTTGGTCTTCAGAAAGCTCTTTGCGTAGGAGGCATCCACGAACCAGCGTTCGCTGAAGTTATAGACAAAGCCCAGTTGCGCCAGGGCACCAAACTTGTCATCCAACCTGGCGGTGGTCGGATTCGCCTGAGTGCCCCCCGTCAGGCCGTTGAGCGTGGCCGTGGTCTTCTCGCCATAGAAATGGGCATAGGTCACGCCCAGGCCCACATAGGGACGAAATGGAGCATTCGCTTCATTGAAGCGGTACTGCAGCATCAAGGTCACGGGAATGGCCTTGGTACTGCCCAGCTTGCCCACGCCGGCAATCGAGCCGGCTCCCGACAGGTCATGCTTGAAAGGTGTGGCCAGGGGCACATCCAGCGCCAGATTGTCGGTCACCATATAGGTGATGCCGCCGCCCAGCTGGGTGTTGCTGCCGGCGTCGACCTTGGTGTTGGGAAACGATGGCGCCGACAGATTGCCGCTGCTCACATCGGGCGCCAGATGGGTCACGCCCACACGCGCCATCCAGCTTCCGGCCGATTGGGCACTGGCCAGACCGCAGGCCGCCAGCGCAGCAGCGGCTGCAATGATCCGCACAGAAATTTTCATGGTTTTGTCTCCTTGTTATTGAGGTGCGGACGGATTTACAGCCAGCCCTTCTGGGCCAGAGAGCGGGAAACCAGCTGGCTCATTTGCTGATGGCCGTAAGGCGTGGGGTGGAAACTGTCGGCAAAGACATGGTGCTGCCACCAGTCAGGGCTGGATTTGCCGGGTGTCGCACTCAAGGCCGCTGCCGTGCAGGTGGGGAAGGTATAGGTGGGCAGGCCGCTGTCGTCCACGCCAGTGATCGGGCAGACCGGGTCCTTCACGTTGTCGAAGTCGTACTGGGCCGGGTTGCTGATCTGGCTCTTGAACTCGGTGTAGAAGTCGACCAGGGCCACCTGGGACAGGCCTGCCAGGCTGGCGGCCAGCTGGTTGTTGAAGACCTGTACCAGGGCATCGAACGACGCTTCCTGCTTGGCGGCCGCAGCAGCCCCCTGATCCCCGCCGCCTGCGGCCTGGGCAATGCTGGCCAGGACCATCTGGAAGCGAGGTGTCTTGGTGATGGCGGGAACATTCAGCACGGCCACACGCGTGGCGCCCTTGGCGACCACATTCTGCGCAATGGAGCCGGCCAGAGTCTTGGCCAGGGTCTGCAGATAGGCACCCGCCGCCAGGCCGGCAAACTTGGAGGCATCGCCTCCGGCCTGGGTCATCAGGGCCGTGGACGTGCCAGGAGCCTTGGAATCCAGCCAGGCCACCATGGCGTTCAGCGGCTGCGAATTGCCCTTGGCCGCAGCAATCAGTGCCCCGATCACGTCGGCGGCATCGTTGGCGCCGCCATCGATGACGACGAGATCATCAGCGCTGAAGCCTGCCTTGGATGCGATCTGGATCTGCACCAGTACCGACTTGGGCGATGTCGGCGCATCCAGCGGGTTCACGCGGCCACCACCCACTGCATAGTTGGTGCAGGTGGCGACTTCCTGATAAGTCGTGAGATTCTCGTCACCGGCACGAAAGTGGGCGCACAAGCTCTGGCTGAACTGGTCGGCAATGCGCTCGGGCCAGATCATGGTCGAGCCGGCACCGGTGGGCGCCGAGCCCTGTACCGTGAACTTGAAGCCGAAGGTGCCGCTGTCCGAGAGGCTGTCGCCCATGACCTTGACCGAGGTGACCTTGGCCTTGGGGGTGGTATCGGCACCACCTCCGCCGCCGCAGGCCGCCAGCAGGCCCACCGTTGCCATTGCAGCCGCCAAGAGTTTGAGTTTGCTTGCCAAGATGATGTTCTCCTGAGGTGTTGTGAATCGCACGGTCGTGCTTTTTTCCTCAGCGTCATCGTAGCGACACTCATCCCCGCGTTGTTATCGGGCAATTACCGATGGTCGGACAAAAATCCAACGCCCAATAGCCTGGTCATCGTGCTGTCACGCAACAAAAAACCGGACCAGGGTCCGGTTTGTCGAGGCTGGCAAAGGGCGGCGATTGAGCAGGTTGAGCAGGGATAGAGCGGCCGCCCCCCCTGGCGACTACTGGGCCGCCGTCCAGTCCACCAGTGCATCCCAGGCCGTGCGCGCTGCGGCCGCATTGGCATGGTTGGCCATGGCCACCAGCACATAGCGCTGCCCGCTGGCACCGTCGACATAGCCGGCCAGTGCGGCCGAATCGCGCAGGCTGCCGGTCTTGAGGTGGGCCGCGCCCGCAAACCGGCTCTTGCTGCGGCGCAGCGTACCGTCCACGCCGACGATGGGCATGGAGGAGACGAACTCGGGCATCACGGGCGAGACCCAGGCGTTCTGCAGCATCTGCCCCAGTCCGCTGGCCGTGATGCTGGCATTGCGGCTCAGGCCTGCGCCGTTGTCCACCACGGGCTGCTCGGCATTGCCCCAGCGCGCGGCCCACCACTGGGCCAGCGACTGCCTGGCAGAGTCGAAGCTGGCCACGCCGGTGCGCTGCATGCCCAGGGTGAGCAGCACATGCTGGGCCATGATGTTGTTGCTGTATTTGTTGATGTCGCGCACCACTTCGGACAGTGCCGGAGACTCCAGCTGGAACGCCGGCTGCAGGCCCTGGGGCACGCTGCCGTCGCGCACGGCGCCGGTGAGCTTGCCGCCCAGCTCGCGCCACATGCCTTCTATGGCCTTGGCCGCAAAGCGCTCGGGCTGCGCCGGTGCGATGGACCAGCTCTTGTCGCCGCAGCTTGCCGGATAGCTGCCGTTGAAGGCGATGCGCTGCGGATTGTTCATGTCCAGCTGCATTTTGCTGCGCCAGTCGCCGCAATCAGAAATAGGAGCAGCCAGCGCAACTGTTTGCTGGTTTTCCATGCCAAACATTGGTGGATCGTACTGAATACGAGCGACACCAGCTCCTGTATCAGGAGCAATATTCAGCGCCACGGCCTTGTAGTTGATCAGCAGCGCATCGGGCGAGGCGTTGTAGGGCCGCCAGGGCTCGTTGTCGAAGACCGCCGCATCATGCGCGGGCAGCTGAAAGGCGCTGCGGTCCAGCACGATATCGCCCACGATGACCTTGATGCCCATGCCTTGCAGGCGGCGCAGCATCAGCCACAGGCGCTCCAGCACCAGCTTGGGATCGCCCTGGCCCTGGATGTAGAGATTGCCGCGCAGGGCACCATCGACCACCGGGCCGCCCAGATAGACAGGCGTGCGCCAGACATAGGCCGGGCCCAGCTGGTCGAGCGCCGCATAGGTGGTGACCAGCTTCATGACCGAAGCCGGATTCATGGCCTGGTGCGTGCGCCAGGCCAGGTTCGGTGGCGATCTGCCGTCCACATTCATCACCAGCAGCGATACGGCATCGCGTGGAATCTTGGCGCGTTGCAGCGCCGCGTCCACGGCGGCGGGAATGCGGGTGTCGGCAGGCAGGGACTGCGCCAGCGCGGGCTGGGCCAGCAGCGCCAGCAGCGATGCGCCCAGCGCGCTCAGGGTCTTGCGAAGAAAGAAGGGGGTCTGCAGCATGGGGCCAGAGTCTACGCCGGGCTTCGCCCATGCCGGGCATTGGCCGCGCCTGCGGCAAGCTGGCGGCGGGCGTCCGATAATGCAGGGCTACGCTGCCCTCTGCTACAGCCCAGTGCAGACCAGCGCAGTCCATATTGCGCTCCAGCCCGCCTGCGGCTGACGCCCCGCCGAACATGAATCTTCTCGCCATCGACACCAGTACCGATACCTTGTTTGTTGCCGTCCAGCGTGGTGATGCCATCTGGCAGCACAGCGGGCCGGGCGCGCAGCAGTCGTCGGCCCAGTTGCTGCCGGCCATCCGCCAGCTCATGAAGGATGCGGGGCTGAGCTTCGCGCAGTTGGACGCCATTGCCTTCGGGCGCGGTCCCGGCTCCTTCACGGGCCTGCGCACGGCCTGCGCCATCACCCAGGGTCTGGCGTTTGCCGCCAAGGTCCCCGTGCTGCCCGTGGACTCGCTGCTCACCGTGGCCGAAGAGGCCCGTCATCTGCATGGCTGCACCGAGGTCGAGGCCGTGCTCGACGCGCGCATGCACGAGGTCTATCACGCCGCGTTCCGCTATGTGGACGGCCAGTGGATCGAGCCCGAGGACTTCGGTCTGTGCGCCCCGGAGGCTCTGCAGGCTGCAGCCGGCCATGCCGTGGCGGGCAATGCCCAGCCCGTCTACCCCGAGTTGCTGGCGCCCGCTGCCCGCCATGTGCACGCCATGCCCACGGCCACGGCCATGCTGCGCCTGGCACCGGCACTATTGGCAAAAGGCTGCGCGGTGCCGGCCGAAGAGGCGCTGCCGCGCTATATCCGCGATAAAGTGGCAAAAACCACGGCCGAGCGCGAAGCCGAGAAGGCCGCCGCTGCTGCTGCCTCCGACGCCGCCTCCCGATAAGCACCTCATGACCTTGCCCAGCCGCTCCACACTCGCCACCGACGCCAGCACCCAGGATGCGGCATCTCTGGTGCATTTCGAGCCGCTGTCCGCGCTCTGGCTCGACACCCTGCTGCCGATCGAGGAGCAGGCCTATGCCCATCCCTGGACGCGCGGCAACTTCCAGGACGCCATGGTGGCCGGCTACCAGATACAGCTGCTGGTCGATGCCGATCACCAGCTGCTGGGCTACTTTGTCGCCATGCAGGCGCTGGACGAGGTGCATCTGCTCAATATCACCGTCAATCCGGCCTGCCAGCGCCAGGGCTGGGCGCGCGTGCTGCTCGATGCACTGGCGCTGTGGTCGCGGCAGCAGAATGCCCAATGGATCTGGCTGGAAGTGCGCGAAAGCAATGCCCGCGCCCGCGAGGTCTATCTCAGGCACGGCTTTGCCGAAGTCGGCCTGCGCAAGAACTACTACCCCAACCCCAACGGCCCGCGCGAACATGCGGTGCTCATGAGTCTGAAACTATGGCCCTGAACCTGGATGCCCGCCAGCGGGCCATGCTGCATGCCATGGGCATTACCGTCTGGCTGCCCGATCCCGTGGAACCCGCAGCAGCGGCTGCTGTCGCCGCCGCACCGGTCGCCGAGCCCCTGCCCGTCGCGGCGCCGGCAATGCGCGTGGCGCCGCCTGCCCCCGCAAGCCCGCCCGTAAGCCCGCCTGTGGTACAGGCCGCCGCTCCCGCAGCGGAGGCAGTGCCGGCACCGGCCCAGCCGCCCGCCCAGACCGCCAGGCCCGCCAGCCCACCGCCCCAGAACCTGTCCGGCCATCGGGCGCACGAGCCGCGTCAGTTTGTGCAGCAGCCTGCCGCAGGACCGGCCGGCGAGCCCGGCCTTGGCTGGACCATCAGTCCCGCCCAGCTGGTCTACCCCCATGCGCCTCAGCATGTGCAAAGCGCTGAGCAAGGCGGCTGGCTGATCCTGCTGGAGCCTGCCGCCAACCCGCCCCTGCTGAGCCCGGCGCAAAGGCCTGCGGCCGACAGCGCCCAGACGGCGCTGCAGGGCGATGCCGCCAAGCTGCTGGACAATATGCTGCGCGCCCTCGGACTGCAGGAAAAACCGCGCGTCTTCAGCGCCGCACTGCATCGCGCGCCGCCCGATGCCGACCTCAGTCATGCCCAGGCGCTGCAACCCGCTCTGGAGGCTCTGCTGCGAGAGCTGCGCCCTGACTGCGTACTGGTTCTGGGCCTGGCCAGTGCACGCGCCGTGCTGGGCCGCCATGATGCGCTGGGCCGGCTGCGGGCCGAGCCGCACCACATTGCGGGCGTGCCCACGGTGGTGACCTACGACCCCAACTATCTGCTGCGTGCGCCGCAGGCCAAGGCCGGAGCCTGGGCCGACCTGGTGCAGGCCGACGCATTTACCAAGGGGCTGTGACAGGCGGGAGACAAGCCCCGCTTGCCCACTCTCCCAACGATGCCGCACGCGACATGCTGCAGTGCAACGTAGCATAATCACTGGCTTCGATTTATTGAAAGACATCCGTGGAAACCTACCCTAGTTGGTAGCTTTCAGCTCCCGGTAAAGACTGTGGGGGTTGAAAGCGCCCTGATCCCTGCAGAACCTCAAGAACAACCGGGAGTGAGCTGATGCTCAACATCTTTACGCTAGCCAATGGCCGACTCGTTCAGGAAGAAATCGAGTCCCTGGCAGACCTTGAACGCTTTCGCCCCGTCTGGGTCGATCTGGAATCGCCAACCCTTGAAGAAAAGCGCTGGATCAAGCAGCACTACGAGCTGTCCATCCCTGAAGATGCGATGGACGACGATATCGAGGAATCGGCGCGTTTTTACGAAGAAGACAACGGCGAGCTGCATATCCGCAGCGACTTTCTGATCGACGACGACGAAGACCCCCGCTCGGTGCGCGTGGCCTTCATCGTCAACCAGCAAAACGCAGCGCTGCGCAGCCATGGCGTGCTGTTCTCCATCCACGACGAGGATGTGCCTGTCTTTCGCTTGTTGCGCATGCGAGCGCGCCGTGCGCCCGGCCTGATCGATGATGCCAAGGACGTGCTGCTCAAGCTGTTTGACGCTGACGCCGAATACTCGGCCGATACGCTGGAGCGCATCTACGACGACCTGGAAAAAGCCAGCAAGATGGTGCTATCCGGCGACGTGACCGACGAGATGGCCAAGGAAGTGCTGGGAGCGATTGCCCGCCAGGAAGACTTGAACGGCCGCATCCGCCGCAACGTCATGGACACGCGCCGCGCCGTGAGCTTTCTGATGCGCTCCAAGATGCTCAATGCCGAGCAGTTCGAGGAAGCGCGCCAGATCCTGCGCGACATCGAGTCGCTGGACAGTCACACCGCCTTTCTGTTCGACAAGATCAACTTCCTGATGGACGCCACGGTCGGCTTCATCAACATCAATCAGAACAAGATCATCAAGATCTTCTCGGTGGCCAGCGTGGCCTTGCTTCCGCCCACGCTGATTGCCAGCGTCTACGGCATGAACTTCAGGTTCATGCCCGAGCTGGAATGGGAATTCGGCTACGGCTACGTGGTCGCCCTGATGATTCTGAGCGCCGTCGGCCCCATGCTGTACTTCCGCAAACGCGGCTGGCTGAAATAACACATGCCCGGCACAGCTGGTCGCTCACACATCGACACAAGCAAGCGCCCTCTCCTTGAAACAGCAGAGCGCGCTTGCCACCAATCAACGCGCCTCTAGATCGCCATTGATCACTCGGGCAAGTCCCTGTGGGTTCGCTTGCTGCACTGCCGCTGGGAGCAGCACATCCGGCAAATCCTGATAGCACACCGGGCGTAGAAAGCGGTCAATGGCGCTGGCGCCCACAGAAGTGAACATAGCGTTGGACGTGGATGGGAAAGGACCTCCATGCACCATGGCGTGGCATACCTCGACTCCGGTCGGAAAACCATTGGCCAAGATGCGTCCCGCCTTGCGCTCCAGCACGGGGATGAGGCGCTGCGCGTCGGCATAGTCTGCGGGATCGATCTGCAGCGTCACTGTCAGTTGGCCCTCCAGTTGCTCAGCCAGTTGGAGAACCTCATCGAAATTCCTGGCCCGAATGATAATAGAGGCCGGGCCAAACATCTCCTCCTGCAGCACAGGCGATGACAACAGGCGCTGCACATCCGTCACATACAGCGCGGCCTGTGCAGCATTGTGCAGTCCATCCGCAGGCCGCCCTTGTGCAACTTTCTCCACACCTTCCGCACCACCAACCTTGGCAACGCCGGCATCAAAGGCCTGGTGAATGCCCGGCGTCAGCATAGTCTGGGCCGGCTTGGTGGCAAGCGCCTGACTTGCGGCATCGATGAAGCGCTGCACATTGCGGTCACCAATGACCACCACCATCCCAGGATTGGTGCAGAACTGCCCCGCCCCCATCGTCAGCGAATCGGCAAAACCGCGCCCTATCGACTCTGCACGCGCGGCCAGGGCGGCCGGCATCAGAAACACCGGGTTGATGCTGCTCATCTCCGCGTAGACGGGAATGGGTTCCGGGCGTGCGTTGGCGATGCGCATCAACGCAAGCCCTCCCTGGCGCGATCCGGTAAAGCCAACGGCCTTGATGGCAGGATGTGCTACCAATGCTTCACCCAGCTTGCGCCCGGCTCCCATCAGCAGGGAAAACACCCCTTCGGGCAACCCCAAATCTCTGACCGCTTTCTGAATCGCTCGACCCACCATTTCGGAAGTGCCTAGATGGGCGCTGTGGGCCTTGACGACCACAGGGGCACCTGCAGCCAAGGCCGACGCCGTATCGCCCCCTGCCACCGAGAACGCCAGCGGAAAATTGCTCGCACCGAACACAGCCACCGGGCCCAGTGCCATCTTGGCCAGGCGCAGGTCGGCGCGTGGCAGCGGCGTGCGCTCGGGCTGTGCGTGGTCGATGGCGGGGCTCATAAAACGGCCATCGCGCACCACCTTGGCAAACAGCCGCAACTGTCCAACCGTGCGCCCACGCTCGCCTTGCAGGCGCACCAGCGGCAGGCCGCTTTCGGCCATGGCGCGCTCGATCAGGGCATCGCCCAAAGCCATGATGTTGTCGGCAATCAGCTCCAGAAATTCTGCACGCTTGGCAAGCGACAGCTGACGGTAGGGATCAAATGCCTGCACCGCCAACTGGGCAGCCCGTTCCACTTCGGCCTGCCCTCCCATACCGAACGTGGGCGTTGCGATGAATTGATCCATGCGGGGATCGAACGCTTGCTGCTGTCCTTCTGTACCGCGCACCGAACTCGCGCCGATAAGCATTTCGCCAGTAATTTGCATCTTTGTCTCCTAATGTGTTTATGGATCGAAATGGCAGAGCTCCAGCCGACCAGGAAGTGCAAGCAACGCCTAGATAACGCACGATCTCGTCAGGAATATGAGCGCCTTTGAAAATCATAGAGTATCTTGTTAATATATTTAAATTATCCTTAGAAAATTTTCCACCAATCTTGACAGGCTTCTTTGCCATTCAGCGCAACCAGGGCACGTCAACAAGCAGTCCATAACCAAGCACAGGAGCACGCCATGGAACTCATGCCAAACATCGACCTGAACCACCCTGGCCAAAGTGCTCAAACAACCGCATCGAAACCAGGCCACACTGCACTGACGCTGGATGAGGTGCACAACCTGGCCTATCGCGTATTTACTCACCTCGGCCTGTCTGCTGAACATGCGCAAGCCATTGCGCGCGTGATCACAGCGGGAGAGCGCGACGAGTGCCATTCGCATGGCATGTACCGGGTTCTATCGTGCGCTCGCACGCTCCAGCATGGCGCTGTCGTGCGCGATGCCATACCCATCATCAGCGACCGCGGACCTGGCGTCGTCGCCGTCGATGCACAGCGCGGCTTCTCACAACTCGCTTTCGAGATGGGCAGCAAAGTACTGCTCGAGAAGGTCCGGACAACCGGGATCGCAGCCTTGGCCATCAACAACTGCTATCACTTCTCAGCCCTGTGGCCCGAAATCGAAGCCTTGGTCGAGCATGGAGTTGCGGCCCTAGCCATGACTCCCAGCCATTCCTGGGTGGCCCCTGCGGGCGGAAGCCGACCTGTTTTCGGAACCAACCCGATCGCCTTTGGTTGGCCCAGGGTCGGTGCTCACCCCTACATTTTTGACTTTGCGACCAGCGCAGTGGCCCGCGGTGAAATTGAGCTCTACCAAAGAAGCGGTCGCGCACTGCCCGAAGGCTGGGGGGTCGACGCCGAAGGCGCCCCAAGTACCGATGCCACAACCGTACTCCAACAAGGCGCCATGCTGACTTTTGGCGGCTACAAAGGCTCAGCCCTGTCGACCATGATCGAGCTGCTGGCAGGGCCATTGATTGGCGACATGACCAGTGCTGAATCCCTGCGCATCGACGACGGTGCCGGTGCAACCCCTTGTCATGGCGAAATCGTTATCGCATTTGATCCCCAATTTTTCAGCCCGGGCAATTTCATCGAAGAGCGTCAACGTGCTGAAAAGCTGTTCGAGAGTATTACCGGCCAAGGGGCGCGCCTGCCTTCCCAACGCCGCTTTACTGCAAGACGCCGCAGTCTAGCCAATGGATATGTGCAGATCCCCGAGCCCTTGCTTCGTGACATCCAGCAGCTGTTGAACTAGGCTCATGAGAACATGCTCGCATGCCTCTGCTGAGGATGAAGGATCCAGATGAAGAGTTTTGTCACAGGCTGCACCAAGCGCCAAGCCCATGATGTATTCTAAATATCGGATTAATATAATCAAAACCCTGCCATCTCTGCTCTTGCGACACGATGGCGACAGCACGCTTTTTTGATGCCAACTTCCAAGAAATCGCCAGCTGCACGTGTAAAAGCCGCTGCAACAAAAACCAAGACTTTGCCTACGGTGAAGCGCCGTGCTGCAGACCTTGCCTACGACGCCATTGAAACCATGCTGTCGACCATGCAACTTGAGCCTGGAAGTCCCATCGTGGAGGCGGAGCTGGCAGAGCGCACTGGCATGGGCCGGACGCCTGTGCGCGAGGCATTGCTGCGCATGATCTCCATCGACTTGATCGTCCAGCAGCCGCGCCGCGGACTACTGGTTTCCAACATTGATCTGGCAGAGCACCTGGACGTCATCCAGACACGCAGGGTTCTGGAGAATCTGTTGGCGGCTTGCGCTGCCCGGCGAGCCTCGGTGCAGCAGCGCAAAGATATCCTCCAATGTGCCAAGCAGATGGTCGCTGCAGCCAAGCGCGGCAACCTGGAAGAGTACATGCATGAGGATCATGCGCTCGATGCCATCATCCATACTGCCAGCCGCAACCGTTCAGCAGTCAAAAGCGTCACGCCTCTGATCGTGCAGTGCAGACGTTTTTGGTATGCCTACCAGCATGAAGGCGATATCCTTGAAGGCGCACTTGCTCATCTGGAGCTGGCTCAGGGTATCTCTACCGGGGATGAAGCGGCCGCCATTACCGGCGCCAACCGCCTGATGGACTATCTGGAAGCTTTTGCCAGACGCATTATCGAAAGCTAAACAGCAGACCGCTCCCAGGGGGGGCGGCCTGCTGTGCATATTCATGGCGCCTCCCAATCGGCGCCCCCTGATCATCAATCAGAGCTTGGCTCCCACCGCACGCAGTTCTGCAATCTGAGGCGCTTTGGGCAGCCAGATCTTGTCGAAGGCATCAATCGCAGGCTTATTGTCAAAGGCATTGATATCGCGAATGGCAATCGACTCCTTCTTGAGTTTCTCCAGCAGGCCAACCTCTGTCGTCACGATATCGTTGATCTGGCCGTCCAAGGCTTGGTTGGTCAATTGGCGAATCAGGTCACGGTCCTTCCCATCCAGCGTAGCCCAGATACGACCCGAGAACAGTGGTGCCACAGGCATGAACAGCGCGTTCATGGGCATCATCAGTTTCGACACCTTGTCAAAGCGCTGGCTCCAAGAGAGCTCTATATCCGCCTCAAGCCCATCCACTTGTCCATTGGTCATGGCATCGAACACCGCAGGTGTGGGAATGGGAGTCGGCGCTGCCCCGAAATACTGGTAAAAGTCACGGTAAACCGGCGTCGGATTAATACGCAGCTTCATACCCTTGAGGTCATTGGGCGTCTTGATCTCCTTGTTCGAGAACACCACACGCATGCCGGTGATGCCCCAGCCCAAACCGATGCAGCCGGTTTCGCGCGGCAGCACATCCAGCAATTTCAAGGCTGCAGGCGTCTTGACCAGCTTCGCTACAGCAGCAGTGGATCGGACAAGATATGGCGCATTGATCGAGGCTACGCTCGAAACACGCGTTCCCAGCTCTGCAGCCTGAATCCACCCCATGTCCAGTGCACCCGATTGCAACTGCTGCATCATGGCCGACTCATTACCCAATTGACCCGAATGAAAAACGGTCACCTTGAGCCTGCCATTGGTTTCTTTCGCCAAAGCTTCACCAAACTGCACCGCCGCGCGATTCCACGAATGCCCTGCTGGCGTGATGACGCCTAAGCGCAGTTCCTTGGCCGCAGCCGCACGCGAAGGCGTCACAAAGGCCAGTGGAGCAGCGGCAACAGCTGTGGTCTGAAGAAAGTGGCGTCGATTGAGTGTCATGAAAAACTCCGTAGAGGGAAGGGCGAAGCAAGGCGAAGAATCGGATCAGTTCAGCAAGCCCAACGACAAGCTGGGGAACAGCGAGAGCATGACAAGTGCCACGCAACTGATGATGAAGAATGGCAACGTGACGATGAACATGGGACCCGGCTTGGCACCAGTGACCGCTGCAGCCACGAAGAAGCTCAGCCCCACCGGCGGCGTCATCAATCCCAGCACCAGGTTGATGACGATCACCACTCCAAAGTGGCGGGGGTCGATGTGGTAGATCTCGGTGGCGATGGGCAGAAGAATCGGCGCGGTCATGATCAAGCCTGGAATGCCGTCGATCACCGTGCCAATGACCAGCAAAATCACATTGACCAGCAGCAGGAAGGTAATCGGGTCATGCGCCACGGTCTGCACCCAGGCAGCGACCATCTGAGGTACCTTGCCGTATATCAACAACCACGAGAACACTGCCGCTGCTGCAACCAGAAACAGCACGATGGCCGAGTAGATGCCCGAGCGCAGCATGATCGCGCCCAGGTCTGAGTATTTGAATTCACGGGTCACATAGCGACCGACCAACACTGCGCTGATCGCGCCCACAGCGGCAGCCTCCGTGGGGTTGGCGAAGCCGGTGAGGATGGAACCCACGATGACCAGCGGAATCAACAATGTCGGGCTGGAAACCAGCACGGTCTTGGCCCGTTCGAGCAAGGTTCGCTTGGGGCTGCGTGGATAGTTGTAGATCACGCCCATACAGGCAATGACTGCAAAGAACAGCACCGTCAACAGAACACCTGGCAATATGCCTGCGATCAGCATATCGCCCACCGCGACCTGGGCCAGCACGCTGTAGACCACAAACATCACCGACGGCGGAATGATCGGACCCAACATGCCGCCATACACGGTCAGGCCTGCAGCAAAGGTCTTGTCGTAGCCTTGCTTCTCCATCTCCGGCACCATCACCTGCGACATGATGGCCACCTGCGCCGTTGCGGAGCCAATGATGGATGACACCAGCATGTTGGCCAGGATATTGACATAGGCAAGCCCGCCCTTGATGGAGCCCACAAAAGCCATCGACAAGTCCACCAGTCGGCGTGTAATGCCGCCGCTGTTCATGACCTCACCGATCAAGATAAATAGCGGTATGGCGATCAGACCATAGCTGTCCACCCCCCCGAACATCTGGGAAGGAAAGGACTGCAGCAACACAGTGTTCTCGGTGTTGTAGATATAAAAAATCCCCGAAAGGCAAAGACAGAGGCCGATGGGAACACCCACCATCATGATTGCGATGAAGAAAATGGAGGTCAGCATGTCAGTTCACCGCGTCCGGGTTGGTTGCCGCAAAGCCAGGGTGCTGGCGCTTGGGTGCGAGGCTCATGTCTTCCAACAGGTTGGCAAGCGCATGCAGGCTCATACAGACTGCGAAGATCGGCATGATCAGTTGCAGCACCCAGACCGGCCACTCCAGCGTCTGGGTGTGTTCGGTATAGAGAAAGTTAAACGACTCCGCCGCGTATTCCTTGGCATCAAACCCCTTGCTGGCAATACCAATGGGATCCATCCAACGCCAGCACATCGCAAAGAGCGCCAAAGAAAAAAACAGCACTCCGACCGTGGCAATCACCTTGGCACGCCGCGCGTTGCGAGGGCTCAGCTTATCGGTGAGCATCGTCACTGCAAAATCCAGTCGCAGGCGTGTCATGACCGAAGCACCGATGAAGGTGAGCCAGACCACGGTGTACACCGCCGCTTCATCCACCCAGTACAGCGGCATGCCGCTGTAGCGTGTCACCACATTGAGCAAAATGAGTGCGGTCAGAAAACACATCGCGAAGGTGAGCAACCACCGTTCCATGCGCAGCAGCGCATCAGAGGCATCCAGCACCCAGCGCACAATCCATGGTGGCTGCTTGATGGCGGTAGCGGGTCGGGTTGTATCGTCCATATAGGTTCTTTAGATTTGACGAAATGAGGCGCAGAAGATTGAATACATCTCAAAAATATATTAAATATATTAGAAGTTTTTTCAATTGATCCAATAGGTGTTTGCCTGGAAACCAGGCGAAACTGCTAACCCTGGTTCCTGGAAGATGCAAGCTTCCGATCTGGATCGATGCCCCAAAAAAAGCTCCCCACGGGGAGCTGACTCGCGCTGGATCAATGACTCAGACCCTTGGACCAGGCGGCATACCAGTTGCGAAAGAGTTGATACTGGGATTCGGCATACCGGCGTTGTGAGTCGGTCAATACATCGCTTGCATTGAAGTGCAGCGTGTACTCCTTCTTGCCGTTGAGGACCAGCAGGTGCTTGTAGTACAGAACCAGATCCGTGCCTTCGTCAAAGGACGACAGCACGGCCAGTGCAGCATCCAACTCCTGAGCTTGACGCCGAGCAACGACATCCCCCTGGGCTGCTTTTTTGCTCAGTTCAACCAGGAGCAGAACTTCCTTGGGTAGTGCATTGCCAATGCCCGTAATGCAACCCGTCGCACCGCAATTCACAAAACCATAGAACACCTGGGTGTCGACACCTGCCATCAATGTGACGTCGTTGTCTTTCGAGGTGATGTGCTCTGCGGCATAACGCAGGCCTTCTGCACCACCGAACTCCTTGAAGCCGATCAGGTTGGAGTACTTGGCGCGCAGCTCAAAGAACATGTCGGCGCGAGTTGCAAAGCCGTAGTGTGGGCTGTTGTAGATCACGGCCGGCAGTTTCGGGGCGGCTTCCAAAATAGCAGTGAAGTGGGCTTTCTGCGCAGCCAGGGAAGTGCCGCGCGACAACACCCGAGGAATCACCATCAACCCCTGTGCTCCCACTTTCGCAGCGTGGGCGGCATGAGCCACGGCTTCTTTCGAGTTCACCGCGCCGGTCCCCACAATGGTCGGGATACCTGCGGCCACCAGCCTGGCCACGCCCTCTTGGCGTTGCTCTGCCGTGAGAAGAGGCCAATCCCCCATGGATCCGCAATACACAACAGCGCTCATGCCTGCGGCCATGAGCTCTTTGCCCATGGCGACCAGCGCGTCGTAATCTGGCGTGCCTTGTGCGGTGCATGGAGTCATGAGTGCAGGAATGGTGCCGGTAAAGATGTTCGTTTCCATAAAACTACCCTTGTAAAAACCACCTAAGAACACCGCCTTCAGTTCCGCGTAAGTCCTTTTCACGAAACCGTTTTTTGGGATAACGCTCGCTGCATCAGCGCACAGAATCCAGTTGAGCGGTGAAATACTTCGCCTTTAAATAGACTGCAAATATATTTGAAATATTCAAAAACAAAGACTAAGTAGTTCTTAGGCGTTGTGCAATAGGGTTCTCCTGGATACCTCGCCGAGATCGGCACCGCCCTCCCGTTGCATCCAGGCAGCGGTCCGCTCGCGACTATGGCCCCGCAGCGGCAGAAGCACCGCCCTCAGTTACTGCCCGGCGCTGCGGTCAAACCCGGCGCCGGGGTCAGGATGCACAGGTGATCGTTGTATGGCACACAAACCGCTCATGGAGGCAGCTTTGCGCTGGTCCCGGTCGCATGCCGACGGGACTGCCTCTTGCATCCCAGTTCGATGAGCTCGCGCGGTTGTTCCGCATAGTCGCGGACGCGCTGAATGCGATGTTCGTCATCGCTCATTACCGCAGTTCCAGTCTGCCAGCACCAAGGACCAAGTGCATTGACGCACTCCACCTCAGCCCTGCCCCATGCACGCATGGGATGAAGTCAAGCGCAGGCCCAGGACTGAAAATCCACAGGTCGCAGAGACAAGGTCACTGCACTGCAGAAGCTATCGTCTGAGCAGCATCACAGATGCATAAGGCAGGATGATCTGAGACTGCTTCCACTGAACAGGTTGAGGGTAGCTTACGCTGCACCACCCTCACCGCGCTCGCGCACCCAGAGCACGATGCCGCACAGCATCACGATCACCTGCGTGCCTATCAGCGCTGCAAAGCCCGCGAAAAATCCCGCACTCACGCCGCCGCGGGCCGACAGCGCGCCTATCACCGCCCCCATGATCGCCGGCATGAAACCTGCGACCAGGCTGCCCGCGCCGTTGACCACGCCATAGGCGCTGGCCACATGCTCGGGCCGCGCGCAGTGCTGCACGGTGCTGGGGATGGCCGGGCTCATCAGCCCCCAGCAGAAGTTGGCGGCAATCAGGCAATAGGCCGCCGCATAGCGGTCTTCCATATGGATGGCCAGCCACACGGCAATCGCCACGCCCATGCTGCCGAAGACAAAGATCAGCGGCACCTGGCGGCGCGCGATGCGGTCGATGATCATGCCGCCCACGAAGACGGCCGCCACGCTCGCATATTGCGGCAGCGAAGCCAGCCAGCCCATCTCGCGCATGGAAAAGCCGCGCGACTCCTTGAGATAGGCGGGCAGCCAGTTGCTGCTGCCCCAGAGATAGGACAGAAAGGCCGCCGTGAGAATGGTGATCAGCCACAGATAGCGCGTGTGCATGGCGCCGCGCACGATCTGGCCGACCTGACCCACAGCCGCGCCCAGCGACTGGGGCTTGGGCATGCCGGTCTCCACCTTGGGCATGCGCACAAAGGCCCAGACCAGGGGAACGCCCAGCAGCACATTGATCAGGCCCAGCACATGGAACGAGGTCTCCCAGTTGTGGCCTACAACCAGGTAGCCGACGAAGGGATAGCCCACCGCCAGGCCCAGTCCGGTGCCCATATTGACCAGGGAGTTGGGCTTGCCGTTCTCGCGGCTCTCGAAATGCGCCTTGATGTAGCTGCCGGCCAGGGAGAACAGCGGCCCCTCGGACACGCCCAGCAGAATGCGCGATGCCAGCAGCAGCCCGTAGCTGTTCATGGCCGGCGACAGAAACGTCACCACGCCCCACAGCAGCAAGCCGGCAAACAGGCTGCGGCGCACGCCGAACAGCGCCGCGCAGAACGGCGTGAGCACAAAGGATGAAACACCGTAGCCGACCATGAAGGCCGTGGCCAGCAGGCCCTGACGCGTTCGGTCGTCAGGGGTAAGGCCGATGTGCGACAGAAAGTCGGGATCGGTGATGAGGACCGAGATATTGATCCGGTCCACGTAGGAAATGGCGACGATCACGAACAGCGTGACCACGCCCCACCAGCGCAACGAGCGTGAGTCTTTCATGATAGGGGTCCGGCTAGCGTTGAGAGAGAGAAAAGCCGGGACCGGCACCCGCCGGCCCCGCCAGGGCGCACGTCCTGGCGGGCGCGCGGTACGGCAGCCGTGCTGCTGCCGAAACCCCGGGGCCGGCCCATGCCGGCCCTAGGGGCAGGATCAGAAGAAGTGGCGGATGCCCAGCTCCAGGCCGCTCGCATTGCCGCCCGGCGTGGTGCCGGGAGCGCTCAGCCCCTGCACGCCGATGGACTTCGCCGCCGAGCCCTTGTTCTTCAGGAAGGCATAAGTGCCGTAGACCTGGGTGCGCTTGGAGAGGTTGTAGCCATAGCCCACGCTGATCTTGTTCCAGTCCGCATTGCTGCCGGACAGGTTGTAGTGGCCGAAGGAGGCACGGGCCTCGCCATTGCCCACGGGAGCGGTCACGCCCAGCTGCACGGCCGTGATCTTGGTGCCGCCGCGCTTTTCCGAGGCCCACAGCAGCATGGGCTTGGCCACCCCGAAGTCGTAGGACAGGCCCACATTGTTCGCCGTCAGATTGGTGTCGCTGGTGTTGCCGTAGAGCCGGCCCGTGGCCAGCGCACCGTTGAAAGCGCCCTGGCGGTAGCCCAGGCGCAGGCCGCGGTAGTCGCCCTCGCGCTTGTTGGGCGCACCGCTGGGCTGCTCGCCGAATGCCAGCTGAGCCTGGCCGTAGAAGCCGCCCAGGTTCTGGGGCAGGAAATAGCTCACGGCATTGCTGATCTGTATGGGCGCACCGCCGGTCGAGGGAACGCCCGGGATGCCCAGCATGGTGAAGGCACCCGTGCCACCGACGCCATTGGTCAGGAAGGGATCGAAGATCAGCGTGTTCAGAAAAGTGGCAGAGTCATCGCGCCCCAGGCGCACCTCGCCCCAGTTGCCCATCAGGCTCACGGTAGAGCGGCGGTTGAAGCTCAGGCCGCCGCCCGCAGCCTTGCCAGCGCCGCTGTCCACGTCCAGGCCGGCCTCAAGCCAGAAGCCCGCCTTCAGGCCACCGCCCAGATCCTCGGTGCCGCGAAAGCCCAGACGGCTGATATTGGCACCACCTGTGGAAAGGCCGGTCTTGGAAGCGCCCGAGCCGCCCAGATGGGCCACGCCGACGTCGACGACGCCGAAAAGCTCGACCTTGGACTGTGCCGAAGCGGCACCAGACAAAGACGCCAGGCAGGCTAGCGCCACGCCGAGGACCGGCGTATGGATGGATTTCATGGTTTGTCTCCTCTAGGAGTGGTGAGTTGTCTTCAGTTGCTGGCCCAGGGCCTCAATCGTCAATTCAGCACGGTCCGGCCCAGGGACACCGAGGAAGGGCCCGGGCCGGCCGCGCCGCCCCACGCCGAGGGTGTCGTCCCCCTCTCCCGCCCTCTCCCGCACAGCGGATATAGAGAGGGGGAAGGCACGCAGCGACTCCGGGGGTGTCATATATCCAGGACCAGCCGCTCGCTCTTGCAGCCGGAGACGCAGACCATCATGACCTTGTTGCCGGCGCGCTCCTTGGGACTGAGCACCGAGTCGCGGTGGTCGGGCACACCTTCCAGCACGCGGGTCTCGCAGGAGCCGCAGACGCCTTCGCAGCAGCTGTGGTCCACATCGACACCGGCGTCCAGCAGCGTGTCCAGCAGTGACTTGTCGGGCGTGATCTCGATGAAGCGACCGCTGCGCTTGAGCTCCACCGTGTAGTTGCTGCGCGCATCGGACGATGCCTTGACCTCCACCGGCGTGAAGCGCTCGATGTGGGCGTTGGCATGGCCGAGCTCGGCGCAGAACTTCTCGAAGGCATCAAGCATGGGCGTGGGGCCGCAGGAATAGTGGTGCAGCCCCGCCTCGGGGGCGCGCTGCGCCAGCAATGCCCGCAGGTCGGGCGGGCCGCCCGCTTCAGCATCGAAATGCAGTTGCAGCGGCATGCCCAATGCCTGCAGCTCGTCCAGAAAGGCCGCGCTCTTGCGCTCGCGCGCAAAGTACAGCATCTCGAACGAATGTCCCTGGGCCTTGAGCCGGCGTGCCATGCACAGCATGGGCGTGATGCCGATGCCGCCGGCCACCAGCACCGAGTGCGTTGCCGTCTCGTCGAGCGCGAAGTGGTTGCGCGGCTCCGAGATGGTGATGGGCATGCCCACGCGCAGCGACTCGTGCACGCAGCGCGAGCCGCCACGACTGGCGCGGTCGCGCAGCACGCCGACCACGTAGCGGTGGCGCTCGCGGCTGTCGTTGGACAGGGAATAGCTGCGCACCAGCCCGTTGGGCAGGTGCAGGTCGATATGCGAGCCGGCCGTAAAAGCCGGGAACTCGCCGCCATCGACCGGGCGCAGCTCCACGCTGATGGTGTCCTGGGCCTCGAAGCGCAGCGTGTGCACAAAGGCCTGCAAGCTGTTGCTCATGATGCGATGCCTTCGTCGATCTGTTCCTGGGCCTGACGACGCAGGTGGCGGCGCAGGCGCACCAGGCCGATGTCGTGCTGGTAGAGGTTCTCGCGCTCGTTGGCGTCGGCCTCCATCTGCTCCATCATGATGCGGTCCTGCTCCAGCACGGCCCAGTGGCGCGCCTCAAGGCGGTTGCGGTAGAGGAAGCGCCAGGTGTCGCGCATCCAGCCCTGCACCTTGCGTGCGCGCCAGAAGAACACGGCGCACAGATCGGCGCTGATGGGCGTGACGCAGGCCACGATGGCGAAGTTGCCGCCAGGGCCGCCGGTCTTGGGATACGGAATCTCCAGGCGCATCCACTGCACGCCGGTTTCGCCGTATTCGGTCCAGTCGAAGTTCACGCCACGCTGGCCGACCTTCTCGAACACAAAGCCGTGATCGGTGTCACGCACCTGGAAGCTGGCCTTGCTGTCGCCCTCGGCCATGGAGTGCGACTGCTTGTGCAGGAAGGTGCCGTGCATGGGGTCCATGACGTTGTCCAGCGCGTAGCGGTAGTCGCTGCGCCACTCGGCATAGCACAGGAAGTTCGAGTACTCGGGCGAGCTCAGCTCCTCGGGCAAGGAGAACTCGGGAGCCTCGTCCACATGCTTGTCGCTGTTGTAGAGAAAGATCGCGCCGTGCATCTCGCGCACATGAAAGGCCAGCGCGGCGCGCGAGCCTTCGAGCTTGCAGCCGGGGCTGCCGGGCACCTTGGTCACCGTGCCGTCGCAGCGCACTTCCACGCCGTGGTAGGGGCAGGCCAGGCGGTCGCCCAGGATCACGCCCTGGGACAGCGGCGCGCCGCGGTGCGGGCAGTGGTCTTCCAGCGCATGCACCTGCCCGGCGGCATCGCGCCACAGCGCGATCTTGCGGCCGAAGCGGCGCAGCGAGACGGGCTCGGTCTTGACGAAACCCGAAGGGCAGACCGCATACCAGAGGTTCTTCAGACCCGTGTTGAGCAAACGGTCCACCGGATCGATGGTGATGGTTTGTACGTTCATGGAGTACTCCTGTCCTGTTCTGTCTCAATAGCCCAGCCGGGCCATCAGCGCCTGAAAGCTGTCTTCGGTCCAGGGCTCGCCGTTCTCGCCGGCCGGGCCGCTGCGGTTGATGTAGGCCACCAGTTCGGGCAGCGTCTGCACGCCCTCGCCGAAGGCACGCTCAATGGAGTCGCCCAGCAGGTCCTCAAACAGGGTGGAGGCGCGCTCGCGCGCCTGATGCGGCTCGAGATATCGATCAGCGGCCATGGTTCTCTCCTTCGAAAACTGTCTTGAATCGTGGTTTGGTTTCATTGCCCGGAGCGTTGCCCTTCACCCGTATCGCGTGAATCTGGCGCAGCCCGACCTCAGGGACACCGAGGAAGGGCCGCCCCGCACCGAGGGTGTCGTCCCCCATGGGGGAAGGCGCGAAGCGACTCAGGGGGTAGGTCATTCAATCAGCCCGGATATCCAGGTCCTTGATCAGCTTGCCGAAGCGGTTGTAGTCGGCAGCATTGGTCTTTTCCAGACGTGCCGGCTCGCCGCCTGCGGGCAAAGCGCCGAAGGCCGCCATCTTGGAGACCACGTCGGGCATCCTCAGAATTTCATTGAGGTGGGTGTTCAGCAGCTTGACGGTCTCGGGCTTCATGCCCTTGGGGCCGAACAGGCCTTGCCAGGCCGACACTTCCACATCCTTGACGCCCTGCTCGGCCAGCGTGGGCACATTCGGTGCCAGCGGACTGCGCTGGGCATCGGCCACGGCCAGCACGTTGACCTTGCCGCCCGCGTAGGGCGCGATGGGCCCCCAGGTCATGAAGGTCGTAGGCACATGGCCGCCGATCAGGTCGTTGACCGCAGGCGCCACGCCCTTGTAGGGAATGTGGGACAGCTTGGTGCCTGCGGCCTTGTTGAACATCTCGCCCAGGATGTGCATGGGCGAGCCGCTGCCGGGGCTGGCATAGGTCAGGCCGTCGCGCTTGCCCTGGCTCGCCAGGGTCTTGATGTCCTTGATGCCCGAGCTCTGGCTGGCAGCCACGAACATGGGCTGCACGCTGGTCTGCACGATGGGCGTGAAGCCGCCGAGCACGTCGTAGCTCGAACCCGCATTGGTCTTGAGCACGAACTGGGCGATGGCAAAGGTATTGGGTGCCAGCAGCAGGGTATAGCCGTCGGGCGCAGCCTTGGCCACATGCACGGTGCCGATGGTGCCGCTGGCACCGGGCCGGTTGTCCACCACCACGGGCTGACCCAGTCGCTGGCCCAGCTTCTCGGCATACAGGCGCGCCATGGCATCGGTATCGCCGCCGGCCGGATAGGCCACGACGATGGTGATGGGCTTGCTCGGATAGGCTTGCGCCAGCGCGGAACCGGACATCTGGGCTGCAGCCAGCAATGCAGCAGCGATAACTACCTGGCGACGAATATTTTTCATGAAATAGCCCGTGGGGTTGTGGTTAAGCCTCTAGCCAGCCAGAGGATCTGGAGAATTCGCTCACATCAGAGACACCGAGCAAGGGCCTGAGCCGGCCGCACCGCCCCGCAGCGAGGGTGTTGTCCCCCTCCCGCGAAGCGAGAGAGGGGGAAGGCGCGAAGCGACTCAGAGGGTGTTTCATTTCTTGTCTGTCAGGAACTTGCCGTCGGCAGCCCCCACGCCCTTCTGACGCCGGGTGTTGCCGTCCAGGCCGCCGTCGATGGCCCATTCGGCGAACACTGTCGGACCGGGTTCGAACTCGCGCGGCTGCCATTCGGCAGTGAGCTGGTCTTCGTCGGCGTAGTACTCGACCAGTGCACCGGCCGGATTCTTGAAGTACCAGAAATAGGCCGAGGACACGGGGTGGCGACCCGGGCCGAGCTGGGTGTCCCAGCCGCAGCGCGAGATGTGCATGCCGCCGCCGAAGACTTCGTGGATGTCGCGCACGGTGAAGGCCACATGGTTCAGGCCTGCATGCTTGTCGGGGCGCTGCAGCAAGAAGATGTCATGGTGGCCACCGTCGGGCGCGGTACGCAGAAAGGCGCCGCGCTCTGGGTAGCGGTCCGAGGCCGCAAAGCCGAAGTTCTCCACGTAGAAGCGCTCGCAGGCCTGCACGTCGCGGACGAAGAACACCACATGGCCAACCTCGATGGGCTGGGCGCGCTCGTAGGCCGGGCTGGCCTGGTTGACGCGGCCCTTGCGGTCCCAGGTGTTGTACTCGGCGCTTTGCATCTGCACATCGCGCTTTTGCGTGAGCTGCAGCCGCACGGCCAGGCCGTTGGGGTCGGTGCAGCCGATACGTCCGCCGTTCGGGCCGCCCTGCTTCACAAAGCCCGGCAGCTGAGCGATACGGCCTTCGTAGAGGGCCAGGTCGGCTTCGCTTTCCACGCCCCAGACCACCTCGCGCAGCGTGGGTCCGGCTTCGATCGCGGGCGGCAGATCGGGATGCTCGGTGGCGGCCACGATCACGCGACAGCCGTTGAGGGTCTCGAACACCAGCCGTTCGGCCTGCTCCTCGACCAGGCTCAGGCCCCAATCGAGGAAGAACTGGCGGCAGGCCGCCAGGTCGTCGGCGCCGTAGCTGATTTCGTCAATGCCCAGTACGCTCATAAAAAATCCTTTCTTTACCCGATCACGCGCCATGCGCTGCCCACATCGCCTGCAACCGGCGCGATGCATCGGCGGACGCCGAGCAAGGGCCGCCCCGCAGCAGGGGCTGCCCCAGCGAAGGTGTCGTCCCCCTCCCGCGCAGCGAGAGAGGGGGAAGGCGCGAAGCGACTCAGGGGGTGTTGCATCTCAATTCGCCCAAGCGATGGGGCTCTCGTTCAAGCCCCAGTACAGGCTTTTCTGCTCCATGTACTGCTGTATGCCCAGACGGCCTTTTTCACGGCCCAGGCCGCTGTCGCGCCAGCCGCCGAAGGGTGTGGAGATGGAAAACTGCTTGTAGGTGTTGATCCACACGGTGCCGGCCTGCACGGCGCGGCCTATGCGCCATGCGGCCTTGTAGTCGCGCGTCCAGATGCCGGCGGCCAGCGCATAGACGCTGTCGTTGGCCTGCTCCAGCAATGCCTCTTCGTCATCGAAGGGCATGGCCACGAGCACGGGGCCGAAGATCTCCTGCTGGCAGATCTGATCGTCGTTGGTCACGCCTTCGAGGATGGTCGGGCGGTAGTAGTAGCCGCGCTCGTACAGCGCGCCCTCGGGGCGGTGGCCGCCGGTGCGCAGCCGGCCGCCTTCGGACAGGCCCAGCTGCACATAGCTCTCGATGGATTCGCGGTGCTTGGCGGTGATCAGCGGGCCCATCTGGGTGCGCTCGTCGGCCGGATCGCCCACGCGCAAGGCGGCGGCCTTGGCCGTGAGGCGCTCCATGAAGTCGCCGTAGAGCTTCCTCGCCACGAACAGGCGCGAACCGGCGATGCAGGACTCGCCCGAGGAGCTGAATATGCCGTAGAGCACGCCGTTGACGGCGTGGTCGAGGTCGGCGTCCTCCAGCACCATGGTGGCCGACTTGCCGCCCAGCTCCAGAGAGACGGGCATCATCTTGTCGGCCGCGATGCGGGCGATGTGCTTACCCGTGGAAGTGCCGCCCGTGAAGGACACGCGCTTGACCAGCGGGTGCTTGGTGATGGCGTCGCCGATCACCGAGCCGCGGCCGGGCAGCACGCTGACGATGCCCTTCGGAACACCCGCTTCCTCGCAGATGCGGGCCAGCTCCAGCGCCAGCAGCGGCGTGGCTTCGGCAGGCTTGACGACCACGGCATTGCCCGCGGCCAGCGCGGGAGCGAGCTTTTGCGCCTCGCTGGCAATGGGCGAGTTCCACGGCGTGATGGCCGCGACCACACCCATGGGCTCGTAGACGCTCATGCTCATGAAGTCGCCACGCGAGGGCGTGATGGTCTCTTCCATGGTCTCGCAGGCCGCAGCGAAGAACTGGAAGGTGCCGGCGGCGCTGGCCACCAGGGCGCGCGTCTCGCTGATGGGCTTGCCGTTATCGAGGCGCTGCAGCTGGGCCAGAGGCTCGGCGCGCTCACGGATCAGCTGGGCCACACGGTGCAGCACGGCGGCGCGCTCATGGGGCTTTTTCTGGGCCCAGCCGCTGGTGCGGAAGGCATGGTCGGCCTTCTCTATGGCCTCTTGCACATCGGCCAGGCTGGGGGCGCGCAGGCGGCCCACCACCTCGCCGGTCGCGGGGTAGAGCGAGGCGGACTCATCGCCGTCGCCAAGACGCCATTCGCCGCCGATATTGATGGGGAGCAGTTCTAGCTTGGACATGGTGAAACTCCTCACTGAGCCTTGGTGGTGGCCGGGATCTGATCGAGCTTGTTCACCGGCGGGCCCGAGAACGTGGTCTTGAAGCTGCCGATGGCGCGCATGTCGATCTCCAGCAGGAAGGGCCCCTTCTTGCCCCAGGCGCCTTCCAGCACTGCGGGCAGCTCGTCGAGATGGCTCACGCGGGCATGGGGCAGCTTGATGGATGCGCACAGCTGGGCGTAGTCGGGCGTGTGCAGCTCCACATAGCAGCGGCGGCCGCCGTAGGAGGCGTCCTGGATGTTCTGGATCACGCCATAGCGCTGGTCGTTCATCAGCACGATCATGGTGTCGCACTCTTCCTGCACCAGGGTGGCGAGCTCGCCCAGGTTCAGGATGAAGCCGCCGTCGCCGGCCAGGCCCAGGGTCTTGCGGCCCGAGCCGCTTTCGGCCGCGCCGATGGCCGCACCGATGGCCATGGGCATGCCCATGCCGATGCCGCCGCCCGTGGCGTGCACGCCGGCGTTGGGCGCGAAAAAGCGCAGCTCGCGGTTGCCCCAGGTGCTGTTGGAGACGGTCACGTCACGCACCCAGTTGAAGTTGCGCCCCACGGCCTGCTGCAGCTGCTGCACCAGGGTGCTGTAGGGGCCCAGGCCGTCGCGCATGGTGGCCACGACCTCGTCGTGCACCTGGCGCAGGTCGGCCAGCAGCTCGGGGTCGGCCTTATAGCCGCGCGCTTCCAGGCGGTCGGCCAGGCCGTTCAGGGCCAGGGCCGAGTCGCCGCAGACAAAGCCGTCATCCCTATAGCAGCGGCCTTGCTGGGCGGCGTCCACATCGATGCGCAGCAACGGGCGCGGCAGCTTGAGTTCGTACTTCAGCGTCTCGTTGCTGCGCAGGCGCGTGCCCACGGCCAGCATGGCGTCGCAGCGCTGGTAGAAGGCTTCGACGGGCTTCTGGATGTTGTAGGCGCCCAGGGAGGCGGGGTCGTCCTCGGGCACGATGCCGCGGCCCTGGCCGGTGCTCACGATGCCGAAGCCCAGGGCCTTCAGGCGCTGCACCGCAGCACCGGCATGGCGAGCACCGCCGCCCAGCCACAGCAGCGGACGCCTGGCCTTGGCCAGTTGCTCGGCCAGCGCGTCGAGCGCGGCCTCGCCGGGAGCCAGCACCGCCACCGGCAGCGGCGACAGGTCGGCGGGCATGGCAATCAGTGCCTGCTGGATGTCGATCGGGATCTCCACGCTGACCGGGCCCGTAGGGGCAGTCATCGCGGTCTGCACCGCAGCCTTGAGCGTGGACAGGCAGGTCTCGGCGCTCAGCACGCGGAAAGCGGCCTTGGAGACGGACTTCAGCATGGTCAGCTGGTCCGGCGCCTCGTGGATGTACGACAGCTTCTTGTCCAGATACTGGGTCTCGATCTGGCCCGTGATGTGCAAGAGCGGCGTGCCGGCCGTATAGGCTTCCACCAGGCTGCCGGCGATGTTGCCCGAAGCCGGGCCGGTGCTGGTGATGCACACACCCAGGCTGGATGTGGAGCGCGCGCAGGCGTCGGCCATATTGCCAGCGCCGGCCTCGCCGCGCGCCATCACGAAGCGCACCTTGCCGCGAGCAAACATCGCATCGAGGATGGGCATGTTGTGGATGGAGATCACCCCGAAGGCAGCCTTCACGTCGCAATGCTCGAGGAATTCGGCGACGGCAGCGCCCACGGTGATTTGATTTTGCTTAGGCATGACGAGAATGGCCTCCGGAAACGTCGATGTGGCTGCCCGTCGTGTACGACGACAGTGGCGTGGCAAGAAAGAAAATGGCGCGGGCCGCTTCGGCAGGCTTGCCAAGGCGCCCCATGGGGATGTGCTTTGTGCTTGCGAGCGCGCCGCTCCACTGCTCCCAGGTCTGGCTCTTGTCCTCGCGCGCTTCGAAGCGGCGGCGCCACTGGCCGGACTCGATCAGGCCGACCAGGATGCCGTTGACGCGTATGCCCTTGGGCGCGAACTCGGTGGCCATGGAGCGCACCAGGTTCTTGAGGCCGGCGCGCGCCGCCGAGGTCGCGACCATGTGGGGCTCGGGCTGGGAGGCCAGCAGCGAGTTCACGCAGACGATGGCCGAGCCTTTGCCGCGTTCGAGCTGGGGCAGAAAGGCGCGCGTGGGATGCAGCACCGAGAAGAACTTCAGGTGCAGCTCCTCGGTCCAGGCTTCGTCACTGGTGTTCTCGAAGGTGGAGACACGGCCCTGACCGGCGTTGTTGATGAGGATGGAAGCCGGGCCAAGAGCCGCTTCACTGGCGCGGGCGAACTGCTGCACCTGCCCGGCATCGAGCACGTCGCAGGCCTGTGCGAACAGGCGCTCGCGGGCCTCGGGGTGGCGCTCGAGCAGTTGCTTGACGGCCTGCTCCAGGCGCTCGGGATTGCGGCCGCACAGGGCCACGCGTGCGCCCTGGGCCAGCAGCAGCTCCACCGTGGCCAGGCCTATGCCGGAAGAGCCGCCGGTGACGACGGCCGTGGCGTCGAGTTTGAAATCATACATGGCCGCCTCCTGCGCGCCTTGAAGTGATGGACAGAACCTGCGCGCTGGACTGCGGCCGGTAGTTGAGCAGCTCGGACAGTTCGTCGGCCGCCGCGCACACGCGCGGCACCAGCTCCGTCTGGCGACCGGGGTCGATCTGGGCCGAGGCCAGGGTCACACCCAGGGCCGCGATGACGCGGCCGCTGTGGTCACGCACGGGCGCGGCGATGGTGGAGATCGAGCTTTCGTAAAAACCTGCACCGGCCACATGGCCGCGCTCGCGATCGGACTGCACCAGGTCGAACAGCTCGCCCACGGTCCTGGGCGTATTGGGCGAATGGCCTTCCAGATGCTCTTCGGGATAGAGGGCGCGCAGCTCCGGCAGCGACAGGTCGGCCAGCAGGATGCGTCCCAGCAGCGTGGCATGGGCGGGCAGCCGCGTGCCCACGCGCACCGAGCTGGTCAGCGGCGTCGGCGGCGTGACCTTGGCCACATAGACAATGGAGCGGCCGTCGCGCACCACGATGTTGCAGGGGAAGCGGATTTCCTCGCACAGCCGCGCGATCACGGGCTGGCCCAGCTCGGTCAGGTCCATGGAGGACAGGAACTCGAAGCCCAGGCGCAGCACGGACAGGCCCAGCCGGTAGTCGTTACCGCCCTCGGCGCGTTGCAGAAAGCCCATGCTCTCCAGCGTGTTGAGCATGCGAAACACCGTGGCGCGCGGCAGCTGCATGCGACGCGCCAGCTCGGGCGCACCCAGCGCGGGGTTGTCGCGGCCGAACTCCTGCAGCAGGCGCAGACCGCGCTCCAGCGCCGGCACCATGTACTTGTCGGAGCCGCCGTCGACGACGCTGTCGGTCGCGCTACCGGAAAGGGAAGAACCTGACATCTTCAACTCCTCAATTCGTTGCAGGCGTGGCCAGAAGCCGGGGACACCGAGGAAGGGCCGCCCCGCACCGAGGGTGTCGTCCCCCTTGGGGGGAAGGCGCGAAGCGACTCAGGGGGCTCTTCATTTTTCAATTCATGACGAAGCCGCCGTTGACGGGCAGGACCTGCCCCGTCACAAAGCGCGCACCGTCGGACAGCAGATAGGACACGGCACCCGAGACATCCTCGGGCCCCTGCTCGCGCTGCAGTGCGCGCTGGTCGATGTAGAGGCGATGGCGGTGCTCGGGCACGTACTCGGTGGCCTCGACCAGCACCAGACCCGGCGCCACGGCATTGATGGTGATGGCGTCCGCGCCCAGCTCGCGCGCCATGGAACGCGTCATGGCCATCACGGCGCCCTTGCTCGCCACATAGGCCATCAGGTTGGGCGCGCCCCACATGGCGGTGTCGGAAGCCAGATTGACGATGGCACCGCGCCCGCTGTCCTTGAGCGCCGCACGGCAAGCACGGGTCATCAGCCAGACGCCACGCACATTGACGTTCATCACCTGATCCCACTTTTCCAGGGCGATGTCGTCCATGCCCTTGCCGCCGGAGTCCGTCACGGCCGCGTTGTTGACCAGGCCGTCCAGACCGCCCAGGGTCTGCACGGCCTGCTGTGCGCACTGTTCGATGGAAGCCGGGTTGCTCGCATCAAAGGCGACGCCGTGAGCCTCGAAGCCCATGGCGCGCAGCTTGGCAACGGCTTCGCTCAGCAATTCGGCGCGCAGATCGGCCATCACAAGCTGTGCCCCCTGCCGGCACAGCGTCTGCGCAAAAGCAAAACCCAGGCCGCGCGCAGCGCCGGTCACAAGGATCCGGCGCCCAGCGAGCTGACCGGTGGAAGGCATGGTGTTGAGGGTCATCTTAAACCTTGTTTGTTTCAAATATGAAATGACACTTTTTTCTTGAAACAGGACTGCAGTTTAGTGAGCCTTCTTTTGAGTCAATACCCGGAGAAACCCGTAGCCCCTCAGCCATAGCGACACACGGACGTAAAAAAACCGCGACAAGCGCGGTTGAAAGGAAAACGAGGCAACAAAAGGTATCCGGCCTGAACTGTCGGCAGGCCGGATCGGAATTCATCAATATCAATATCGATAGCTTATAGCGCTTACCAATGAATGACTTCAGACATAAAACACCTTGAAAGTCATATTAATCAATAGATTACAGCTATCAAAAAATTAGCAAACAGCCTGTTTCTTCACGGGCGTCTGGCGCAGAAAGTCCAGCACCACGCGTTGCGCGTATCGGCTTGCCACCGTGCGCACGAAATCCGAAAAATCCACATGGGCGCTGTCGTCCGCCCGGTCCGAGATGGTTCGCATCGCGGCAAACGGCGTGCCGTAATCCAGGCAGGTCTGGGCCACGGCGGCGCCCTCCATCTCCACGGCCAACACGGCATGGCCGGCGGCCTCCAGATCGGCTCTGAGCTGTGCGCTGGCCTGGCGCGAGCTGACAAACTGATCGCCGCTGGCAATCAAGCCCTGATGGACGCGAGCCGAAGCATACGCAGCCACGATGCCGGAGCGAACCGCCGAGTCGGCAGCCTGCACCAGCCTGTCCGTCGCCGCCTCGTCGCAAGCCAGGGTGCTGCAGCCGTAGCCGGGCAACTGCCAGCGTGGAAAGATCGGCGAGGCATCCATGTCATGCTGCAGGAAAGTCCGCGCGATCACCACATCGCCCACGTTCACATCCGCACCGATGCCGCCGGCCACGCCGGTGAACAGAATGCCGCGCACGCCAAAGCGCTCGATCAGCGCGGCGGTGGTGGTGGCAGCGGCCACCTTGCCGATGCCCGACAGCGCACACACCACCTCATGCCCGTGCAGGCGGCCCAGCCAGAAGTCGCGCCCGGCATGGCGCAGGCATTGCATGTCCTGCATGGCGTCGACCAGGCCGTGTTGTTCTTCGGCAAGAGCGCTGAGAATGGCAAGCGTCATGGATGGGGATACTCCGGAACAGGGGCCGGGAGGCCCTGGTGAAAGCACAAAAGAAAGTACAAGGAAAGCACAAAAGCGGCACCAGGCCGCTTTGGGGGGATGCGCAAGAGGCGCGATTAGAGCACGAGGGCTTACTGCGCCTCGATCTCATGACTTTTGATGATGGGCGCCCAGAGCCCGGTTTCCTTGCGGATCAGCTCGCCGAAGGCCTCGCCCTTGACCACCCAGGGCGTCATGCCCTGTGCTTTGAGCTGATTGAGCGCCGCCGGGGTCTTCAGAATCTTGTCGATATCCTCGCCCAGCTGCTTGACCACCTCTGCAGGCGTGTTCTTCGGAGCCAGCACGCCATACCAGGAGGAAATGGCAATCCCCGGCACGCCGGCTTCGGCCAGGGTCGGCACATTGGGCAAAAAGCCCGAGCGCGAGCCGTCGGTCACGGCCAGCGCGCGCAGCTTGCCCGACTGCAGATGGGGCAGCACGGTGGGCAGATTGGCCACGATCATGGGGATGGTGCCGCCCAGCACATCGGTCACGCCCTGGGCCGAGCCTTTGTAGGCCACATGCATGATGTCCGCGCCCGACTTGTCCTTGAACAGCTCGCCGGCCAGATGCAGGCTGGAGCCCACGCCGGGCGAAGCGTAGCTGATGGAGTTGGGCTTGGCCTTGGACAGCGCCACCAGTTCCTGAACCGACTTGGCCGCCACCTGCGGATTGACTGCAATGACATTGGCCGTGCGCCCCATGGAAGCCACGGGCACGAAGTCGCCGAACACGTTGTAGGGCAGCTTGGGCATCAGCGTCGGGTTGATGGTCAGATTGCCCTGCGGCACGACCAGCAGCGTATGGCCGTCGGGCTTGGCACGCTTGACCATATCGATGCCGATATTGCCGCTGGCACCGGGACGGTTATCGACGATGGCCGCCTGCTTGTAATGCTCGGTCAGGCCGGTCGCCAGAATGCGCGCCAGGATGTCCACAGGGCCGCCGGCAGGGAAAGGTGCAATGACGGTGAACGGCGCGGCAGAAAGCTGCTCTGTGGCAGTCGCTGCATGAGCGACGGGCAAGGCCAGGACGCTGGCCAGCGCCAGGCAGGATTTGAGAAAGTCGGAGCGTTGCATGAGGGTTCCAGAAGGTGGAGATGTCAGGCCAGCCGATGCTCGATGCGCCCCTGTTTGACGAAGCACAAGGAAATATTCGCACAGGCAGGACACCATGCTGAAGTGGGAAGGTCTGCTTGCAGGCTTGCAACAACAAGCAAGAGAGGTGCCAAGCCCATGGCGCACATGACGCACATGGCGCCGCAGGCCTGGCGCCGGATCAGATGGCCAGCGGCGCCACGTTGTTGAGTACCGAGCGCACAACGCTGTAGACCGTCAGCGCCGAGGTCTTGGGATTGGCCGCCAGCGGCTTGCCGCGCATGGTCAGTTCCATGACACCGAAGGCACCTCGTGCCTCGACCTGGTGCACGTTCTCCTGAACAGCAGGATCGGCAAACAGACGCACCATGGTCTTGTCCAGCCCCAGTCCGGCCAGCGACAAGGTGGCCGCCACATTCGCATTCTTGGGATAGAGCTGCGCGGCCTCGCGCGCCGAGCCTTCGAAAATGCAGAAGGCCTCGGTCAGGCTGTCCAGATCGCAGACCTGCTCGGCCGGGGTACCGCTCCAGGCCTTGGGCGGCTTGCGACCCGTGTAGACCACCGTCTCCAGGCCGCCCACGCGCGCCGCAGCCAGGGCATCAATGCCGCCGATGGCACCTGACAGCAACTGTGCCTGCGTCTTGCCAGCCTCGGCCGCAGCCTGTACGCGCTCGGCCATGCCCGGTGCGCTCAAAGCGCCTATGGATGCGATGACCGCAGGAATGCCGCGCGCCAGCGCCGGCAGCACATGCTCCTCGATGGCTGCATGACCCGCGCATTCCACCAGCAGATCCGGCACCGCATCGCCGGGCAAGGCCTGCAGCAGCAGCGCCTGCGGCGCCAGGCGGGCAGCCGTCTCGCGCACGGCTGGCGTGATCTCGGGAACCAGTACCCAGCCCACCTGCAACCGGGCGTCTCCGCTCAAAAGCTCCAGAACACTGGAGCCAATCGCGCCGCAGCCAATCAAAGCAATATTTTTCATCTCTAGCCTCCTGAAAAATGCGCTGGCCCGGCGTGATCTGGGTCAGCGCAAAAGGTCCGGGTGCTGCTGGCGCAAATGGGCGGACAGAGTCTCTGCCGCCTGCTGCACCTTCTGCACCCAGAGCTGGGTTTTTTCGGGCCCCAGCTCGGTAAACGGAATGGCCATGGCCAGTCCCGCAACCACCCGCCCGTCTGCGGCGCGCACCGGCGCTGCAATACTGGAAACACCAGGCTCGTAAAAGCCCTCGCCCATGGCATAGCCGCGCTCGCGATCCTCGGCCAGCAGGCGCAGCAGCTCGTCGACATTGCGCGGCGTGCTCTCGGAGAACTGGGGCAGCTCCTCGCCGCCAAACACCGAGCGCAACTGCGCGCCGTCCATGTCATGCAGCAGGGCTCGTCCAAGCACCGTCGCATGCGCCGGCAGACGCGAGCCCACGCGCACCGCGCCCTGGAATGCTCCGGACGGAGTGACGCGTGCCACATAGACCACCGAAGTGCCGTCGCGCAATGCAAGATTGCTGGTCATGCCCAGCTCCTCGCACAAGGCCTGCAGCACAGGCTCGGCCAGTTGCGCCAGCGGCTGGGTGGACAGATAGTCATAGCCCAGACGCAGCACGGCCAGACCGAGCCGGTATTCGGTTCCGCTGCGCTGCAGATACCCCGAGTTTTCAAGCGTGGTCAACATGCGAAACACTGTGGAGCGCGGCAGCTCGAGCTTGCGTGCCAGCTCGGGCGCAGTCCAGACCGGTTGCGCCGGGCCAAAGCAGGCCAGCAGGCGCAGTCCTCGGTCCAAAGCGGGCACGGTGTAACGATCTTGTTCGTTGGTTGAAATCTCGGGGGTTTCGCTCATGGCAATCAGCTGGTATTGGGGCAATAGCTTTGGTTCAACAAAGATGCCAGCCTATGCGCAACCTCCATTGGTTGTTCCACGGGTGAAGCATGACCGGCAGCCGCAAGCGTACCGTAGTGCGCGCCCAGCAGTTCGGACCAGGACTTGCAAGCTGCAGGTGTGGTCACCACATCGTGCTCGCCGACCCACACCTCGACCGGCATGCCAAGCCTGCCCTGCGCCTGTGCCAGATCGCTGCCGCACAGCAGCTCGACCGCTTGCGCATAGCCCTGCGGCTGCATGCGCGCCGTATTCCAGCGCACCCAGGCACGCACGGCTTCAGGCGCCTCGGAGGACACCAGGCGCTGGTCGATGACGGCCGCCAGACCGGCGACGCCTTTGTCGGCCAAAGCCGCCAGCCGTCCCTCGCGCACCTTGGCTTGCTGCTCGACCTTGGCTGGGGCGCCGTAGCCGCCTGCCGGGCTGATGAGCACCAGTTGCTCGACCAGTCCCGGCGCGGCCATGGCAGCCAGCCTGGCGGCCATCAGGGCGCCCAGCGAGTGCCCGACCAGGATGCAGCGCCGCACGCCCAGCACCAGCAGCGACTGGGCCAGCACCTGCGCATAGTCGGCATCGGCAGGCTCCGATTGGACCAGCGGCGTCGACACGCCATAACCGGGAGCATCCCAGGCCAGAACGCGCACTTTGTCAGCCAGCTGCAGCGCCACATCCAGCCAGGATGCAGCCCCGGAGCTGATGCCATGCAGCAGCACCACCGCAAAGTCGGAGCTGGCGTCGCCTGCCTCGCGCCAGGCGACCTGGGCATTCTGCGCAAGCTTCACCAGCCGCTCGGGAAAACCGGTCTGCAGCTGCTGCAGTTTCAGCGACAGCAAATCCTCGTGCATGGCCAAGCTCAGCGCTTGATCTTGGCCAGAGGATGCTCGGGCGGATAAGTCGGGGTGACGGGCTTTTTGGCGCCCAGCATCACGCACATCAGCGCATCTTCATCACCGACATTGATCTCTTCGCGGTACACGCCGGGCGGCACCGAAACCACATCGCGATCGGTCAGGATGGTCTCGAAACGCTCGCCGTCCTTTTCCAGCACCAGCTTGAGCTTGCCGCGCATCACGAAGAACACTTCTTCCACATCGGTGTGCAGATGCGAAGGGCCTTCATGGCCAGCAGGAATCACCATGGTGGAGAAGGTGAAGTTTTCCGACGGAATGGTGTTGCTGTCGGAGGCCACGCCCGTGCCGCCCGTGCCGATGTAACGCATCTGGCCGCGGCGGTATTTGGGGTCAAAGTCGGCCTGGAACTTCAGGGCATCGAAGTCGTACTTGCGCGTGGCAAAGCGCGCAATGCGTGTGCTCATCCAGTCTTCAAAGCTGGAGCCCTCGGGGCGATCCCAAGTACGGGCGCCGTTGTCTTGTGCGATCTCGCTCATATGTCTCTCCTGAAACCGTTGGTGAACACAAAAAGCGATCTGCTTTTTGTTTTACTAATAAAACTAGGTTCATTTGGCGAAACAATTATAAGAAGACTTGCCCGATATCAACAAGCACATTTCCTTGTCGGCGCGGTGGAGACCAGTTTGGGCATGACGTTTCGCCCCGATTCGCACAGGCAGCGCGCTAAAAAAGGCGCAAAAAAAAGGAGCGCCAAGCGCTCCTGTGAACTCGCCTTGAAGGACAAGATGAAAACTCTCAGGCGTCGCGCAGCTCCCTGCGCAGGATCTTGCCCACAGGAGTCTTGGGCAGATCGGTGCGAAAGACGATGTGGCGCGGACGCTTGTAGCCTGTCAGATTGGCGTGGCAGTAGTCGCGGATGGCCTGTTCCGTCAGCGCCGGGTCTTTCTTGACGACGACGAGCTTGATGGCCTCACCGGACTTTTCGTCGGGCACGCCGACTACCGCGCACTCCAGCACGCCGGGGCAGTTGGAGACCACGTCCTCGACCTCGTTGGGGTAGACATTGAAGCCGCTGACGATGACCATGTCTTTCTTGCGGTCCACGATCTTCACAAAACCGCGCTCGTCAATGGTGCCGATGTCGCCGGTCAGGAAGTAGCCGTCGGCCGTCATGGACTTGGCGGTTTCGTCGGGGCGCTGCCAATAGCCGGCCATGACCTGGGGGCCCAGCACGGCGACTTCGCCGGGCAGACCCGGCTCGTTCACGTCGTGGCCGTCGCTGCCGACCAGCTTCACATAGGTGCTGGGCAGGGGCACGCCGATGGTGCCCGAGTAAGCCGTGACCGTGACCGGATTGCAGGTCACCGAGGGGCTGGTCTCCGAGAGGCCGTAACCCTCGCAGATGGGACAGCCGGTCTTCTTGAGCCACAGCTCGGCCACGGCACTCTGCACGGCCATGCCGCCACCCACCGAGACCTTGAGGTGACTCCAGTCCACGGTGTCGAAATCGGGGTGGTTGGCCAGTCCGTTGAACAAGGTGTTCACGGCCGGAAAGCTGTGGAAACGGTGCCTGGACAGCTCCTTGAGTGTGGCCTTGAGATCGCGCGGATTGGGGATAAGCACGGTTTTGCCGCCGGTGCGCATGGCCAGCATCATGTTCACCGTGAACGCGAAGATGTGATAGAGCGGCAGCGCGCAGATGCTGGTGGGCTGCTCACCTGCCGGCACCTTCTTCATGGCGGGCTCGTTCCAGGCTTCGGACTGCAGCACGTTGGCGATGATGTTCCTGTGCTGCAGCACGGCCCCCTTGCTCACGCCCGTGGTGCCGCCCGTGTATTGCAACACCGCCATGTCGTCGGCCTTGAGCACCGGTGCGTTCAGGCTGGCGCCACGCCCCTTGGCCAGTGCGTCCTTGAAGCGCACGGCACCGGGCAGGCTGAAGGGCGGCACCAGCTTCTTGACGGAGCGCACCACGTAATTGACCAGCATGCCCTTCAAAAGTCCCAGCTCGTCGCCCATGGCGCAAAGCACGATGTGCTGCACGGCGCTGCCATGCATGCCGTCCTGCAGGGTCTTGGCGAAGTTCTCGATGATGACGATGGCCTTGGCACCCGAGTCCTTGAGCTGATGCTCGAGCTCGCGCGCCGTGTAGAGCGGGTTGACGTTGACCAGCACATAGCCGGCACGCAGCACCCCGGCCACGGCCACCGGGTACTGAGGAATATTGGGCATCATCAGCGCCACGCGGTCGCCTCGCTGCAGTCCCAGGCTTTGCAGATAGGCGGCAAAGAGCTTGCTCTTCGCATCGACCTCGGCGAAGCTCAGTTCCTTGCCCATGAAGGAATAGGCCACCTTGTCGGCATGCTTGGCAAACGCCTCCTCCATCAAGGCCACCAGCGATGGATACTGGGACGCGTCAATGTCCGCAGGAACTCCCTCTGGATAGGCATTCAGCCAAGGACGCTTACTCATTGCTCTGTCTCCCTGTCTTATCGTCTGATCCGGCCATTGTGATAAAAAGCACGATCGTTCGATACTGTAGTAACCCTAGGAAACAAACCCGGCCGCCTTGGTAACAGAGGTCAGCGGGCACAAAAAAAGCCCGCAGAGAGCACTCTGCGGGCTATGAGGTTTTTCAGCTGTCAGCGCTTACGGGCAAAGCACTGACAGCTATCAAACTTGAGTTTACTTGACCAGCTGGGCCAGATCGCCGGCGGCGTACTTCTTGGCCATTTGCTCCAGGCTGTAGCCCTTGATCTTGCCGCCCTGGCCTTCGCAGCCGAACTCGATGTAGCGGGCCTTGCAGACTTGCTTGGCCGCTTCGCGGGCAGGCTTGAGCCATTCGCGGGCATCGAACTTTTCGGGGTTCTCGGCCAGGAACTTGCGCACCGCGCCGGTCATCGCCAGACGGATGTCGGTGTCGATATTGATCTTGCGCACGCCGTACTTGATGGCTTCCTGGATCTCTTCCACGGGCACGCCGTAGGTTTCCTTCATCTTGCCGCCGTACTGGTTGATGATGGCCAGCAGTTCCTGAGGCACGGAAGAGGAGCCATGCATCACCAGGTGCGTGTTGGGGATGCGGGCGTGGATTTCCTTGACGCGGGAGATCGCCAGGATGTCTCCTGTGGGCTTGCGGCTGAACTTGTAGGCACCGTGGCTGGTGCCGATGGCGATCGCCAGTGCGTCCAGCTGGGTGGCCTTGACGAACACGGCAGCTTCCTCGGGGTCGGTCAGCATCTGGCTGTGGTCCAGCTTGCCTTCGGCGCCGATGCCGTCTTCTTCGCCGGCTTCGCCGGTTTCGAGGTTGCCCAGGCAGCCCAGTTCGCCTTCCACGGTGGCGCCGATCTGGTGGGCCATGGCCACCACCTTCTGGGTCACGTCCACGTTGTAGTCGAAGGACGAAGGCGTCTTGCCGTCGCTCATCAGAGAGCCGTCCATCATCACCGAGCCGAAGCCCAGGTTCAGCGCGCCCTGGCAGACTTCAGGCGTGGTGCCATGGTCCTGGTGCATCACCAGGGGGATGTGGGGATACATCTCGGCAGCCGCCTGGATCAGGTGCTTGATGAAGGGCTCACCGGCGTATTTGCGGGCACCGGCGCTGGCCTGCAGGATCACGGGCGCGCCGACTTCGTCAGCCGCCGACATCACGGCCTGGACCTGCTCCAGGTTGTTCACGTTGAAGGCGGGGATGCCATAGCCGTTTTCAGCAGCATGGTCCAGCATTTCGCGCATCGAGATCAAAGGCATGGTGGGTTCCGTTCAAAGTTTTGAGAGGCAACGCCCCCGGCGATGAATCACTGCAGTGCGCCGCACGACAGCTGTGGCCCGGGGAAAGACCAGCGGCCACGCTTCGTAACCGCTTAGTAACCGGATATTTTAACCGGCTAGCGGTATTTCCATGCGATAGCAGGTGGTGAAGCCTTGCGGTGCCTCGGCCACGATGAAGCGCCCGCCATGGGCCTGCATGACGCGGCTGACGATTTCATGGCCCAGATGCAGACTGTCCACGGGCGGCACATGCACCGGCGCCGCGTCGCGCCTGCCGTCATCGCAGACCTGCACCCACGCCAGCCCCAGGCTCGAATCAAGACCGGCCTGCACCTCGATCTGGGTGCCGCCCGGCGTGTGACGCACGGCGTTTTCCACCAGATTGCGCAGGGCCGAATCGAGCAGCAGCGCATTGCCGCGCACAGGCAGCTCCTGCGGGGCGTCCACGGAGATCATGTCCCCGCGCTGCCAGGCATGCTGAGCCTGTGCCGCCGCCACATCGCGCACCACATCAGCCCAGTTCACGGTCTGCAAAGGCGCATCCAGCATGCCGCGTCCGGCTCTGGCCAGGGTCAGCAACTGATCGAGCACATGGCCGGCATGCAGGGCGTCCTGACCGATGCGCTGCAACGCGGCTTGCATGACAGCCGTATCGGTCTGCCCCCCCGACTTCAGTGCCTGGGCCTGCAAAACGATGGAGGCCAGCGGCGTGCGCAGCTCATGGGCCACTTCATTGGCCAGATTGCGCTCGCGCTCCAAGGCCTCCTGCTGACGGTCGAGCAAGGTGTTGATGGAGCTGACCATAGGCGAGAGCTCGCGCGGCACATGGGCGTCGGACAGGCGCTGGTCACGACTCAGATCCAGCGCCTCCACGCGGTGCGTGAGCTGATTGAGCGGGCGCATGCCGCGGCGCATGGCCACGCCCAGCGCAACCACGATCACGGGAAGCAGCCAGAAGCCCGGCTCTATCATCTGCATGGCAATGTCGTCGGCCAGACTGTCGCGCTCGGCCAGGTCAATCATCACCGCGACCTTGGCTTTTCTGTCTTGACTCCACTGGGTATAGCTGCGCCAGGCCTGGTGTTCATCCGCGCCAATCGTGGCAAAGCCCTGTTCGATGTCGAAGTCAGGCAAGGGGGCTTGACCGGTGCGCGAGATCAGCAGGCCCTGCGCATTCCAGAGCACCACGCTCAGCGACTCCTGATAATCATGGGCACGCAGCCCGGGCGGACGCTGCACCGGTGTCGAATCCCGCACAGGCACATCGTCCTGCACATGCCAGTTCAAGGTCAGTGCGGCCACTCCGGCCAAATGCCCGTCGGTCAGCTCGTCGGCCTCGTGGACTCCGGTCTGGTAGCCCCAGATGACGAAGCTGCCCCAGACCAGCGCCAGCGCGCCCAGCATCCAGGCCAGCAGATTCAGCTGCAGCGAGCTGCGGCGTTTGCCCGTCTGCGGCAGCTCGCTCATTCCTGCTCCTGTGGCATGAAGTAGCCCACGCCGCGCATGGTCACGATGATCTTCTGGCCCAGCTTCTTGCGCAGATGGTGGACATAGACCTCCACGGCATTGCTCTCCACCGTATCGCCCCAGCTGTAGAGATGCTCCTCGATTTGCGGGCGTGAGAGCACCCGCCCGCGCGCCAGCAGCAAGGCCCAGAGCACGGCAAATTCGCGCGGTGAAACCTCCACCTTCTGTCCCGCCTGCCTGATGGTGCGGGCAGCCGGGTCCACCTCCAGATCCGCATGGCGGATCACCGGCGATGCCTGACCGGCCGCGCGGCGCATCATGGCGCGCAAGCGGGCCTCCAGCTCGTCCATGTCAAAAGGTTTGACCAGATAGTCATCGGCGCCCATATTGAGCCCCGCGACCCGGTCCTGCACCTGATCGCGTGCCGTGAGGATCAGCACCGGCGTGGCCGGATCCGGTAGCTGCGGCACGCCGGGCCGACCGCTCTGCTGGCGCAGGCGGCGCACCACCTCGCTGCCATCAGCGTCGGGCAGTCCCAGGTCCAGCAACACGGCATCGAAGCGCTCGGCGCTCAGGGCATGCCAGGCCTCGGCCACGCTGGCGCACACGTCCACCGCATAGCCGCGCTGCATGAGATTGGCTCGCAGCCCTGCTGCAATGCCTTCGTTGTCTTCGACCACCAGAATTCGCATGCACGCATTGTGCGCGGCAATCCGCAATCCGCTCAACTGGCCGGTCAACGCCGATGCCCACCTCCCCTGCTTGCGCATGGGCTTGACATCCGCAAGCGAGCATTTCGCTTTAACATCGGTCACCTTTTATTGCCGCAATCTGCCGCAGCGCCTTCATGTTCTTCTTCGATCCGTTTCTGTTTGCGCTGTTCAATGCCGATGCCCAAACGCACTGGTTCAGCATCCAGCTGGCACGTGCGCTCTCGGCCTGGTTGCCCAATCTCAGCGGCGTTCTGGTTCTGCTGGCCCTGGTGTTCGGCTCACCGGCAACACGCCGCACCATGCTGATGCTGCTGCTGTCCATGGCCACGGCCTGGCTGATCGCCAGACTCATACGCTGGGGCTTCCCGGCTCCGCGTCCGTTCCAGCTCAATCTCGGCACGCTTTGGATTCAGCATGGCGGACGCGCCGGCTTTCCCAGTCTGCATGCCAGCGGAGCCTTTGCCCTGGCCATGGCCCTCAGCCTGGGTGCAACCCGCCACCGCAAGCCGCTGGTCTGGCTGGCCTGGATAGCCGCCATCGGCATCGCCTGGAGCCGTGTCCATCTGGGAGTGCACTTTGCCTCCGATCTGATGGCCGGCGCGCTGGTAGGCATCAGCGGCGCTCTCATCGTCTGGCATATCGCCTTCCAGCTGCGCCGCCGCCGTCATCTGCGCCTCATGCCGCATCTCAAACGCCTGCGCAGCGCCTGGGCGGCCCAGGGTTGAGCACGTTCTTAAGCGCTTGTTAAGAAGCGCTTTCTATCGTGGCGGGCATGAAGTCGTCCGCCCCCTCGACCCCTTACTCTCCTCTTCGCGCAGCCTCCTCTCCAGCCCTTCTGGGCTGGACTGTCATCGCCCTGGCCTGCGTGCTGGCCTGGGACATGAGCGCCCTGGACATGCCCATGGCGTACTGGTTTGGCAACAGCCAGGGCTTTGCCCTGCAAAACGACTGGTTCATGGTCAACATTGCCCATGAAGGCGCGCGCAAGCTGGCCTGGATCATCGTGATGGGGCTGAGCCTGGCGATCTGGTGGCCCGTCGGCTGGCTGCGCAAAGTGCCTTATCCACGCCGGATACAGTTGGTGGTGGGCTCATTGATCGCACTCGTCGTTATGACCCTGATAAAACGCATCAGTGTCACCAGTTGTCCTTGGGATCTCAGCGACTTTGGCGGCGTGGGCCACTATGTCTCTCACTGGGCCTGGGGAGTGACAGACGGTGGCGGCGGTCACTGCTTTCCAGCCGGCCACGCATCGGCAGGTTTTGCCTTCATCAACGGCTACTTTGCGCTGCGCCACGACCTGCCGCGTGCCGCGCGCCTGTGGCTGGCCACGGCCCTGGTGGCCGGTTTTACCCTGGGTCTGGCGCAGCAGATGCGCGGCGCCCACTTCATGAGCCACACCCTGTGGACCGCCTGGCTTTGCTGGACGACCAGCTGGTTTTACGACCTGCTGACCACCCGCCGCCTGGCGCGCCAGGCACCAGCGGATGCCGCCATGTCTCCCGACGAGCTGCTGGCCCGGGACTGAACGCTGCGCACATGCAAAGGTCATTCATGCTGCTTTTCGATGCCCCTGTATTTCACTTTCTGAATGCCAACACCCAGAGCCCGCTGTGGTGGATTCAGGCCTCGCGCTTTGCCTCCAACTGGTTGCCCGGCCTGTGCGCCCTGCCGGTGATTGCTGCCATGCTGGCGCTTGGCAAGGGCTGGCGGCGCAGCCTGCAACTGGCCTTGCTGTCCATGGCATGTGCCTGGCTGGCCTGCCGTCTGATTCGCTGGGGCCTGCCCATGCCCAGACCTGCGCAACTGGGCATGGGCATGCAGTGGATAGCACATGGTGCCAGCGCCAGCTTTCCCAGCATGCACGCCGCCGGCGCCTTTGCCCTGGCTCAGGGCATCAATCTGGGCGTGGGCAGACACCAGCGCTGGCTGGTTGTTGTCGCATGGTTTCTCGCCACCAGCGTGGCGTTGAGCCGCGTGGTGCTGGGCGTGCATTTCCCGTCGGACGTTCTGGCCGGCATGCTGATTGGTGCCGCCAGCGCCGTGCTGGTCTGGCGCAGCGCCCTGCAGATCCAGCAAGCCCGGCGTCGCAAACAGCTCAAGCGCCGCCTGCAACCCCAGGTCACCTGAGGCACGCTACAAAAACAAAAGCTGCCAGCGCTTTGACCATAGCGCTGGCAGCTTTTTTTGAGGCATGCGTCAAGTCAGAGACATCGAGCAAGAGCCGCCTCGCAGCGAAGATGCCGTCCCCCTCGGGGGGAAGCGGCATAGCCGCTCAGGGGGCTTATTCCACCCTGCAGATCTTGAGCATATTGGTACCACCGGGCTGGCCCATGGGCTCGCCGCAGGTGATGGCGTAGACATCGCCGGACTGCACGATGCCGCGGGCCAGCAAATGGCCCTTGGCCTGGTCCAGCGCCATGTCACGCTCGGCGCTGGTATCCATCAGCAAAGGACGCACGTTGCGATACAGCGCCATCTTGCGCTGCGTGGCCAGCTTGGGCGTCAGGGCGTAGATGGGGATATGGATGCGATGACGGCTCATCCACAGCGCAGTCGAGCCGGAGTCCGTCAGCGCCACGATGGCCTTGGCACCCAGGTGATGCGCGGTGAACAGCGCCCCGATGGCGATGGCCTGATCGGTACGCTTGAACTGGCTGTTGCTGAAATCGGCATCCTTGACGCGGTCTTCGGCCGCTTCCGCAGCGGCGCAGATGGCGGCCATTTCACGCACCGTCTCCAGCGGATATTTGCCGGCAGCGGTTTCGGCGCTCAGCATCACGGCATCGGTGCCGTCCAGCACGGCATTGGCCACGTCGCTCACTTCGGCACGGGTGGGCACGGGGTTGGTGATCATGGACTCCATCATCTGGGTCGCGGTGATCACCACCTTGTCCATGTCGCGCGCCATGCGGATCATCTTCTTTTGCAGCGCGGGCACGGCGGCATTGCCCACTTCCACGGCCAGATCGCCACGGGCGACCATGATGCCGTCGGAGACCTTGAGAATCTCTTCCAGACGCGGAATGGCCTCGGCGCGCTCGATCTTGGCGATCAGGCTGGGCTTGTGACCGTACTGGGCAGCGGCCACATTGCACAGCTGGCGTGCCATTTCCATATCGGTGGCGTTCTTGGGGAAGCTCACGGCCACGTAGTCGGCCTGGAAGGACATCGCGGTCTTGATGTCTTCCATGTCCTTGGCGGTCAGTGCGGGAGCCGTCAGGCCGCCACCTTGCTTGTTGATGCCCTTGTTGTTGGACAGCTCGCCACCCAGCTTGACGATGGTGTGCACCTCTTCGCCGCGCACGGCGTCCACGGTCAGCACGATCAGGCCGTCGTTGAGCAGCAGCACGTCGCCGGCCTTCACATCGCGGGGCAGCTCCTTGTAATCAAGGCCCACGCCGTTGATGTCGCCGGGTTCGGTGCGCGATGCGTCGAGCACAAAGCGCTCGCCGGGCTCGAGCATGACCTTGCCCTCGGCAAACTTGCCGACACGGATCTTGGGCCCCTGCAGGTCGGCCATGATGGCCACTTCGCGGCCTGCACGCTGGGCGGCTTCGCGCACCATGGTGGCACGGTCGATATGGTCCTGCGCCTTGCCATGGCTGAAGTTCAGGCGCACGACGTTCACGCCTTCGCGCACCATTTGTTCAAGCAGTTGCGGATCGCTGGAAGCAGGGCCCAGTGTGGCGACGATCTTGGTAGCACGACTCACTTGCATGAAATGTCTCTCTCGCGATGGAATGTAATCGGGTTTCAATTCTGGCACGAATGCGGTTACATGACTGCATCTTGCACAGCGATGCGGCACCAGGCAAGCACGCCCCAGAACAGAAAAAATAGTAGCTGCTTGCGCTTACCCATCATTGATATCAAGGTAAATAATGCTTGAAATGCTTATATATAAATCGCTTGCAGCTATTAATTAAGAAGCACAAGAGGGAAACTCGCGCTGGAACCGACAAGCCTTGTGCAGCGCATCAATGAGCGCGTCGAAACAGTTTTGCCCGGCAGGTTCAAATGTCCGGGCCTCAGATCAGGCCGTGCGAGAGCAGATAGGTCACCACATGCGTGAGCATGGCGGCCTCGAGTCCATAGCGCCAGAACATGATGCCTGCCAGCAGGCCATAGACGCTTTCACACACCAGCAGCTGCAGCACGACAGGCGCCGACAGATCGCCGACCACGGTCCAGTTCAGAAACACCGGAATGCAGCCGGACAACAGGGCGGCCAGTGCGATGGCCGCCCAGCCCAGCCGCCAGTCCGGGCGCTGCCTGCGACTGCCAAAGAGCGTCCACATCAGCCACATCACGCCCGTGAGCATGCCCAGCCTCAGCAGCAGCTCTTCGGTGATCGCGCCGTAGAACAGCTTGGGCCATAGCGGCAGGCCGTAGACCGGGTCCACAAAAGGCATGCTCTCAGGCCAGACCACGGCCAGCGTCACCAGCCAGGCCGCGCCGATCACGCCACCCGCCAGGCCGGGCAGGCTCAGCACACGAATGCCGCGCCAGGGCACGCGCCCCTCGGCCAGGGCATGAATCAAGGGCGCGCTCAGGCCCAGCTTCGGGCCCAGCCGGATCCCGAACCCCACGCTCAGTGCCAGCAGGGCACTCAGCCCCGCCGTCACCACCCAGGTGCCCACGATCTCCGGACCGCCTCCGCTCAGAAAGCTCAGCCAGGCCGGCGGCACCGTCCAGGCCAGCGCCACCACACCAGGCAGACCCAGCAACCACAGCAGCAAGCCCATGCGCGCGGCTGGCAAAGGCCTGGCCGCAGCGCCATGGGACAGGTGGTTGAAGGTCTGCGGCATGCCGAGCTCTGGTTCAAGCCTCTCAGTCACGCATCAACGCTTCGATCTCGTCGGCCTTGACGGGCACGCCGCGCGTGATGAGCTCGCAGCCAGTCTCGGTGACGATGGCATCGTCCTCGATGCGGATACCGATGTTGTGGAACTGCTCGGGCACGCCAGGCGCAGGACGCACATAGATGCCCGGCTCTATCGTCATGACCATGCCGGGGCGCAGGATGCGGCTGGGGCGATTGGCAATGGTTTCGCCCGAGATCGGGTCCTTGCGCTCGCTGACCACGCCCAGCTCGCTGGGCTCCACATAGCTGCCGCAGTCATGCACATCCATGCCCAGCCAGTGGCCGGTGCGGTGCATGTAGAACTGGAAGTAGGCACGCGACTCGATCACATCCTCGGCCGTGCCGTACTTGGTACGGTCCAGCAGTCCCAGGTCCAGCATGCCCTGGGCCAGCACGGCAACAGTGGCGTCATGCGGGTCGTTGAAGCGCTTGCCGGCCCTGGTGACGGCAATCGCCGCTTCCTGGCTGGCCAGCACCAGCTCGTACAGCGCACGCTGCGCTCCGCTGAACTTGCCGTCGGCCGGAAAGGTGCGCGTGATGTCGCTGGCATAGCCGTCCAGTTCGCAGCCTGCGTCGATGAGCACCAGCTCGCCCGCACGCACCGGCGCCTTGTCGGCCTGATAGTGCAGCACGCAGGCGTTGGCGCCGGCAGCCACGATGGAGCCGTAGGCCACGTATTGCGAGCCGTGCTGGCGGAACTCGTGCAGCAGCTCGGCGTCCAGGTGGTATTCGCGCACCTCCTCGCCATTGCGGATCATGCGGGCCGAGCGCTGCATGGCACGCACATGGGCCTGGGCACTGATCTGCGCGGCGCGGCGCATGATGTCCTGCTCATGCTCGTCCTTGAGCAGACGCATCTCGTCCAGCAGCGCACAGGCATCGCCCTGCTGCGTGGGGCAGATCACGCCAAAGCGCGAGCGGGCGCGCACCTGGCTGAGCCAGCCTTCGACCTGTTCGGCCAGACCCTTGTGGGTGGCGAAGGGAAACCAGACACGCTCGCGGTTTTCCAGCAGGCGCGGCAGGCGGGCATCGATCTCGTCGCTGGAGAAGGCCTGATCCATGCCCAGCCTGGCCTTGGCCGCCTCGGGCCCCAGGCGATAGCCGGTCCAGACCTCGCGCTCCAGATCCTTGGACTGGCAGAGCAGCACGCTCTTGCCGTCGCCGGTCAGCACCAGACAGGCATTGGGCTCGCTAAAGCCCGTGAGGTAGTAGAAGTAGCTGTCGTGGCGATACAGATACTCGGTATCGCGGTTGCGATGCAGTTCGGGAGCCGTGGGGATGATGGCGACACCGCCGTCGCCCAACTGGGCGGCCAAGCGTGCGCGGCGTTGGGCATATACAGAAGTCATGGGCATATCGTAATGCTGGCCGGGCATCTGCACATCAGCTTACATCTGCGAATGTCAGCTATTTCGACACAGCCCCGTCTGCGTGCCCGCCCAAAGCGGGACCGTCAGCAGCGCCATCGCGTCACCGGGCACCAGGGCTTCGGGCTGGCTCGCGCGCCAACCCGACCAGAGCAGGCTTGCACCCGACAGGATCAGCAGGCCGCAGACCAGCCATTCCACCAGCCTTCTGGGCCAGGCGGGCGGATGTCTGGCACTCCACCAGGTCACGCCCGTGACGACAGGAAAGGCCAGCGCCGTCCAGCCCATGACCGCCCAGTTCAGCTGCCCCTCCACCGCCACCATGGCAGCGCGCAGCAAGGAGCAGGAGACAAACATGGCAAACAGGCAGTGGCGCACCAGCAGGCGATCCAGCGGCTGGCGGTAGAGGTGATAGACCATGGGCGGGCCGGGCGTGGCAAACAAGCCACCGAGCAGCCCCGAGGACACGCCGGCCACCCACAGGGAGACGGGCCCCGAGGGCCGCTCCAGCGCCTTCTTCTGCATCAGCAGCAACATGGCGCACAGCACGATCACCAGGCCCAGCAGCATGCGCAGGCCATTGAGCGTATTGCCGCTGAGCCAGTGCAGCAGCAGCACCCCGCCGACCACGCCCAGCACGCTGCTGATGAGCATGGGCTTGAGCATGGCCCAGTCCGGCTCGAAGCGGTAGGCGCGCATATAGCTGACGCCGTTGATGATGGACAGCAGACAGGCCACATTGGCCGCATCGGCAATATTCATCAGGCCCGTGGCGCCTGCCACGCCCACAAAGATCAGCCCGAACGCGAAGCCCGTGAGGTTCTGGCAGAACGCGGCCAGCCCCACCAAAGCCATGAAGAAAACGATTTGCATGCACTCACCCGATGACGGCCCCAGGAGAATGCGCACAGATGCATCCGGGAGTGCCTGTCTGAAGAGCGCAGGAGCTTAGCAGACGCTGGCGATGAACTTGTGATGGCAAGTACAGCGAATCAAGTGGCGACATGGCAGAGTGCACAGATCCGGGACAACGAATGCCGCCCGGTCTGAGGGTCTGAGGGTCTGTTTGGGGGCAGATTGCAGCCATGAGCCGGCTCCTCCAACAAAGCAGACCGCCTCGTGCAGCACCCGCTCCCTGCGGTGCACTGCAAAGCGCCATGGCGCCAGCTCTGCGCTCATCGACTCCCTGCGCAGCGGCCCATTCCAGCCCTCTCCCAATCACAATGTTGACGTTTGAATTCGTTTGAATACAATCAATTCAACACATCGGGAAACGTCTCATGCCAGCACCGCCAACCACCATGGAACCGCTATCGGCCCGCATCCCAAGCGACCTCTATCTATGGCTCGCGCAACTGCCGGTCGAGGGGGCCACGACCAATAGCGACAAATTGCGGGTTTTGCTGAGCCGAATCAAACGCCAGCACGACGGAGCAATGGACTATCCCACAGCCCACAGCTGGGCGCGCGATATTGCCGCGCCACTGCGCGATGCGCTGGTAAGCCTTGAAGACAAGACAGGCAAGACCTCGGAAGTTCTCAATCTGCTGCTCGATCACGTCACCGCCAGCCTGGCCATGATCGTGAGCCACACCCCTGCTACCGAAACCGAGGCTGCAGAGCTTGAAGAGCTGTTGGTGCGTCGCCTCTTCGGCCTGAGCTCCAGCCTGCTGCGCCAGGCCACCACCGAGCAGGCTCAGGCCTATGACCCGGCAGTCGTGCGTCGGCATATGGGCACCACCATCGAGCTGGCCAACAATATTCCCAACCCCCTTAAAGGAGCGTGAGATGGTTGATTCTCTGAAGACCCGTGTTGGCCGCATCATCGCGGGCAGCGCCCATGCACTGGTTGATCATCTGGAAAACCAGGCGCCGCAGGCGACGATGGAGCAGACCGTGCGTGAGGTGGACACCATCATCGCCGACGTTCGCCACGAGTTGGGAATCGTCAGCGCCAACCGCCATCTGGCCCAGCAGCAGCACTCCAAACTCAACGGACACCACGCTCAACTGGTGGACCAGGTGCAGCAGGCGCTGTCCCTGGATCGCGATGACCTGGCTCGCGCGGCCATCGCGCGCCAACTGGACATCGAAGCGCAGATCCCGGTACTGGAGACGACATTGGCCGAGCATGCCTACAAGGAGGAAGAGCTCAAAGGCTATGCCGCCGCCTTGCTGGCCAAAAAGCGCGAAATGAGCGAGGCCATCGAGGAGTTCATACGCAGCCGCGCCGCAACGACCTCCGGCACCAAGGCAACGCCGGCCGTGCCCACACAGCAGAGGCTGGAGTCAGCAACCGGCTCTTTCAACCGCCTCTACCAACGTCATACCGGTTTGACTCCCGCTGCGACAGGCTCTGCGCTGGAGCAAGCCAACCAATTGCGTGAACTTGAGGAGCTGGTGCGAACGAACCAGATCAACGAACGCCTGGCACAACTGCGCACCCGCTCATCGTGAATCTGTTCACTGCCCCTGAAACCCTGCCCTTCGGGGTCGCCTTTGCCCTCATCGTGGCAATCGCGCTGATCGAAGGCCTGGGCATGCTGATTGCCATGAGCCCCAGCAACCTGATCGATAACGTGCTGCCAGAAATTCACGGAGATGGCGGGCTCGACCAGATGCTTGGCTGGCTGCATCTGGGCCGCGTTCCGTCTCTGGTGCTGCTGATCCTGTTCCTGGCTGGCTATGCACTGTTCGGCTATGGCCTGCAGATGGTGGCCCATGGACTCATGGGCTCCTATCTGCCCACCTGGGCAGCAAGCTTGCTGGCAGTGCCATCGGGGCTGGCCACGGTACGTGGCCTAGGTGCACTGGTCGCTCACATCATTCCGCAGGACGAAACCAGCATCATCAGCGAGCGATCGCTGGTGGGCCGTACCGGAGTGGTCTCCGGCGGTAGAGCTAGGCGTGGCATGGCCGCTCAGGCGCGCGTGCTGGATGCCCATGGTCGAACGCACTATCTGATGGTAGAGCCAGATATCGACAGTGATGTATTTGAAGAAGGTGTGCAAATCCTGGTGGTGCGCAAGATCGGTGCCATCTATCGCTGCATCGTCAACCCGCATCCATCGATTCTGTGAACCTTTCGACAAGCAAGCAAAAATATTCACAACCATCTCGGGAGAGTTAGCAAATGAACAACCTGATAGACCTGGGCATCCTGACTGCCGTTGTCTTAGTGGCGCTGCTGGCCATCGGCATCATCTTCTCTCGGCTGTACAAGCGTTCGACCAAAGAAATAGCCTTCGTGCGCACAGGCCTGGGCGGGCAGAAAGTCATCATGGATGGCGGCGCCATCGTGCTGCCCGTATTCCATGAGCGCGTGCTGGTCAACATGAACACGCTCAAGCTCGAAGTACAGCGTCGTGAGCGGGAAAGCCTGATCACCAAGGACCGCATGCGTGTGGACGTGACCGCAGCTTTCTTTGTACGGGTCAAGCAGACCGAAGAGGCGGTGAGCATTGCAGCGCAAACGCTGGGCACACGCACCATGAGCCCCGACGAGCTCAAGGCCCTGGTCGAAGACAAATTTGTCGACTCGCTTCGCGCTACTGCCGCCACCATGACCATTCAGGAACTGCAGGACATGCGCAGGGACTTCGTGCAAGCCGTGCAGAACGCAGTGGCCGAAGACCTGGAGAAGAACGGCCTGGAACTGGAATCGGTATCCCTGACAAGCCTGGATCAAACCGACAAGCAGTTCTTCAATCCCAACAACGCTTTCGACGCAGAAGGTCTTACACGCCTGACGGAGCAAACCGAGGCGCGCCGCAAGCAGCGCAACGACGTCGAGCAGGACACAGAAGTGCAGGTGCGCACCAAGAATCTTGATGCCACGCGCCAGAAGCTCACGATCGAGAAAGATCAGGAATTTGCCACGCTTTCCCAACAGCGCGAGATCGAAAACACGCGAGCAGAACAATCTGCCCTGATCGCCACGCAGCAAGCCGAACGCAATCGCGATGCCGAAGGCGCCAAGATCGATGCCGAACGACTGGTCAGCCAGCAACGCATCGAGGCAGAGCGCCAGGTCAGTCAGCAGCGCATCGAGGCTGAACGCGAAATCCGGGCTGCCGAAATCGAGAAAAACCTGGTCATCCAGACCCGTGAAATCGAGCTGGAACGTCACACAGAAACCAAACGTGCCGAGCAGCGCAAGCAAGTCGAGATCGCACGCCAGGACACGCAAATTGCCATCTCGACCAAATCACGCGAACAATCCGATGCCGATGCCGCAGCCAACCTGGCCCGAGCCGACGCGGTCAAGGCCGAGGAAGCCGTCAACACCGCCCGCCAGGTGGCCGTCGCCGAACGCGAAAAAGACATTCAGCTGATCGAGGCCTCCAAAGAGGCCGAACAGAACGCAATTTCCGTCAAGGTTTCAGCAGCCGCCGAAAAAGAGGCGGCCATGGACCGTGCCGAGGCTCTGACCATCGAAGCCCGGGCACGCCAAGCTGCCGCTTTGGCCGAAGCGGAAGGCAAACGTGCGATCAACGAGGCCCTCAACACCTTGTCGGCAGCCCAGGTCGATCTGCAAGTGCGAACCCAGCTGCTGCATCAGTTGCCCCAGATCCTCGCCGAGGCCGTACGCCCGATGGAGAAGATCGATTCCATCCGCATCGTGCAGGTGGGCGGCATGCCCGGCACCGGAGGCTCCGGCCAATCCCATGCCAGCGCGTCTCAGGGCACGTTTCCTGAGCAGGTCATGAACTCGGCGCTGCAATACCAGATCGCAAAACCGATCGTGGATGCAGTAATGAAGGACGCAGGCCTGTCCAACGAAGGCATCACTGGCATGGCTCACAGCCTGGCCGGCATGCTCTCGACGCCGGACAGCAGCGCACTGGCGCAGACAGCACCGGCTTTGGCGGGCAGCGCCCTTGCACCCACCGAAGCCACAGCCATGCCCTCCCGAACCGTGCTGCCCATGAGGCAGATCTGAGAACCCGGCCTGGGGCCCAGGGGCTCATTGATTGAGCTGGGCCAGTCGCTCGGGCGTTCCCACATCGACCCAGCGACCGGTGTAGAGCGAGGCTCCCACCCGGCCTTCTTGCATGGCGCGGCGCAGCAGCGGTGCCAGCGGCTCGCGCAGGCCTTCGGGGTTGCCCGGCTCCACATCGAGCCAGGGCTTCGCAAACAAATCGGCTTTCAGCAGCGCAATCGTGCTGTAGGTATAGCGTGCTCGCCCATCGTCGGCAGGCAGGTCCAGCGCCTTGCCGTCCTCGCTCAGGCCAAAGTCGCCGCGCGGATTGTGGGCAGGATTGGGCACCAGCCACAGGTGGGCCAGTTCATCGCTTTGCGCAAACGCTTGGGCCGCCTTCGCCGCAAAGCTGAAATCCGGCGCATAGACATCGCCTGCGGCCAGCCAGAAAACCCGGTCCAGCTGCGGCAGGGCGCGGCTGATGCCGCCAGCGGTTTCAAAGGCTTTCTCGGGCTCCGCCGAATAGCAGAGCAATAGCTTCGCGCTCGCGCCCCCATCGGGCTGCGGCACAAATTCATCGCCGAAATACGCGGGAATCTGCGCCCCCAGCCAGCCGGTATTGATGACGGCCCGCGGCACGCCGGCAGCAAGCAGCGCCTGCATGTGCAGCTGCAACAGCGGCACGCCCTGCACCTTGAGCAGCGGCTTGGGCGTGACATCGGTCAGCGGCCTCATGCGCTCGCCCCGGCCTGCGGCCAGCAGCATTGCAGGGGGTTGCACCAAAAGGGACGCGGCGTTTTCTACAGTCATTGCAATCAGCGTTTCAACACGGTTTGGGGTGCGCAAGACACCTGTTTCTGGGGTCGTACTGTAGAGCATTGACCCGCATCCCGCCTGCGAAAATTGGGCCTCCATTAAAATGATGGGCTTAGCAGAATTACCCCTCCTTTTCGGAGCGCCCTGATGGCCAACACTCAAAATATGGCGAATGCAATCCGTGCACTCGCAATGGATGCCGTTCAACAAGCCAATTCCGGCCACCCCGGTGCCCCCATGGGCATGGCCGACATGGCCGTAGCGCTGTGGAGCCGCCACCTCCAGCACAACCCCGTGAACCCTCACTGGGCCAATCGCGACCGCTTCATTCTGTCGAACGGTCACGGCTCCATGCTGATCTATGCGCTGCTGCACCTGAGCGGCTACAACCTGCCCATCGAAGAGCTGAAGAACTTCCGTCAGCTGCACAGCAAGACTGCCGGTCACCCCGAAGTGGGCATCACTGTCGGCGTGGAAACCACCACCGGCCCTCTGGGCCAGGGCATCACCAATGCCGTGGGCTTTGCACTGGCTGAAAAGCTGCTGGCTGCCGAGTTCAACAAGGACAAGCACGAGATCGTCGACCACCACACCTATGTGTTCCTGGGCGATGGCTGCCTGATGGAAGGCATCTCGCATGAAGCTGCGGCCCTGGCCGGTGCCTGGAAGCTGAACAAGCTGATCGCCCTGTACGACGACAACGGCATCTCCATCGACGGCAAGGTGACCCCCTGGTTCATCGACAACACGCCCGAGCGTTTTGAAGCCTACGGCTGGAACGTGATCCGCGCCGTGGACGGCCACAATGTGGACGCCCTGGACAAGGCCATTGCCGCCGCCAAGAAGAGCGCCGACAAGCCCACGCTGATCTGCTGCAAGACCCATATCGGCAAGGGCTCGCCCAACCGTCAGGACACGGCCAAGGCCCACGGCGAACCTCTGGGTGCCGAAGAAATCGCGCTGACCCGCGCGGCTCTGGGCTGGACTTACGGCCCCTTCGAGATCCCTGCCGACGTCTACACCGACTGGAACGCCAAGGATCTGGGCACCAAGGCAGAAGCCGCCTGGAACGAAAAGTTCGCCGCCTACACGGCCGCCTTCCCCGAGCAGGCCGCCGAGTTCACCCGCCGCATGGCTGGCGATCTGCCCGCCAACTTCGGTGAAATCGCCGCCAAGATCGCCTCCGACGCCCACGACGCCGGCGCCACCGTGGCTAGCCGCAAGGCCAGCCAGCTGGCTCTGGAAGGCCTGACAGCCGCTCTGCCCGAGCTGCTGGGCGGCTCTGCCGACCTGACCGGCTCCAACCTGACCAACACCAAGTCCACTCCCTCTTTCCGCGTGGACGACAAGGGTGCCGTGGTCAAGACCGAAGAAGGCCAGATCGGCCGCCACATCAACTACGGTGTGCGCGAGTTCGGCATGGCAGCCATCATGAACGGTGTGGCGCTGCACGGCGGCTTCATCCCCTACGGCGGCACCTTCCTGACCTTCTCCGACTACAGCCGCAACGCCATCCGCATGGCGGCCCTGATGAAGCAGCGCGTGATCCATGTCTTCACGCACGACTCCATCGGCCTGGGCGAAGACGGCCCCACCCACCAGTCCATCGAGCACGCAGCCTCCCTGCGCCTGATCCCCGGTCTGGATGTGTGGCGCCCTGCCGACACCACCGAGACCGCCGTGGCCTGGGCCGTGGCCCTGAGCCAGAAGAACAAGCCCACAGCCATGCTGCTGAGCCGCCAGAACCTGGCTTACTCGCCCAAGAGCGAAGACGCTCTGGACGACATCGCCTGCGGCGCCTATGTGCTCTCCGAGCCCAAGGATGTGGGCCTGAAGGGCAAGAAGGCCCAGGCCGTGATCATCGCCACCGGCTCCGAAGTGCAGCTGGCTCTGGCTGCCCAAAAGCAGCTGGCCGAACGCAAGATCGCCGTGCGCGTGGTCTCCATGCCCAGCACAACGACCTTCGACAAGCAGGATGTGAAGTACAAGAAAGCCGTGCTGCCCGCCGGCCTGCCCCGCATCGCCGTGGAAATGGGCGTGACCGACTTCTGGTGGAAGTACGGCTGCGCCGCCGTGGTCGGCATCGACACCTACGGCGAATCCGCTCCCGCAGGCGTGCTGTTCAAGCACTTCGGCTTCACCGCAGAGAATGTGGCCGACACCGTGCAAGTGGCCCTGCAGAACGCTGCCAAGTAAGCGCAAAAGGGGCCTCGTGCCCCTTTTTTCCGGCTGAAGCTTGCTCACCCGCAGTCCTCAGCCATCCGGACCAGGCCCCAGGGTGCCGAGTCCGGGCACAATCCGCTCCGGTTTTTCATTACTCACTATCTACGAGGCAACTATGACGATCAAGGTTGGTATCAACGGCTTCGGCCGCATTGGCCGCAACGTGCTGCGCTCCGCAGTGCAAAACTTCTCCGACATCGAAATCGTCGGCATCAACGACCTGCTGGAGCCGGACTACCTGGCCTACATGCTGAAGTACGACAGCGTGCACGGTCGTTTCGACGGTGAAGTTTCTGTCGAAGGCAACACCCTGGTCGTCAACGGCAAGAAGATCCGCCTGACCCAAGAGCGCGATCCCGCCAACCTGAAGTGGAACGAAGTCGGCGCCGACATCGTGATCGAGTCCACCGGCCTGTTCCTGACCAAGGAAACCGCCCAGAAGCACATCGACGCCGGTGCCAAGAAGGTCATCCTGTCCGCTCCTTCCAAGGACGACACCCCCATGTTCGTGTTCGGCGTGAACCACGGCACCTACAAGGGCGAAGCCATCATCTCCAACGCTTCGTGCACCACCAACTGCCTGGCTCCCGTGGCCAAGGTGCTCAACGACAAGTGGGGCATCAAGCGCGGCCTGATGACCACCGTGCACGCAGCGACTGCCACGCAAAAGACCGTGGACGGCCCTTCCAACAAGGACTGGCGCGGCGGCCGAGGCATTCTGGAAAACATCATCCCCTCCAGCACTGGCGCTGCCAAGGCCGTGGGCGTTGTGATCCCCGAGCTGAACAAGAAGCTGACCGGCATGTCCTTCCGCGTGCCTACGTCTGACGTGTCCGTGGTCGACCTGACCGTGGAGCTGAACAGCGAAGCCACCTACGAAGAAATCTGCGCCGAAATGAAGGCCCAGTCCCAAGGCGCCCTGAAGGGCGTGCTGGGTTACACCGAAGACAAGGTCGTCGCCACCGACTTCCGCGGCGAGACCTGCACCTCCGTGTTCGATGCCGAAGCCGGTATCGCCCTGGACAAGACCTTTGTGAAGGTCGTGTCCTGGTACGACAACGAGTGGGGCTATTCCAACAAGTGCCTGGAAATGGTGCGCGTGGTGGCCAAGTAATCTTCAAAAATTACCTGCAAAAACAGGCTCAATCGCTTATCAGATAAGCGCTGAAAGCTATTAAAAAGCCAGCATGGGACGCCATGCTGGCTTTTTTTCGCCCCGCAAGACCGGAGTCGGCCGGAGCATGTCTCGGATACATTTGTAACGCGCAGCCGCCACCAACACCCAAGGGCATGAAGCGCTGCCACTTCCTCAGACTAAGCCGCCATGTTTATTGCGATTCCTCTTGAGAACAAGCCTTCCTGGCGCTCACCGCCCTGGATGACGGTGCTGCTCATCATCATCAACTGCGTGATCTTCTGGGGCTGGCAGGCCCCCGAGGAAGATGCCGTGGAAAAAGCGGCCCGGCAATATGCCCAGACCGCCTTGCCAACGCTGGAGCTGCCACCGTTCCTGGCCTATCTTGAGGAGCAATCCGCCCAGGGCAGCAAGCGTTTTGACCGGCACACGCTGCAGGCAGTACGAAAGCTCTATCAGCACAAGGCCTATGCCCAGCTCTATGCGCTGCTGTGGCAGGAAAAGAAATTCCGCCAGCGCCTGCTGGACGGCCAGGTCATCACCGCCAGCCACCCACGCCATGCGCAATGGCAAGCTGCGCGTGCCGCCTTTGCGCCCCATGAGCCGCGCGGCAGCTTTACCGAGCGCTGGTCCATGAGCTATGAGAACGGCGCCGGCTGGCAGCCCCTGCAGGCCTTCACCTCCACCTTCCTGCATGGCAGCACCAGTCATTTGCTGGGCAATATGGTGTTTCTGTTCCTGTTCGGCTTCACCCTGGAGCTGGCTTTGGGGGCCTTCACCTATCTGGCCTTCTATGTGATCGGCGGCATCGGCGCCTCGCTGTTCGCACTGATGTTCTACGCCGGCATGGGCGGTTACGGCCTAGGGGCATCGGGTGCGATTTCGGCCCTCATGGCCATGTATGCGGTGATGTACCGCATGCGGCGCATCCGCTTCTTCTACATGCTGCTGTTCTACTTCAACTACGCAAGCTGGCCAGCCCTGATCATGCTGCCGGTCTGGATGGGCGTGGAGCTGCTGCAGCATCTTCTGGGTGGCAAGCAGGTGGCCTATATGGCGCACTTTGGCGGTCTGCTGACGGGCGCCCTGCTGATGTGGGGCTATATGCGTCTGCAGACCGTCGCGGCGCCGGTCAACGAAGAAGAGCAGGCACTGGCCGCCGCCCGGCCGCTGGCCGAGGCAGTGGCCCGTGCCCAGCGCCATACCGATGCGCTGGCATTTGACCGCGCCGCTCCGGCCTGGCGCGAAGCGGCACGTCTGGCCCCCTCGGATCTGGCCATTCTGCGGGCCTGGTTTGAAAGCTCTCGCCATCAGCCCGCCAGCGAGGACTTTCATGCAGCGGCGCGACGTATCTTCAAGCTGCCGGCCACCACGGACGCCGAACGCCAGCTGCAACTGGCCAGCTATCGCAGCTATCAGCAGCGCGCACAGCCCGCAACGCGCATAAGCGCCGACACCATGCATGGACTGGTGCGCAGCTTCGTGCGCCTGGGAGCCCTGCCCGAGGCCGAAAAACTATGCCGCAGCCTGCACAAGCTGGCAGATCACCCCCAATGGCCGGCAAGCTTGCTGCTGCTGGTCAACGGCCTGGCCCAGGCCGGACGTGTGCAGGAGGCCAAAGCCTGGCTGCCCCTGCTGCAGCAATCGGCTCCTGAGGAAGCTCTCACGCGCTGGCTGGCACAACAGCACTAGCCAGCGTCGAGTCACGCTCAGATCTTGGCCTCAAGCTCCTGCAGCTCCTCACGCAGCACCCACTGCGCCTCCTTGGTGCTCTCGTGGTCGGGAAAGAGCTGCTTCATGCGCATGTAAACGGCCACCCCCTGCATGGGCTGCTCCACGCCCTGCTTGTAGGCGCGCACCATCAACTCCAGCATGAACGGAATCAGACTGCTGCTGGCGAAGCGCTTCTCAAAATCCTTGGCCAGGATCAAAACATACCTGGGCTTGCCGGCCTTCCAGGCCTGCTGCGCCAACTCGTAACTGAGCTGGGCCGAATCGAGCTTGAAGTCCGGCTTGCGCTTGACGCAGCTCACCCAGGCCTCCAGGGCCTCGCTGGCGCGCTGCTGGGCGAGCAGCATGGGAATGAAGCGCTGGCCCAGCTCCACCAGGGCATCCGCGCGTTCGGTCAGCTTGAGCACCCGGAAGTAACGGCGGCAATCGGGCAGGCTCTCATAGTCCTCCCGCTGCCATTCGCGCGCCTGATTCACGGCCTCGTCCATCTTGTTGTCCTGCACCAGCCTGGCCACCAGCGCATCGCGACGCCTGGCCTCCAGGGCCGCAGGGTCGATCTGCACGGTCGCAGGCCCCTCGGGCGCTTGCACGGGGTCGATATCCAGTGCCGCATGGTGCTGGTACATGACATAGCCGATCATGGCCGCCATCACCCAGCTGAAATAAATCATCACAAAGCTCACCAGGGGCAGCACCAATCCGGGTGCCGCAACCTTGAGCAGCATCGCCAGGACCATGGGCGAGCCCTGCTGCAGCAGAAACAGGAAAAAGCACAGCAGCAGATAGGACTTGCCGATACCGAAAATCGTCGCCAGCAGCTCGAACGGATTAACGGCCGAGCTCAGGCTATTGGTATTGATCAGCACCATCCAGGTGGCAGGAATCAGGAAGGCCACCAGAAGATTGGCAACCACGCCCAAGCTCAGGCTGCGGGTCGCCATAAAGCCCACGAATATCCCGAAAACGACGAGTACCCCGAAGAATTTCCAGGGCAGCCATTTCCAGTCCTCATCGACCTGACTGGATCGGAAATCGGAGCTATGGGTAATTCCACGAGATGCCAGCGCCGAAACCTTGAATGCATAACGGCTGACTGCCAGCATCAAGCCCAGACCCACAAACAAGGCTCCAATCCACCCGAACATCAAGCCATAACTGCATGCCGACAACAGCAATGCATAGAGCAAAGGCTCGGTCTGCAGAGGAAACAGAAAAAAGCTATTGAGCTTTTGCCAGAACGGAGGGATTTTCCAGTCGGAAGAATCACCTTTTTGGTGAACACCACGTATCGAATTCAATGCCTGCTCTCCCACTCTCGGTTTGATGAATCATCTGCAAGCCCGCTTGCAGTGACCTAATCCGCTCTGTTATTGCCCGATTTTTCTTTGAAATCGGGTCATTGCGGAATTCTGCGGTAGAAATTCGCCCTGAATCCAAATACCGATAAACAGCCGGCATATTGCTTTTTTCGCTTGCCAAAAACCCCGTAAATGCTTTTGCAGTCATGCTTGCTGGCCAAGCAGCCTTGACCTGATAACGGATATGACTGCAAGGATTGCAGGCAGCGCTTAAAGTGGCCCAGGTTTTATGGAGAAGCAGCGAATGATTCACAGCGCACACGCACAAAGCAGCCCCACCCCGTATCGCATCACTCTGACCGATGCCCAAGGCCATGTCTGGCATGCCGATGAACCCGTGAATGATGGCGGCGCCGACACCGCGCCCAACCCCATGCAGCTCATGCTCTCGGCCCTGGGAGCCTGCACGGCCATCACCCTGCATATGTACGCGGGTCGCAAGCAGTGGCCGCTAAGCCATGTCGATGTGGATCTGCAACTCAACCCCGATGGCAAGCCCGCAGATGCCAACCAGATCACGCGCAGCATCACCTTGCATGGCGAGCTGGACGACGAGCAGCGCCAGCGCCTGCTGCAGATTGCCAATGCCTGCCCCGTGCACAAACTGCTGGAAGGCAAGGTTTCGATCCCTACCGCCTTGACCGAAGCCGCACAGGCATGAAAAAAGGCACCTCACGCCGGACACTGCGTGGTGCTCGCCTCCTCCGGGAGGGATGCTTTTCATCCTGGGGGACTGCCCGGCGATAAAAAAGCCCTGCAGTCACCTGCAGGGCTTTGGTCGCTGTGGTGTGTAACTTGATTACACCGTCACCTCCAGCGCACCGACTTCCACATAGTGTTCGAACTCACGTTTGGCCAGCGATGCGGTCTCGGGCTGCTGGTCCTCGGGGTCGACCCAGGACAGCACATAGCTGGCGATGGCGGTATCGACCTTCATCTCTATGCCCATGGGAATCTGCTCGGACGGACCATCTCCGACACGATGCTCCACCTTGCCAGTGACGCGAGCGGCAAAGTGCTCGGGATACAGCTGGATCTCGATTGCCGAGATCTGGTTGCCTTGAGTGCTGTGTTCGTTCATGTTTATTCCTCCTGCAGTTGTTAGGTCGCTGCGCACGAATTGCGCCACGTGAAAGCCTCTGCTAGCGGCCTACGCCTTAACTTAGCCGACTCCTGGCGGAGTCCTTGTCAGCCTATTGGCTGAATCCTCACAGTGATGTAACTGCGTGCAAGGCGTTGCTGCATTCTGCCGTCTGATTGCGCGAATACCGCATATCCCTGACACTCGAATCTCTTCGCCGTCAGGATTTGTCATGAGTGAATCAAAGAACTTACAACGTCTACCCACCCGTATAGCCGATGTTGGCGGCATCCCCATCCACCGTGCCATTCCTCAGGCCGCGCTGCGCAAAGTAGGGGCCTGGTGCTTCCTCGACCACGCCGGCCCGGCCGTCCCCCCTCCACCCGGCATGCAGGTCGGGCCCCATCCTCATATCGGCCTGCAAACTTTCACCTGGATGATCGAGGGCGAGGTACTGCACCGCGACAGCCTGGGCAGCGAGCAAATCATCCGCCCCGGCCAGGTCAATCTGATGACGGCCGGCCGCGGCATTGCCCATTCCGAAGAAGCCCAGACACTGGGCGTGCATGCAGCCCAGTTGTGGATTGCCCTGCCCGACAGCCATCGCAATACTGCACCCCGCTTCCAGCATTATCCCGACCTGCCCAAGACCGAGATCGGCGACTTTGCCGTGACCGTGCTGGCCGGTGAAGCCCTCGGTCTGGCGGCCCCCGCAGAAGTCCACTCCCCGCTGATGGGCGTGGACCTTCTGGCCTGCGGCACAGCCGGCCAAGCGTGCGCCACCATGCCGCTGCGCGCCGACTTCGAGCATGCGGTGATGAGCCTGTCAGGCGAGGTGAAGGTTGAAGGCCAGGTTCTGCCCTCGCAGGAGCTGATTTATCTGCCTGTGGGTACGCGGGAAGTGCAGCTGGAATGCACGCCCGGCAGCCGCCTCATCATCATCGGGGGCGAACCCATGGATGAAGCCATCTTGCTGTGGTGGAACTTTGTGGCCCGCACCACCGAAGAGATGCAACAGGCCCAGCAGCAATGGGAGGCAGAGGCGGCCACTGATGCGGAACTCGTCAACGGCCAGCCACGCCGTTTTGGCAAGCCCGTGGCCTCGCCTCTGAAGTCGCTGCACTCTCCCTCACTGGCTGGCGTCAGCCTGCGCGCCTCCAGATAATCCTGCCGGCGCTTATTCAATTCGCACCAATTTGGTGCGAATTGAATTTTCCAAAAAGAAAAATAAAAGCATCTTTGCAAGTTTTGATAGCTTTTGAACGCTTTTAGCGGCAATGCACTCTCCTCAAGAGAAGGCGACCCGGACGTTATGCATGAAACGTTTGGACTCATGCATGTCAAGCTTTCATAATCGAGCCAACGCCCTGGCCACGAGAATGCGACCGCCGCTTTTCGTCCGGGGCGTTGCCACGTCCTGCCCAACTCAACTTTGCAAAGAAAGCCGATCAATGCGTCAAGAACATGACTTCATTGGCATCAAAACCATCCCTCCCGACGCGTACTGGGGCGTTCATTCCGCACGCGCAGTGGAAAACTTCCCCATCACCGGTCATTCGGTCGCGCACATGCCCGAGCTGATCCGCGCGTTTGCCTTTGTCAAAAAGGCAGCGGCCCAAGCCAATCTGCAGTTTGGCGCCATCAATCTCAAACAAGCCACTGCCATCTCCCAAGCCTGTGATGATCTGATTTCCGGCCAGCTGCACGAGCAGTTTGTGGTCGATGTGATCCAGGGCGGCGCTGGCACCTCCACGAATATGAACGCCAATGAGGTGATCGCCAACCGTGCACTCGAGCACCTGGGATTGCCCAAAGGCACTTACGACGTGATCCATCCCAACGATCATGTCAATGCGTCGCAGTCCACCAACGACTCCTACCCCACGGCCGTCAAGCTCGCCACCTACGCTGGCATTCAGAAGCTGTTGATCGCCCTGGCCGAGCTGCGCTCTGCTTTCGAAGCCAAGGCCGGCGAATTCGCCCACATCCTGAAAATCGGCCGCACACAATTACAAGATGCCGTACCCATGACTCTGGGCCAGGAGTTTTCGGCTTTTGCAGCCATGATCGCCGACGATGAAAAGCGTCTGCGCGAGTCTGCCTATCTGATGACCGAAGTGAATATGGGTGGCACGGCCATCGGCACCGGCATCAATGCCCCCGTGGGCTACACCGATGCCGTGGTCAAGGCACTGGCGGAAATCTCGGGCGTACCCGTGGTCAGGGCGGTAGACCTGATCGCCGCCACCGGCGACACCGGCGCCTTTGCCGACATTTCCGGTATCTTGAAGCGTGTTGCAGTCAAGCTATCCAAGATCAGCAATGACCTGCGCTTGCTCTCCTCGGGCCCTCAAGCAGGTGTGGCAGACATCAAGCTGCCGGCACGCCAGGCCGGCTCGTCCATCATGCCCGGCAAGGTGAACCCTGTGATCCCCGAGGTGATGAACCAGGTCTGCTTCGAGGTGATAGGCAACGATGCCGCCATCACCATGGCCGTGGAAGCCGGCCAGTTGCAGCTCAACGCCTTCGAGCCGCTGATGGCCTGGGCTCTGCACAAGAGCCTGAGCCACCTGAGCAGCGCCTGCAAGACGCTGCAAGTCAACTGCGTGGAAGGCATTGTGGCCAATGAAGCGCTGCTGGATTTCCGCATTGCCGAGTCGGTGACGCTGGTGACGGCGCTGAACCCCCTGATCGGCTACGAAAAGGCCGCCAAGATTGCCAAGACCGCCATCGCCAACGGCAAGCAGATTGCCGTAGTGGCGGAAGAACTGGGCATCATGAGCCGGGCCGAAATGAACAAGCTGCTGGTCGCCGACAAACTGACCCAGGCCGGCGCATTGACCGCCGCATAGGCACACTCTTTATCGACAATGCAAAAGGGCATGTTCGCCATGAACATGCCCTTTTTAGTCGATATGGTTTTAATAGCTTGCTACGCCTGTATTCAAAGGGCAGGAAGCCAAAAACACTTCATACTCAAGCCACTGCGGCATTCTCGTCACTGGGATCATCCACGCCGCGTACGCTTTCACGCAGATTTTTGTCCTTGAGCTTGCCAAGATCGGTCTCCACCGCTCGCTTGAGCTTTTCGATCGCGGCGCTGAAGGCCTCCTTGACCTTTTCGGCTTCTGCATTCACTGCAATGGGGGGGCGACCTGTGGCCCGGGTCTCGAGCACACAGCGTTTGCCTGGGCCGCCCGTGGTCTTGAGGGCATCAACGCCCGTGAGGAAGACCTCCACACGCACCACATACTCCTTCAGGCGGGCCAGCTTGGCATTGATCTCCTCCTGCGCCCATTGAGCCAGAGACTCTCCACCCTGGATGGAATCGTCGGCATGAACCTGTACTTGCATGCAAATCCTCCTAGTCACCAAATGCCGCAACCGCTGCGGCGAAATCTGTAGGGGTGCCATAAAGGCAGGCGAAAACATCGTAACGCCAGAACCTTGTTCTGCCCATCGGGGCTTGTTACGCCAGCAAAGGACAGGGGCTTTGACCATTGTGGAGGCAGCTTCGCCCTGATTTGAAAGAGATAGCAACAAGGGTAGTCTCTACGAGCTTTGCCCTTGAGCCAAAGCAAAAAATGCTGCCCGGTGATTTGCAAAAAGTAAGCGTTCTTACGCCTCGGCCCGTCAGTTAATGCCAGCCTTCGATTCAGGCTCGGCCACAAAGCCGATGCGCGTCAGGCCTGCTGCGTGGGCCCAGCCCATGACCTGTACCACGCGACCGTAGGGAACGCTGGTGTCGGCGCGCAGCTGCACCTCGGCCTGAGGATTGCGCCGCCCCAGCTCTTCCAGTTGCTGCTGCACTGCCGCATCGTCCGTCACGGCACCCTGAATCCAGATTTCGCCGGCAGGGCTGACCTCAACCATCAAGGCATCGCTCTTGCTCACGGCAGCCTGCTGTAGTACGGCCTGCGCCTTGGGCAGTTGCACTCGCAAGGTGGCGGCCAGCATGGGAGCAGCCAGAATGAAGATCACCACCAGCACCAGCATCACATCCACCAGCGGCGTGACATTGATGGTGCTGATTGGAGTTTGTGCCCCCTCACGGCGGCTCATGCGACCGAATGCCATGACGTCATCCTTTATGAAGCATCCACTCCGAACTGGGCATGCAGATCATGGGCAAACCCCTCCAGCACAGCCTCCAGCTGGCTGGCCGAACGCCCCAGCAGGTTATAGGCCAGCACAGCAGGCAAAGCGACGGCCAGACCGGCGGCCGTCATGACCAGGGCTTCACCCACAGGCCCAGCAAGCTGAGCGATATCGACCTGCCCGCTGCCCGCCAGCGTTCCCAGCGCATGGTGAATGCCCCAGACCGTACCCAACAGACCCACAAACGGTGCCGTTGCACCGATGGTGGCGAGCAAGGTCTGACCCCACTGCAGCTGGACGGATGCCTGGCCCAGAGCCTCACGCAGGCTGCGCAAAAGCCGCTGCCCCTGCGCCGCGCTTTGTGCCAGAGAGCCTTGCGCAGCCATTGCGCCCTGCTCCACGGCATCGGCCATGGCCTGCACCAGCCCCTGTCTATCCAGCGCCTTGACCTGCGCCGCAGCCTGGACCAGATCGGGCATCTGCCAGAACGCAGCCACGGCCTGCGGCACGCTGCGGCGCGCTACGGCCATAAACCAGAGCTTGTAGAGGATGACCACCCAGCTGAGCACTGACATCAGCAGCATCAAGGCCGCCGTGGCCCATGTGACCGCATCGCCCTCTGCCAGCCAATGCCACATTCCTGCAGACATATCTCACCTCGCTCCCAGAAACAGCAAGGGGCCGTCACGGCCCCTTTTGCAAATGCGCGGTCAGCGCAGCTTCAGCACATCGTACATATCGTACTGGCCGGTCTTCTTGTCGGCCAGATAGCCCACGGCGCGCAGACTGCCGTTGGCATAGCCTGCACGGCTGCTGGACTTGTGCGAGATCTCGATGCGCTCGCCCGTACCTGCAAACAGTACGGTGTGGTCGCCAACGATATCGCCGCCGCGCACGGTGGCAAAGCCAATGGTGTCTGCCTTGCGCTCGCCCGTGTAGCCAAAGCGTTCATACACGGCTCGGTCGGCCAGCTTGGTGCCCTGGGCTTGGGCAATCACCTCGCCCATCTTCAGGGCCGTGCCCGAGGGTGCGTCGACCTTGTGCTTGTGGTGGGCTTCGACGATTTCGATGTCATAGCCGCCTTGCTGCAAGGCCTTGGCCGCCATTTCCAGCAGCTTGAAGGTCACGTTCACACCCACGCTCATATTGGGGGAGAAAACGATGGAAGTTCTTTGGGCAAACTCGGCGATCTGCGCCTTTTGCTCATCCGAGAAGCCCGTGGTGCCGATGACCACGCCCACACCCAGATCGGCCGCCACGGCCAGGTGCTCCATGGTGCCTTCGGGGCGCGTGAAGTCGATCAGGCAGTCTGCTTTTGACAGGGCTGCGCGCACATCGCTTTCGATCTTCAGCCCGCTGGGCTTACCCAGGAATGCAGAAGGATCGGTGCCGATGCAAGGGCTGTCGGCGCGGTCCAGTGCCGCAGCCAGCACGCAGTCGCTGCTGTTCAGAATCGCTTCGATCAGCATATGGCCCATGCGGCCGGAGGCACCCGCCACAGCAACGCGCTGAGGGGAGGAGGAAAGGGTGGTGGATGCGGTCATGGCGCTATCACTCGATCAAATGAAAGACGGCAGGATCGCATCCACGCCGTCATAAAAAGAGAGCATCCACCGCTTTCTGCAAGCGGGGAACAACCTGTTGTGATGCTTAACGCGATTCCAGTGATGGATAGCTGGTGGCGGCGGGCGGCAGATTGGCAGCAGCCTGCTCGGCTTCGGCGTTATTGCGTGCGGGGTATTTGGCCAGTTGGGCTTCGCTGGCTTCCAGCTGCGGAACCTTGGGTGTGCCCTTCATGCCTTTGAGGCTGGCCACGAACTCGGACTCGGAAGGCATCTCGTCACCTTCGGCGCGCGCAAAGGCATCGCCATTGAAGAAGACGGTGAGCTTGCGGATCTGCGACTCCACGCCGGGGCGATTGATGGTGAACACGTATTCCCAGCGATCGCCGTGGAACACGCTGGTCACCAGGGGGGTGCCCAGGATGTCGCGAATCTGCTGACGGCTCATGCCGGGCTGCAAGGCCTCGACCTGCTCCTTGGACACGAAGTTGCCCTGCACGACATCGACTTTGTAGGGAGTGACGGCATTGGCGACACGGTGCGCGGCGCCATCGATACTGTTGCAGCCGGCCAGTGCCGCTGCGATTGCCAACGTCAGGGCCAGACCTGAGCGGCTACGGGCTTGAACATGCATGGGTAATGGCATAGGGATATGATCGGGTTCATTGTAGCGGCAGGCCCCGGAGGCACTTGGAGATTCCCTTTATCCGCGTGTAAAGCTTCTTCAAACAAGTGATTCCAGCCTTCCATGTGCCCGTAGTCCACCAAGAGATACCGACATGAAAAATATTGATGAACTCAAAAGCACGGGCCTCAAAGCCACTTTGCCGCGTCTGAAAATCCTGGAAATCTTCCAGAAGGGTGCCCAGCGCCACATGACTGCCGAAGACGTGTTCCGCGTGCTGCTGGACGAGCGCTCGGATATTGGCCTGGCCACCGTTTACCGCGTGCTGACCCAGTTCGAGCAGGCCGGCATCCTGATCCGCAGCAACTTCGAAAGCGGCAAGGCCGTCTATGAGCTCAACGAAGGCCAGCACCACGACCACTTCGTCTGCACCAGCTGCGGCAAGGTCGAGGAGTTCTATGACGCCGAGATCGAGAAGCGCCAGAACCTGATCGCCAAGGAAAAGGGCTGGGTGATCCAGGATCACTCCATGGCGCTCTATGGCCAGTGCGCCGAGTGCGCCACACGCGCCGCCAAGTAAGGACTCGGCGCGGAGCCCCGGGGCAGGACATGCAGATGTCTTGCCCTTTTTACATTTGGAGAGGACTTCTTTACATAGTTCCGCCAGGCCTCAAGCCAATATCAAGCCGGACTTGCTTATGCTGCAGTCATTCCCGCGTTTGAGGAGGTCTGGCCCATGCGGCTGCTGCACTTTTCCCCTACCAAGACCCTGCTCAGCCTGGCTGCTGTCGCCCTGACCGCCTGCGCACCGCTGGCCCCCTCATCGGGCCGCCCCAGCCCCGAGATGCTGCAGACGCTGAGCAGCAGCGCACTGCCCGACAAGCCCAGCGCGCTGCAAAGCCAGCAATGGCTGGACCGGGTCACCTGGGGCGCCACCGACCATGATGCGGCCCGGCTGCAGCAGCAGGGCCTGAAGCGCTGGCTGGCCGCCCAGCTCAGCCCGTCATCCGAGCCCATGCCGGCCGAGGTGCAGCAGCACATCGACGCCCTGGGCATCAGCCAGAAGCCCATGACGCAGATCCAGCGCGAGATTGCCGAGCAGCGCCTGGCGATTCGCAACAGCCAGAGCGCCGAGGAAGCCGCCAAACTGCGCAGCGAGCTGCAGCGCCAGCTCAATCAGCTGGGTGCAGAAGCCCAGAAACGCCAGATCTGGCGCGCGCTCTACTCGCCCCACCAGTTGCAGGAGCAGATGACATGGTTCTGGATGAACCACTTCAACGTCAGTACCCGCAAGGGCGATGTACGCCTGTGGGTGGCTGACTACGAGGAGCGCGCCATTCGCCCCCATGCGTTGGGCAAGTTTCGCGAGCTGCTGACTGCCAGCATGCGCCATCCGGCCATGCTGCTGTATCTGGACAACGCAAGCAATGCCGCCGGCCGTATCAACGAGAACTATGCGCGCGAACTGCTGGAGCTGCACACCATGGGCGTGGGCAGCGGCTACACCCAGGCCGACGTGCAGGCCATGGCCCATGTGCTGACCGGAGTGGGCTTCAGCAACCGGGAGGCCGACGCTCCGCCGCCCAAGCTGCGCCCCGAACGTCAGGGTGACTATGTGCGCCATGGTTTCTTCGAATTCAACCCCAACCGCCACGACTACACACCCCAGGTCTTGCTCGGCAAGCCGCTGGAAAAAAGCGGCCTGGCCCAGGTCAACGAGGCCGTAGACCGCATAGTGGCTTCGCCAGTCACCGCACGCTTCATCGCACGCAAGCTGTCCGTCTATTTTCTCGGCGACAAGCCGCCCCCGTCCGTGGTCGAGCACACGGCCCAGGCCTTCGAGCGCAGTCATGGCGATATTGCCGCCACGCTGGCGGCCCTGCTGAGCGACCCTCAGGCTCAGCAATTCGGCCAGGGCTTCAAGGACCCGGTCCACTATGTGCTGGGCGCCACACGCCTGGCCTACGACCAGCGCGTGGCCAGCGATGTGGGGCCGGTACAGAACTGGCTCAATCAGTTGGGCCAGCCGCTGTACGGCCACGAAACCCCCGACGGCTACCCTCTGGCCCAGTCGGACTGGTCCAGCTCCGGCCAGATGAATGCCCGTTTCGATGTGGCAAGACAAATTGGCAGCCGCGGCGCGCTGCTGTTCCGCAACAGCCCGCAGCAGCCTCTGGAGAAGCCGCCGTATCCCGAACTGGATAAGCGCAGCAGCGTCCAGGCGCGCCTGCCGACACTGGGTGCCGCCACACGCACCGCGCTGGCCCAGGCCAGGAACCCGGCGGACTGGAACAGCTTTTTCCTCTCCGCCCCCGAAATGATGTACCGCTAAGGAGGGCAGCCATGCAAAGACGTCAATTTCTCAGCCTCGGCGCTGCCCTGCCGCTGCTCTGCCAGCTGGGCCAAGGTCTGGCCGCGCCCTTGCAAAGCGCCTCGCCCCGTTTTCTGCTGGTCTTCCTGCGCGGCGCCTACGACAGCAACAGCCTGCTGGTGCCAACCCATAGCGACTTCTACTATCAGGCCAGGCCCAGCATCGCCATAGCGCGCCCGGGATCGGCCGACGGGGCACTGGCCCTGACACCTCAATGGGGACTGCATCCCGCGCTGCAAAGCACTCTGCTGCCGCTGTACGAACAGGGTCAGGCCTGTTTTGTGCCGTTTGCGGGCAGCAACGACCTCTCGCGCAGCCATTTCGAAACCCAGGACTCGATCGAGCTGGGCCAGCCCCAGGAAGGAGGCAAGAGCTATCAGAGCGGCTTTCTGAACCGGCTGACCCGGGTGCTGCAAACCGACAGCCAGAGCCGGACCGGCCTCAGCCCCATGGCGTTCACCGCCCAGTTGCCGCTGTGCCTGCGCGGCAGTGCCCAGGTGGCGAACATGGCGCTGGCCTCCGTGCGCAAGACGGCCGTGGACGAACAGCGCAGCCAGATCATTGCCTCCATGTACCAGGGCTCGAGCCTGGAAGCCCCGGTGCGCGAAGGCTTTGCGGTGCAGCGTGCCGTGCAGCGCAGCATGCAGGAGGAAATGGACCAGGCCGGGCGCAATGCCATCAGTGCCAAGGGTTTCAGCCTGGTAGCCCAGCGCATGGCCCACCTGATGCGCGAGCAGTTCGACCTGGGCTTTGTCGATATCGGAGGCTGGGACACCCATGTCAATCAGGGCGCCGCCAGCGGCAATCTGGCCAACCGGCTCAGCGATCTGAGCCAGGGCCTGGCGACGTTCGCCGAGTCCATGGGAGCCGATGTCTGGCGCCATACCGTGGTGGCAGTGATCAGCGAGTTCGGCCGCACTTTCCGCGAAAACGGCAACAAGGGCACGGATCACGGCCATGGCACGGCTTACTGGTTTCTCGGCGGCGGCCTGTCGGCCCAGGCCGGCGGCAGGGTGCTGGGCGAGCAGATCGAAGTCACCGAAAAAGCGCTGTTCCAGAACCGCGACTACCCCGTGCTCAACGAATACCGCTCCCTGCTCGGCGGCCTGTTTGCCCGCATGTACGGCTTGAACGCATCGCAGCTTCAGCAGATCTTTCCGGCCTCGCAGCCCGGCAGGCTGCAGCTGGTCTAGAACGACTCGCCGCTTTCCATGGCGCGACGGTGGCGCATCACGAATTCCTGGTAGGTGTCGATGCCGCGCAGCTGCAGGATGGCATTGCGCACCGCGGCTTCCACCAGCACGGCGATGTTTCGGCCCGCCACCACCTGAATCACGACCTTGCGCACGGGCACGCCCAGCACATCCTGGGTCAGCGGCTCGGCGGGCAGGCGTTCGTATTCGCGCTCCATGGTTTCCTTGCGCACCAGATGCACGATGAGCTTGAGCCGCATCTTGCGGCGCACAGCCGTCTCGCCAAAGATGGCGCGAATATCGAGCAGGCCGATGCCGCGCACCTCAAGCAGGTTCTGCAGCAGCTCGGGGCATTTGCCTTCAACCGTGGTCTGGTTGATGCGATACAGGTCCACCGCGTCGTCGGCCACCAAGCCATTGCCGCGCGTGACCAGCTCCAGCCCCAGTTCGCTCTTGCCCAGGCCCGATTCGCCCGTGATCAGCACGCCCATGCCCAAAATATCCATGAACACGCCGTGCATGGTGATGCGATCGGCGAAATGCTTGGACAGATAGGCACGCAGCACGTCGATGACGAAGGCCGACTGCTCCTTGGTGGAGAACAGAGGGATATGCGCGCGCTCGCACATGGAGATCAGCTCGTCAGGCGCATCCTGGCCGTCGGCCAGCACCAGCACCGGCGGCTCCAGCGTGACGATGCGGGCGATGCGGCGCAGGCAGTCCTGGGAGGTGGCATTGGTCAGGTAAGCGATTTCACGCTCGCCCAGCACCTGCAGCCGGTAGGGGTGGATGTAGTTGAGATAGCCCACCAGATCGGCACCCGAACGCGCCGAGCGCACGGCCATTTCGTCGAAGCGGCGCTCGGAGGCGCCCAGCCCCGCTATCCACTGCCAGCGCAGGCTGGAGTTGCGAAATGCCTCGAACAGTACGTCGGCACTGATGGCGCTGGGTCTCATGGCAAGGCCCTGTCAGTCAAAAAGAAGGGCCAGGACTCAGGCCTGGGAGGTGATGGAAGACTGCCAGTTGTCGATCATGCCGTGCAGCTGCTGCGCATCGGTGGACGACTTCAGACGCTCTCGCAACTGGCTGTCGCTGAGCAACTCGGCGATCTCGGAGAGAATTTCCAGATGCTTTTGCGTCGCCGCCTCGGGCACCAGCAGGAAGATCAGCAGGCCGACCGGCTGCTCATCAGGCGCATCGAAGCCGATGGGGTTGGCGAGTTGGAACACTGCCGCCATGGGAGCCGTCAGGCCCTTGATGCGGCCATGGGGAATGGCAACTCCATGCCCCAGACCGGTAGAGCCCAGGCGTTCGCGTGCGAACAGGCTATCGGTAATCAGGGCACGAGACAGACCATGCAAGCTCTCAAAGAGCAAACCCGCTTCCTCGAAAGCGCGTTTCTTGCTGGTGACATCAACGCTCACAAGCACTTGAGCGGCGGGAAGGATAGAAGCTAGGCGATTCATGGTGTGATCAACAATTATGCACCGCAGCGCTGAAAACCGTGGGGAAACCCTGATCACCATCAAAAACCGCCCCGTAGGGCGGCGCTTTTAGCGTTGTAACAAGGCGACAGCCCTGCAACAAACCGGCGCAAACGCTGGGTTTACGCCTCGCTTTCATCAACCTGACACCTGCGCCAGCTGCAAGCCCCCGGAATCCAGTCGCTTGGCTGTGGCACGCGGGCCTTGCTGACGAGTCTTGTAGCGCATCACCACACGGTCGAGTTTGTCGGCCAGGGCGTCCACGGCGGCATAGAGGTCGAAATGCTGCGTCTCCACGAACAAGTCTTGCCCTTTAACGCGCACCGTGCAACCGGCGCGCTGTCGTTTGTCTTTTTCCTTTTGCTTGTGGACTGTGAGCAGTACCTTCACGTCCACAACCTGATCGAAGTGCCTGAGAATGCGTTCCAGCTTGGCCATGACATAGCTGCGCAGCGAGGGAGTGACCTCCAGGTGATGCCCGCTAATCGTCAAATTCATAACAAAACACTCCTTAGCTCTCGGTGAAATCACTGCGGTTTCACAGCGCCTGATGGCTGTGCCGCAGCCTGGCAGTTCGGAATGCGCATTCGTCTTTGCTGTGAATCCACTATGCGCCCGCCCCACGCCAAAGGCAACGAAATGACCGTGATAGCGCAGGCTCGCCAGGGGCCTTGTTTGACGGTTTGATGACAGCCGGTTTTGCCGCCACAATGAGTGGCTTTGACCCGTATGCAAGGGATACGCCTGCATGCTCCAGGGCCTCGATCGCAGCAGGCACGCACTGGCAAAGACCGTGACCGTCCAAACCCCTGCCTGCGCCATTAAAATCGCGTTTTTACGCAGCCGCCTCTCGGGCCTGCGACGCTGGCAGCCCCTTGGGCTTTCAGGCGCCTGCTGACCGACTGCACGCCTGAATTGCCTGACAGCCCCTATCTCGACCATGACCACCCAGCCCTCCGCCCTGCATACCTCCAACATTGCCTCGCTGCCCCTGCTCGCGCGCGGCAAGGTCCGCGACAACTACGCCGTGGGCGATGACCGCATCCTGATGGTGGCCTCCGACCGCCTGTCCGCCTTTGACGTGATCATGGGCGAGCCCATCCCTGGCAAGGGCGTGCTGCTGACGCAGATGGCGCTGTTCTGGTTCGACAAGCTGGGCCATATCTGCCCCAACCACCTGACCGGCGAAGCGCCCGAATCCGTGGTCAAGCCCGAGGAAGTCAAGCAGGTCGAGGGCCGCTCCATGCTGGTCAAGCGCCTCAAGCCCGTGCTGATCGAGGCCGTGGTGCGCGGCTACCTGGCCGGCAGCGGCTGGAAGGAATATCAGGAATCGCAATCGGTCTGCGGCGTGAAGCTGCCCGCCGGCCTGACCAATGCCGCCAAGCTGCCCGAGCCCATCTACACCCCTGCGGCCAAGGCCGAAATGGGTGACCACGACGAGAACATCACCTACGAACGCACCGTGGAGATGGTGGGCGAGCAGCTGGCAGCCCAGATCCGCGACACCGCCATCCGCATCTACAAGGAAGCGGCCGAGATCGCTCTGACCAAGGGCATGATCATTGCCGACACCAAGTTCGAGTTCGGCCTGACCGAAGACGGCACCCTGGTGCTGATGGACGAGGTGCTGACCCCCGACAGCTCGCGCTACTGGCCTGTGGAAGGCTACGAGGACGCGCTGGCCAAGGGCGAGAACCCCCCCAGCTACGACAAGCAGTTCGTGCGCGACTGGCTGGAGCAGGCGCAGGTCAACGGCAAGGTCTGGGACAAGAAGGCTCCCGCGCCCCGCCTGCCCAAGGAAGTGATCGACAGGACGGCGGCCAAGTACCGCGAAGCGCTGGATCGCCTGACCGCCTGAGCGATCGGTCCCCTGGACACAAAAGGCCCCCGGAACAGAAATCCGGGGGCCTTTTTTTTGATAGCTGCTTGCGCTTATAGACAAAGGATTTCAGCTTGAAATAATGCTGAAATCCTTTGTAAGCATGCGCTTGCAGCTATGTTTTTAGTGGTGGTGACCGTGGCCGCCGTGCACGTGCTTGTGGGCAATTTCTTCTTCGGAGGCCTCACGCACTTCGTTGACCACCGCGCTGAAGCGCAGCGCGAAACCGGCCAGAGGGTGGTTGCCGTCCAGCAGCACCACGGGGCCCTTGATCTTCACCACGTTGTAGATCTGGGGCAGGCCCTGGTCGTTGGTGCCGCGCAGCTGGCCGCCCACCTTCACGCCCGCAGGGAACTCGCCCTTGGGGATGGTGCGCTTGAGGCTTTCGTCGCGCTCGCCGAAGGCGTCCGCCACAGCCAGATCCACGGTCACGGTATCGCCTTTTTGCTTGCCATCCAGAGCGGCTTCGACCTTGGCGAAGATGTTGTCATAGCCGCCGTGCAGATAGGCCACATCGCCCTTGTCCAGCAGTTTGACGGCCACGCCGCCCGCGAGCAGCTCGTGAATCTTGTAGTTGATGGTGACGGCAGTGTCTTTGGTGATGTTCATGACGATGGATTTCGAGTGGGGCGGTGCCTGAACCCGAGTCATGCACCGCACAAAGCTGCCATTGTCGGCGACTCGGGCTATTCCAGTGTCACGCCCGTGGCCTTAACCACGCCGCGCCATTTGTCCACATCAGCGCGGATCTGCTGCGCAAAGGCCTCGGGCCTGCTGGCCACGGGCTCGGCGCCCAGGCTGCGCAGCTGCCGGGTCACCTCAGGGTCGCGCACGGCCTGGGCAACTGCCGTCTGCAGCGTGTCGAGCACCGCCTTGGGCGTTCCCGCCGGAGCCAGCAGGCCGAACCAGCCCGAGACCTCGTAGCCGGGCACGCTTTCGGCGACGGTGGGGATGTCTGCCGCCCCGGGCCAGCGCTGTGCCGTGGTCACGGCCAGCGCCCGCAGCTTGCCGCTGCGCACAAAGGCGATGGTGGACGGCAGGTTGTCGAAGCCTGCCTGTATCTGCCCGCCCATGAGATCGGTGAGCATGGGCGATGCGCCCTTGTAAGGCACATGGGTCATGTCCACGCCGGCCATCATCTTGAGCAGCTCGGCGCTCATGTGCGGAGAGCCGCCGGGGCTGGTCGAGCCGAAGTTGATCTGCCCGGGCCTGGCCTTGGCCAGCGCCAGCAACTCGCCCAGGGTGCGCGCGGGAACGCTGGGATGGACCACGATGATGTTGGGCGTGCTGGCCACCACGGTGACGGGCGCGAAGTCCTTGACGGCGTCATAGGGCAGGTTTTTCTGCAGCGCCGAGTTGATGCCGTGCGAGCTGGCCGTTCCCATGACCAGGGTGTAGCCGTCGGCGGCGGCCTGGGCCACGGCAACCGAGCCTATGGCACCGCTGGCGCCGGCCCGGTTCTCGACGACGAAAGGCTGACGCAGCCGCTCGGACAGCTGGGCCGCCGCCAGCCGCGCGATGATGTCCGTGGTGCCTCCTGCCGGATAGGGCACGATGATGCGCACGGGCTTGGCGGGATAGGCCGGGGCCTGCGCGAAGGCGACGGCCGTGCAGGCCGCCATGGCCAGCGCGGCAGCCAGGGCGCGAAACAGATGCGAGGTCATTGCGGTGTCTCCTGGTGGTGTTTTTTGGAATATGCGGCAGATGCCCGTACTGGATGTCGGTGCCAGTTCAGCCCGGCGCACGGTTGCGCAGCAGCGGCACCAGCGCTGCGGGCACGAGCAGCTCGAAGCCCAGGATGGCCGCCGACAGCGCCTTGCCGTAGTTGTCCACCGACAGGCTGCGCGAGACGCCGCCGCCCAGCGCACCGTGCGCCACGAAGTTCAGCGCGTGCAGGTTATCGGCCTCGTAGCGCAGCACCTCGCCGGTAATGGCCCGGCCATGAAAGGCCTTGAAGCGTTCGGCGCTCAGCTGCTGCTTGAGCAGCGCATAGAGCTCGGGCTCGTAGGCAAACACGGCGATGTTGGAAGTATTGCCCTTGTCGCCCGAGCGCGTGTGCGCCACCCGCTCCAGCGGCACCCGGATGTCCTGGTTCATGTCCTGCATGCTTTGCTCTCCTGCTCAGCTCGTGAAGTAGTCGATATGCGCCGTCACCTGCTCGCGCGGCACCAGCGAGGACCACACGCCTATCACCTCGCGCGTGCGCTCCTGATGCGGCACGCGCTTGCCGGTGTGGGCAATCCCCGAGACCGCCATGCCGTCCACTTCCCGCCCCACCTTGACCGCCTCCTCGCGTGAACGGGTACGAGCCGCCACGCGCACGGCCACTTCATAGGGCTCGGGCGCATCCGCCGGCGTGGCAGCGCCATGCACGGCATTCAGGCCGAGGAAGTCGATGCGCACCTCTTCAGCATCGAGCTTCACGATGCGCAAGCGCTCCTCCAGGATGCGCCTGGCCAGCTGGGCGCGGCGCAGCGCGCCGGGGCCGGCGTAGAAGAACATGTCCTCGCCGATGAAGCCCTCGGTGCATCCCATGGAGACCTTGAGCGTGGGCGTGCGCGGCTTGCCAGTGAGACCCGTCACGCGCACGCGGTCCGGCGCCAGCTGCTCGATGCGGGCCTGTGTGAAGTCGACCACCACATCGGGCGTGATGTAGTTGGCGGGGTCGTGCACCTCGTAGAGCATCTGCTCCTTGACTGTCTGCAAGCTGATCATGCCGCCCGTGCCGTCCACCTTGGACAGGGTCACGCCGCCTTCGGCATCGACCTCGGCGATGGGAAAGGCCAGGTTCCAGGGCTCAGGCACGTCCTTGAGGCCCGGATCGGCAAAATACCCCCCGGTGACCTGGGCCCCGCACTCCATCAGATGGCCTATCGCACTGCCGGCTCCCACGCGCTCATGGTCCAGCAGGTCCCAGCCGAACTCATGCACCATGGGGGCCAGGAACAGCGAAGGGTCGGCCACCCGGCCCGTGACCACGATCTGCGCGCCTTCAGCCAGAGCGTCGACGATGGGGCCGGCCCCGAGATAGGCTTCTGCCGAGATCAGCGAGTGGGCAATGCTCTGCGTGGGCTCGCCGGTCTCCAGGATGGTGGGGGCCAGCGACAGCACGCGGTCGGTGATCAGGCTGCCGCCCACGGCCGCCACCTTGACGCCGGTGATGTCCAGCTCGCGCAGCAGCTCGACGATGCGCTGGGCCGCGCCCTGCGGGTTGATCCAGCCCTGGTTGGAGATGATGCGCGTGCCCTGGCGCATGCATGCTGGCAGCACGGCGCGCATGCGGTCGTCGAGATAGGTGTCGTAGCCCGGAAAGGACGGGTCCCGCCTGGCCCTGACCTGCGCGGCGGAGACCGTGGCCTCGGCCATGGTCTCGAAGCACAGGTAGTCGAGCCGGCCATGCTCGGCGTTGAGCGCCGCGGGCTCGATGCGGTCACCCCACCAGGCGGCTCCCGCGCCTATGCGCAGGATCTTGCTGTCATTCATTGCGCTTGTCTCCGTTGTTCCCCCAGACCTGGGGGCTGAAACCATTCTGTACAGTCGTTTTTCAAGAGACAACGCATGCGCGCGCACAGCGCATGTGAATCAATTTCACAGGGAGCGAAGACCTTAGATGGACCAGTTCGGCGAGATGACGGTATTCCTGCGCGTGATCGAGGAAGGTAGTTTTTCCGGTGCCGGCCGAAGGCTTGGGCTGTCGCCTTCGGCGGTGAGCAAGCTCATCGCGCGCATGGAGGCACGACTTGGCGTGCGGCTGTTCGAGCGGATTGCCGCAGCCATACGCCTCACCCAAGAAGGCGAGCGCTTTCGCATCGCCAGCCAGCGCGTGGTGCAGGCCATGGAGCAGGCCGAGGCCTGTGTGCGCGTGGCCGATGCCGAAATCTCGGGCACGGTGCGCATCCATACGGCGCTGACCACGGCCAAGTACCTGGTGGCGCCGCGCCTGCACCTGCTGCTCGACCGGCATCCGCGCCTGCATCTGGACTTCGTCCTTGGCACGGAACGCGGCGACTTCGTACGCCAGGGCATAGACGTCGCCATCCACAGCGGCAGGCCTACGGAGCAGACGCTGATCGGCCGCCCGCTGATGCTCAGGCCCTGGGTGATAGCCGCGGCTCCGCAGTATCTCGAGCGCTTTGGCCATCCCGAACAACCCGAGGACCTGCTGCAGCACCGCTGCCTGAACTTCACCATACGCACGCAGTGGAACCGCTGGACCTTCCACGAGGAAGGCGGGCTCAAGACCATAGACATCCCCAGCCACATCGGCGCCAACCAGGGCGAGCTGTTGCGCAGCCTGGCATTGCTGGGCCACGGCGTGGTGCGGCTGGCCCACTTCCACATCGCCGCCGACCTGGAGCGCGGAACCCTCGTGCCGCTGCTGCCGCAGTTCCAGGAGCGCAGCGAGGACGACCGCTTCTATCTGCTGTATCCGCGCGGCAGGTCACTGGCACCGCGCGTGCGCGCCGTGGTGGACTTTCTCGCAGGAGAGTTCAGCTGAGCGGGCGTCACCCCAGGCATTGCCGCGCGCAGTCGAGCAGGCTGCGCGCCCAGCGCGCACGGGCCGAGGTGTTGAGCCACAGCAGGCCGACCTTGCGAGCGTCCGGGGCGCGGTCGCCCGTGCCGCCAGACCCGCTACCCGTGCTCCCGTCCGGCAGCGCCAGCGCACACACCTCGCGTCCCTGGGCCAGTACGCTGCCGATGTCGGGCACCAGGCCTACGCCCAGCCCCTGGTCGACCATCATGGCCACGGCCAGGACCGAGTTGAGTTCCATGCGCTCCACGGGGACTATGCCCTGGGCCTTGAGGTAGCGGTCGGCCAGGCGTCCGCCGGCCAGCGCGCGGTCATAGCGCACCAGGGGGCGGCTGCGCAGCAGCGCCAGCGGGTCCTGATGCGCGTCCTCACGGCGGCACAGCACGACCAGGGGTTCGTCGCGCAGCTCGGCCCAGCAGACGGTCTTGGGCAGGTCGAAGGAGGGCTTGAGACAGATCAGCACGTCGAGCTCGGACTGCACCAGGGCGGTGTACAGCTCAGGCGTGAGCCCCGCACGCACGCTGATGCGCACCTGCTCGTGACGGGCCACGAAGGCCTGCAGGACGGCGGGCAGAAAACCGTGCAGGGCCGTGTTCACCGTGCCCAGGCGCAGCTCGCCGCCATCGGCATCGCCCTGCACCCATTCACGCAGACCGTCGAAGTCCTGCAGCAGCCGCTGCCCGCGCTCGAAAAGGCGCTCGCCGGCCGCGGTGGCACGCACGCTGCGGCCATGGCGCACCAGCAGGGCAGCGCCCAGCCCGGTTTCGAGCACGCGCATCTGCTGGGCGATGGCCGAAGGGCTGAGGTCGAGCTGGCGCGCGGCTTCGGACATGGAGCCGGTCTGCACGACGCGCAAGAAATTGTGTATGTACTTGACGTCCATTCCACACATTTTCTTCAAACAAATGCCAGCCGCAAGCCCTGTTTTCCGGCGCTGGCCTGGACCACACTGCGGGCAACGAATTGACAAGGAGACAAGAAAATGCGCGAGTCCGATTTCCTCAGCCGTCGCCACTGGCTGTCCATCGCAACGGCCGGCATGGCGGCCGGCATGGGTACTACCGCCCTGCCCGCCTGGGCCCAGCGTCGCAGCACGCGCATCGTCGTGCCTTTCGCGCCCGGCGGCGGCAACGATGTGCTGGCGCGGCAAATGGCCCACGGCCTCAACGGCTCCATGGGCTACGGCATGATCGTGGAGAACAAGGCCGGTGCGGGCGGCAATCTGGGCACGGAGATGGTGGTGCGCGCTCCCGCCGACGGAAGCATCTTCCTGCTCGGCCATACGGGCACGGTGTCCATCAATCCTTCGCTCTACCCGGGCCTCAAGTTCAATGCCTCCACCGATCTGCAACCGGTAGCCATGTTCGCCTCCTCGGCCTTGCTGCTGGTGGTGCCTGCAGCCTCGCCCGCCAGGAACGTGGCCCAGCTGGCCGAGTTGCTGCGCCGCCGCAGCGGCGAACTCAACTACGCGTCCAGCGGCGCCGGCACGGGCGGTCACCTCACGGGCGAGATGTTCGCCCATGCCCTGGGCGCCAGGGCCATTCATGTGCCGTACAAGGGCACCGCGCCATCGCTGACCGATCTGGTCGGCGGCAATGTGGACTTCAGCTTCGGAGTGATCCCGGCGGCTATGGCCCTGGTCAAGGCCGGCAAGCTGCGCGCCCTGGCCGTGACCGGTGCCAAACGCCAGCCCCAGCTGCCCGATGTGCCTACGGTGGCCGAGTCCGGTGTACCGGCCCTGGCGGATTTCGAGAGCTCGCTGACCTATGGCGTGCTGGCCCCCAAGGGCACGACGCAAGAGACCGTCGGCGCGCTGGGTCGCGACATCCTCAAGGTAGCGGCCTCCAGCAGCTTCCAGTCGCGCCTGGAGGTGGAAGGGGCCGTGCCGCTGCTGGGCGACAGCAAACAATACGCAGCCCGCATCCGCCAGGAAAGCAGCAAGTGGGCAGCGGTGATCAAGGCATCGGGAGCCACGGCCTGAGGCCGGAGCGAGCAATATGACCCTGGTGAAAGACTATCTGGGCCCGGCCGACGGCGGCGCCTGGTTTTCCGATACGCAGTGGCTGCAGGCACTTCTGCGCTTCGAGTCCGGCCTGGCCCGGGCGCAAGCCGATTGCGGACTGATTCCGGAGCCCGCAGCCCAGGCCATTGCCAGCGCCTGCGCGCAGGCGCCTCTGGACCGCGACCGCATTGCCGAGCAAGCTCGCGCCAGCGGTGCGCTGGGCCTGGCCCTGGTCAAGCCACTACAGCAGTGGCTGCAGGCGCATGCCCCCCAGGGCCTGCCCTGGCTGCACTGGGGCGCGACCACACAGGATGCCGTGGACACGGCCAGCGCCCTGCTCACCCGGCAGGCACTGCAGGCCCTGCGGGCCGAGCTGCAGGCCCTGGTCGCAGCACTGCGGGAGCTGGCCGCACGGCATGCTGCCACGCCCATGCTGGCGCGCAGCCTGCTGCAACCCGCACAGATCACGAGCTTCGGCCTCAAATGCGCACAGTCGGCTGCGGCGCTGCAACGCAGCATCGACCAGCTCGCCCAGTTGGCGCCCCTGGCCTTGTGCGTGCAGCTGGGCGGCGCCGTGGGCAATGGCGCAACCCTGGGCACGCACAGGCTGGCGGTGGAGCAGGCGCTGGCGCGGCAGCTGGGCCTGGAGGCCTGCGGCCACAGCTGGCATACGCAGCGCGACAGCTGGATGCGCCTGGCCATGGAAGTGGCCGTGTGCTGCGGCAGCCTGTCCAAGCTGGCGCGCGACTGGTCGCTGATGTCGCAGTACGAGGTCGCAGAGATCAGCGAGGCCGCGCGCGGCAGCACTTCCAGCGCCATGCCGCACAAGCGCAATCCCGTGCACTGCATGCAGGCCGTGGCCCAGACCCAGGCCGTGCCGCCGCTGGCCGCCCTGCTGCTGAGCTGCATGGCCCAGGCCCACGAGCGCGCGCTGGGTGAATGGCAGGCGGAGGTCGCCCACTGGCCCGATCTGTGGCGCCATGCCCATGGCGCGGCCGCCGCACTGCGCCAGGCCGCGCAGACGCTCCAGGTCCACCCGCGGCGCATGCTGGAGCATGTGGCCGGCCTGCGAGGCCTGGTGTTTTCTGAGGCCTGCGTGCATGCGCTGGCGCCCTTCACCGGCAAGCATGAAGCCCTGGCCGCCGTGGAGCAGCTCGCCCCCCTGGCGCTGGAGCAGCAGTGCGACCTGCAGGAGCTGCTCGTGCAATGGGCCGCCAGCCGCACCGCTCCCGAGTTCACCCCCGAACAGCTGGCCGCACTGCGACGCGCGTTGTCGCTGGCCTGCGACCCGCAGCAGGCCGTACAGGCTTCGCAGCGCGAATGCCTGGCCCTTCTGGCCAGCCGTGCGGCGGCCACCCTTGAAGAAAGCCCCGTCAATGCACAACACACCGCCCCCTGTCCCTGAAACCACCGACAGCCTGCAGCGCGGCCTGGCCAATCGCCGTCGCGTGCTCGGCGATGCCTGGGTGCAGCGGTCCGTGGAGAACGCGAATGTGCTCAATGTGGAGTTCCAGCGCATGATCACCGCCTATGCCTGGGACGGCATCTGGAGCCGCCCGGGCCTGGAGCGCCGCACGCGCCGCATCATGGTGCTGGCCATCACGGCCGCCATGGGGCGCTGGGAGGAGTTCGAGCTGCACATACGCACGGGACTGCAGGCCGACCCGGCCGACAGCGAGGCCGCGCCGCTGGATCTGGACACCATTCGCGAAGTGCTGCTGCAGACCGCCGTCTATGCCGGTGTGCCTGCGGGCAACACCGGCATGGCGGTCACACTCAGGGTGCTCGGGGAGCTGGGGCGCATGCCGGAGGCTGCCAGCTTCGCCCCCTGAACCCGGTCTTATCAGGCCCCGGGCGGCTGCTCGTCGACGTCGGCGCCCGGGTAGCGTGCAAAGCGGCGGTTCTCGGTGCCATGCACCGGGTCGTTGTCCTTCCAGGGCCAGCCGCCGAACTGGGTGCGACGATAGTCCTGCATGGCCTGCATGATCTCCTCCTGCGTGTTCATCACAAAGGGGCCGTATTGCGCCACCTTCTCGCCAATCGGCCTACCCTGCAGCAGCACCAGCTCTGCACTGACATCGCCGGTGTTGACCAGCTCCAGCTCGCGCTGAGCGTCGACATGCATGGCCAGATGGCCGTTCACGGTTTCGCCACCCACAGTCATGCTCTTGCCGACGAAGAAGTAGAGCATGCGGTGAGTTTGGTCACCTGCTGCCCTGGGCATGCTCCAGCGGGCACCGGGCTCCAGCTCCAGCGTCCAGATGGCCACATCGCTGTCGGCCTGGGAAGCCCAGGATTCAGGTGGTGGCGGCAAAGCCTTGTCCGCACCGTCCAGGGCACCAGCCACCACGGTGACGGTGGTTTTCCTGCCCGCCGCGTCGCTGAAGCTCAGGCGCGGAATCTGCTCGTTCCAGAACATGGTGAAGTGGGGCTCCACCATCTTGTTCCTGGCGGGCAGGTTCAGCCAGATCTGGAACAGCTCCAGCGGATTGGGCTGGTCGCTGCTCAGCAGCGGAAACATCTCCGAGTGCTGGATGCCCTTGCCGGCCGTGAGCCACTGCACATCGCCGCCGCCGAAGCGCGCGGCTGCGCCCAGCGAGTCCGCATGGTCGATGCGGCCCTTGCGCACCAGAGTCACGGTCTCGAAGCCGCGATGCGGGTGGCCCGGGAAGCCCGGAATCGGCTCGCCGTGGTACATCGAGAAACCGTCTCTGGCGCTGAAGTCGCTGCCCATTTCGCGCCCCTCGAACTCCACGGCCTGCACGCCCATCTTTCCGTTGCTGGCCGGATAGCTGTCATCGTGGTGAGCGCAGAACAGGAAGGGGTCCAGGCAGGGCCAGCGCGGGCCCAGGGGGGCACTTTCCAGAATGGGTGGGCGATTCGTGGTCATGGAGTTCTCCTCTTGAGAAGCCGCTGCCAGCTGCAGGGCCTGAAGTCTCGAAGATAAGGCCAGCCCACGGGTTTGAAAGACATCACTGCTGGGACAGTACTTGCCGCTTTTGCAACAACGGCAAGCCTGCAACTGCCCGAGCCGGTGCTCAGCCGCGCGCCGGAATGTTCAGGCCTTTTTGCGTCGCCGGGCGGGCCATGAAGGCCTTGAGCACGCGTTGCAATTCGGGGAACTCGCTCCAGCCCACCAGCTCGGCGGCGTTGTAGCCGTTCTCGTCGACCATATTGCGTACCCAGGGCCAGATGGCGATGTCGGCAATCGTGATCTGCTCGCCCATGATCCACTCGCGGCCCTGCATGCGCTGCTCCAGCACGCCCAGCAGGCGTTTGGACTCGTTGATGTAGCGGTCGCGCGGGCGCTTGTCCTCGAAGTCCTTGCCCGCGAACTTGTGGAAGAAGCCGACCTGGCCGAACATGGGGCCCACGCCGCCCATCTGGAACATCAGCCACTGCAGCGTCTCGTAGCGCGCCGCCGGGTCTGCGGGCAGCAGCGGGCTGCCGCTCTTCTCGGCCAGATAGATCAGGATGGCCGCCGACTCGAACAGCGCCAGCGGCTTTGCGCCCGGACCTTGCGGGTCGATGATGGCGGGAATCTTGTTGTTGGGGAAAGTGCCGACAAACTCTGGCGTGAGCTGGTCATTGGTCTGGAAGCTGACCAGGTGCGCCTCGTAGGGCAGCTGCATTTCCTCCAGCGCAATCGACACCTTCACGCCGTTGGGCGTGGGCAGCGAGTACAGCTGGATGCGCTCGGGGTGCTGCGCGGGCCATTTACGGGTCACGGAAAAATCGGCAAGGGTGCGGGTCATGCGGCTGGCTCCTGAAAAAGGGTTTGCCGCATCGTAACGGCACAGGCCGCTCAGCGCAGCAACTGCCAGAACATCTGCACGCAGGGTGATGGCGCCTGCTGCATGCTGACCAGCGCAATGCGCGAGTGGCGCGCAGCATCGGCCAGCGGCTGCAGCACCACTCCGGGCGGGCAGATGCGCTCGTAGACGCTGGGCACGATGGACAGGCCCAGGCCGGCAGCCACCAGAGCCATCATGGTCGAGGTCTCGCGCGCCGGCTGGGCGATGCGCGGCACAAAGCCGGCCTCGCTGCACAGCGCCAGAATATGTTCGTGCAGGCCACCGCCCAGCACGGCCGGGTGCAGCACAAAAGGCTGATCGGCCAGGCTGCTCAGTGCCAGTGCTTCGCCCGCAACCGCCTTGGCATGTGCCACCGGCAGGGCCAGCTTCAGCTCATCGCGCCACAGCGTCTGCTCCCGGATCGGCACGGGGATGCGAAACGTCGGCGACGGGCGCATGAAGCCGATATCGATCTGCCCCGCCGTCAGCGCCGCGATCTGCTCGCCCGTGGTCATATGCTGCAGGTCCAGCTCCACCTGCGGGTGGCGGCTGCGAAAGTCGCGCAGCATGGTGGAGAACTCGTCAAACAGCGGCACCGATGCCGTGAAGGCGATGCGCAACCGCCCCGCCAGGCCATGGGCCGCCATGCGCACCAGCTCGCCCGCCTGCTGGTGCAGCTCCACGATCTGCCGCGCCTTGTCCTGCAGCAGCAGGCCTGCTGGCGTCAGCGCCACGGCGCGGCGCGAACGCTCGAACAACTGCGCCCCCATCTCCTGCTCCAGCAGACGGATCTGCTGGCTCAGCGGGGGCTGGCTCATATGCAAACGCTGGGCCGCACGGCTGAAATTCAGCTCCTCGGCCACAGCCAGAAAACAGGTCAGGCGGCGCAAATCCATAGGACGATTTTCGTATCAAGTCCAGACGCAAACGGTATTGGACGCAATAGTCGCCGCTTTTCACAATCCGCTAAGCCGCACAAGCCATGACAACCGTAGCTGCCTGCGTTGATTCAAAAAGGGTTCAAGGCCTGACCAGGCCCGCCCGATACAGAGAGACATTGATGAAGCCATTTCCCCTTTTCACCGTCCGCCGAGCCCTGCTGATCAGCGCCGTGGCGCTGGCCGCAGGCTGCGCCCAGCAGCCAAGCAGCCCGCCCAAGGAGCCTGTGCGCCTCATGACCTCGGGCGGCTTCACTGAAGCGCACAAGCTGCTGGCGCCGCAGTTCACGGCCCAGACCGGCCTGGCGGTGGAGTCGGCCTACGGCTCGTCCATGGGCGCCTCGCCCACCTCCATTCCCAATCGCCTGAGCAAGGGCGAGAAGGCGGACGTGGTGATTCTGGCGCGTGGCGCGCTCGACGATCTGGCCGCCAAGGGCCTGGTGCGCAACGGCACCCAGATCGACCTGGTGCGCTCTGCCGTGGGCGTGGCCGTGAAGAAGGGCGCCCCCATCCCCGACATCAGCAGCGAGGACAAGCTGCGCCAGGTGCTGCTCAACGCCAAGAGCATTGCCTACTCGGCCAGCGCCAGCGGCACCTATTACGAAACCCAGATGCTCAGGAAACTCGGCATTCACGATCAGGTCATGCCCAAGAGCAGGAAGATCGTGACCGAGCGTGTGGGCACCATCGTGGCGCGGGGCGAGGCCGAGATCGGCCTGCAACAGGTCAGCGAGCTGCTGCCTATCGAGGGCATCAGCTATGTCGGCACCCTGCCCGATTCGGTGCAGCACTACACCATCTTCTCGGCCGGCACGGCCAACACCTCCACCAACCCGCAGGGACTGGAGCAACTGCTCAAGTACTACACCTCGCCCGCCGCCGCCAAGACGATTCGGGAAACCGGCCTGGAGCCCATTGCCAAGCCTCGCTGAGCGCCGCACGGCCCCGCAAAAAAGCCCGCCAGGCAAATGCCTGCGGGCTTTTTCGTCGCCTGCCAGCTCAGCGCTTGCTGCCGGGGCCGGCTTTCTGCACCAGGGCCACTGTCAGCCCCTGGGCGGTGACGGTGATGGCGCCAGGCTCCATGGCCAGCGCATCGACCAGCGCCAGCTCCTGGTCCTGCAGCTGATAGAGCACCACCTGGCCCATGGCCTGCTCAGCCAAGGCCGTGGCATAAGTGCCCAACATATCGCTGAGTGCAGGCGACAGCCCGTCCATGCTGAGCTGGTTGACCTTGATCTGATAGGCGCGCAAGGTGCGGTCGGTGGGTTCATAGCGCAGCGCGAAATCGACATTGAGCAGGCCGCTGTACTGCTCCTTGAGCACCTTGCCGCTGAGCTCGGCCGGGATCACGGCGTTGAGCATATTGCGCTCGGGCCGCATGCTCAGCTGCGGCGCCTTCAGGTCCAGATGCAGCAAACCCGCCACGGGAAACTGCCTGGGGAAACGCTTGGCCAGCATCTCCTGCAGCTTCTGCTGGCTCACGCTCACGCTGCTGGGCACGGACTTGCCCGAGCAGCCCGTGGCAGCCATTCCCAATCCCAACACTGTCACTGCCAACCATGCGCGCCGATTCATCACGACCACCGAACTCCGTAAAACCTGATTCAAAACCCATGCAAACGCTTGATAAACCAACGCTGTCAGCTATGGTTTTTGAGCAATCCATTGTCTCTGAGCCTGCTATTCCACAGAGTCTCGATGGGTGTTCGCAGTTCCCTATCTGACGCAATCTGCAGGTAAAAGACTGTTATCTAACGTCCGACGCCACCAGGGGTTGACCGTCGGCACACGGCAGCAGTGCATGCACAATGATTTGCATGACTGCATATCCCTCTTCCCTCAGCCACGAGGCGCTGACCGCCGCTGCCCAGGACACCAGCCTGCCCGATCAAGTGCTGACCCAGTGGTTCGGCAGCGCCAGGCCCGGCAATGCCGATGCCCTCAAGCACAAGGCGCAGTGGTTCACCAAATCGGCGGCCTTCGACGAGGAATTGCGCCAGCGCTTTGGCACTGCGGTGCAAGCCGCTCTGGGCGGTGCGCTGCAGCACTGGAGCACACAGGGTCCGTGGCAGCAGTTGGCATTGGTGATCCTGCTGGACCAGTTCACACGCAATATCCACCGCAACACCCCCAAGAGCTTCGCAGGTGACGCGCAGGCGCTGGCCCTGGCTCTGCAGGCAATGGACTCCGGCAGCGACCGGCTGCTGCCCGAGGTGGCCCGCGTCTTTATGTATCTGCCGCTGGAGCATGCCGAAGACCCGGCCATGCAGCAACGCAGCGTAGCCGCCTTCGAGGCTTTGCTGCAGAGCGCCACGGACGCCGAGCTGCGCGAATATCTGGCCGGAACGCTGGACTACGCCCATCGCCATCAGGTGGTGATAGAGCGCTTTTGCCGCTTCCCACACCGCAACCACATTCTGGGCCGCACCAGCACCGCCGAAGAGGCCGAGTATCTGGCCCAGCCAGGGTCAGGCTTTTAGGGCAATCACGAGCCGCGCGTAGCCTCGCGCAGCGCGGGCTCCTGGCGCGCCTGATGCTGGCGCGCGGGCTTTTTGCCCGCCCCCAGGTCGCGGTGGCGCATGGCCCAGCGCTCCACCGTGTAGAACGACAGGGCCGACAGCGCGGTAGAGATCAGCAGGCCTGCGACCACGGTCACGGGCCAGGAGTAATCGGCGCGCAGATAGCGCACCACCGGGTAGTGCCAGAGGTAGATGCCATAGGACAGCTGGCCCAGCTTGATGAGCAGCGGTGCCGTCAGCATTTCATAGACCAGTCCCTCGGGCTTTTGCACGGACAGCAGCACGACCAGTGCCGCGCATTCCACCACCGTAATGCCCCAGACCATGGCGTGCTGGTTGTCCCACTCCAGCTCCATGATCAGCGGCACGGCCAGTACAAACCACATGGTGTAGGCGCGCAACGACTGCAGACGCTCTATCCATTGGGGACGCTCCATCATCAGCGCCGCCAGCAAGGCACCGGCCAGCAGACCCGAGGCCCGCGTATCGAAGCGGAAAAAGATTTCGTAGAACTGCTGGCCCTGCACCACCCAGAAGATGCGCCACAGCGTGCCCAGCAGCCACAGCGCCGCAAGCGGCGCCCAGACCCGGCCCGGAGTGGCCTTGCGCAGCAGCAGCACCAGCAGCGGCGGCCAGATCAGATAGAAATGCTCCTCCACCGACAGCGACCACATATGCAGCAGCGTGTCCGGACTGTCGAAGAAGGCAATGCCGTAATCGGCCAGGTAGAGGATGGAGACCAGGGCGTCCGAATAAATATCCGTAAGGTCTGGCCAGATAAAGGGGGCGAACAAGCAGTACGCGAGCAGGAACAGCGCCAGCGCAGGCATGAGCCGGAAGAAGCGGCGGCGGTAAAAACGCCAGTAATCAAGCTTGCCATGCTGCCGATACTCCATCAGCAGCAAGGAGGTGATCAGAAAGCCGCTGAGCACGAAGAACAGATCGACGCCGAAGAAGGCGCCTTCGAACATCGGGGCATGTGCGTGCGAGAGCAGCACCAGCACAATGGCTATGCCTCTCAATCCATCAAGCGCTGGGTTATAGCGCAGCTTGAACGCCGACTCCACCAAAACCGGACACCTTTCCTTTCGCCCAGGCACAGGCCGGGCTTGCAGACAAACAATCACAGCCATGTACAGGACATGGCTGACGCAGTATTCAGAATTTGAGCAAAGAGGCAGTAACAGCTCTTTGCAGCGACCCGGGGGTCGCAGAGCACATGAAAACGCGCTCGGGGGGGCCGGAACCTGGCAGGCGATTTGTCTGCTTCAGCTCACTGACGGTGAGACGGCAGATTGTTATGAATGCCCGCAGCCAGACGGCTTGGCGTCTGTTGACAGGTGAACAGACCGGGGCAATTTGAACAGATTTTTGCCGCCTGCCCAAGCCAGGCACAGAGCTTGCCGGGCTCTGGCAGGGTCTTGGCAGGCCGCGTTAACAATTGAGAACAAAAACAGCAGGCCGCGCTCCACCCATCGGCACCATCAGCTATCAAATTTGAAGCTTCAGGATGACTTGCGGCGGCCGCAGGCAGGTGCACTTTGGTGAACATCGCGCCACAGCAGCATCTCGGCCACGCGCTCGGACTTGTCGTCATCAAAGCCCAGCTTCTGCGCGCGCTCGACGGGATTGATCCAGGTGCCAAACAGCATGTCCCACAGCGGCAGACCGTAGTTCTGCGCATGGTGGCCATGCTGATGGTGCACGGTATGCATCTCCGGGCGCTGCAGCACATAGCCAAGCCAGCGCGGCGTGCGTATGTCGGCATGGGTGAACAGATCGAAGGCCGCCGTCAGCCCCAGGGCTACGGCCGCCGCCGCCGGGCTGGCGCCCAGCACCCAGTAGCTGGAGATCACGCTCAGCAGCATGGCAGCGCAGGAGTCCAGCGGGTGGGCGTAGAACGAGGTCAGCACCTCGATGCGGCGCGCGCTGTGATGCAGCTGGTGGAACACGCGCCACAGCAGGTCGGACGCATGGGTGGCACGGTGCCACCAGTAAAAGACAAAGCTGGTGATGAAAAAGCTCAGCAGCCCCACCAGCAGCGGACTCCAGCGTGCCCCCACATCGAAAAGCGCATTCTGGCGAATGCGCTCCTCCAGCAACCAACCCAGCGCCAGCGTGCAGGCCAGTGTCAGCGCGCCCAGGGCGCTGCTGTAGATCAGCCAGCGCCGGTCGCAGAGATTGCGCGAGGCGGGCGCAATCACCTCACGCGTGAAGACCACCACGAACAGCAGCGCAATCAGCGGATAGACCAGGTACTCCAGCACGGCAAACACTCCCCTTGCGGTTTGCCCTGCAGTCTATCGGCTGATGTGGCTTTGCCGCTTTATTGGGGCAATACGAACTGCTCCAGCGGCGTGTCGTTGGGCGCGGCCAGCTGCTTCTTGAGCACCTCGCCCATGGGCAGGTTCAGGTTCACGTTCTTGGGTGCAATGGGCTGCATGAACCATTTTTTGTAGAGCTTGTGCAGCTCGCCCGAACGGATCATCTGCAAAATGGCGCCGTCCACTGCCTTCTTGATCTGCGGGTCGTTCTTGCTGAACTGGATGGCAATCGGCTCGGCACCAATCACCTCGCCCACGATCTTGTAGCCCTTGGGATTCTTGCTCTGGCCGATCACGCCGGCCAGCATGTTGTCGTCCAGCACAAAGGCATCGACGCGACCCGACTCCAGCATCAGAAAGCTCTCGAACTGGTCCTTGCTCATCAGCGTCTTGAAGTTCAGCTCGTTGTCGCTGGCGTATTTGCGCAGAATCTGCACCGCCGTCGTCCCCGCGATCGCGCCCACATTGCGCCCCTGCAGCTGCTTGAAGGAGGTGATGCCCGAGTCGGCACGCACGGCCATGCGCACCTCGCTGACATAGGTGGTCAAACCAAACGCCACCTGCTTCTGGCGCGTGAGGTTGTTGGTCATGCTGGCGCAGTTGAAATCGGCCGTGCCGTTGTTGATCAGCGGCATGGTGTTCTGCGGCGTCAGCACCATGTACTTGATCTGCGCCCTGGGCGCAATCGCCTGCACCACGCGCTCGCAGAGGTCCATGTGATAGCCCACAAATTTTTCGTTCGCGCCGATCACATAGGACATGGGGACAGCGGCTTCGCGCACGCCCAGCACCACGGTGCCACCGGCCTGCCAGCGCTGCAGCGTGGGCGATGCCGACAGATCCACGGCCGTGTCGATATTGGCACCGATCGTGGAGCTCGCCGCTTCCGTCTTGCCCGCAGCCATGGCCGAACCCGCGCATACCAGCGCTGCTGCCAGCCCAACCCATTTCGACGACTTGTCCATCACCCACTCCAGAAAAATAAAAGCGCCGAGACCTCTGGTCATCGGCGCTCATCACCCACCCGATCCGGCACACACCTCATGCACTCATGAGGCCCTGGCCCGATTGTCCGTGTTCGTTTATTGCTTTGAGTGGAATGCTTATGCCTGCACGGCGCTTCATGCGTCGCGTTTGGCGGGGGGCGTCCCCATCAGTTCACACAGGCGCAGGTGGGCACTGCTGGCCTCATCGACCGGCTGCTGGTGCTTGGCCTGCAGATAGCGTTCGGTGAACACGCCCAGATAGCTCTCCAGCACGCGGCCGGCCTGCATATCGCCGGCATCGCCCACCAGTTCCAGACACAGGGCCGCCACCTCGCTGGTGCAGAAATGGTCGTCGCGCTTGGACCTGCGCAACTGATAGCGAGAGATCAGATCCGGATGCAGGCTGAGCACGGGAAAGCCATCGAGATACGGGCTTTTGCGAAACATCTTGCGCGCCTCGGACCAGGTCGCATCCAGCAGTATGAACAGCGGGCGCCTGCCGGGCTGCAGCGCACGGCTGTCGCCGCCGTCCAGCGTCTCCACCACACGCTCGGCGGGCTCGGCATATTCGCCGGGAAACACCACATAGGGCTGCCATTGCGGATCGGCCAGCAAGGCCCCGAGCTGCGGGTCCACCTCGGTACGCGCCCAGCCGAAAGCATGGGTGTCCTTCACCACATCGGCAATCAGCCAGCCCGTGTTGCTGGGCTTGAGCGGCTCGGCATCATGCATCAGCAGGCAGAAGGCCGCGCGCGTGGCCAGCTCGGGGCGCAACGCGCACATGCAGTGCGAGGGGCGCAAACGGCAGCCCTCGCAGCGCTCGCCCTTGGGGCCGCCGCGCGCCATAAACGGCCGCGTGCTGCGCGCCAGCCGCGCCAGGCGCAAGCGTGAGACGGCGTGCGGGGGCAGCGTGGAGGCAACGGTTTTCTGCGGGGTCAGAGCGGTGAGAGACAAAGGCGTGGAAGCGGGCAAGACGGACACCAGCGGGTTCGGACAGATGCCCGGATTGTCCCGCCTTTGCCAATTCCAGTGCTGACGCTCCCGGAGCGCCGCTCAGTCGCAGTCACCTTGCTCAAAGGTCGGACCACGGCCAAAACTGAACACCGTGGGCCTGGCATGCCTGAGTCCGGCGGCAATCACGTTCCTGAAGCGCTCCGGCTCGCAGTTGAATCGCGTGTCCAGCACATAGTCCTCGGACTCTGCCTTGGTCATGGCATCGCGCCAGGCGGCCGTCGCATCCAGCACCTTGCCGTCCACCATGGGGGCCTGCACCGAGTAATTGATGAAGTTGGTCAGACGCGAGCCCTTGGCCTCCAGATAGACCACGGGGTCGGCGGCATTGCCGCACAGCGTCAGGCAGTCGGCGTAATAGCGGCTGTCCAGCAAAGGCTCGAAGCTGCCAAAGGTCAGATCGCCGAGCTTGATGTCGGGCTGGCCCTCGGATACGTTCAGCACGCTCTTGAGCGAGAGATTGCAGCTGGGCGCGATATCGATCTCGACAGACTCGATCACCTTGTCGGCTTCGTCGCTGACCAGGGTGATATCGCAGCCGTCGGTGCGGAACTGGTGGCGGTGGAATTCCGAGCGCATGGCCGGGCCGGCAATCTTTTGCGCATAGGCCAGATTCATGCCTATGGTCTCGGTGCTGAACAACTGGTCGATCACACGCCTGGCCTGGGCGGCAGGCGCAGGGGCCGGTGCTGCGGCCGGAGCCGGTGCCGGGGGCGCTGTGGCTTCGGTCTTGGAATCCGAGCAGGCCAGCAGCAGGGCGGCGCCAGCCATGGCAACGCTCCAGACTCCGCAGCGTTTGATCCAGCAATGAAGCATCTGCATATCCTTGTGAGTTCGCAAGCCCCGCAATATAGGTGCAGGCCCCGAAATCACCAAGAACGAAAGGTTTCAGCCCCCAAGGCACTCCAGTTCGAACAGCGGCATATCCGCCTGACGGCTCAGCCATACGCCGCCGCCCAGCTCCTTGAAGTGAGGCTGCAGGCCGCGGCGGTACAGCTCGCCACGGTGCCGATACAGGCGCGGGTCGGTCAGATCTTCATCAATGATGTCGCGCTCGTAATCCTCACGTGCCACCGCCTCGATGTAGAGCCCGCCGCGCGACAGCCGGCCCAGATTGGCCAGTGCCTTTTTCAGATCGGCCGGGCTCAGATAGGGCAGCACGCCCTGGCAGATCACCAGATCGAAAGGCTGGCCATCTTTGGGCTGCCAATCCACCACCGAGCCCCGCTCCCAGCCATAGCGCTCGCACAGATAGGGGCTGAACTCCACGCCCTGATACTGCACGCCCGGGAAATGCCTCTGCACCGCCTCGCGCCACAGGCCTATGCCGCAGCCCACATCAAGCACCCGCTGCACTGGCACGCGCAGATACGCAAGATACGAGCAGACGAACGCACCCAGCCGACGCGCGTGCTCGGGGTCGATCACGCTGGTCTTTTTGTCAAAGTAAAAGCGCTGGTAATACGCCTCGTCAAACCACTCGTTGCTTGCTGATTGCACGCAGCCTCCTTCAAAAAACAAACGGCGCCCGAAGACGCCGAAACTTCAAAAACCGACGCTGACTCAGGAAAGAGGCAGCCAGCAAGGGCCCAGGCGGCCCCGCCGCCTCGCAGCGAGGCTGTCGCCTCCGCCAGGAGAAGGCGCGCAGCGCCCCAGGGGGTTAAATTCTGCCGACCACGGACCAGCCCTTGCGCTGGTCCTGCTTGTTGTTCTCGTAGTCCCACACCGTGCCGCAGCGCTCGCAGACATAACGGGTCACCGTCGCCGTGCTCGAGCCGCGCTCCTCCTTGCGGTTGCCGCGCTGCATCAGTTCGGCATGGCCGGGGGCTTTGCGCCAGTTGCGCTGAATGCCGGCACAGGCATCGCACAGATGGTCTTCGGCAGGGGTGGTGGTGTTGGTCATGAAAAAACTACTGAATGTGGTGCAGGTGCCGGACATACGCCCGCGCTGCAAAGCAGCCATTGTGCCGCCTGCCCCGGTTTTGCACCGGCAGCCGTCGCAGCATCACCGCTTGCAGGTAGGGCATGACCGACCGTGAAGCCGGCCCGGGACCGTCTTTTTCCAAGCTTCTTCGCCCATATTTGTTACCAAATGATTCGGAATCGCTATTCTTCGGACTTAAGCAAACGAACAACAAGGGAGCGGTTTGTGTACAAGAAAACGTAGCTGGCGGCCTTGGTGGGCACGGGGCTGAGCATGAATGCGCTGCAGATCGCGCAGACCCAGGGCACGACCCGAAATCGTGGCCCTGCTCAGGCTCAGGGCCAAGCCCGCAGCCGTGGAGGCACCTGCTTCGGTCGGCACAGCACCGGCGCTGCTGCAGCCCGCTTCGGCCGATGCCGCTCCTGTGGACTTCAGTAAGCTCCCGCCTGAGCTGCTGACCGAAATGGATGCCGAAGTGGCCAAGCTGCCTGTATCGGCGGAGCAAAAACAGCTGGCGCGCAACAATCTGGCGCGTCAGTACCTCAAGATCCGGGCCCTGGCCAACGCCCTCAAGTCCCAATAACGCGGGCTGACTCCTGCCATGTAAAAGGGCCGCTTGCGCAGCCCTGATTCATGCGGCGTGGATCACGCCTTGGCGGGGCGATAGGCCAGACAGATCTTGTTGCCGTCGGGGTCGCGCAGATAGGCCAGATACATGGAGTCGCCGCGCCAGCCCGGCGCGTCCTCGACCGACACACCACCCGCTGCCAGGCCAGCCGCATGGGCCGCGTTCACCTGATCGGTGGACTGGGCCAGAAAGCCCGTGGTCGCGCCATTGCCCGAGCTGGCCGACTCGCCGTTGATGGGCGTGGAGATGGCAAACACGCCAGTGGGGCTACGGTAGAAGAAGCGGTTCTTGTTGGCAACGCCGGGCGCAATGCCGAGCTGACCCAGCAGCGCGTCATAAAAGCGCTTGCTGGACTCCAGATCATTTACACCCAGCATGATGTGGCTAAACATGGTTGTCTCCTGGAAAAGCCCTGTTTCGGGCGAAGATGGGAAATCGGCAAGCCATCGTAACGGGAGCTTGCCGTCCTCTTCTGTCACCCATTTTCAGCCCACCATGCTGCCAGACCATTTCACCCCGGTTCCCCTGGACAAATCCTACCGCCTGCTCAATCACGGCCCCACGGTCATCGTCTCGGCCCTGCATGCGGGCGAGCGCAATGCCATGAGCGCGGCCTGGGCCTGCGCGCTCGATTTCGCACCGCCCAAGATCAGCGTGGTGCTCGACAAGGCCACGCGCACGCGTGCGCTGGTCGAGGGCAGCGGCTTCTTCGCCCTGCAGTTGCCCACCGTGCCCCAGGCCGCCCTGACGGTGGGCATAGGCACGGACAGTGCCGTGACCGAAACCCACAAACTCGCCAAGCATGGCGTGCAGCTGTTCGATGCACCGGGCTTCGATGTCCCGCTGGTGGCAGGCTGCGCCGCCTGGCTGGTCTGCAAGCTGATCCCCGAGCCCCATAACCAGCAAAGCTATGACCTGTTCATCGCCGAAGTCGTGGCGGCCTGGGCCGATGAGCGCGTGTTCCGCAATGGACACTGGGAGTTCGGCTCCGCGCCTGCCGAGCTGCGCACCCTGCACTATGTGGCGGGCGGGCAGTTCTTCGCGATTGGCGAATCGGTGCTCGTGAAATAGAAGCTCTCATGGCTGCATCGCTTATGTATCAAGCGCTGGCAGCTATCAAAATAATTCGCACTATGCCGTAACGGCCACTGACACCCTCAGGCGCCCTGGCCCGCAGCGCCTGCACACCCGGGTATTTGTAACCGCCTTCATTTAGACTGCATCACTGACCGAGATATCAAACAACCCATGACTGCAGGTGCCGTACCGCCGCACAAGGCAGCGATCTCTGCTATCAATCACCGTGAAGTGACAGGCAATGGCGCAAGAGTTTTTCGATCCCGTGCTGTTCATCAAAGAAGATGCGCCGGCGTCGGTCGATCTGTCCCAGACACCGTTTTTCTGCAATATCCACGGGTTCCCGCACTATTGCGCAGAGCCGCCCACAGGCTTGAAGCTGCTGGAGCCCGCCACCAGTGACCCCGAGGCCGTCATCGGCAACGCATACCGCGTCCTTTCTGCGACCACCACCCACCCCGACCCCAAGTACGGCAATCAGACCAGACTGGAGTTCCAGGCCGATCAGGTCGAGTACGAAGCCATTGCAGTCACGTATCAAACTGCAGCGGCGTTCGGCATGACGCTGATTGAGCCGGGCCAGGGAGTTCGCATCACCAGCCCCCAACCACATCTTTCGCTGGTCGACTATGAGTACGGCATGTTTGCCGGGCACCGCTCGCCCTATGAGGGAACCGGCTACCGCCTGCTGGGCAAGGTCTGTACCGACCTCGAACATCACGATTTCCCGCATGTCTTCACCTCTATCGACCCGCACCTGCCGCTGGTGATTTCGGTGGGAAAGTACTGGCCACAACAGCAGAAAATCTGTCTGGCCGACCTCTGGCTGCCTCGTGGCATGGCCTTGTATGTGCCTCCCCGGCCCAATCTGCCCGGGCAGACTTGCCTGGATCTGCACGGCAACCGCAATTCGGCCCTGGCCTGCTGGCGCGGGATAGAACGCTCCAGCGTCAAAACCCAGACCCTGCTACAGACCGAAGGCGGCTATTTCTACTGGTTCTGGAACGAGCTGCCCACCACCCACCCTCTTCTCGATCTGACAGGAGCGTCCCATGCTTGAAGCCCGCCCCCGACTGCGCACCCTCGAACCTGACACGGACAACGGCCTCTACCAGACGCTGCTGGAATCCACCCTGGCGATTCCGTTCAAGATTGACTGGACCACGAAGAAATACAGCTATATCGGCCCGCAGATCGCTGATCTGCTGGGCTGGAGCCCCGAGAGCTGGGAGACCGTGAACGACTGGGCCGAACGCATCCACCCCGACGAGCGCGAGCAAACCGTCTCGCGCTGCGTGGAGCTGTGCCTGGCGGGCGTGGATCACGAGGCCGAGTACCGTGCGCTGACCAGCGACAACCGCTTTGTCTGGGTCAAGGAAGTCGTGCATGTGCTGTGCGACGAACAGGGCCAGCCCACAGCGCTGATCGGCTTCACCTTCGACATCACCGAGCAGAAAAAATCCGAGCATTTGCGGGCCGAGCTGGAGGCCCAGAAGCTCTCCAACGCGCGCCTGCAGGAGCGCCTGCGCCTGACACACGACCTGCACGACGGCCTGGGCGGCGAGCTGGTCCACATGATTGCTTCCGTCGAGCAGGGCAGCGAAGCCCTGACCCGGACTCAGGTGCTGTCCATGCTCAAGCTCATCCGCAACGATCTGCGCCAGAGCATAGACAGCAACGCCTCGGCCCAGGTGCGCGTACCAGCCACTCCACAGGAATGGCTGGCACCCTTGCGCCGCCGCTTCAACGACCTGTTCGAGGCCCTGGGTGTGCGCTGCGACTGGCAGTTTCCGCAAAGCTGGAGCCAGCCGCCCAACGCGCTGCAATACCTGGCGCTGACCCGGCTGATCGAAGAGGCGCTGACCAACGTCATCAAGCACAGCCAGGCCCGCCATGTGCGCCTGTCCCTGGTGCAGCCTCAGGCGCAGGAGCTGCTGCTGGAGATCGAGGACAACGGCGTGGGCTTCGATGTGCAGGCCGTGGAGGCATCGGGCCTGGGCGTTGGCATGCGCTCCATGGCGGTGCGCATTGCGCGGGTCGGTGGCCTGCTGGGGATTGAGTCGTCGCCGGGGCGGACGGCGCTGACGGCGAGGGTGGTGCTGGGTTCTGAGGATTGAGGCTTCTGGGCTGTAGTGCTTATGCGGTAAGCGCTTGCGACTATCCATTTCCAACTGCGCTGAATTCACCACTTGCTGCGTTGCTGGCGACGGAGGCCGGGATTTCGCCCCGGCGGGCGACTCACTTTCTGTCGCCAGAAAGTAAGCAAAGAGCGCAACCCGACTGTCCGCGTCCCTGCGCTTCGCTACGGGCAAACCTGCATCACGCCATTCAGGCTGCGGTGCGGCAAAACTCGCTTTGCGCTACGCGCGCCGCTCAAACAGGTTGCCGCAAATTTGATGTCAAAGCATTGGCACTCTGCGGTGCCAATGCCCGCAGCCCGAACCACGTGCCGCAGGCGCAGACACACGGGTGAATGCGCCTGCGAGAGCTATGAGCAAATCGGGCTGTAACGCTTATTCAGCAAACGCAAGCAGCTATCAAAAGCACAAAGAAGCTATCCCGCACCCGGTATTGCCCCTTTTGCCCACGCCTGCGATGGCGGCCTCTTGGTGCTGGCGGCTGCACCGCAGAGTGCAGACGCTTCAACTTCAAATCTGCGGCAACCTGTTTGAACGAAGCGCTGAAAGCGCGCAGTGAGTTTTGCCGCACAGCCCCAAGAGGTTGACGGCGCAGGTTGCCCCGTAGCGCAGCGAAGGGGTCGTGGGCAGCAGGAGCCGGCTCTTTGCCTACTTTCTGGTGGTCCGGCATACCGGCAGAAGAAAGTAGGTCGGCTGGCGGGCCGAGACACGCCTTCTGTCCGCCGGCAAGGGATGTCCCCGTAACAAAAAACTCAAGCCAAATCGGCCTTAGCGCAAGGCAGACCAAGCGCTGACAGCTATCAAAACAAGAAGGGCATGTGACCCAGCAAGAACCACATGCCCAATCAGCCTCAAACCCAGGCGCACAAAGCGCCATCAGCTATCAATACTCCAGGCAGATCTTGCCGAAATGCTTGCCCGCCGCCTGGTGCTCAAACGCCGCCACCATCTGCTCCAGCGGATAGCGGCTGTCGATCACGGGCTTCCAGCCGAAGTTCTCCAGCGCGCGCACCATGTCCTGCTGCTGCTCGCGGCTGCCGACGATCAGGCCCTTGAGGGTTTGCTGCTTGCGCATCATCTCCACCGTGGGCACGGCACCCGCAAAACCGGTCAGCACGCCGATCAGCGCGATATGGCCGCCGACGGCGCAGGCGCGAATCGACTGGGGCAAGGTGCCAGGGCCGCCGACCTCGACCACGATGTCGGCACCGCGACCGCCGGTGGCGGCCAGCACGGCATCACCCCATTCGGGCTCGTCCTTGTAGTTGATCACCAGATCGGCCCCCAATGCCTTGAGCTGCTCGGCCTTGGCTGCGCTGGAGGTGGTGGCGATGACGGTGGCGCCCATGCTCTTGGCCATCTGCAGCGCAAAGATGGAGACGCCGCCCGTGCCCAGCACCAGCACGGTGTCGCCGGCCTTGAGATGCCCGTCCACCACCAGCGCGCGCCAGGCCGTGAGACCGGCCGTGGTCAACGTGGCGGCCTCGGCATGGCTCCAGCCCTTGGGGGCATGGGTAAAGCTGGTGGCGGGCAGGTTCACGAACTCGCGTGCAAAGCCGTCCACGCCGTCGCCGGGCACAAGCTGGAAGTCGGAGGGCACATGGCGGCCTGACAGCCATTGCGGAAAGAAGGTGGAGACCACGGCATCGCCCACGGCAAATTCCGTCACGCCTGCGCCCACGGCCGTGACCAGGCCGGCGCCGTCGGCCATCGGAATGCGGCCGTCAGCCGCCGCACCGGGACGGCGCACCACGCCCAGGTCGTGGTAGTTGAGCGAGCTGGCGTGAATGCGTACCTGGATCTCGCCGGCGGCGGGTGCCGCAGGTGCAGGCAAGTCGACAAGCTTCAGATGTTCGAAACCGCCGGGGGCGGCCAGTTGCATGACTTTCATGGAGTGCTCCTCAAGGGGGGGTGAAACAGATGCTTTGCATGGTGCCGTCAATGCACGCCAACCACCAGCACCAACATATTTGTTGGGTAGTATTAAAAATGTAAGTAATGCATGGGCGCTGGCTGGCGCTACGATGCTTGCAGTCCAGAACTGCTCCGAGGTCCCCATGAAACGTTTGAACAGCAAGAGCGGCTGCGCCGTGGAGGTGACGCTGTCCGTCATGGGTGGCACCTGGAAGCCCATCATCCTGTTCCACCTGCTGCACGGCAAAAAGCGCTTTGGCGAGCTGGGCCGCAGTATTGGCGGCATCACCCAGCGCATGCTGACGCTGCAGCTGCGCGAGCTGGAAGAAGCCGGCATTGTGGAGCGCACGGTGTATGCCGAAGTGCCGCCGCGCGCGGACTATGAGCTGACCGCGCTTGGCCGCAGCCTGCAGCCGGTGCTGATTGCCATGCGCAACTGGGGCACCGAATACAGCAAGAGCTTTGCTGCGGCCGATCCCTTGCATGACGCAGATCAGAACAGCGCAAGCTGCCTGCCAGAATTGAAGCAAAAACAGGCTTGAACGCCTGCCCATCAAGCATTTATAGCTATCAATTTAAATAGATCGACAGCAAAAAGCCCGCAGGCTGCAAAAGCCTGCGGGCTTGGGTCTGAAGCCGCCGCGCTTACTTGCCGGCGGTCAGCGTGGTGTAGCTGTTGATCAGGTTGCGATAGTCGGGGATGTGGTTGGAGAACAGAGTCCCCAGACCTTCAATGTCGTTGCGCCAGTCGCGGTGCAGCTCGCAGGCCGCGCCGAACCAGGTCATGAGCTGGGCACCGGCCTGCTCCATGCGACTCCAGGCCGCCTGCTGGGTCATGCTGTTGAAGGTGCCCGAGGCATCGGCAATCACGAACACCTCGAAGCCTTCAGCCAGGGCCGACAGCACGGGGAAGGCCACGCAGACCTCGGTCACCACGCCGGCCACGATGAGCTGCTTCTTGCCCGTGGCCTTGACGGCCTTGACGAAATCCTCGTTGTCCCAGGCATTGATCTGGCCCGGACGGGCGATATAGGGAGCTGTAGGGAATTTTGCCTTGAGTTCGGGCACCAGCGGGCCGTTGGGGCCGGTCTCGAAGCTGGTGGTCAGAATCGTGGGCAGTTTGAAGTACTCGGCCATGTCGGCCAGGGCCAGCACATTGTTCTTGAACTTGTCGGGGTCGATATCGCGCACCAGGGACAGCAGACCGGTCTGGTGATCCACCAGCAGCACGGCGGCATTGTCTTTGTCGAGGCGAACGTAAGGCTTTTGGCTCATGGGAATCTCCTTCAAGAGTGGAGGGGGTGAAAGCCGGCGGGCTTGCCCGCCGGTGAGAAAACTCGATACCTTGCAACCTGCTCAGGCTGCTGCGCCATGGCGCTCGGCTGCCGCAATGCGGCCGAACTGGCCGCTGCGGAAGTCCTCCAGCGCCTGCTGGATTTCCTCGTCGCTGTTCATGACGAACGGGCCGTAGCCGACCACGGGCTCGTCAATCGGCTCGCCCGACAGCCACAGCAGCGTGACGTCGCTGTTGGCTTCCAGATGCACGCTGTCGGCCGCGCGGTCCATATGCACCAGTTGTCCGGCGCGGGCAATCTCCTGTCCGTTGACCAGCAGCGTGCCGTGCAGCACCACCAGCGCCAGCGTGTGGCCGGCCCGCGCCTGCAGCTCGGTGGAGGCTCCGGCGTTCAGCCGCACATCCCAGACCTCGATGGGCGTGAAGGTCTTGGCCGGGCCGCGATAGGCGGGGCCCGTGCTGCCAAGGTAGTCCCCGGCAATGACACGCAAATGACCCGCACCGTCCGGCAGCGCGACCTGCGGGATGTCGGCGTTCAGCAGGGTCTGGTAGCCGGGGGCGGACATCTTGTCCCTGGCTGGCAGGTTGACCCACAGTTGCACCATCTCCAGCGGTCCGCCGCTCTTGGCAAAGGCTTCGGAGTGGTACTCCTCGTGCAGGATGCCCGAGGCAGCCGTCATCCACTGCACATCTCCGGGGCCGATGGTGCCGCCGGCACCTGTGGAGTCGCGGTGTGCCACCTCACCCTCATAGACGATGGTCACGGTCTCGAAGCCCCGGTGCGGGTGCGTGCCCACGCCGCGCCGCGCCGTGGTGGGCGTGAAGCTCTGGGGACCGGCGTGATCGAGCAGCAAGAAAGGACTCAGGGCCTTGCCGTGGTCGCCATAGCTGAACAGCGAACGCACGGGAAAGCCATTGCCCACCCAGTGTGGACGGGGCGCTTCATAGACCCCCAGGATTTTCTTGAGCATGACATTTCTCCTTGCGGCAGGCCTGCAGTCCCGTTGGTCGCTGCAGGTGTTGAACATGGACAAAGTATGAATTTGGAACGATGACTTGAGTAGTCCACAATATTCAGCCTCAGAGTTCTATTTTTAAAACGATGAAGCTGCCAGACCTCAATGAGCTGTACTACTTCGCCCAAGTGGTGGAGCACGGTGGATTCGCGCCCGCAGGCCGCGCCCTGGGGCTGCCCAAGTCCAAGCTCAGCCGCCGCGTGGCACTGCTGGAGGAGCGCCTGGGCGCGCAATTGCTGCTGCGTTCCACACGCAGCTTTGCCGTGACCGAGGTAGGCAAGCGCTATTACCAGCACTGCCGCGCCATGCTGACCGAGGCAGAGGCCGCCGAAGAGTCGGTGGCACTGGTGCATTCCGAGCCCTGCGGCAAGGTGCGCATGAGCTGCCCCGTGGCCTTGCTGGCCTCACGCGTGGGCCGCATGCTGGGCGAATTCATGCGCCAGTACCCGCGCGTGGAGCTGCAGGTGGACGAGACCAACCGGCGCGTGGACGTGGTCGGCGAAGGACTGGATCTGGCCCTGCGCGTGCGCCCGCCGCCGCTGCAGGACAGTGATCTGGTGTTGCGCACGCTGGCCGAGCGCCGCCAATGCCTGGTGGCCGCCCCCGAGTTGCTGCTGCGTCTGGGTCAGCCCGGCGGGCCCATGGATCTGTCGGACTGGCCCAGTCTGGACATGGGCGGCGTGCAGGAAACCCACCGCTGGGTGCTGTACGGCCCAGACGCCGTGCGCGCCGAGGTCAGGCACCAGCCAAGGCTGGTGACGCAGTCCATGCTGGCGCTGCGCGACGCGGCCCTGCTGGGTGCCGGCGTGGTGCAGCTGCCCAATATGTTTGTGCGCGAGGAGCTGCGCAGCGGCACATTGGTGCAGGTGCTGCCGGGCTGGCAGCCGCGGCACGAGATCATCCACGCCGTCTACGCCTCGCGCCGTGGTCAGTTGCCCGCCGTGCGCGCGCTGCTCGACCATCTGGCCCAGTCCTTCAGGACCTTGTCGGAAGACTGAGCATCAAAACGGCCTCCAGCAGTTGCTGGGCATGCGCTGTCAGCTATCGAAACGATAACTGCAGCATCAGCCCAGAGCCGCCTGGATATCGTCCGCCAGCTTCTCGGGCTTGTCCTGGGGCGCGTAGCGGCGTATCACCTGTCCGTCGCGACCCACGAGGAATTTGGTGAAATTCCATTTGATGGACTTGGTGCCCAGCACGCCCGGCGCTTCGGCCGTCAGCCAGCGGTACAGCGGATGCGCGCCATCGCCGTTGACCTCGATCTTGTGCATGAGCGGAAAACTCACGCCGAAGTTCAGCTCGCAAAAGCTCGCGATCTCGTCATCCGAGCCTTTTTCCTGGGCACCGAACTGGTTGCAGGGAAAGCCCAGCACCACCAGGCCCCGGTCCGCATACTGCTCGTGCAGTGCCTGCAGCCCCTTGTACTGGGGCGTGAAGCCACAGGCACTGGCGGTATTCACGATCAGCAATACCTTGCCCTGGTACTGCGACAGAGGAACGCTGCGTCCCTGGATGTCGGTGGCTTCAAAGTCATAAACGCTGTCTGCCATGCTGCTCTCCCGCCAAAGTGAAGCCCCAAGCTTAAGGCAGTCGGCAAAACATCTCACCACTGGAAACAAGCCTGCACCGCCACGCCACGGAGACAATACCGGGGCTGCGACCATAGAAAAACCGATCCCCGCAAGCAGAGCGCCTGTTTTTTGGGCATTCTTCGCAGTCTTGCCTTCTTGCGGCCCTTGGCGGGCTGCCTTGCAACGTGCGTTTGTCCTTGAACGAATTGAAAGAAAAATGGGTGGCTCAGGCCACGGCTGCGTGGACGCGCGCTCGTGCCAGCACTGCCGGCCAGCGCATTGCGGCCCTGCCCTGGTGGCGTCGCTGGCCGACGCGGCGTGAATGGCTGTGGTTTGCCGCGGCCTTGCCGGCACTGTTTGTCGTCTATGTGCTGCTGCTGATTCCATTCACGCCCAGCATCAGCGACATCCGCAAGGCCAAGCTCGAGCAGCCTGCGCAGATCCTGAGTGCTGACGGCAAGCTGATCGGCGAGTTCAAGCGCAGCAACCGCCAGTGGGTGCCGCTGGAGCAGATTGCGCCTGCCGTGGTCAAGGCCCTCGTGGCCACCGAAGACCACCGCTTCTACGAGCACCATGGCATGGACTTGACGCGCACCGTGGGTTCGGCCATCCATACGCTGGGCGGCAATCCCCAGGGCGGCTCCACCATCACCCAGCAGCTGGCGCGCAATCTCTATCCCACGGAAATCGGCCGCGCCCGCAATGTGAACCGCAAGCTCAAGGAGGCGATCACGGCCTTCAAGATCGAGGCGCTCTACACCAAGGACGAGATTCTCGAAACCTATCTGAACACCGTGCCCTTTCTCTACAACGCCTATGGCATAGAGATGGCGGCGCGCACCTATTTCGACAAGCCGGCGGCCAAGCTCACGGTGCTGGAAAGCGCCACGCTGGTGGGCATGCTCAAGGGCAATGCCTATTACAACCCGGTGATCAACCCCGACCGCGCCATTGCCCGGCGCAACACCGTGCTGAGCCAGATGGTCAAGCGCGGCGAGCTCAAGGACGAAGAGTTCGAGCGCCTCAAGAAACGCCCCATGCGTCTGGACTTCGAGCGCCAGGAGGAGCCCACGGGCATGGCGCCGCATTTTTCCCAGCAACTGCGCAAATGGCTGATCGCCTGGGCTGACAAGAACGACTACAACATCTATACGGACGGCCTGATCGTGCGCACCACGCTGGACTCGCGCCTGCAGAACTGGGCGCAGCAGGCCGTGAACCGCCAGATGCAAACGCTGCAGGGCATTGCCAACAGCAACTGGAGCCACCGCGACGGCTGGAGCGCCGACAACGCCCTGGTGCTGCAGCTGGTGCGCGAGACGGAGGCCTTTCGCAAGCTCGCCAGAAGTGGCAAGCCTTCCGATATCAGCGAAGAAGAAGCGCTCAAGAAGCTGCTGGCCGACAAGGCCTTCATGAGGCAGCTGCGCGAGGACAAGACCCGCGTGCAGGCCGGCTTTCTGGCCATAGACCCGCGCACCTCGGCCGTACTGGCCTGGGTGGGCAGCCGCGACTATGCCCAGGATGCGTTTGACCATGTGGCGCAGGCGCGTCGCCAGCCCGGATCGACCTTCAAGCCCTTTGTGTATGGCGCGGCCCTGCAACAAGGTGCCAAGCCAAGCGACACGCGCAAGGATGAGGAAGTGGAGATCAAGCTGCCCGGCGGCGAGGTCTGGCGTCCCAGCGATGCCGTGGCCCCCACGGGCATGCCCATCACGCTGACCGATGCGCTGGCCTATTCCAAGAACACCATCACCGCCGAGCTGGGCCAGGAAGTGGGCATGGACCGCGTCATCAAGCTGGCCCGCGGTCTGGGCGTGCGCCAGAGCCCGCTGGAGCCCGTGCCTTCGCTGGCGCTGGGCTCCAGCCCCGTCACGCTGCTGGAGATGGTCAACGCCTACGGCAGCATTGCCAACTCGGGCCGCTATATTCCGCCCCAGCTGGTCACCCGTATCGAGAATGCCGACGGCGAGCTGCTGGCCGAATTCATCCCGCCCAAGCCCGATCAGGTCTGGGACGAGGAAGAGAACTACGGTCTGCTGGAGATGATGCGCGCCGTGATCGACAAGGGCACGGGCCGCGCCATTCGCAAGCAATACGGCATTCGAGCCGATGTGGCCGGCAAGACCGGCACCACCCAGGGCAATGCCGACGGCTGGTTCCTCCTCATGCACCCGCAGATCGTGGCCGGTGCCTGGGCCGGCTTCAACGATGCGCGCATCACGCTCAGGAGCGACCAGTGGGGCCAGGGTTCACGCAGCGCCCTGCCCATGGTGGGCGACTTCATGTCGCGCGCCCTGCGCAGCCCGCTGCTCAATGCAAAGGCCCGGTTCACCGAGCCCAACACCAGCCACTGGTGGAGCGATATGGTGGGCCGCCTGCGCGACAAGCTTCAGGAATGGAGCGGGCCCGCAGCTGGGGGCAGCGATCCCGATCGCACAACGCCGGCAGCTCCCGCTCATACAGCACCCAACAGGAGCAATGGCAGCGAGGTCGACATCATGGAGAGCACGCCCGCAGCGCCGCCTTCGGCCATGGGCCAACCCGCGCCAGCCGGCAGCAGCGTCCAGCCACCCGATCTGGATAGCAGCCCTGGACTGGCTCCCGGCGAGATGGTGCCAGGGCCTGCACCGAGCAAAGCCCCCGCGCCCTCAAGCTGGAGCGATATAGGCACACCGCTGCCGCCAGCGGCACCACTGAATGCGCCGCAGGACAGCCAGTAGCGCAGTTTTCAGCCACATGCCCCACTGGGCTGTCGAATAACTGGTCCAATTGCGCACCGACACCCGCCAGCAGGTCTCCCACCAGGAGGCCGCTGGCGGATTTGTTTTCGCCGGGCATGAAACCCACATGCCGATAGCGCTGCGCCGACCCGGAGCCGACATGACCGCCAATACGCCAACCATCGTCACCTTTGCCATCTACCTGCTGGGCATGCTGCTCATAGGCTGGGCGGGGTACAAAGCCACGTCCAACCTGTCCGACTACATTCTGGGCGGGCGCAGTCTGGGCTCGGTGGTCACGGCCCTGTCGGCCGGGGCATCGGACATGAGCGGCTGGCTGCTCATGGGCCTGCCCGGGGCGGTGTTTGCCACGGGCCTGTCGGCCTCGTGGATTGCCATCGGCCTGTGCGTGGGTGCCTGGCTCAACTGGCGCTTTGTCGCGGCACGCCTGCGCGTCTATACCGAGAAGGTGGGCAATGCGCTGACATTGCCCGATTACTTCACCAACCGCTTCGAGGATGGCAGCAGCCTGCTGCGCATCGTCACGGCACTGGTGATCCTGGTGTTCTTCACCGTCTACTGCGCCTCCGGCGTGGTCGCTGGTGCCCGTCTGTTCGAGTCCATGTTCGGCATGGACTACCAGACCGCGCTATGGGTGGGAGCCGTGGCCACCATGGCCTATGTGTTCATAGGCGGCTTTCTGGCCGTGAGCTGGACCGACACGATTCAGGCCTCGCTGATGATCACCGCGCTGGTCATGGCGCCCCTGATGGTGATCTATGCCGACGGCGGCGTGGGTGCCAGCGCGGCCATCATCGAAACCGCCCGCAGCGGCGCCTTCGACATGTTCAAGGGCCAGGGCTCGATTGCCATCATCTCTTTGCTGGCCTGGGGTCTGGGCTACTTCGGCCAGCCTCACATTCTGGTGCGCTTCATGGCCGCCGAGTCGATCAAGACCATTCCCAACGCGCGCCGCATCGGCATGACCTGGATGGTGCTGTGCCTGGGCGGCGCCGTGGCCGTGGGCTTCTTCGGCATTGCCTTCTTTGCCAGCCGCCCCGATCTTGCGACAAACGTCAACGGCAACCATGAACTCGTGTTCCTGGAAGTCGCCAAGCTGCTGTTCAACCCCTGGATCAGCGGCGTGCTGCTGGCTGCCGTGCTGGCTGCCGTGATGAGTACTCTGTCCTGCCAGTTGCTGGTCTGCTCCAGCGCCCTCACGCAAGATATCTACAAGACCTTTCTGCACAGGAGCGCCAGCCAGAAGCAGCTGGTCTGGTTCGGCCGCGCCATGGTGTTTGCTATTGCCGTGATCGCCATCCTGATTGCCCAGGACCCCAAGGCCAAGGTGCTGGGCATGGTCAGCAATGCCTGGGCCGGTTTTGGTGCCGCCTTCGGCCCGCTGGTGCTGATCTCGCTGCTGTGGGGCCGCATGACGCGCAACGGCGCGCTGGCCGGCATGGTCGTGGGCGCGGTCACGGTTCTGGTCTGGCAGCACTACCAGTGGTTCAAGCTCTATGAAATCGTTCCCGGGTTTACGTTCTCCGCTATCGCAATCATAGTGGTCAGCCTACTGGACAAAGCGCCTTCGGCCACGATCACGGCCAAGCACCGCGAGGTGGAGGCGGAAATCGCTGCCCACGGCGAATAAGCAGCTTGGGCGGCTGCGCCAAGGCCCTGCCCGGCCATGCCGGCAGGGCTTTTTTTGTGGCCGAGACAGCCAGCACGAGGATGCCCAAGGAGCCCAGGCAGCCGCCCCGGCAACTGCACAAAAAATAGGCGCAACTTGCATTTTCGAGGCCTATCCGTCACACTTACGGGTCGAAATTTCAGGCATTACCTGAGATTCTGAAAGGTTTAGTGAATGCTCAAGGCCGCTGCAGCCAAGGTATATCAGACGGGTTTAGCGTTGATGCTGGGTGCCGCTTTTGCGCTGGCATCCCCTGCGGCTTTGGCGCGAAAAGCGCCCGAAGTCGGTGCCACCGTTCCCGGCTTTGAGACCGTGAACCTGGCCGAACTGCCCCGCGAAGGCCGCACCACCTATGGTCGTATCCTCCAAGGCGGTCCGTTCTCCAGCGACAAGGATGGCGCGGTATTCGGCAACCGTGAGCGCATACTTCCGCGCCAGGCCAGAGGCTACTACCGTGAATACACGGTGCGCACGCCGGGCGCGAAAAACCGGGGTGCGCGGCGCATCGTCTGCGGCGGCTTGCAGCCCCAGGTGCCCGATGCCTGCTTCTACACAGGCGACCACTACAACAGCTTTCAGCAGATCGTTCAATGACATTCAAAGACGCTCTGCAGGCCCGCCATACAGCGGCTCTTGTCCTCTTAATTTCCGCAGCGGCGGTTTGCGCAGATAGCCTACAGCGCTGTCAGTACCGCCTCTGCCACCAGTTTTGATGTTTTTAGAAAGAATCACGGAGATGGACACGCCACTTCGTAAGCCCTCGGAAACACCGTTGCGCAATGTTCGCCCGAACATCGTGCAATCCATTCGTGCCTTCCGCATACCTGATCTTCAGGCAGCAGCAGAGGCGCTGGGCTCCCATTTCCTCTATGCCAATCTGGCCCATGCCCAGACCAAGGCCGATGTTTTCGAGCTGCTGTCCACCCAGTTCTACCTGCCGGCACACTTTGGCAAGAACTGGGATGCGCTGTATGACTGCATGACCGACCCGATCAACAAATCCGGCCCGCAACCCGGTTTTGTGGTGGTGCTCGACCAGATTCCGACCACTCCCAAGTTCGACAAGGAAGTGCGCGAGCAGTTGCTGGACGTGTTCCGCGATACTGCGGACTTCTGGGCAGAGCGCAAGATTGCCTTCCGCTGCTTCTACTCATTCCTATAGGTCGGCTGCTGCGGCGCACGCCACACAAAATGCCCGCCTTGAATGCGGGCATTTTTGCTTTCAGAACAAAGGCTCAGGCAGTGCGGCCCTGAGCGACAGCCTTGAGTTGCATCCACTTGCCCATTGCAATCACCAGCACGGCGCCGCAGGCAGCCGCTGCGTAATGCGCCCAGGGATTGAGCTGCACAAAATCTTCGAGCACATGGTCGCTGGTGATGGTTTCGCCGGCCACCCAGCCAATCAGTGCCGCGCCCAGAGTGACGATGACCGGAAAACGCTCCATCAGCTTGATCATCAGCGTGGAGCCAAAGATGACCAGCGGAATGCTGATGGCCAGCCCCAGAATCAGCAGCAGCATATCGCCACCCGCTGCCGCAGCCACGGCAATCACATTATCCAGACTCATGACCAGATCGGCGAGCAAAATGGTGCGAACGGCAGCCATCATGCCCTGTCTGGCCACACTGCCGGAGCTCTCTTCTTCATCCTCTGCCTTGAGCAGGCCCACGCCAATCCACAGCAGCAGCAGGCCACCGATCACCTCGACGAATGGCAGCTGCATCAGCTTGGCAGCCACCACCGTCAGCGCAATACGCAACACCACGGCGGCACCGGAGCCGAGCAGCACCGCTTTTTTCTGCTGCTCCGGCGGCAGGCCACGTGCGGCCAGAGCAATGACCACCGCGTTGTCACCCGAGAGAATGATGTTGATCCAGACGATCTTGAACAAGCCGATCCAGAAATCGGCACCGAACATGGCATCCATGGAAAATATTCCTGAGTTCTCTGTCCGTTGCACCTTGAACGGACAGACGCCCGGCATTGCAAAGTCAGGCGTGATCAATGCAGGGAAGTTTAGCCAACTGCCTCTTGGAGCCGCTGTCGGCGTATTGCTTCTGACGTCATGGGAATTGCAGGCCACGGAGTTCGCTTCCGCTTTGGGACAGACACCGCAGACCCCTCAAATTACCAGTTTTCAGTGATAGCCAAGCGACTTGATCTCGGTAACAGTGGGACACGAAAACCAGCGGCACCTCACACAATATGGCAGAGACTTTTTCCCTCCCTACAGAGTCCATTCTCCCCAGCCCGTTGATCGTGGTGGAGGATGAGCCGTTGATCCGCAATCGGCTGGAAAGCATTTTGCATGGCCTCGGATATGCGGATGATGCTCTCATCTTTGCTGCAACCCTGGGGCAGGCACGTGCCCGGCTGGCGGAGCATCCGGTCGCCATGGCACTGGTGGATCTGGGCTTGCCCGACGGCAGCGGCATAGAGCTGATCAGCCAATTGCGCGCCGCCGACCCCGGCATGGGCATTCTGGTCATCTCCGCCTGGAGCACCGAGGACGCCATTCTGTCGGCGCTGCGTGCCGGGGCCAACGGCTATGTGCTCAAGGAGCGCGACGACCTGGAAGTCACCCTGTCCATACGCAGCGTGCTGCGTGGTGGCGCCCCCATCGACCCTTTCATTGCACGGCGCATCATTGCCGAGTTGCAGCCTTCCCAGCCCACGGAAGCGCACAAGGAGATGCCGCCTGAAGCCATACTCAGCGCCCGCGAAATCCAGATCCTCAAGCTGGTCGCAGACGGCATGACCAACCGGGAGATCGCAGAGTCGCTCTTTCTGTCGCGCTACACCGTGGAATGCCATGTGAAAAACATTTACCGCAAGCTGGCCGTGCCTTCGCGCACCAAGGCGGTCAGCGAGGCCCGGGCACGCGGTTTGCTGAGCTGAATGTTCAAGCGGTCGGCTCTCCTGCTCCGCCTGATATTTGCGCTCGTCATGGGCTTGAGTTGCGGCGTGGCCTGGGCGCAGGAGCTCAGGCCTCAGGACCTGCTCTGTGAACCGCGCATTGTGGCCCGCCAATCGGCCAAGGCACTGCCGGAGGGGCCTCCACCCGATGCGGCCTTGCTGCAATGGGTGGATGTGCCGGGGCTGGATGACTGGAGTCAGCGCTGGCCCGGCTATGACGGTGCCGCCTGGTACCGCATCGATTGGGAGAGCCCCTGCGGGCGCGATCAGCCCGTGGCGCTGGCCGTCGTCAATATCGTGATGGCGGGCGAGGTGTTCGTGAATTCAGAACTGATCTGGCGCGATCAATCGCTGGTGGAGCCGCTGAGTCGCAGCTGGAATATGCCGCGCTACTGGCTGCTGCCCAAGGCGCTGCTCAAGGAACAGGGCAACAGCATCTGGGTGCGCGTCCACGGACTCAGCAGCCAGACGCCAGGCCTGGGGAGGCTGCGCATAGGCCATCCGTCCGAGCTCAGGCAATGGACGGCACAGGCCACCTGGAGCCTACGCACCATTTATATGGTCTGCATCACGGTCAGCCTGGTGCTATGTCTGCTGTTTTCGTTTGCCTGGCTCCATAACCGCAATCAAAAACTCTATGGCTGGTACGCACTCAATCTGATGTGCTGGGCACTGATGCTCTGCTTTATGGTCATGACCGATCCCTGGCCCTTCAGCAGCACGCCGGCCTTTGCCAAGGGAAATCTGCTGGTTTTCATTGCCTTTACCTACACTTTCTGCATTTTTACGCTGCGCTTTGCGGAACTACGCCTCATGCGCCTGGAGCTTACGCTCGCCTGCATATGCAGCCTCAGCGCTGTATTTGCACTGTCTGTGCCCGATGCACAGATAGCGCTGAGCCGGGCCGTCTGGCTGCTGATGTTCTGTCTTTGCGCTTTAGTCTGCCTGCTGTTTCCACTGCGAGCGCTGCAGACACGCACGCCAGCCCACATCGTTTTCAGCCTCTGCTTCGTGCTCTACCTGGCCATCGGCGTGCACGATCTGCTGCTGCTGACCAAGACCCTGGATCACAATCTGACGCTGACTCCCTACACCACCTTGCTGAGCATGCTGGTGATCGCGTGGTTGCTGGGGCGACAGATCGTGTGGAATATGCGCCGCATCGAGCACTTCAACCACGAACTCAGCCTCACCGTCACACAGGCCTGCGACGACCTGAGCCAGACCCTGGAGAGGGAACACCATCTGGCTCTGAGCCACTCCCGCCTGCAGGAACGTCTGCGCATTTCCCAGGATCTGCACGACGGTCTGGGCGGCTCCCTGGTGCGCTCCATTGCCCTGGTCGAGCAAAGCAGCGCCCCTTTGCCCAATGCCCAGGTGTTGTCCATGCTCAAGCTCATGCGTGATGACCTGCGTCAGATGATTGATACCGGCACCAGCACCGCCATTCAGGTTCCCGAGACACCCATGCAGTGGCTTGCTCCGCTGCGCCACCGCTTTGCACGGCTGTTCGAGGAGCTGGACATTCAGGTGAAGTGGTGTCTGCCCGAATACTGGACTCACGCGCCCAGCCCCATTCAGTGCCTGACGCTGACCCGCGTGCTGGAAGAGGCATTGACCAATGTCATCAAGCACAGCCGTGCCAGCCAAGTCCAGGTTCGGCTGGAGATGCCCGATTCCAGGGAGTTGCAGCTGCAGATCGAGGACAACGGCACAGGCTTTGATTTGGATAGCACACAGATCAACAGCATGGGCGTGGGCATGCGCAGCATGCTGGCGCGACTGGAGCGCCTGCAAGGCACTCTGGTCATACAGTCCCGCCCCGGCTGCACCGAGCTGCGGGCCAGCCTGCCACTGTTCGGCAAGGTGCAACGCCACACCGAAGTACAGAGCTCCGTGCCGTCTCCCCAGAGCATCTGGTAACTGCGCTAAGCTTTCTGCATGCCCCTGCTTATCGACGGAACACCGCATGAAGACGGCGTCTTCACCCTTGAGCTGACGCCTGACGCGCCGCACAGACTCAAAACCAGCCCTGGTCAGGGCAGCCTGACCCTTGGCCCCAGAAAGCTGTTGAAAACAGCGGACCTGTGGCTGCCTGTCGACGCCTGCGTGCTCTGGTCCTGCTTTGACCCCTTTGCCACGCCCGCTGGCTCGCCCTGGCCGCGCAGCTTCTACTACACGGGCAATGACAGCGGCTTCTTCACATGGGCGCAGCTGCGCCCTATCGAAAACTTCAGCTGGCACCCGCAGTTGCAGCAGGATGTGCATATCGACGCCAGCCAGTCACAGATTCGCGATCTGAGCATTCATCTGCAAGCGGGCAATCAGGGCCACATCCACCTGAAACTTCCGCAGCAGGGCATGCGCCTTCATCTGCAGGGCAATCTGGAGCAAATCACCGTCACCTCAGGCCTGCCTGAAAGCCTGAGTTTGAGCCCGGCCACCAGCAAGAACCCGGCCGACGATGCCTTCCAGCTGCCCGACATGGGCAGCCTGAAACAGGTCGGCACGCTGGAGCTGCGCAACGGTGCGGGCAAACAAGCTGTTTCGCTGCAAAATCTGTTGCAGTTCTCGAAGCTGGGCTCGCTGTCCCTGTGGGGGAATCACAGCGATCTGGACCAGCTTTCATCATGTACGCAGCTCAAGGCGCTATCACTGCGTTTTATGCGCCATCTGTCAGGACTGCCTGCGCTGCAAACCTGGCCGGAGCTGGACTTCTTCATCGCCTACAACGTGGAAGAGGCCGCTGGCAAACGCCTGCGCCAGCAACTCAAGGACCGTGCCAAGGCACGGCCCTGGGCTGACTACACATCCGTCAGCCAGTTGCGCAAGCCTGAATGGTGGGCCAAAGAATATGGGCGGCCATTTGCGGGATGGCCCGCGGCCCGTGCCAGGATTGCGCATGCGGCTTACGACCTGGCCGAGCAAGAAATCGGCACAGCCAGCAGCCTTGGTCATGTGCAAGCTGCACTGACGGCCTTTGCCGCCCGCTTCAACACGGTCAAGGGCATCGAAACCAGCGAACGTGAAGACCTGGGGCTGGCCGTGCAGCAACTGGCACAACTGCCTGCGGCGCTGTCACTGAAGCTGACGGATGAGCAGGCCCAGCAGTGGTTTGATGAAAACCGCGATTACTAGGATTACGCAGGGTCGACCTGCGCAATGATGCCACCGCCCAGGCAGACATCGCCGTCATAGAGCACGGCGGACTGCCCCGGCGTGACCGCCCATTGCGCTTCGGGAAAGTCCAGACGGAAGCCGGCATCCGTGGCCTGGGAAATCAGCGCGGGCGAATCGGGCTGACGGTAGCGGGTCTTGGAGCCGTAGGCCTTGCCCTCGGCCGGGGCATGGCCGGCCACCCAGCTGATCTGGTCGGCCACCAAGGCATGCGACAGCAGCAGCGGATGGTCATGGCCCTGCACCACGCGCAGAATGTTCTTGTCCATTTCCTTGCGCGCTACAAACCAGGGCGCATGGTCGCCAGCACCACGGGCGGCACCCTTTTCCTTGACGCCGCCAATGCCCAGACCCGAGCGCTGTCCCAGCGTGTAGAAGGACAGGCCCACATGCTTGCCCAGCTTGCGGTTGCGGTCGTCCAGGATGAGACCCGGCTCCTTGCTGATGTAGCGGTTCAGAAAGTCGCGGAACGGGCGCTCGCCGATGAAGCAGATGCCCGTCGAGTCCTTCTTCCTGGCGTTGGGCAGGCCGATCTCTTCGGCAATGCGGCGCACCTCGGTCTTGTGCAGCTCACCCACGGGGAACATGGCCTTGGACAGCTGGGCCTGGTTCAGGCGGTGCAGGAAATAGCTCTGGTCCTTGCTGTTATCCAGGCCCTTGAGCAGCTCGAACAGCTCGGTGGAGGGGTTCTGGCGCACACGTGCATAGTGGCCGGTGGCTATCTTTTCTGCTCCCAGGCGCATGGCGTGGTCCAGAAAGGCCTTGAACTTGATCTCCGCATTGCACAGCACGTCCGGGTTGGGCGTGCGACCAGCCTGGTACTCGCGCAGGAACTCGGCAAACACGCGGTCCTTGTAGTCTGCGGCAAAGTTCACATGCTCGATCTCGATGCCGATCACGTCGGCCACGGCCGCCGCATCGACAAAGTCGATATTCGACGAGCAGTACTCGCTGTCGTCGTCATCTTCCCAGTTCTTCATGAAGATGCCGACGACCTCGTGGCCCTGCTTTTTGAGAAGATAGGCGGTGACAGCGGAATCCACACCGCCAGACAAACCCACCACGACACGCTGCTTGTTGCTCATAGGTATGCGATTATCCCAGCGCCCGTCAACTGCTGCGAGCGTGAGGATTTGCCATGGAACTGCGCCAGCTGCGCTACTTTGTACGAATTGTTGAGCTGGGCTCCATGAGCCGGGCAGCGCTGGATCTGGACATGGTGCAGTCGGCGCTGAGCCAGCAGATCAGCCGCCTGGAGTCCGAACTCTCGACACGGCTGCTGCAGCGCACACCGCGCGGCGTGATTCCTACCGAGGCCGGCCAGGCCTTTTTCCACCAGGCCCAGCTGACCCTGCGCCATGCCCAGCAGGCCATTCACGCGGCCCAGCAAGCGCGGCTGTCGGGTGCCGTCAGCATGGGTCTGTCGCCCACGATTGCCAATGTGCTGGGCCTGCCGCTGATGCGCGCCATGCGCGAGCGCTACCCCGATGTGAGGCTGCACATGGTGTCCGCCCTCTCGGGGCATCTGACAAGTCTTCTCAACGCCAGACAGCTGGATCTGGCTATCCTTTTCGATACGCAGAGCGCCCGGCGCTGGAGCGTGATGCCGCTGCTGGAAGAGCAGCTGTTTCTGATCCAGTCACGCCAGCAACCGGTGGCACCGCAGATTCAGCATGAAGTGCCCATCAGCCTGGAGCAGCTGCAGCAAGTGCCTCTGATCCTGCCCTCGGGCAGCCACGGCCTGCGCAGCTCCATCATGGCCTCGTTCACCAGCGCCGGTTTCCAGTCGCAGATGGCCATGGAGATCGACTCGCTGACCCTGCTGATGGAAGCAGTCGATGCCGGCATGGGCGCCACAGTACAGCCCTGGTCGGCCGTGGGCATGTACCGGGATGCGGCCGAGCGTTTTCAGTGGTCACAGATCGCCGATGACTCGGTGCGGCGCAAGGCCGCGCTGTGCAGCCTGTCGGACGACGAGCTCTCGCCCGCCGCCCTGGCGGCACGCGTTGTCTTGACGGACTGCGCCAGGCAGCTGGTGCGCTCAGGAGTGTGGCGGGGAGCATCGCTGACGGATTGAGCCCCCGTCTTCCGGGCAGAGGATGAATGCAGCGCCGGCCTTCCATGGGCGACGCCGGAAAATCAAGGATCAGGCCTTACGTAATTTCCACAGCAACTTTGTTGCCATGTGAAGCTCATACCTAGTGGCAAACCTAGATCTTCATTACAACATTGCTGTTGCGCCCCCTGGGCCGCATCTCGACATCCAACTTGCATCACGCCGGCGGCGCCAGCCTACAGCGGGTGCGAGTGCGTTTTTTTAATATGAGCCTTGGCTCGTGCTGGATGTGAAGTGCGCTTCAGGACAGCCAGCCAAAACCAAGGTTCATTTATGACATCTCTCGATATTCAGTTGCTGCTGACCGCCCTGGCCAGCGTGCTGGTGCTGGTCGCCTTGATCGTGTCACGCATCAAGCTGCACCCGCTGCTGGCCCTGCTCATCGTCTCGGTCGGCGTCGGCTTTGCCACCGGCATGGATCCGGAAACCATCGTCAAGCAACTGACCAACGGTGCGGGCAAAACACTGGGAGCCGTAGGGGTCGTGATCGCGCTGGGAGCCATGCTAGGCAAGATCCTGGCCGATGCCGGCATCACCGAGCAGATCGCCGAAGCCATTCTCAGGCACTCCTCCGATCGCATGATCCCCTGGGCCATGACCCTGGTGGCCTTCATCGTCGGCATCCCGATGTTCTTCGAAGTCGGCCTGGTGGTCATGCTGCCGCTGATCTTCAGCGTGGCGCGCAAGCTGGAAGGTCAGGCCCGCTTCAAGGGCTCGGCCTATGTCTACGTCGGCGTGCCCGTAATCTCGGCACTGGCGGCCATGCACGGCATGGTTCCGCCCCACCCCGGCCCCCTGACTGCCATCGCAACCCTCAAGACCACGGTCGGCCCGACCATGCTGTACGGCTTTCTGGCGGCCATTCCGGCCATGGTGCTCGGCGGCCCGCTCTATGGCGCGTTCATCGCCCCGCGCATGAGCACCAAGCCCGACCAGGCCTTGCTGGACCAGTTCACCATCACCGAGAAAGCCACTGCCGGCTCGCAGCCCAGCATCGCCCTGGGCGTGCTGGCAGCCCTGCTGCCCGCCATTCTGATGCTGATCCATGCCGTCGCCGAAATGCTGCTGCCCAAGGACGCGGCAGCCATGCATGTGGCCAGCTTTCTGGGCAATCCCCTGATCGCCATGCTGCTGGGCGTGCTGTTCGCCATCGTGGCCCTGGTCATGGCGCGCGGCGGCGACACCGAAAAGCTGCGCGACGCGCTGGGCAAGAGTCTCAAGCCGATTGCCTCCATCATCATGATCATTGCCGGCGGCGGCGCCTTCCAGCAGATGCTGACCAGTGCCAAGGTCGGTGATGCCATCGTCCATCTGACCCAGCAATTCGCCTTCCCGCCGCTGATCCTGGGCTGGCTGATCGCCATGCTGCTGTCCGTCTCCACCGGCTCGGCCACCGTGGGCATCGTGGGCGCGGCCGGTCTGCTGGCGCCGCTGGCAGGGGCCGACCCCAGCCTGAACTTGCCCCTGCTGGCCCTGTCCATCGGCTGCGGCTCGCTGTTCTTCAACTATGCCAACCACGCTGGCTTCTGGATGGTCAAGGAGTCCTTCGGCATGACCATGGGCGAAGCCACCAAGACCATCTCGGTCGTGCAGTCCATCGTGGCCGTGGTGGGCCTGGTCATGGTGCTGCTCTTCAACGCGCTCATCACCGTGCATTGAGACCAGCCGTCCAGGCCACCAGGGCTGCAGCGCAGCGGCCCTGGTGCCTGCCGCCGGACCGCAGTCCGTGGCGCATGACCGCATCTTGCTGCCTTCCGCCTGCGGCATAACCAATCCATCACGATTGGTGATACCCCCATCCCCTCGACCCGCTGCACGGGTGAGGCGGTGCTCACTACAGTGGCGTTCAACCCCAATCTGACCCTGTCAACCGCGCTCCGGCGCGGGGATGGCAGAGGACATCCACCCACGTTGAACCGCTGCAGGCATCGCCCCGTGGCAGCCCATCATGAAAACTGAAGCCTTTGACACCGATGTACTCGTCATCGGTGGTGGCAATGCCGCCCTGTGCGCCGCACTGATGGCGCGCGAAGCCGGCAGCCGCGTGCTGCTGCTTGAATCCGCTCCGCGCGCCTGGCGTGGAGGCAACTCCGGCCACACCCGCAATCTGCGCTGCATGCACGACGCCCCCCAGGACGTGCTGGTCGAGGCCTATCCCGAAGAAGAATACTGGCAGGACCTGCTCAAGGTCACGGGCGGCATCACCAACGAGCATCTGGCGCGCATGGTGATCCGCGCCTCCTCGACCTGCCGCAACTGGATGCGCAGGCATGGCGTGCACTTCCAGCCACCGCTGTCGGGCGCGCTGCATGTGGCGCGCACCAATGCCTTTTTCATGGGCGGCGGCAAGGCGCTGGTGAATGCCTATTTCCGCAGCGCCGAAAAGCTGGGCGTGGAAATCCGCTACGAGTCGCCCGTGGACAAGCTCGAAATCGAGAACGGCCGCTTCCAGGCTGCCTGGGTCAAAACCAAGGACGGAAGCCAGCGCATCACGGCCAAAAGCTGCGTGCTGGCGGCCGGCGGCTTCGAGTCCAACCGCGAATGGCTGCGCGAGGCCTGGGGCCAGAACGAGCGCGGCGAATGGCCGGCCGACAACTTCATCATCCGCGGCACGGCCTTCAACCAGGGCGTGCTGCTCAAGCACATGCTGCAAGAGCAGCAGGCCGACGGCCTGGGCGATCCCACGCAGGCGCATATGGTGGCCATCGATGCCCGCGCCCCGCTGTACGACGGCGGCATCTGCACGCGCATCGACTGCGTCTCGCTGGGCGTGGTGGTGAACCGCGATGCCCAGCGCTTTTATGACGAGGGCGAGGACTTCTGGCCCAAGCGCTATGCGATCTGGGGCCGCCTGGTAGCCCAGCAACCCGGCCAGACGGCCTACTCCATCATCGACAGCAAGGCCATAGGCCGCTTCATGCCGCCGGTGTTCCCCGGCGTGAAGGCCGACTCCCTGCCCGAGCTGGCGCAGAAGCTGCATCTGGACGTGGACACCTTCATGGCCACGCTCGATGCCTACAACCGCAGCTGCAAGGTCGGGCACTTCGACCATACCGCGCTGGACGACTGCCACACCGAAGGCCTGGCTCCGGCCAAGACGCACTGGGCGCGCCCGCTCGATACCGGCCCTTACTACGGCTATGCACTGCGCCCCGGCGTGACCTTCACCTACCTGGGCCTGAAGGTGGACGACACGGCCGCCGTGCGCTTCAACGACCAACCCAGCCAGAACCTGTTTGTGGCCGGAGAAATGATGGCCGGCAATGTGCTGGGCAAGGGCTACACCGCCGGTGTGGGCATGTCGATCGGCACGGCCTTTGGCCGTATCGCCGGACGCAACGCCGCGCTGGCTGCCGCTGGCAAAGCCGCTATCCGTGGCGCAGTTCAAGACGAGGTCTAAATGAGCATCCAATCCCTGCAAGAACTGGGCAAGGAAGCCCAGACCCTGGCCACCGGCAAGGTCATCCCCATCATTCCTGCACCGACGGAAACCACTGCCGAAGACGAAGTCGCGCGCGTGATGCAGATCTGCAATGCCTGCCGCTATTGCGAAGGTTTTTGCGCCGTGTTCCCGGCCATGACGCGCCGTCTGGAGTTCGGCAAGGCCGATGTGCATTACCTGGCCAATCTCTGCCACAACTGCGGCGCCTGCCTGCATGCCTGCCAGTACGCTCCGCCGCACGAATTCGGCATCAACATCCCCAAGGCCATGGCCGAGGTGCGCGGCCAGACCTATGCCGACTATGCCTGGCCGCCCGCCATGGGCAAGCTCTACCAGAAGAACGGCCTGACCCTGTCCCTGGCACTGGTCGCCGGCCTCTTCCTGTTTTTGGCGCTGGCCGTCGCGGCGCAAGGGGGCATTGGCCAGCTGTGGAGCAGCAATCTGGGCAACAACTTCTACAACCTGTTCCCGCACAATCTGCTGGTCGGCATCTTCGCACCCGTGTTTCTGTTCGTGGTGTTTGCGCTGTTCATGGGCGTGCGCCGCTTCTGGAGGGATGTGAAGCCCGCCACCAGCCATGTGGATGTCAGCGGCCCGGCCGCTGCCGAAGCCACGCACGACGTGCTGCGCCTGAAATACCTGGACGGCGGCCATGGCGACGGCTGCCACAACGAGGACGACGCGTACACGCTCAAGCGCCGCCGCTTCCACCACCTGACCTTCTACGGCTTCATGCTGTGCTTTGCGGCCACGGGCCTGGCCACGGTCTATCACTATGTCTTCGATCTGCCCGCGCCTTACGAGCTGCCCAGCCTGCCAAAGATTCTGGGCGCCCTGGGCGGCGTGAGCCTGATGATCGGCACGGCCGGCCTCTGGTTGCTGAACCGCGCCCGCCATCCGCTGCATGGCGACGCCAAGCAAAAGCCCATGGACCTCGGCTTCATCGCCCTGCTGTTCCTGGTGGCGGCCAGCGGTCTTGCGCTATGGCTGGGCCGCGCCACGCCGGCGCTGGCTCTGCTGCTGTGCCTGCACCTGGGCGCCGTGATCGCTCTGTTTGCCACCCTGCCCTACGGCAAGTTTGCCCACGGCGTGTTCCGTACGGCTGCGCTGCTGCGCCACAACACCGAAAAGCGCGAGCCCAGTCCCATCGGCCTGGGTGCTGATTGAGCGAAGCCCCATGACAGGCACGCCCGCCGTGCCTGCTTTCAAAAAAATCAGCCGGGATACCGGCATTCCTTTCCGACCAAGGAGACATCCCATGATGAACAAACGCCATTTCCTGCGCGCCACGGCCGTGGCCGCCTGCCTGCTGAGCCTGGGCTCGGCGGCGCAGGCCGCCCCCGACTGGCTGCCCAACAAGCCCGTGACGCTGGTCGTGGGCTTTGCCGCTGGTGGAGCCGCCGACGCGGCGGCGCGCATGATTGCCAAGAAGCTGGGCGAGAACATCGGCCAGACCGTGGTGGTGGACAACAAGGGCGGCGCGGGCGGCAATATCGCCCACCAGTTCGTGGCCAAGGCCCCTGCCGACGGCTCGGTGCTGCTGTTCGGCTCCATCGGACCGCTGACGATTGCGCCCCACATCATGAAGGTGGGCTACAACCCCTTCAGCGATCTGGCACCCATCTCGGGCGGCGTGAACTTTCCCAATGTGCTGGTGGTGCACAAGGGCGCGGGCGTGAAGACCCTGGCCGAGTTCGTGGCCAAGGCCAAGAAGAGCCCCGGCAGCGTGGACTATGCCTCCACCGGCGCGGGCTCGGCCTCGCACCTGGCGGGCGAGTTGTTCAACCAGCGCGCCGGCGTGGAGATGGTGCATGTGCCCTACAAGGGCGGCGCACCGGCCCTGCAGGACCTGCTGGGCGAGCGCGTCACTTCCTACTTCGCCGCGCCCCCGACGGCCCTGCCGCATATCGAGACCGGCAAGCTGATTCCGCTGGCCACCACGGGCCTGACGCGCCCCGCCTACATGCCCAATATCCCCACCGTGGCCGAAGCGGGCTTCCCCGGCTTCGAGGCGCTGAACTGGTATGCCTTCGTCGCTCCCGGCAAGACCCCCACGCCTGTGCTGGACCGCTGGAACCTGGAGATCGTCAAGGTGCTCAAGGACCCCGGCGTGGCCGAGGCGCTCAAGGTCCACGGCCTGACACCCCAGCCCACAACCCGCACCGAGTTCGCAGCCTTCATGAAGAAGGAATACGAGCAATGGGGCAAGGTGGTCAAGGAACGCAAGATCACCCAGAACTGAGAGCACGACCCGGCTCGCGCCGATGCATAAGGCATGAGTTGGACGCAATCCAGGTCAGGGACGGCGAGCAAGGGCCTCGCCGGCCGCCCAGCGGCTCAGGCGGTGATAGGTTTTTTCTCCACCGGCGCCGCAAAGCCCACGCACAGACGGTTCCAGACATTGATGCAGCCGATGGCGTAGCTGAGCTCCACGATTTCGCGCTCGCTGAAGTAGGGGCGCAGGGCCTCGAAGTCCTGCTGTCCGGGATGGGCCTGGCTCAGCTGGGTGCAGCGCTCGGCCCAGTTCAGCGCGGCGCGCTCGCGCATCTCGAACAAGTCCACCTCGCGCCAGACCACCACGCTGTTGATGCGCTGCAGATCCTCGCCGCGCGACAACAGCTCTCGCACATGCATGTCCACGCAGAAGGCGCAGCCGTTGATCTGCGAGACGCGCAGATAGACCAGCTCCAGCAGTTGCACACCGAGGCTGGAGCGCGCGATCTGGGCGTTGAGGCCGGCCTGCGCCTTGTAGAGCTCAGGGGCCAGCACACGGAAGTCCAGGCGCGGCGTGGGGATGGCGATAGGGTTGGCGATGTCGGCCATGTGAATACTCCTTGAGGGACATTGCAGGCCCGCCCCTGTGGCCGGCCCATACCTCTTAGACGCGGCAGCAGCGCGGTTTGTGACAGGCCCGGTCATCCATCGCCGGTCTATCAATAAACATAGCTGCTAGCGCTTATTGACAAACAAACTCAGCAATAAAACTATCTAAGTCTGTTGATTGACTTGCGCCAGCAGCTATTGTTTTATTCGCCTTCTTCACATTCACCGACAGACGTCGCCCATCAGGCCGCCGGCACCAGCACGCGGGTCAGCTTGTCCGGATTGCGCAGCGTGTAGATGCGCCGGATCAGTCCGTCCTCGACCAGCAGCGTCTGCACCGACTCCACCTGGCCGTCCACGCAGCGCACCAGACCCGGCAGGCCGTTGACCCGCGCCAGATGCAGGGTCTGCTCCTGCCCGTCGCGGCGCAGACGCCGAGCCGTGGCGAAATACAGCAGCGCCAGGCGGCGCCCGGTCTCCAGCACGCGGCCAAAGGATGCCACCTTGCCCCCGCCGTCGCTGATCAGCGCGGCGTCGGGCGCGAAGAGCGCCTGGATCTGCGCCAGATCGCCGCCCCGCGCAGCCTGGGCAAAGCGGCGCAGCAGCTCGGCATGGGCCTGTGCCGGCGCCTCGAAGCGCGGCCGCCCGGCCTTCACATGGGCTCGCGCGCGGTGCACCAGCTGGCGACAGGCGGCCTCGCTGCGGCCCAGCGCCTGGGCCACTTCGGCATAGTCGGCATCGAAGACCTCACGCAGCAAAAAGGCTGCGCGCTCCTCGGGCGTCAGCTGCTCCAGCACGAACAGCAGCGCCGTGGACACATCGTGTGCCTGCTCCAGCAGCTCCTCGGCCGAGGGAGCGGCCTCGGTCCAGGGCTGGACCAGCGGCTCGGGCAGCCAGAAACCCGCATAGTGCTCGCGCTCCACACGCAGGCGCCGCAGCCGGTCTATGGCCAGCCGTGTGGCCGTGGTCACCAGCCAGGCCTCGGGCTGGACAATGGCCAAGCGCTCGCTGTCCTGCCAGCGCAGCCAGACATCCTGCACCAGATCCTCGGCCTCGGCCCGCTGGCCCAGCATGCGATAGGCCAGCCCGAACAGGCGCGGGCGATGGCGCTCGAAATCCTGCAGTCCCGCATCGGCGGACGGCGCAGCGTGGGAAGTGGGGCTCACGTGATGTCTCCTGCAAATAGGCTTGGGGCCAGCCACCCAGTGTGACAGGCACCAAGCCTTAGACGCAGAACGCACCGCTTTTGTGACAACGCAGCCAAAAACTGGCGCACTCCGAGTCAGGGACGCCGAGCAAGAGCCGCCTCGCAGCAAGGCCGTCGTCCCCCTCCGGGGGAAGCGGCGCAGCCGCTCAGGGGGGCCCTCAATACCCCACCGCGCACCCATCCTTGCGCGGATCGGAACCCGCAATGTAGTGCTCGCCGTCGCGCAGCACCAGCTGGGCGCCGCCAAAGGCGAACACGCCGTGGCCGGCCTCGACACTGACCTCATGGCCGCGTGCGCGCAGTTGTTCGACGACGGCGGCATCGAAGGAAGGCTCCACGGCCACGCCCTTGCCGCCGGTCACGCGCCAGCGCGGTGCATCGGCCGCAGCCTGCGGGTTCTGGCCGTAGCGCAGCACGCGCAGGGCCATCTGCAGATGGCCCTGGCTCTGCATGGGTCCGCCCATGACGCCGAACGCCATTTGCGGCGTGCCATCGGCATGCATGGCAAAGGCCGGAATGATGGTGTGCGAGGGACGCTTGCGCGGGCCGACCTGGTTGGCATGACCGGCCTCGGTGGTAAAGCCGTGGCCGCGGTTCTGCAGGCTGATGCCCGTGCCCGGCACAACCACGCCCGAGCCAAAGCCCATGTAGTTGGACTGTATGAAGGAGACCATCATGCCGCTGGCATCGGCCGCCGCCAGGTAGACCGTGCCGCCGGGCCGGGGCGCGCCGCAGCCCGGGGCACCGGCCCGCTTCGGGTCTATGAGACGGGCGCGTTCACGCAGGTAGTCGCGCTCCAGCAGCTGTGCGGGGGTGACGCGCATATGGTCCAGGTCGGCGTTGTACTGGTGCAGGTCGGCAAAGGCCAGCTTCATGGCCTCGATCTGCAGGTGCACGCTGTCCACGCCGTCCAGCGGCTGCGATCCGATCGCATCGCCCCCCGCACCCAGTTCATCGAGCATGCCCAGCGCCATCAGCGCGGCAATGCCCTGACCGTTGGGCGGAATCTCGTGGATCACCGAATCGCCGAACTTCTGCGACACCGTGCCCACCCAGTCGGCCTGGTGCGCGGCCAGGTCTTGCTCGCTCATCACGCCGCCGCAGGCCCGCGCATGCTCGACCATCTTCCTGGCCAGCGCGCCACGGTAAAAGGACTCGCCCAGGGTCTCGGCGATCTCCTCCAGCGTGCGCGCATGGGCTTCGCTCCTGAACACTTCTCCGGCCCGGGGAGCGCGGCCACCCGGCAGAAAGCACTCGGCAAAGCCGGGCTGGTCGCCCAGCTTTTGGCCGCCCAGCTCCCACAGCGTGGCAATGGTGGGCGAGACCGCGAAACCGTGGCGCGCATAGTCGATGGCGGGCTGGGCCACCTGCGCGAAGGGCAGCTTGCCGAAGCGCTTGGACAGCGCCACCCAGGCCGACACGGCACCGGGCACGGTCACGGCATTCCAGCCCTTCTCGGGTATGCCGCCGAGGCGGGCAAAGTAGTCGGGCGTCCAGCCCGCAGGCGAGCGGCCCGAGGCGTTGAGGCCATGCAGCTCCTTGCCGTCCCAGACGATGGCAAAGCCGTCGCTGCCAATGCCGCAGCCCGTGGGCTCGACCACCGTGAGCGTCATCGCCGCGGCCAGCGCCGCATCCACGGCGTTGCCGCCGGCCAGCAGCATGGAGAGGCCGGCCTGCGCGGCCAGCGGCTGCGAAGTGCTGACCACATTGCGCCCCAGCACCGGCGAGCGGTGCGAGGCATAGGGAAGCGTCCAGTCCTTGACGAGGTTGGTCATATATCTAAGTCCGATCAGTGATTCATGGGCGCCGCGCATAAGGCTGGCACCTCCAACGGCGCACGCCGAGCAAGGGCCGCCCTGCAGCGAGGGCGTGGACCCCCTCTGAGGGGGAGGGCGCGGGGCCACCCAGGCGAAGCAACTCAGGGGGTGTTTTATTCCAAAGTAATGTGGTTGTCCCGGATGACCTTGGCCCAGCGCGCGCTGTCGGCCTGCACCATGGCGGCAAACTGCGCGGGGGTCTGCGGCTTGGCGGGCTCCACACCCTGCTTGGCCAGGCTGGCGATCACCTCGGGATTCTGGATGGCGCGGTTGAAGGCCTGGTTGATCCGTCCGACCAGCTCGGGCTTCATGCCGGCCGGGCCGTAGAGGCCGAACCAGGTGACCGAGGAATAGCCCGGCAGGCCCGATTCGGCCACCGTGGGCAGATTCGGAGCCAGCGTGCTGCGCCTGTCGCCGGTCACGGCCAGGGCGCGCAAGCGGCCGCTGGCCACATGGGGCATGCCCGTGGGGATGGAGTCGAACAGCAGGTGAACCTGGCCTGCCGCCAGATCGGTGATCGACTGGGCCGTGCCCTTGTAGGGCACATGGGCGAGCTGTAGGCCGGCCTGCGCAGCAAAGGCGGCGGTGTTCAGGTGCACGATGGTGCCGTTGCCGCTGGTGGCGTAGTTGAGCTTGCCGGGGTTGGCCTTGGCATAGGCGATCAGCTCCTGCACGCTCTTGACCGGCAGCGAGGGCGTGACCAGCAGCACGCTGGCCGCGTCCGCCGTATGCGCGATGGGACTGAAGTCCTTGTCCGCCTTGTAGGCCAGCCTGGGCATCAGATGCGGCGAGATGGCATGCGTGCTGCTAGTGGTGAACAGCAGCGTGTAGCCGTCGGCCGCCGCCTTGGCAGCCTCGGCCGTGCCTATGGTGCCGCCAGCGCCGGGCCGGTTGTCGATGACCAGTTGCTGGCCCAGCTCCTGCGATACGCGCTGCGCGATCACGCGTGCCACCAGATCGGTAGCACCGCTGGCCGGAAACGGCACGATCACGCGCACCGGTCGGCTGGGCCAGGCGGCCTCGCTCTGGGCCAGGGCCGGCAAGGCCAGCAAGCCGCCGGCCACGGCCGCAGCGGCCTGGAGCCACTGGCGACGCGTCGTTGAAACAGTAAACCGTGCCCGCATGGCAACTCCCGCAAAAATGGAGGGCTGGCCGCTGCCTGGCGACCATCGAACGGGAGATCTTAGAAAACCGGGGCATTTGCCGCTATCGGCAAATTTGCAAGCCATCGTTGCCAAAACAGCAAACCGGGCACAATGACCCTCTACCGCCACCGCCTGCCATGCCCGAGTCCCGCCATTTGCTGCTCCAAGACACCGCGCTGCGCTACTTCCACGAAGTCGCGCAATGCGGCTCGCTGAGCGAGGCCTCGGCAAGGCTGCATGTGGCGGCCTCGGCCATCAGCCGCCAGATCGCGGCGCTGGAGGCGCGCCTGGGAACGCCGCTGTTCGAGCGCCACCCGCGCGGCATGGTGCTCAACGCCGCCGGCGAGATCCTGGCCGATCATGCGCGCCGCGCGGGGCTGGACGCGGAGCGCGCTCTGGACGAGATCAAGGCCTTGCAGGGCCTGCGCAGCGGCAAGGTGCGCATTGCCAGCTCCGATGCCTTCGCCAGCGAATTCCTGCCGCGCCTGTGCGCGGCCTTCCAGCGCGAGCACAGCGGCATCGTCTTCGAGGTAACGGTGCTTCCCACGCACGAGGTTTCCGGGGCCGTGCGCACCGGCATCGCCGACATAGGCCTGTGTTTCAGCCGGGCCCCCGAGCCCGGCATCGCCGTCGCCTGCCGCGTGGCCGCGCCCGTGCTGGCGCTGGTGGCATCCAGCCATGAGCTGGCGCAAGAGCGCAGCGTGGCACTGGCCAGGCTGGTGCGCTATCCGCTGGCACTGACGCCGCCCAGCACGGCCGTGCGCCAGTTGCTGGACGCAGCCTGCAGCCGCCAGGGGCTGATGCTGGCTCCGGCCCTGGAGAGCAATCACGGCAAGACGCTGCTGAACTTTGCGGCCCAGGGCACGGCGGTTGCCGTGGCCAGCGAAATCGCCGCCCGCGACATGGTGGCCACAGGCGCGCTCGTGGCCGTGGCGCTCAGCGACCGCGGCATGGATCTGCGCGATATCGAGGTGCAGACCCTGGCCGGCCGCACGCTGCCGCATGCGGCGCAGTCCTTTCTGGAGCTTTTGCAGCTGCGCCTGCCCGCCGCCTGGTGAAAAGAAGGCCGCTCACGCCGGCTCAATCCGCCTTGGGGCGCAGCACCAGCCAGAGCGACAGCGCAATCAGCCCGCCTCCCATGGCATGTGCAACGGTCAAGGACTCGTCGAGCAGGACCCAGCCCCAGAACACGGCAAACACGGGCACGATGAAGGTCACGGTCAGCGCCTTCTGCGGGCCCTCGTCGGCAATCAGCCTGAAGTAAAGCACATAGGCCAGCGCCGTGCTCAACAGGCCCAGCAGCGCCACATTGCCCCATGCCAGCAGCGGCGCGGCCTGCAGCCTGGCCAGCATGTCGGGCTCCAGCGCGATGTCGATGAGCAGCGCCGGCGCCAGCACCATCAATGCACCGAGCTGGCTGATGAAAACGGCAGCGCGCGTGTCCACGCTCGCATCGGCACCCACAAGCCTGAGCGTCAGATAGCTGGAAAACGCATAGCAGACCGTGGCAACAAAACAGGCCGCCATGCCGCCCAGCACGGCGGTGCTGAGATCCAGCGGCCCGGCCTGGGCCAGCACGGCCACGCCGCCAATCCCCAGTACCACGGCAGCCACGCGCGCGGGCGTGATCGCCTCGGCAAACACCAGCGCCCCCACCACGGTAGCCACCAGCGGCGTGGCGGCATTGAAGATGGCGCTATAGCCCGATGGCAGCACCTGTGCCGCCAGCGCGTACATGAGAAAGGGGATGCCGGAATTGATGGCACCCAGCCCCAGCAAGGGCCAAAGATAGCGTCCCAGCCTGGGCCGGAAACCCATGGCAAACAACGCAGCGCCAAGGCCCAGCGCCGAAAACAGGCCGCGTCCCAAAGCCGTGGGCACAGCCCCCAGATGGGGTACGGCCACGCGCATGAATAAAAAACTGCCGCCCCAGAGGGCGGACAGTGTCATGAGTCGGATCAGGCTGGCTACAGACATACAGGGCATTGTGCACAGCCTCGGCCTGCATGCCAGTCACAACAACTGCATGCCGCAATCAGTGAAGCTGCACCAGTACATCGTCCAGCGTGGCACCGGCCTCTTCAGGTACCGGGCGCGTCAGCTGCGGCACCTTGTAGATGCTGGCATCGGCATGGATGAGGCCTATGTCATAGCGCTGGCCGGCCAGATAATCGCCCACAGACTCCAGCACGATGGGGCTGCGGTGCAGATGCTCGGTGGCCTTGAGCTCGTCGAGCGAAAGCCAGACGCTGCGCACGATGCCGTCGTCCAGATGGCGCTGGGCATGGTGCATGCCCAGATCGCCCGTGAAGGCAAAGCGCAGATAGGTGATGTCCGAGCCCGTGCGCGTGCGCACAAAGCGGTTCATGTAGATGCCGACCAGGGCCGTGGGCGTGAAGTTGTAGGCCGTCTCTTCCATGACTTCGCGCACACAGGCATCGACAGGGCTTTCGGAAGGGTCGAGATGACCGGCCGGCGTGTTCAGACGCAGTCCATCCGCCGTTTGTTCTTCCACCAGCAAAAAACGGCCATCGCGTTCGATGATGGCCGAGACAGTCACATTGGGTTTCCAGCGATTGGGCATGGCCGGCATTATCCTTGCCCCAACCCGACGATGTGTCAGATAAATCCCACCATATAGAGCGCACCATCGCCATAACTGTCCAAATGTTGTTGTTGCACAGCATTTGTCACGGACTGGACCGCATAGCCTTGACGCTCCCAGTAAAGCCGTGAGCCCTGTACCGAAACCAGTGCCGTGCGCTGCACGCCGCGCGCTCTGGCCTGGGCCTTCAGGGCCTGGACCATGCGCCCCGCCAAGCCCTGGCCGGCGGCAGCCTCGGACACGGCCATATCGTGCAGATAGAGCACGCTGGCGTCGTCATAGTCGGCAAAGTCGCCGTTGAGCGGCGTGATGGCCCCGGGGCGCGACCAGTAGGCGGCCAGATAGGCCACCAGCTCGCCCCCTTGCTCGGCCGCCCAGGAACAATGCCCGGCGGTGCGCAAACGGCGCACAAACACCTCGCGCGGCTCGGCAAAGTCCGCGCCATAGCAATGCTCCTGTATGCGCAGCAGGGCATCCACATCATCCACGCCCAGCGCGCGCAGCTGGATTGGCATCGACTCCGGCATCAAAAACTCTCAAATCAATAGCTGTCAGCGCTTATCAGGCAATGGCTGACGGCCAATTTCAATCAAACCCCAGCACACAGCTTAGCAAGCCGCTCATCTCGCAGCAGCCTGTAGGCACTATCGCAATAGTAATGATTCTCAATTGGAAATTCATCGCCACCCTCCCTACCATTCATTCATCACTCAGGGAGAAACAAATGACACGCTTGATCAAGACATTGCGCCAGAACCAGCTCACGCTGACCAAGACTGCCAGTTACTACGTGATCCACATCACCGTGGCCGCCTGCGTCGCCTATGCCGTGACCGGCAATCTGATTGCCTCGCTGACGCTGAGCCTGCTGGAGCCCACGGTTCAGGCCTTTGCCTTCTTCTTCCATGAAAAAGTCTGGGAGCGCCGCCTGAAGAAACGTGAGCAGCAAGCGCTTGCGGGACAAGCGCTGAACGCCTGAGAGCCACCTATGAACGCCGACCACCCCACCACTTTTGCGCAATGGCTGCTGCGCTCCCTGGCCACGCTGGGCGACTGCAACGGTCACCTCAATGGCCTGTAGAAATCATGTGCACAAGCCTTTGGACAAATCCTTGATAAATCTTGAACATCCCAGGCCTCATCCGATTTTCTGATTGAGTTCAACTGAAAACCATCCGGACCCCGCCCTCCAACACCAGAAAATCCTGTGGATAAGTCATGCAGAGCATGCAAATGCGGCCTCTCGCCCATGGGTTTGCGGCTATTTGCCAAACCGGGCTCCAGGCCAACAATGACCGGGAATCCAAGGAGTTCCCATGCAGCTTGCAGACCGCCAGACATCCGCAGACCTCAACCGCCACGACGAGCAATGGCTGAGCGCCCACTGGATGCCGTTTACCGGCAATCGCAACTTCAAGGCCAGGCCCCGCATCATCACCGGCGCACAGGGGGCCTACTACAACGACGCCGATGGCCGGCGCATTTTCGACGGCCTCTCGGGCCTGTGGTGCTCGGGGCTGGGCCATGGCCGCCGCGAGATTGCCGAGGCCATTGGCCAAGCCGCGCTGCAGCTCGACTACTCTCCCGCCTTTCAGTTCGGCCACCCGGCCTCGTTCGAGCTTGCCAACCGCATCGTGGCGCTGATGCCCCAGGGGCTTGAACATGTGTTCTTCACCGGCTCGGGATCGGAAGCGGCCGACACCTCGCTGAAGATGGCGCGCGCCTACTGGCGCGCCAGGGGCCAGGGCACCAAGACCCGGCTGATCGGGCGCGAAAAGGGCTATCACGGCGTGAACTTCGGCGGCATCTCGGTAGGCGGCATGGGGGGCAACCGCAAGATGTTCGGCCAGGGGATTGAAGCCGACCATCTGCCGCACACCCAGCCGCCACCAGGTTCGTTCTTCAAGGGCCAGCCCCAAACCGACGGACGCGCCCTGGCAGACCGGCTGCTCGATCTGATCGCCCTGCATGACGCCAGCAATATCGCGGCCGTGATCGTGGAGCCCATGTCGGGCTCGGGCGGGGTGGTGATTCCGCCCGCCGGCTATCTGCAGCGTTTGCGCGAGATCTGCACCCAGCACGACATCCTGCTGATCTTCGACGAGGTCATCACGGGCTTTGGCCGCCTCGGAGCGATGACGGCGGCCGAGGCCTTTGGCGTGACGCCGGACATCATGAATATCGCCAAGCAGGTCAGCAATGGCGCCCAGCCGCTGGGGGCCTGCGTGGTCTCGCCCGCCATCTATGACCAGTTCATGGCGGCTGGCGGGCCTCAGTACATGCTGGAATTTGCCCACGGCTATACCTATTCGGCCCATCCCGTGGCCTGCGCGGCAGGCATTGCAGCGCTGGATCTGCTGGAGCGCGAAGACGGCCCGGGCCGCGTGCGCACGCTGGCCCCCTTCTTCGAGCAGGCCGTGCACAGCCTCAAGGGCGCCAGGCATGTGCTGGACATCCGCAATATCGGCCTGGCGGCGGGCGTCACGATTGCGCCCCTGCCCGGCGAACCCGCCAAGCGCCCTTACGAGATCGCCATGAAATGCTGGGAGGCCGGCTTTTATGTGCGCTACGGCGGCGACACGATTCAGCTGGCACCGCCCTTCATCAGCGAGCAGGCCGAGATCGAGCGACTGATCAACGCACTGGGCGATGCGCTGCAGGCCACTGACTGAACTATCAAATCAGTAGCTTCAATCGCCTACCCCGCAAGCGATTGAAGCATTTTTATCTCAATTCAGGAAAGCTGTGCTGCCAGGGCTTCGAATTCGGCGACCGGCACTTCTTCCGCACGGCGCTGCAGATCGAACTCGCCCGCAAAGCCCTTGGCTTCCAGCCACTTGCCCAGGGTGTTGCGCAAGATCTTGCGGCGCTGGCTGAAAGCGACCTGCACCAGCTCTTCCAGCAGCTTGGGATCGAGATCCGCAGGCTGCTCGCGCGGAATCATGCGCACCACGGCGCTGTCAACCTTGGGAGGCGGATTGAAGCTGCCCGGCGGCACGAACAGCACATCTTCCATGGCGTAGCGCCACTGCAGCATCACCGACAGGCGGCCGTAGGCCGAGGTGCCGGCATCGGCCACCATGCGGTCGATGACTTCCTTTTGCAGCATGAAGTGCTGATCCTGCACCACATCCACCTGCTCCAGCAGATGGAAAAGAATGGGGCTGGAGATGTTGTAGGGCAGGTTGCCGACCACGCGCAGCTTGGCCACGCCCAGACGTGCGGCCAGCGCACGGAAGTTCACCTTGAGCACATCGGACTCGACCACATCGAGATCGTCGCGCAGACGCAGACGGGCCGCTAGGTCGCGGTCCAGCTCGATCACGGTGAGCTTGCCCAGGCGCTCGACCAGGGGCTGCGACAGCGCCATCAGACCAGGGCCGATCTCGACCATGGGTTCGCCCGCCTTGGGATCGATGGCCTGGACGATGTTGTCGATGATGGCGCCGTCGGTCAGAAAGTTCTGACCAAAGCGCTTGCGGGGAATATGTTTCATGAATGCGAAAGCGGTGCCAGGGCACCGCTTGGAATGGGGGGGAGCTCCGATGCCCGGTGCGCAATGATGACATTACCGGGCACTTCAAGCGGATTGAATGGGCTTATTGGGGTGGCTCGCGGTATTCCACAAAGGCCTTGCCGCGCAGTTCCTTGAGCCAGGTTTCGTAGTCCTGCTCGGCCTTGCGCTCGCGCACCACGTTGCGCACCATTTCGCGCTGCTCGCGCTCGGTGAGCTTTTCCTGGCGGCGCTCGATCAGCTGGATCAGGTGCACGCCGAAACGCGACACCACGGGGTTGCTGATCTGGCCCGGCTGCAGGTTGTCGAGCACGCGTTCGAACTCAGGCACGAACTGGCCGGGCGAAGACCAGCCCAGATCACCGCCATTGCGCGCGCTGCCGTCCTTGGAGAACTCCTGCGCCAGTTGCTCGAAGGTGGCCTGACCGGATTCAACACGACGCTTGTAGTCCTCCAGACGCTTGGCAGCCTGGGCTTCGGTCATGCCATTGCCTACGGTCAGCAGAATATGGCGTGCGTGGTTCTGCGTGATGTATACAGGTGCTCCTGCCTGAGATTTCTCCAGCACCTTGAGCACGTGGAAACCAGCGCCCGAACGAAACGGACCGACGATGGCACCTACTGCCGCATTGCCCACCTGCTGAGAAAACAGCTCGGGGTAATCGCTCATGGGGCGCATGCCCATGGCACCGCCACCCTGGCCATTGGGCACATCCGAGAACTCACGCACGGCAGCGATGAAGTCGGGGTTCTTGCGCGCCGCTTCTGCCGCCTGCTTGGCCTTGGCTTCGCGCTCTGCCACCACGGCAGGGCTGGCGTTTTCCGGCACGGTGATCAGGATATGGCCCAGATTGGCTGCCGCACCTGCGGCCGCATCGCCGGGGCGCTTTTGCTCCTTGAGATAGCGGTCGATGTCGGCTTCCGCGACCTTGACGCGGCCATCCACATCACGCTCGCGCACGCGCTGCATCAGCATCTGATTGCGGATCTCCGAACGGAACTGCGCTTCGGAAAGCCCTTCGGCCTTCAGGCGCGACAGCAGACCGGCCTTGTCGGTATTGTTCTGGCGCGCCACATTGGCCACGGCCTGATCGACCGTCATGTTGTCAACGTTGATGCCCGTGTCCTTGGCTTCCTGCAGCTGCACGCGCTCGAGAATCAGGCGCTCCAGAACCTGGCGGGCCAGCTCGCTCTGGGAGGGCAGCTGACCGCCCTGCTCAGTCACGTTCTGCGCCACGCGCTCCATGCGCGCACGCACTTCGTTATTGGTGATGGGCTCCGAATTGACCACGGCCACGATGTAGTCAGCCGAGCGAACACCCTGTGTAACTGCCGGAGCCTGGCGCCCCGAGGGCTGAGCCGTGGCCTCCAATGCGCGCGAGATGGAGGGGTCATTGACAGCCTTGGCCTTGCTGCCGGGACTCTTCAGGCCCTGGGCCTGCACACCGGCAGCCATTACAGCCAGTGCCACGGCAACAGCACATGCATTGGATGTCTTGGAGAAAAAACGCATGAAAAAGCCTTGATTAATCGTAATTGGTAAAGCGGCTGGGCGGAGTCACCGCCTCACGCAAATATTGGTAGCGCGGCACATTCTGCTTGAGACTGGAGGTGGGGTCGGCACCAAAGCTCAGTCGCGAGAAGCCCACGAACTCCATCTGGAACAGCAGACGCAGATTGGACTGGACGACCGAGCTTTGCAGACGCTCCAGCACCACACGGCCAATCCAGCAGCAACCGTCGTACTCCAGGCCGACCACGGTATCCACCAGCTTGTTGTCCTTGATGGAGTAGTTGAGGCGGCCCACGGCGTACCAGCGGCCGCCGCCCTGACCGCGACCGGCGCCCAGATCCTTGCCCTTGTCACCCCAGAGGTCATTGATGGGCCATTGCCAGCCCACATCCACCAGCTCGCTGGAGGGCTTCTTGGTGACCGTATCCAGCTGCGTGCGGTAGCCGATGTTGAAGGTGCGATAGTTGCCTGGGCTGTAACGCGCCGTGGCCGTAGTACGGACCGTGCGGTTCAAGTCCTTGTTGTACTGGGTCGTGCCTTCCAGCGACCACTTGTCGGTCCAGTTGAAGGCCGCGCCCAGCAGAATATCGGAAAGCTTGCTGGTGGCGGCCACCTCTCCGGGCAGCAGCACGCGCTGATCGGACAGGCGCACGCGCTGGGCCACGGCGAACTTGAGCTTCTCGGCACCGCTTTCGGGGTCGATGAAGCGCGAAGTCGCGCCCAGGGTCATCAAGTGGTTGTCGGCAATGCGGTCCTGGCCGACATAGTCGTTCTCGGAAAAAATACTCGCGAAGTTGAAGTCGCTGCGTCCTGTGTCATAGAGCGGCAGCATGCTCTGGTCGCGATAAGGCGTATAGGTGTAGAAGGCCCGGGGCTCGAAGGTCTGCAGCAGATTCTTGCCGAACCAGGAGGTATCGCGCTCGAAGATCAGGCCGCTGTCCAGGCTGAAGGTGGGCAAGGTCCGGTTGGCGCTCTTGCTGCCGTTGCTCATCAGCTGATCGGTCTGATACATGGAGGTATGCAGCATCAGCTTGGGCGTGATGAAGGCGCCGGGAGACAGGAATGGCCGGCTCATCTGTGCCTGGACATAGCTGCGCTGACCGTTGTTGCCCACCTGGCCCGCGATGGGACGAATCAGCTCGAAACGTGTGGTGTCGGCGACCACGGTGAAATCCAGCCCATGCGGCAGATCCAGCGGCGTGTAACGGTACTGCAGTTGCGGCACCATGCTGTAGGGCGGCGCAATCGGCGAAGTCACATCCTGCTGCACTTGATAGCGCAGCACATTGAGGCTCAGCACCCCGTCACCCTTGGCCCAGCTCAGATTGGCCGTACTGGGCAGCAGGCGCTGGCGCAGGACCACGGGAGCCAGACGGAAGTCGCGCCAGTAATCGCCGTCGCTGACGCGGTTCAGATTGAGGTTCAGCCCCAGACCGCCGACAGGTGTATCAATGGTCGTGCGATGCTGCCAGGAATAGCCCCAGCGATCCCGGTTGCGCAGATTGTCGCCCGGCATGTAACTGGCATAGGTTTCGCCAGAGTAGCTGGGCTCCAGATAGCGGAACTGCCCTGTCAGGTTCACGCCGCGCTTGGTCATCAGCGTGGGCGTGATGGTCATATCGCGATTGGGAGCGATATTCCAGTAATAGGGCTGCGAGTACTCGATGCCGCCGAGCTTGTCCATGCCTATCATGGGCGGCAGCAGGCCCGATTTGCGCTTGTCCGAGAGCGGAAAGCTCATGCGCGGCACGGGCAGGACCGTCACGCCCTTGAACTTCAAGGACGCCCCCTCGGCCACCCCCACCTCTTCGGCCATGTCCAGATGAATGGTCTTGGCCTCGAGCACCCAGCTCGGCTCCCAGCTGGCCTCGTCATCACGCTGGCAGGTGGTGTAGGTGGCGTCATGGACGACCGAACGATCCTTGTCGATAAAGTCCACGCGCGAGGACTCGCCATGGCCGCCCGTGGCCAGAAAGCGATAGTTGGCATTGTCGAACTGGCCCTTGAAGGCATCCATCTGCAGGTCCAGCGTCGCCCCCTCGTAGACATTGCCGGCCTGGTTGATGTGGACCGAGCCCACGGCGTTGATCCTGTCGTCCGGAACCGCATAGTCGAGCTTGTCCGCTCGGATCATGGTGTCGCCGCGGCGCAACTCGGCCTCGCCATGGACCGAGGCCTTGAGATCGGGCTGGCCGGAGAGGCTGTCACCCTTGATATAGGTGGGCTGCTGGTCGCGCACTTCCTGAGGATAGCTCTCCTGCAACAGACTGCTGGACTTGAGTTGCAGCGCAGGCAACTCGCCCGCAACGCTGGAGGAGGACGATGCTGTCGTCTCGGCCGACTGGGCATAGGCCTGCATGCCAGCACCCGCCCATGCCAGTGCCACAGCCCATGCCAGAGGACGAATCACCGGCCGCGCAGCTCCCGAACGCGTCGAACGGGCAGAGCAGGCAGGTAGGAAATCTCGCGGATGGGATGGGGATTGCACGATGATCTTGAACGTCAAAAGCGCGCGTGCCCAGGCACACGTCAACAGAAAACCGAGAGCCTAGCACCACTGTCCACAGATGAGGCGGCATCGGTTTGTAAAATCCGATTATCCATGACCGCTCCTATCACCCCCACAGTTGGCGTTGCCTGGGCAGATTCTGCCCGCCACGCCGCATTCGACGCCTGGCTGGCACCGCTGGCTCAAAAGCACCTGCTGCTTCCTGCAACCCTGCGCCCCGCTTCGGCCGATGCGAGCTTTCGCCGCTATCTGCGCCTGGATCGCAGCGATGGCAACAGCCTGATCGTCATGGACGCGCCGCCGGACAAGGAAGATTGCGCGCCTTTTGCCAAGGTTCAGGGCCTGATGAACCAGGCCGGCCTGTGCGTGCCGCAGATTCTGGACTGGGACGCCGGCCACGGCTTCATGCTGCTCAGCGACCTGGGCGGCCAGACCGTCATCGAGGCTCTGCACCCCGAAAAACCCCAGGATGCCGAAGCCTGGTACCGCTCGGCCATCGAGGTGCTGCTGGACTGGCAGTTGGCCTCCAAGGCCGGCAATACCGGCAGCTTGCCTCTCTATGATGAAGCCCTGCTGCGCCGCGAGCTGCAGCTGTTCCCCGACTGGTACATAGCCAAGCACCGCCAGTTCACGCTGGACGACAAGCAGCAGGCACTGCTCGGCAAGGCCTTCGATCAGATCGTCGCCCACAATCTACAAGCCCCCAGTGTCTATGTGCACCGTGACTTCATGATGCGCAACCTGATGCAACCGGTGTCCAGCGGCGCGCCGCTGGGCGTGCTGGACTTCCAGGATGCCGTCTACGGCCCCATCACCTATGACATCGCCAGCCTGCTGCGAGATGCCTTCATCAGTTGGGAAGAGGACTTCATCATCGACATCACCATCCGTTACTGGGAAAAGGCCCGCAAGGCCGGCCTGGTGGGTGCCAACAGCGCCAGCGGCTGGGGTGATGACTTCGGCGAGTTCTACCGTGGGGTTGAATGGATGGGTCTGCAGCGCCACCTCAAGGTTGCGGGTATCTTTGCGCGCCTGACGCTGCGCGACGGCAAGCCCAAGTATCTGGCCGATGCGCCTCGTTTCATCCACTACATCCGCTCCACCTGCAACCGCTACCGCGCGCTGGGTCCGTTCCTCAAATTGATCGACGAGATCGAGGGTATCCAGACGCAGGTCGGTTACGCCTACGGAAGAATGTAGATATACCCCCTGAGCCGCTTTGCGGCTTCCCCCTCTCTGCTTCGCGGAGGGGGACGACACCAGCGCTGCGGGGCGGCCCTTGCGCGGTGTCCCCAGGTTAGAGGGGCCAGATTTACAAGCTGCGAAGCAGCTCTAACCGCAAGTAACAAATATCCATTTCCCCTATGCCGCGCTATCACTGCCCCATTCCACTGCACATCGGCCACGAACTGGACCTGCCTGCAGGTGCCGCCCGCCATGTGCAGGTGCTGCGCCACCAGCCCGGCGATGTCATCACCCTGTTTGAGGGCCAGACCGGCAACGGTTTTACCGGCGGCGAGTTCCAGGCAACCATCACCCGCATGGGCCGCAGCGATGTAGGCGTGCGCGTGGACAGCCACAGCCCCGCCGAGCGCGAAGCCGCACGTGCCGTGCATCTGGTGGTGGGCATGCCCGCCAACGAGCGCATGGACTGGCTGGTGGAAAAAGCCACCGAGCTGGGTGCGGCCAGCATCCAGCCCGTGATGGCGGCTCGCAGCGTGCTCAAGCTCAAGGGCGACCGCGCCGACAAGAAGATCGAGCGCTGGCAGTCGATTGCCGTCTCGGCCTGCGAGCAATGCGGGCGCAATCAGGTACCCGTGATTCATGCCCCACTGTCGCTGGCCGACTGGCTGCGCAGCAAGCAGGCACCTGCGGCCGATGCAGCGCGTCTGGTGCTGTCGCTGCGCGAGGGCAATCAGCCGCTGCGCGCCGCCGCCGGCGATGCCCAGGCAGTCTGGGTGTTGCATGGCCCCGAAGGGGGCCTGACCGCCCAGGAAGAAGACTGGGCCCTGGAGCAAGGCTGGAAACCTGCCAGCCTCGGCTCCCGCGTGCTGCGCGCCGAAACAGCATCTGTTGCCACCCTGTCCCTGCTGGCCCTGGAGTAAATCAATGAGCAGCTGTCACCTCTCTCTGGCCAAGCCCGAGTTTTATCTGCAGAACTTTCGCGTGGAGGCTCCCGAGTCTCTGCCCGAGGCTGTACTGACCCCGCGTCGCATGGGTCTCATCATCGTCAATGCAGCTGCAGAATCCTCTGCAGCGCTTTTGGGTCAAACGTTTGCAGCTCCCGAAGAAGGAGCACCTGCGCTGCCAGTGGAGCGAGTACTGGTGCCCGCCAGCTTCGGCCTGGTGCCGCACTGGGTCAAGTCCGCGTCTGACGGCCGCCTGCGCGCGCTCAAGCTGGTGACCGCAAAAATAGACAATCTGACCACGGGAACGGCGTTTCGCGATGCCTGGCTGGCAGGCCAGCGCTGCATCGTGCCCATGCAGGCCTTTCAGGTCGACGACCTGCGCCCCGGCAAGCCCCTGCCCACCCGCATCACCCGCGTGGACAACCAGCCCATGGGCGCCGCCGGCGTCTGGGCGCGCTGGGTCGGTGAGGACGGCGAGGTCATCGTCAGCTACGCCCTCATCACCATCAATGCCAATGCCCATGCGCTGATGAACCGCTACGGCCAGCCCGGCAACGACAAGGCCATGCCCGCCATCCTCAACGAAGGTGCATATGACGCCTGGCTCAATGCCAAGGTGAACAAGGCCAAGGAGTTTCTGCGCCCCTACCCTGCGGAAAAGCTGCGTGCCAACCCGGTGGAAAAAGGCCGCAAGCAGCCGCCGCCCCTGCTGTGATCTTCAAGCCGCAGGAAAGCGCTGGTCCAGCCACTGCTCGAGCCGTGCAAATACCGGCGCGGCAAGTTCAGGGCTCTCGTTGAAGATCTCGTGATAGGCCGTCTCAAAGCACTGGGACTGCACCAGATCGCGTGGCGCCTGGGCGGCAAAGGCGGCGCTGCCGGCCGGGTTGACCAGCTTGTCATCGCCCGCCCATAGCAGCAGCGTGGGCACGCACCAGGCCGGCGCCTTGGACAGCACATGGCGGCCGCCCTCGGCCATGTAGCGCGCCAGCCGGGCGCTGATGCGCCGGTGCTGCAGCGCATCGGCGTCATAGGCCAGCGCCACTTCGGGATCATGCGAGAGATGGGCGGACTGCAGGCCATTGGTCACGCGCAGATTGGGCAGCAGTCTGGGCAAGCTCGCCACCAGCGCCTTTTGCACACCCGACAGATGCAGGGCCAGCGCCGCAGAGGACAACACCAGCCCGTCCACATGGCGCAGGCCCGAAGCGACAAAATCTGCAGCCACCAGCCCACCCAGGCTATGGCCCAGCAGCACCAGAGGCTGATGCTTGGGCATGGCTGCACGCGTGGCATCCAGCACCACCGCCAGATCGTCGAGCAGGCGCATATCGCTGGTCAGACCGCCCTGGGGCCCGCCCGACAGGCCGTGACCGTACTGGTCATAGGCCTGCACCGCAAAGCCCCAGTCATTGAGCCGCCGGGCCAGCGCGGCATAGCGGCCGCTGTGCTCGCCCAGACCATGGACCAGCAGCACCTGGGCACGGGGCTTGACGCCCGGCGCCAGAGGCCAATCGCGCAGCGCAAGCTGGGTGGCGTCAGATGCGGCCATATGCAGCAGCCGGGACGGATAGGTACTGGAATCGGTGGGCGTCATGCACGATCTCTTCAGTCTGACAAGAGTTTGCAGGATGCAGCCGGCACCAGCGCACGTCAACCGTGGCAGTCCCCGGTCCAACCACGGAAACCAGCCATGGAGCCATCAAAGATAGATAGCACCAGACGCTTTGGGTACAAGCGCCAGCGGCTGTCTTCTCGATGCTTACGTCAGGCCTGCGCCGGCTCCGTCTGATGGCGGGCCATGGCGGCGATCACCTCGGCCACCGAAGCCGTGAGCTTCTTGGCATAGGGCACATGGAGGAACTCGTTGGGACCGTGGGCATTGCTCTTGGGGCCCAGCACGCCGCAGACCATCATCTGCGCCTTGGGAAAGCCCTTGCTCAGCATGTTCATCAGCGGAATCGTGCCGCCTTGGCCGATATAGCCGCAACCGGCGCCGAAGTGGGCCTGGCTGGCGGCATTGAGTGCATTCTCGAACCAGCCGTCCATGCCCGGCGCATTCCAGCCACTGGAGCTGGACAGGCCTTCCCAGGTCACCTTGGCCTCATAGGGCGCGTTGTCCTCCAGCAAAGCCTTCATCTCCTGCACGCAGGCTGCGGCATCGACCAGCGGCGGCAGGCGCAGGCTGAGCTTGAAGGCCGTGTAGGGGCGCAGCACATTGCCGGCATTTTGCAGATTGGGCATCCCCTCCACACCGGTCACGCTCAGCGTGGGCTCCCAGGTGCGGCGCACCAGAGCCTGGACGGGATCGGTAGTCGTGGGCAGGGACACACGGGCCGAGCCGCCGCAGTCGTAATGCGCCCAGGGAAAGCGCGCATAGGCATCCTCGCCCAGGATGTCTGCCGTGGCGCGGATCTGCGCCATGCGCTCGAGCGGCACCTCGCAGTGAAAGCTCTGCGGCAGCACGCGGCCGTTCTTGCTGTCCTCAAGACGATCCAGCACCTGTCGCATGATGCGAAAGGACGAGGGCACCACGCCCGAGGCATCGCCCGAGTGCACGCCCTCGGTGAGGATCTGCACCTTGAGCGTGCCGCTGGCCATGCCGCGCAGGCTGGTGGTCAGCCACAGCTGGTCGTAGTTGCCGGCGCCGCTGTCCAGACAGATCACCAGGCCCACATCGCCCAGACGCGGGCGCAAGGCATCCACATAGGGCAGCAGATCGGCCGAGCCGCTTTCCTCGCAGGTCTCGATGATGGCCACGATGCGGGGGTGAGGCACGTTCTGGCGCTTGAGCTCCTGAATCGCCGCCACGCTGGCATAGACCGCATAGCCGTCGTCGGCTCCGCCACGGCCGTAGAGCTTGCCGTCCTCGTATTTGGGCGTCCAGGGGCCCAGATCGCTGCGCCAGCCTTCAAACTCGGGCTGCTTGTCAAGGTGGCCGTACATCAGCACCGTGGGGCTGGTCGAGGCTTTCTCGGCCGTGCCTTCCACCTCGAAGAAGATGACCGGCGTGCGACCCGGCTGCTGAATCACTTCCAGCTTCAGCCCGGCCACTTTTTGCGCCTCCACCCAGGCCGCAGCGTTGCGCAGTACGGTGGCGATATGGCCTTGCTGCTCCCAGTCGGGGGCAAACATGGGCGACTTGGCAGGGATGGTGATGTAGTTCGTCAGCTCGGGGACGATGCTCTGATCCCACTGCTCGGTGATGTGCTGCAGCGCATCCTGTGGCTGCAGCAGATTGGTGGGAGTACGTGCGTTCATGGTCGGCTCCTTCAGTGACGGTGCTGCGAGCCATGACGGGCTCGCGCCATGCCCGTGATTGTGCGCCAATGCTGGTGGCGGTGCCTGCCCCCCAGGCATTGACATGGCGGATCAGGGTTTAGTGCAATGCCAGCGCACCGCGCTCCAATTGGAAGCGGGAAACCTCTGTCAGCAGGCTTTCGGCCTGTTGCCGCAGCCCCTCGGCAGCGGCTGCGCTTTCCTCCACCAGGGCAGCGTTTTGCTGCGTGGCCTGGTCCATCTGCATGACCGCCTCGCCGACCTGGGCCACACCTGCGCTCTGCTCGTTACTCGCTGCGCTGATCTCGCCCATGATGTCCGTCACGCGGTGAATGGCGGCGACGATCTCGTCCATGGTGTGACCTGCCTGGTCGGCCAGCGCACTGCCGTCTGCCACGCGTTCCACGCTGGCAGTGATCAACGTCTTGATTTCCTTGGCCGCATCGGCGCTGCGCCCCGCCAGGGCGCGCACCTCGCTGGCCACCACCGCAAAGCCCCGGCCCTGTTCACCGGCGCGTGCAGCCTCCACGGCCGCGTTCAGTGCCAGGATATTGGTCTGGAAGGCGATGGCGTCTATGACGCCGATGATGTCGGCAATGCGCGAGCTGCTGGTGTTGATGTCCTGCATGGTCTGTACAACGCGCGCCACCGCGGCACCGCCCTGCCGGGCCACTTGCGAGGCATTCTGCGCCAACTGATTGGCCGTCTGGGCACTGTCGGCGTTCTGGCGCACGGTGGCGTTGAGCTGCCCCATGCTGGCCGCCGTTTCCTCCAGCGCGCTGGCCTGGCTTTCGGTACGGGCAGACAGGTCGGCATTGCCCTGGGCAATCTCGCTGGATGCATGTTGCATCTGCACCGATGCGCCGTGCACGCGCTGAACCAGTTCGCGCAGCGCACCGCGCATGGTTTGCAGATCGGCCATCAGGCCCCGTGCCATGCTGCCAGAGCTCCCACCAGTCAGGTCGCCATCGGCCACGCGGCGCAACGCCTTGCGCGCATCGGCCGGGTCTCCGCCCAGCTCGCTGCGCAGCGTGCGCACCATCACCCAGAGCAGCGCGGCCGAGATGGCCACGGCCAGCAGGGCCAGCAGACCCGACCACAGCTGCATGCGCTGGGCGCTGGCACGAGTGGCCGCATGCGATGCTTCGGCCGCATCGCGGGCCGCCTTGAGCTGTTGCAGCACGGCTTCGCGCAGCTTGCGCCAAGCTGGGGTTTCCCGGGTCTTGAGCGCGGCGGCGGCGGCGTCATAGTCCTCGGCCGCCAGAGTCACGATCTGGTCCTGCGCTTCGGACTGGGCCTGACGCAAGGCCTGCAAGCTCTTGACGGCGACTTCCATGGCCGTGCCCTGCACGCGCCGGCTCAGGTCATCATAGGCGGCGTCATAGGCCTGACGGGCATTGCCCAGGTTCTGCACGGCCTGCCCGTCCGACGGATCCATCACGATATTGCGCAGTGCCTGGCCCGATTGCAGACCCTGGGCATACAGCTCCTGCAGCTGCGCCACCACGGCCTGGTTGTTCCTCAGGTAGTCGTTGAAATCGGACTGTGTGCGGGTCAGCCCCCACTGGCTGCTAAGCAGCGCCAAAATAAACAAGGCTGCAGGTGCAGCCGAGCAAAAAATGAGACGGGAACTAAAACGCATGGCAAGGCGCGCACCGGCCGAAGCTTCAGTGCATTGATTCAGATCAAAAAGAAATAAGCAGTTGATTATGAATCAGATGCTTACATCTTTGCATTGCAGCAGCAGCACCGCCTTGCCTCAGGAGTGCGGCCCTCTCAAATTTAAGAGCTTCCGGCTCTTATCAGGCAATGAATTCGATATGAATCCATACCCGATTCATTGCCCATGAATCGCAATCAGCTACTGTTTCAAGAGCAGCAATCAGGCATGCTCGAAGTGGAACACCGCCGTTGTCGCCAACAGATTGGGCAAGCTTCTCACCACCTGACCGTTTTGCAGACCGAAGGAGTCGCGAATGCGCAAGCGGTTCTTGGTAGCCAGCACCTCGAAGTCCTTGTAGGTGCCCACGCGGATATTCGGTGTGTCATACCACTGATAGGGAAGGCGACGCGTGACCGGCATGCGCCCACGCAGCACGGAGAAGCGATTTTGCCAATGTGCAAAGTTGGGAAAGGCAACCACGCCTTGCTTGCCGATGCGGGCCGTCTCCTGCAGCATCACCTCGGCATTGCGCAAATGCTGCAACGTGTCGATCTGCAGCACCACATCGAAGCTGTTGTCGCCGAAGATGGCCAGGCCGTCCTCCAGATTGAGCTGCAGCACGTTCACGCCGCGGCGCGTGCAGGCCAGCACATTGGCATCGTCGAGCTCCACGCCATAGCCCGTACATCCGCGCTCTCGCACCAGATGCTCCAGCAGCGCGCCGTCGCCGCAACCCAGGTCCAGCACGCGTGCGCCCTCGGGCACCAACTGGGCAATGGCTTTCATGGTGGTCAACTCGGTCATGCGGTGTCTCCTGCGCGCTCGGCGGTGTTCAGTTCTTTGGCAATGCCTTCAAAATAGGAGCGCATCACGCCCATATAGCGTGGGTCATCAAGCAAAAACGCATCATGGCCATGGGGGGCGTCGATCTCGGCATAGCTGACGTCGCGGTTGTTCTCCAGCAGTGACTTGACGATCTCTCGGCTGCGCGCCGGGGCAAAGCGCCAGTCCGTCGTGAAGCTCACCAGCAGGAACCTGGCCTTGGCCACGGCCAGCGCCCGGGTCAGATCGCCATCATGGGAACGGGCCGGATCGAAATAGTCCAGGGCACGGGTGATGAGCAGATAGGTGTTTGCGTCAAAGTAGCCGCTGAACTTCTCGCCCTGGTAGCGCAGATAGCTCTCGATCTGGAACTCCACATCCTGGGTGCTGTACAGGTAATCGCGCCGATCCGACGCTGGGCCGCCCCGAGTCGGGCCAGCTCCCTCAGGAGGCAGCGATTCAGGTGCAGCGGGGAGCGTGGTGGCCCTGAGACTGCGGCCGAACTTTTGGTTCATCACGTCATCGCTCAGATAGGTGATGTGACCGATCATGCGCGCGATGCGCAGGCCGCGCGCGGGCACCACGCCATGCTCGTAGAAATGGCCGCCGTTGAAATCCGGGTCGGTGACGATGGCGCGACGCGCCACCTCGTTGAAGGCAATGTTCTCGGCGTTCAGATTCGGCGCGCTGGCCACCACCACGGCATGGCGCATGCGCTCGGGATAGCGCAGCGACCAGGACAGGGCCTGCATGCCGCCCAGGCTGCCGCCCAGCACGGCGGCGAGCCTCACGATGCCCAGGCGGTCCAGCAGGCGGGCCTGCGCATCCACCCAATCCTCCACCGTCACCACGGGAAAATCCGCACCATAGGGCTTGCCCGTGGCCGAGTTGGTGTGCATGGGGCCGGTAGAGCCGAAGCAGGAGCCCAGATTGTTGATGCCGATGACAAAGAACTTGTCGGTATCGACAGGCTTGCCCGGGCCGATCATGTTGTCCCACCAGCCTTCGCTCCTGGGCTGGCCCTCGTAGCTGCCGGCTACATGGTGGGAGGCATTGAGCGCATGACAGACCACGATGGCATTGCTCTTGTCGGCATTGAGCTGGCCATAGGTCTCGAAGGCAAGGTCGTAATCGGCGATGGAGCCGCCGCTCTGCAAGGGCAGCGGTTCATCAAAATGCATGAACTGAGGTGTCGCGATGAAGGACATATGAAAAAACCCGGCATCGCTAAAAACGAGGCCGGGTCGGTGTACTGTCACTTCGCGGACGGGTCTTTAGCTGGATTTATAAAGCGCCCGCAAGCTTTGGCAAATCGGCGCGTGAAAAGTCCAGTGTACTGCATTCATTGCACCGAGCTCAAAAGGAGACTGTCAAAGCTGTCCAAGCCTTTTGAGCCTTGTGCAAATAGCTATGCTTTTGGTAGTGTCACACTTTGGTCAGGAGCGCCGCCACACCCAGCACCAGGAAGATCACGGCGCACACACGGTGAATCGTCTTGATCGGCAGCTTCTTGGTGATCTTCTCGCCAAACCACACCACCGGCGCATTGGCCAGCATCATGCCCAGCGTGGTGCCAGCCACCACCCAGTAATACGACAGAGGGTACTTGGCGGCCAGGCCCACCGTGGCCAGTTGGGTCTTGTCCCCCATCTCGGCCAGGAAGAACAGCATCAGCGTCGTACCAAAGACACCCCAACGCCCGGCGCCATTGCCGGTATCGTCATCATCCAACTTGTCGGGAATCAGCATCCAGCCCGCCATGAGGATGAACGAAATCCCCAAGATCCAGCGCAGCACGTCGGGACCTAGCATCGTGGTGATCCAGTTGCCCACGGCGCCGGCCAGAGCATGGTTGACCAGCGTCGCGGCAAAAATGCCGGCCACGATGGGGACGGGTTTGCGGAACTTGGCCGCCAATACCAATGACAGCAGTTGGGTCTTGTCCCCCATCTCGGCCAGGGCGACGATGGAGGTGGATATGAGAAAGGCTTCCATGATGGGGATAGATGGCCGGAGTTGCCAGAACGCATTGATCACGCACCGACTCCGGCCTATCTCTTCATAGGTTTTCTCGGTACGTAATCAATGGTCTCGACCGGTCGCACCACGCATTGCACGCGGTACCGCATGCGCCATAGGTCACGAGGACCCAAGTCTGTTGACGCATGCATCCGGCAGCTGGCTGCCGAACGGCCTACTCCCCAAAGAAAGTAAGTCATCATTCTATCTGTTTAACCCTGTAAGACAACTGCTTATTTGAATATTCAAAATTTTGTATTTCAGGGTAACTCCTATCGGGACAATGTTGTTACCAACACGAAATTTGATCTTTTCGTAATACAACGGCTTCTCTTGTGACTCATAATGTATGAGTCTTCGTCTGGAAAGCAATTTTCGGATCGGAGCAAGTGCGTTAGCGTCTCTAATGTTGTCATCCAAGGCTGACTCCCTAGGGCTCCATCGCGTTTTCAAGTTTTTTCAGGAGTCCAGCATGGGCAACAAGCTTTACGTAGGCAATCTGCCTTACACATTCCGCGACCAAGATCTGCAAGACAGCTTCAGCGAATTCGGCACTGTGAACAGCGCCAAGGTGATGATGGAGCGCGACACCGGCCGCTCCAAGGGCTTCGGCTTTGTGGAAATGGGCAGCGATGCCGAAGCACAAGCCGCTATCCAAGGCCTGCACGGCCAAAACCGTGGCGGCCGTGATCTGGTCGTGAACGAAGCACGTCCCATGGAGCCTCGTCCTCCCCGCTCCGGCGGCTTTGGTGGCGGCTTCGGCGGTGGCCGTGAAGGTGGTGGCGGCGGCTTCGGCGGCGGCCGTGGTGACGGCGGCTTTGGCGGCGGCCGTGGCGACGGTGGCGGCTATGGCCGTCGCAATAGCTACTAATCAGTTATTGCCAATAACAAAAAAAGGATCTTCGGATCCTTTTTTTGTTGCTAAACGTTAGCAACGCGGTTTTCGAGCATTTATTTTTTTCCTTGTTCTCCGTCATAATTCCTTTCTCGGGCATTTCCCGTTCACAAGCGAATAGGTTTTCAGGATTTTTGGCATGTTTTCCCATGAATATGCGGCGGCCATCCTGAATTCGATCGCGCCATTGAAGCATTGAGGAGCTAGGAGTTATTAATGGGCAATAAGCTGTATGTCGGCAACCTTCCCTATGGTGTGCGCGACAACGATCTGGAGCAGGCATTCAGCCAGTTTGGAGCCGTAGCAAGTGCACGCGTCATGATGGAACGAGACACCGGCCGCTCCAAAGGCTTTGGTTTTGTGGAAATGGCCAGCGAAGCAGAAGCACAAGCTGCCATTCAAGGCATGAATGGCCAGCCCCTCGGGGGTCGCAGCCTCATCGTGAATGAGGCACGCCCCATGGAACCCCGCCCCCCTCGCACCGGCGGTTATGGAGGCGGCTTCCGCAGTGAAGGCGGTTTTGGCGGCGGTAATCGCGATGGCGGTTACGGTGGCCGCAGTGAAGGTGGTGGCTATGGTCGTGGCGATAGCGGCGGCGGCTATGGCGGTGGTGGTGGTCGCGGCGAAGGCGGCTTCCGCAGTCCCTATGGCTCAGGACCACGCCACGGTGGTCGCGGTGGCTACGGTGGCGGCAATAATCACGGCGAATGAGCTTCTTTTAGCAGCTCGGCAATAAAGGCACGATAACGTGCCTTTATTTATTTCTGAAGGCATTCAAATGCATAGTCATTTCCCCAATGTCTTCCACTCATCCTTTTTTAGATGCCTGGGCTTTCTGGTTTTCCCCAGAGTCAATCTATCCCATAGATAAGCGGGCAGCATCCGCATTACGCTGCCGACAATCCTCATCTGCCAGGGAATAATCGCATATCTGGCTTTGCGCTCGATAACCCGAAAGGCACGCCTTGCGAACTCCTCGGGCGAGAGCAGAAAAGGCATGGAATACGGATTATTTTTCGTCAACGGAGTGTCCACATAGCCAGGCAATAAACTGGTCACAGAGACCCCGGATTTCTGCAACTCAACGCGCAGACTCTCACAGTAAGCAATGGCTGCCGCTTTACTGGCCGAATATGCGGCATGGCCGGGCAAGCCGCGAATACCGGCCACACTGCAAATACCCACCAGACGCCCGGAGCCGCGTCGCACCATGGGAGCAATAAACGGCTGAAAGCTTGCAACCAGCCCCATGGTGTTGCTGGCCAGCACCTGCTGCATGACCTCAAGATCCTCGCGCAAGGAGGTATCCACGCCCCAGCTGACACCCGCGTTGGCAATAACAACATCGGGCAGGCCCTGGCGCTCAAGACAGGCATTCGCAGCACTGCAAGCACTTGCTATGTTCGTGACGTCCGCACCATAAACGGCGTAGCGGGATGCATCCATTCGCATGGACTGCGCCCACTGCTCCATGACTGCGGTACGTCTTGCCACCAAGGCGATCGACCAGCCCAGCTGGTAGTAGTGCCAGGCCAGGGCCTGACCTATGCCGCTGGAGGCACCGGTGATGTAGACGAGTCCGGCCCCATGTCCTGCCATGGCTTATGGCTTCTGGCTGGGCTGGATGACGCCCTTGACCCGTCCCTGCATCTGCAGAATCTGGTCAAGGTGCGCGTACTGCATGCTGTCACCTGTAAATCTGTCATTGCCACGGGTCATGACCACAGACTTGTTGGTACTGACGCGCTCGTCATTGGGCCAGATTTGCAGGAATTCGCTCTCCAGCCGCATGGCGGGCAAAGCCTTCTGGGTTGCAGTTGCAGGCACCGGCTCGCGCTGAATGACGGCCTGGCCGAACATCTGGATTTCCGAGCCATCGCCATTGCTCAGTGCCCGGTTGGAACTGCCCACGGTCTTGCGCCCATCAGGCGTGAAGCTCAGCATGCGTGCGTCGTAGACTTCCAGCGTATCGGTATCGGGAAAGTGCTCACCTGTCGTGCCATTCAGTCGATTTTTGAGGCGGCCCGATGCTTCGAAATTCTTGATGACGAAGTCTTTGAGGAAATAGTCCGGATCATGCCGCACGACCTTCTCCGTGCCACTGACAATCGGCTTGGGAGCATTGCGCACCAGCCACCAGGTGCCCAGTGCCAGCAGGCCCATGATGAGCACGGGGAGGTACATCGAGGCCTTGTCGCCCACACGGCGCCATTGCCCACTCATGAGCCATACCCCGAAAGCAGCGCCGCATAAGCGCCATTAGCGGCCAGGAGCAGATCGCAGAACTGCCGCACCGCCCCCTCTCCGCCATTCTTGGCACTGACCCAGTCCGCCACATGCGATGCCTCGTCATGGGCATTGGCGGGTGCGCAGGAAAAGTGGCTGCGACGCATGACAGGAAGATCGGGCCAGTCGTCTCCCATGGCGGCGGCCTGCGGCCATTGCAGACCCAGTTCAGCCAGGATGGACTCGGCAGCCGGCACTTTGTCCTCCGTGCCAAAGCGCGCATGTTCAATGCCCAGTTGCTTCAAGCGCAAACGCAGCGGCGCGGAGTCTCGCCCCGTCACCACGGCCGGCGTGATGCCGGCCTTTTGCAACATTTTCAGGCCATGACCGTCCAGCGTATGGAAGCGCTTGAGGACCTCACCCTCGCCCGAGAAGTAAAGGCCGCCGTCGGTCAGGACGCCATCCACATCGAAGAAGGCCACACGAATTCCCTGGGCCTTGAGCAACAGCTGTGGGTCCCATTGCTGGCGGGGTGTCAGAGCAGGTCGGTTCATCAAATCACCTTGGCACGCATCAGATCGCGAATATGCACCACACCCTGCAGGAGCTGGTTGTCGTCGGCCACCAACACTGCAGTAATGCCATGTTCTTCCATCATGCGTGCCGCAGCAACCGCCAGCAGATCAGGCTTGATCGTCAGAGGCCTGGCATGCATGACGTCCCGCGCCGAGCGGCTGCGCAGATCCACGCCTGCTTCCACACAGCGGCGCAAATCACCATCGGTAAAGATCCCCACCAGCTCACCGGATGCGTTGACCACAGCGGAGCAGCCCAGGCCCTTGGCACTCATTTCGCGCATCAGGTCCACGCTACTCACATCCTGGACAACCTGGGGCACATCGACACCACGACGCATCACATCGCGCACATGGGTCAGCAGGCGTCGACCCAGAGCTCCTCCGGGATGCGAGCGAGCAAAATCCTCGGCACCAAAGCCCCGGGCATCGAGCAAGGCCACGGCCAGCGCATCTCCCATGGCCAGCTGAGCCGTGGTGCTGGCAGTGGGTGCCAAGTTCAAGGGGCAAGCTTCCTTGTCCACATGGGTGTCCAGCACCCAGTCTGCATGCTTGGCCAGTGTCGATTGCAGACCGCCGGTCACGGCCACCAGGGGCACGCCCATGCGCTTGATGGCGGGCAACACGCCGGTCAGCTCATCGGTCTCGCCGCTATTGGACAAGGCCAGCACCAGATCGTCCTGCGTCAGCATGCCCAGATCGCCATGACTGGCTTCTGCGGGGTGCACGAAAAAGGAGGGGGTCCCTGTGGACGCGAGCGTCGCGGCCACCTTGCGGCCCACATGCCCGCTTTTGCCCATACCCATGACCACCACACGGCCCGGCAGCTGCAGAATGCGCTGAATCACCGCCGTGAATGCGCCATTGAGGCGCGCCGACATCGCACGCAAGGCGGCGGCCTCTATATCCAGGGCCTCTCGGGCCAGGCTCAAAGCTCGCGGTGCGTCGATCAGACGCGAATTGGCAGCATCAGAATTCATGCCCGGATTTTAGCCAGCCCATGCTTGCCGGGCAGCGGGCAACATCCCTTTGGCCCGCATTTCAGACCTGAGCCCATACACTGGCGAGCATTCAAAAACTCAGGCGGCCCCATGCAAACTTCCACCAGCGTCAACGACTATCTGCGCGACCATATCCGCACCGTGCCGGACTGGCCTGCGCCGGGCGTGCAATTCCGCGACATCACACCCCTGCTGCAAGATCCCAAGGTCTTTCGCATCATGACCGATGCCTTTGTTCACCGTTACATGGACCCCAAGCTGCGCCCTGACGTGGTGGCCGGCCTGGATGCGCGCGGATTTATTCTGGGTGCAGTGATCGCTCACGAGCTCAACGTCGGCTTTGTACCCATCCGCAAAAAAGGCAAGCTGCCCTTCACCACGGTGGAGGAAACCTATGAGCTCGAATACGGCAGCGCTACCGTGGAGCTGCACACCGATGCCGTCAAGTCCGGCGACCGTGTGTTGCTGATTGATGATTTGATCGCCACCGGCGGCACCATGATGGCCGGCAAGAAACTGCTGGAAAAGCTGGGGGCTACCGTGGTGGAAGGCGCAGCGATTGTGGATCTGCCGGAACTGGGCGGCTCCAAGCACCTCAAGGACAGCGGGCTGCCCCTGTTCACTCTGGTTGACTTTGCCGGGCACTGAGCAACCCAGCAGCAGCCCTGGATCAGCGCAGCTCTCCGTACTGGGTCGTGCCCAGAGAGCCCAGTCCGGACACGGCAAATTCGCCCCCCTCCTCATGGCCAGAGCCAGGGCCCAGCAATGGCACCTGGCGTGATTGGCGCACACTCGCAGGCGATCCCGCAGCCATGGCCACGGCCTGCTTGAACGCATCCATTTCCTGCGCGTCAATGGGCTCGAAAGAACGGCCTGAATGTGTCGCAACCGGAGCATGGCGAGGTGCCTGCATCGGGGGTACAGCCCCGTCAAAAAACTGCGTCTGCACAAAATCCGGGCTAGCAGCACTTTGAAGCTGCCCATTCACGCGCCAGTAAACGGCATGAACCCCTGCATCCATACGGGTTCTGGCGAGCTCAGCAATCATTGCCTCGATACGTCTTTGCTGCTGAGCATCCGCAGCGTATGCAGGAGCCAGATCCACCATCACGACAAAGCGCTGACCAACGCTGTCCAGCGAGAGCACCTTGAATTTGTATCCGGCCGAAAGAATGCCGACCCTGACCATGGCTTCACGCACGATGACGTACAGCTGCTCGCGTCTGGCAGAGCGCTCACGGCGCTGCGACTGACGCGCTACAGGATCATCCTCGTGGCGCGGTGCTTGCGTGCTACCTTCTCGGCGAGGCCCGCGAGAAAACCATCGGAACAGGGACATGAGCACACTCGAACAAGCAGTATTTACAACAAGACACATTCTGCCTCCAGGTCTGGAGCAGCTCGTGACATTTAACGAAATATTAGCCTTTGTCCGACGTGGATCAAGCGCCAAGCCCGGTCGAAACACAAAAAATCTTCACTCAGGTGCTGGCCACCCGGCGACGAGTGTCCCCTGCGCGGCGGGCCAGCACCTGGCCTGCCATGGTCAACAGCGCCAGCGCCAGAGCAGGCTGGCGGTTGGCAATTTCGGAATAACGCAGCGCAGTCAGACACCATAGACGGCTGGGCGCTGCGGCTTGAACCGTGGCCTTGCGTGGTCGATGGGCGAAAAAGGCCCCTTCCCCCACAATCGCCCCCGGCCCCACCAAAGCCAGGCGGATTCTTTCTTTCGAATCCTGGTAATGCACGCTCAGCGAGCCGTACTCCACCAGGTACAGATTGCGGTCCAGCGCCCCTTCGGCAAACAACACCTCGCTGGCTGCCAGATTGATCGGCTGCAGATACGGCGCCAACAACTCCCATTGAGCGGCATTGAGCACGTTTTGAGCGGTATCGGTGGCAACCGAGGTCGTCATCGCCTGGATCAGCGCCGACAAATCCTGAGGTGTTGAAGCGAACATAATCAGTGGGTAGAACGCGAACGCCGCATGTCATCCGGTTGGACAAATCCGGATACACATCCCGGCCGCTCAGGGTAAAAGAAATTCATAGCGCGCCATGGCTCACCATCAACGCAGGCTGAATGCTAAGCGACTCTGACAGTCCCGCCAATCACTTGCCGTGCGGAGTTACTGTCACTTCCCCAAAGTGTCTGCATCTTCATTCGCGTCAAAGCAAAAAAGGATCGATGATTCGATCCTTTTTTGATAGCTTACATCGCTCTTCCCAGTTGGGTTAGCGACACTTTTCAATGGAAATCAGCCATTGGCGCGCTTTTCCAGGATCTCGAAGGCAGGCAGCTTCTTGCCCTCCAGCACTTCCAGGAAGGCACCGCCGCCTGTGGAGATGTAGCCCACATCCTTTTCAATACCGTACTTGGCAATGGCGGCCAGAGTATCACCGCCGCCGGCAATGCTGAAGGCGGGGGACTCGGCAATCGCCTGGGCGATGACCTTGGTGCCATTGGCAAACTGGTCGAACTCGAACACGCCCACGGGGCCGTTCCAGACGATGGTGCCGGCCTTCTTGAGCTGCTCGGCCAGCAGGGCTGCGGTTTGCGGGCCGATGTCCAGAATCATGTCGTCGTCCGCCACTTCGGAGGCTTTCTTGACGGTGGCCATGGCGTCGGCTGCAAAGGTCTTGGCGGTGACCACGTCGGTGGGCACGGGCACATTGGCGCCACGGGCAGCCATGACGTCGATCACGGCCTTGGCATCGGCCACCAGATCGGGCTCGGCCAGCGACTTGCCAATCTTCAGGCCGGCAGCCAGCATGAAGGTGTTGGCAATGCCGCCGCCCACGATGAGCTGATCCACCTTGTCGGCCAGGCTCTTGAGGATGGTCAGCTTGGTGGACACCTTGGAGCCGGCCACGATGGCGGCCAGGGGACGGGCGGGCGCAGCCAGGGCCTTGTTCAGCGCGTCGATCTCGGCCGACAGCAGCGGGCCGGCGCAGGCGATGGGGGCGTATTCGGCGATGCCGTAGGTCGTGCCTTCGGCACGGTGAGCGGTGCCGAAGGCATCGTTCACAAAGATGTCGCAGAGCTTGGCCAGCTTCTGGGCCAGCTCGGGCTTGTTCTTCTTCTCGCCCACGTTGACGCGGCAGTTTTCCAGCAGCACGACCTGGCCGGGCGCGACCTGCACGCCGTCCACCCAGTTGGCAACCAAGGGCACATCGCGGCCCAGCAGCTCGGACAGGCGCTTGGCCACGGGTGCCAGCGAGTCCTCAGGCTTGAATTCGCCTTCGGTGGGGCGGCCCAGGTGGCTGGTGACCATCACCGCAGCGCCGGCCTTCAAAGCCATTTCGATGGCCGGCACGGAAGCGCGCACACGCGTGTCTTCGGTGATTTCACCGGCGTCGTTCAAGGGCACGTTCAGGTCGGCACGGATGAAAACACGTTGTCCCTGGGCCTTGCCCTGGGCGCACAGATCGGAGAAGCGGATGATGTTCATGCAGCAAAAAAGCGACTCCGAAAGTCGCCCATACAAAGGTTGGAAAACAAAAAATCTGCCTGCATTCTAGGGCGATCACCTCTTTCAGGCATCGCTTTTACACGCTTACTCGACTCAAAAACAGGAGCATCTTGTGCGCTCTGTAACTGGATTTCAAGCCTTTCTATCGGTAGCTAATATGAAAACAGGAGCACGCAGCTCCTGTTTTGTCTGGTCTTGAGGCTACCAGCCCAGACCGATATGCAGCGGCAGATAAATCGCCATCCCTAAAGCAATGGTGCCAAGAATGCTGCGCTTGTAAAAAAAATACACCACCGAAGCAGCCAGCGCAGGCAATCGCGCATCGGCCAGACTGTTGATCAGCTGACCATTGCTCATCACGATCTCGGGCGCAATCACCGCCGCCAGGGCCGCCAACGGCGCGTATTTGAGCCCGCGCTTGAGCCAGTTGGGCAGCGGCAGTTCACGCTCGGGGATCATGAAGAAAGCACGCGTGATCAGCGTGATGAGCGCCAGACCGATGCAGGCAACGATGACCCATAAACTGCTCATCATGACCGCTCCTCCTCATCCTTCACCGCAGGCAGCCGGCTGGCCTGCTTTTGCAGCTGCTCGGCCGTCAGGCCTGCAGCCACGGCGGCAGCGATCGCCACCAGGATATTGAGCTTGAGCGGCAGCGCAAAAGCCGCCACGGCTGCCGTACAGGCTACGATCGAGGCCACCCAGGTTGCGCGGTCCTTGAGCATGGACAACAGCACGCCCAACAACGCCAGCACGCCGGCAAAGCCCAGCCCCCAGGACAGAGGAATCTGATCGGCCAGGAAAATGCCCAGCGTGGACGGGATCTGCCAGGCCACCCAGTTGGTCAGCGCCGCACCCCAGAAATAGGGCAGTTGCTCGGGCTGCGGCCTGGCCTCTGGGTAGCGACGCATGAAGTTCACGAAAATCACATCGCCGCTGAAATAGGCGACCGCCAGACGGTGACGCAGACTCAGGTTGGCGAAATAGCTGCGCCACATGCTGGACAGGATCACAAAACGCAGGTTCACGCAGATGGCGGTGAACCAGACCACCCACAGCGGAGCTCCCACGGCCATCAGCGGCAGCACGGCCAACTGGGCACTGCCCGCATAGACAGTCAAACCCATGAGCAGCGCCAGGGGTACGGAAAGACCGCTTTTGACCATGGCCACGCCGGTCACCAGACCCCAGGCGGCAATGCCCAGAGCGGTGCCACCCATCTCTTTGGAGCCGACCCAGAAAAACGGATCCCTGACTATCGATTTCGCACGCTGACCCAGCGTGAGCACCACATCCGTCATACCTCGCCAGCATCCTCGCCCAGCTGCGCGCCTGCGGGCAACTCGAAGCCACGCAGAAAATCGCCTGCGGCCAGGCGTTTGCCACCCGCGCGCTGCAGCAGCGTCATATTGAGCACGCCGCTGCCACAGGCCACGCGCACGCCCCGGGCATCGGCTGACAGCACGCAGCCGGGTGCGCCGCTGCCTTGCTGCGCCTGTGCTTCCCAGACCTTGATGGCTTCGCCGCCCAGGCTGGTGGCACCGCCGGGGAAGGGATTGAAAGCGCGCAGGCGGCGCGCAATGACGTCGGCGCTTTCGCTCCAGTCGATCAGGCTCTCGGCCTTCTCGATCTTGTGTGCATAGGTCACTCCATCGGCAGGCTGTGGCGTGCGATTGAGACCTCCGCAGGCCGCCATTTCCAGCGCTTGCACAATCAGGCGGCCGCCCAGCGTGGCCAGCTTGTCGTGCAGGCTGGCCGTGGTGTCGTGCGCAGCAATCGGCAGACGCTCGATCACGCACATATCGCCGGTATCCAGGCCGGCATCCATCTGCATGATGGTGACGCCGGTTTCGGCATCGCCGGCCTCGATGGCGCGATGAATCGGCGCTGCACCGCGCCAGCGCGGCAGCAGGCTGGCGTGAATGTTCAAGCAACCCAGGCGCGGCGTATCAAGCACCCATTGGGGCAGGATCAGGCCATAGGCAGCCACCACCATCACATCGGCCTGGGCGGCATCGATAGCGACCTTGGCGGCAGCGGCGTCTTCGGGATATTTGCCGTCCAGACGCAGGCTCAGCGGCTGGGCCACGGCAATGCCATGCTCCAAAGCGCACTGCTTGACGGGAGAGGCTTGCAGCTTCATGCCGCGCCCGGCGGGGCGATCCGGCTGCGTCAGCACCAACGGGACTTCAAAACCTGCAGCCAGCAGACTCTCCAGGGCCACGCGCGCAAATTCGGGCGTGCCGGCAAAAATGACTTTCATGGGGCTCACAAATTAAAAAGGCAGCCGCCGGCTGCCAGATGTTCAAAGATGCGGTTCTTTGAAGTAAATGCTCTCATCGGTGAACATGACCTTCTGAACCACACCTTGCGGGTCTATGTGCACATGGGCACGCCGAGCAAAGGTATTGTCCAGAAAACGGTAGGTCCAGATGTCACCTTTGAAGCTGTAGACCCTCTCGACTATGGCGGGCGGACCAAACACGCGGTAGACATCGTCACGGGTGTCAACGCCGTTGCGCAGCGCGAAAAAATGCGCCGTATCCAGCACCTGCTCCACACGCACCAGCTTGTGCCGGGCATCGAAATCCATGTGATAGACCTGCTGACCAGCCGGCTGCTGGCTATAGACCAGGCGCTGGCCGCCGTCGGGCAGAGGCACGACCAGGGTGGGTTTGCCCATGCCTTTTTCCACCTCGGCCTGAGGCATGCCGGGCTTTTGCCACTGGGGCACCATACAACCCGCCAAACCCAACGTCAGCAGACTGGCGGTCAACAGTGTTTGCAGGCGAGGCAGGGACATGGGACTCCGATCAGGCCCTCAGGGCTTGCTTTTGGGCCTTGACCAGCTTGGTCTTGATGCGATTGCGCTTCAGCGGCGAGAGGTACTCGACAAACACCTTGCCCAGCAGGTGATCCATCTCGTGCTGGATACAGATGGCCAGCATGCCTTCGGCGTCGATCTCACGGCTGTTGCCGCGCTCATCCAGGGCCTTGACCTTGACGGCAATGGAGCGCTCCACGCCGTCGTAGATGCCGGGCACGGACAGGCAGCCTTCCTCGCCCAGCTGCTTTTCCTCGCTGGCCCAGAGAATCTCGGGGTTGATCAGAGTCATGGGCTCATTGCGCTTCTCGGACACGTCAATCACGATGACGCGCTCATGCACATCGATCTGCGTCGCGGCCAAGCCGATGCCCTGGGCGTCATACATGGTCTCGAGCATGTCTTTCACCAGAGTCTGGATGCGCTCATCCACCTGCGCCACGGGCTTGGCGACCTTGTGAAGACGGGGATCGGGATAGCAGAGGATGGAAAGAATGGCCATGGTGTCTTGGTAAATCTGTCGTTATTGTCCCAACATTTGACGCCAAACGCTTGTCACGCCCTCAATAAACATTGATCTATCGAGGCCTTGCATCGAGAATTTCGACACATTTATAGGACTTGTTGGCTGGCTATGCCAAGATCGGCCACAGTGCGGCGACGCGAGGGACGCTGCAGCAAACGAATCCCGCCAGAAGGAATTTCATGACCGCATTTGCCACTGCACGCACCTTGAGCATTGGAGCCACATTGCTTGCAGCCCTGACTTCGGTCCATGCCCAAAGCTATCCTGTGACCGCCACCCAGCGCTCCACCGCACAGCAAGTCGCTCAGCAAGGCATCCCCGAGAACGAACTGGCGTCCAACGCTCCCGCGCAATACACCGTCAAGCGTGGCGACACACTATGGGGCATCTCGGGCATGTATCTGCGCCAGCCCTGGCGCTGGCCCGACCTCTGGGGCATGAACCTCTCCAGCATCGCCAACCCACATCAGATCTACCCCGGCCAGGTGCTGTATCTGGTGCGCAGCAACGGTTATGCCCGCCTGTCGACCACTGCCCCCAACGGCGACTCCGAGGTAGTGCGTCTGTCGCCGCAAACGCGTGAATCGTCACTCAACGACTTGGCCCTGCCCACGCTGCCGCCGCATCTGATCGAGCCCTTCCTGGCCGAGCCGCTGGTGGTGGACAGAATGGCCCTGGCACAGGCACCGCGCATCATTGCCACCCAGGACAAGCGCGTGCTCATGACCAATGGCGATCGCGCCTATGTGCGCAACTCCGGCGGTGCGCTGATCACCACCGGCAAGGGCCAGCCCGCGAGCTACCGCATCTTCCGCGATGCCACGCCCCTCAAGGATCCCGTCACCGGGGAAATCCTGGGCTACGAAGCCAAGTACCTGGGCAGTGCCACCGTGGCACGTAGTGAAACATTGCTTGAATCCGCGCCAGGCCAGCCTGTACAGACCACGCCTGGAACAGTGGACATCATCCGCTCCAAGAACGAAATCCGCGCCGGTGACCGTCTGCTGCCCTCGCCCGAGCAGCAGTATCTGAGCTATGTGCCCCATGCCCCGCGCCAAGCGGTGGATGCCGCCGTGGTCTCCATCTACGGCGACTCGGTGGGCTATAACGCGGCTCAGAATCAGGTCATCGCCATCAACAAGGGGGCTCGTGACGGCATGGACGTCGGCACGGTGCTGGAACTCGTCAACAGGGGCAATGTCATCGTGGACAAGACCAGCCCCAGCCGTGACCGAGTGAAGCTGCCCGATGAGGCCAATGGCTATGCCATGGTCTTCAAGGTGTTTGACCGAGTTTCCTACGCGCTCATCACCACGGCCCAGCGCGGAGTGAATGTGGGCGATGGCCTGCAGTCACCCCTGCCCTGAATGGAGCGTGAGCATGGTATCGCCCCCTTCACAAGATGCGCACCATGCCCTACCCGATGCCGAAGCTCTGGCCTGGCTGCGGCTGCTGCTGACACCAGGTCTTGGACGCACCACGGCACGCCGCCTGCTGGCCAGCGCCGGTAGTGCAGACGCGGTCTGGCAGCTGCCGCTGTCCACATGGGCGGAATGCGCCACTCAGGCTCAGATCAAGGCTCTGACAGCGCTTCCGGCTGACTGGGACAGGCATTGCACCACCCTGGCCCGATGGCTCGCCTCGCCCGCACCGGGGACCTTGCACACCGTGATCCATCTGGGCAACTCTCAATATCCGGACTGCCTGCTGCAGACCGAAGATCCGCCCCTGCTGCTGTTTGTCCAAGGTCCAGCGACACTGCTGGCATCTGCCCGGCCCTGGTTCCCCTATCCCGCCACCCTGGCCATGGTGGGCAGCCGCAATCCATCCGCCCAGGGCGTCATCAATGCGCGCAGCATGGCGCAGGCACTGGCCGAGCAAGGGCTGTGCATAGTCTCAGGTCTGGCACGCGGCATCGATGCAGCAGCCCACGAGGGAGCACTCCAGGCCCGCTCAGGCCCCACCCCCTGCACCATTGCCGTCGTCGGCACCGGACTCGATCAGGTCTATCCGCGCGCGCACGCCAAACTGGCGCAGCAAATTGCGCTCCATGGGCTGGTCATCAGCGAATACCCGCTGGGCAGCGAGCCCTTGCCCAGGCATTTCCCTCAGCGCAACCGCATCATCTCCGGCCTGTCGCAAGGCACCCTGGTGGTGGAAGCCGCCTTGCAGTCTGGCTCGCTCATCACGGCCCGTCTGGCCAACGAGCAGGGGCGTGAAGTCTTTGCCATGCCCGGCTCCATCCACGCGCCGCAGGCCAAGGGCTGCCATGCGCTGATACGCCAGGGAGCCAAGCTGGTGGAAACCGCTGACAATGTGCTCGAAGAGCTTCAAGGACTGAAGCTCGTGCCAACCAAAGCCGAGCAAGCGCAAGAAGCTATCAAAAATAAAGCGCCGACACCCGAGAGCCCGCTGCTGCAGGCGCTGGGCCATGACCCCATGACACTGGAGTCCTTGAGCGATCGCACGGGCTGGGATGCCGCCCATTTGCAGGCGCAGCTGATGGAGTTGGAGCTCGACGGCCTGGTCGCGCGCCTGCCTGGCGGCCTCTACCAGCGGCTTACCCAAAGCTGAAACGTCCCAAAACCGGCATATCCCGACAAGACCACGCCAAGCAGGGGCCGCTACGCGCCGAAGGTTTCGCGCCCCTTCACTGGCGCAGCGCCTAGAGAAAGGGAAAGGGTGTAAAGCACCGCAGGTGCTTAGACCAGTCTTTCCGGATTCGCCTGGATTTTCTGCAGTGCATCGCGCGTGGCGCGCACCGTCAGGGCTTCGGCATCATGCACCGCGAGCAAGCCGGCCTGCAGATAGGTCGCCATGCGCTGCGCCTGCAGCAGATAGCAATGTCCATCCAGCGAGGCGAACAAATGCAGATGTTTGCGACGGCTATGCCAGACATATTGCACCTGCACACGGGCACCGTTGTGGTCCAGCGTGAACCAGCGACCGCTTTCCAGCGACTGAGCCCACTCCAGCATGGCGGGCTCCACCGGGCTGTCCGTGTTGGCAATGACGTTCAGATCGCCCGCATCCACGCCCAGCATCAGCTCTATGCTCTCGCTGGACAGCGGCAGATCGTCGAGCTTGCCGTCCTCGCTGATGTATTTTTCCAGCTCCGCCAGACGCTTGGCCATGGCCTCGATCCGCTCGGTCGGAATGGCCGCCGTCTTGGACATGAAGGCCTGTGCCAGCGTATCGGTCAACACCTTGATCGCGGTCGACTGCGCCTCCCCCGTCACGCTCACCAGCTCCAGCCCTTCACGCAAGGTCTGCAGCAAGGTCGGCAAGCCCTGGATGACACGCGCGCGCTCCTGACGCATCGGCTTGGCGCTGGCCGACCAGACCAGCTCGCTGGCCGCCTGCTTGAGGCGCATGGCCCGCGCATCCTTGGCGCCATAGCGCACGGTGGCCATGGCCAGCACATCGGCCCAGGACTTGAAGAGAAAGTCTCGCACCTCTTCGCGCACCGGCATATCGGTGAGCATATTGCGCAGCTCGATGGTGTATTGGATGGCCAGCGTCTCCTTCTGCTCCACCTGCTGAGCCACGCTGGTGATCTTGGCCGTGGACCGATTCTGGGCAAAGTGCCTGGTGAGGAATTCCTCGAACTCGCGCAGCACCAGAGCGAAGACCTTCTGCCCGGTTTCAGGGTACTGCTCTATCACCTGAACCACGCGGCGGATCTCGGTCTCCAGCGCATTGCCATTGATGCTGCTGGCATCAAAGCCCATGACGCAGGAGCCCATGCGGTCGATCAGCTTGCGCGCCGGGTGGTTGAGATCGCTGAAGAACTGCGGCTCGGCCAGGGCCACGCGCAAAACGGGGACCTGCAAGCGCGCGAACCACACGCGAATGGACGGCGGCAGCCGGTCTTCCGAAAGAATGCTCTGGAACATCAGCGCCACCACCTCGATGGTCGCCTTCTCGCTCTTGGTCTCGGCCTTTTGCTTCCAGTCAGCCGAGCGCTCGCGCACCAGATTGACCAGCTGGCCGATCGCTGCCTGGCTGTAGTCCATGGCAGGCATGGCCATTGCCGAGCCGGCCCCGGACGGATACAGGGTCTGGAGCTCGGCCGCCATCAGATGTTGCTGCTCCTGCAGCGCCTGCGCCAAAGCGGCAGACGCCGGAGGCATGGGAGCGACAGGCGCGCCTGGCATCAGACCTGGAATGCCGACCGCAGGCTGGCTCAGCACCTGGCGCAGCTGATTCATGGCATCCAGCGCGCGATGTCGCGCCCGCGCCAGCATGCCCAGGCCGGCGCTGGCGCCTGGCGGCAGGACCAGTCCTGGAGCCATCCCAGGCCCGGCGCCCAGGCCGGCGGCCATACCGGCCGGCATGTACTGCATGGCAGAGTTGGGCCAACCCGCATCGGATGCATTGCCATAGCCACTGCTGGCGCCCAGATGCATGGCACCGGTGGACGGGCTGCCCTCGGTACGTCGCACGCGCAACGGAGCATCCTGGGCCTTGCTGACTCCCTTGGCATCCAGCAGCTTGTGCAGGATGCTGTATTCGGACTCCATCAGCGGAGCCAGCGCATTCTGCAAGGGCTCCACGGCCCTGAGCAAATGCTTGCGCTCCATGCCGCTGCCCAGCCACTGCTCGACCAGATGCAGGCAGATGGTCTCGGCACGGAACATGTCCTGGGAAGCCAGTTCATGGCCCTCCAGCGCCTGGATACGCAGGCGCATGTCCTCGAAACCGGGCTGCAGCGTCTCTCCCATGGCCAGGGCCATGCGAGAGGCAAGAATCTTGTTTTCGACGACCTCGTCGCTGAGCAGCTCGAAGGTCAGCGGAGCCGAGCCCGACGAGTGGCTCTCCGCACTGCCAGAGGGCGGCTTGCGCACAGCCTGCTGCAGCGCCTGGGTGCCTGCCTGCAACCACGCGTCCTTGTTCTGCTGAAAACCGACCCAGGCCTCGCGCCACTCCTGCATCTCCTTGGCAGTGGAGACGGCAATGCTCTGATTGGAGAGGAATTCATCCAGTTGCTGAGCGACCTTGGGCAGGCCCTGACAAATGCCGTGGACCCAACGCAAGCGCGCCTGCCAGCCCAGCTGTTGCGGGGCCGCAGGCGCGGTGGAGGAAGACTGCGAGAGAGCCATTCCCTAAGTGTAATGGCGGCAGAAGCAGTTATGCACCTGCCGCAATGGTCAAAGCGTCAGACCACGGCTCCCGAGTTGGGATCATTGGGATCCTGCGGCCCGGACTTGGCTGGAGCCTTGACCAGATCTTCGCGCTTGACGCCCAGCCACATGGCGATGGCAGCCGCCACGAACACCGAAGAATAGATACCGAACAAGATACCGATCGTCAGCGCCAGCGCAAAGTAATGCAGGCTGGGGCCGCCAAAGAAGAACATGGACAGCACCATGGCTTCGGTCGAGGCGTGAGTGATGATGGTCCGGCTCATGGTCGACGTGATGGCGTGGTCGATCACCTCGTGGGTGCTGAGCTTGCGGAACTTGCGGAAGGCCTCCCGGATACGGTCGAAGATCACCACGGACTCGTTGACCGAGTAGCCCAGCACGGCCAGCACGCCTGCCAGCACGGACAGCGAGAACTCCCACTGGAAGAAGGCAAAGAAGCCCAGGATGATGATCACGTCGTGCAAGTTGGCAATGATGGCCGCCACACCGAACTTCCACTCGAAGCGGAAGGCCAGATAGATGATGATGCCCAGCACCACCATGCCCAGCGCCATCAGGCCGTTGTGCATCAGCTCATCGCCCACCTGCGGGCCGACAAACTCGGTGCGGCGCAGCGTGACCTCTGCATCCTCGGCCTTCAGTGCAGTGATCACCCGCTCACTTTGCTGAGCAGTCGTCACACCCTTTTGCACGGGCAGACGAATCATCACATCCTTGGATGTACCGAAATTCTGCACGATCACATCGGCATAGCCGAGCTTGGAAACGGTTTCACGCACCTTGCCGATGTCGGCAGGCTGGGTGTAGGCCACTTCCATGACCGTACCGCCCGTGAACTCCACGGACAGATGCAGGCCGCGCGAGAACAGGAAAAAAACGGCCAGCGCAAAGGTGATGAAGGAAATCGCGTTGAAGACCAACGCGTACTTCATGAACGGAATGTCTTTTTTGATGCGGAAGAACTCCATGATCTTCCTCCTTAGTTGTTGCCGCCACGGCCGGCCACGGAACGGTGACCCTCACCCTCAGGCTTCCAGACCTGACCGATGGCAAGGCTCTTGAGCTTCTTGCGACCGCCATACCAGAGATTGACCAGACCACGCGAGAAGAACACCGCCGAGAACATGCTGGTCAGAATGCCGATGCAGTGCACCACGGCAAAGCCGCGCACCACACCAGAACCAAAGGCCAGCAGTGCCAGACCCACAATCAGGGTGGTCACGTTCGAGTCCAAAATGGTGTGCCAGGCATGCTCGTAACCGGCATGGATCGCCGCCTGGGGCGAGGCACCGGCACGCAGCTCTTCGCGAATGCGCTCGTTGATCAGCACGTTCGAGTCGATGGCCACACCCAGCGCCAGCGCCATGGCGGCAATGCCGGGCAGGGTCAGCGTGGCCTGCAGCATGGACAGAATGGCCAGCAGCAGCAACACGTTGACGCCCAGAGAGATCGTGGAGATCACGCCGAACAGCATGTAATAGACACACATGAAGGCAGCAACGGCCACCATGCCCCAGACCACGGAGTGGATGCCTCGGTCGATGTTGTCGGCGCCAAGGCTTGGGCCGATGGTGTATTCCTCGATGATCTCCATGGGAGCGGCCAGCGAACCGGCGCGCAGCAGCAGCGAGGTGTCGTTGGCTTCAGCCGTAGTCATGCGACCCGAGATCTGCACGCGGCCGCCGCCGATTTCGCCACGAATCACGGGAGCCGTCACCACTTCGCCCTTGCCCTTTTCGAACAGGATGATGGCCATGCGCTTGTTGATGTTCTCGCGCGTCACGTCCTTGAAGATGCGCGCGCCCTTGGCATCCAGCACCAGGTTGACGGTGGGCTCCTGGGTCTGGCTGTCAAAACCGGGCTGGGCATCCGTCAGGTTCTCGCCGGTCAGGATCACCTGCTTTTGCACGATGATGCTCTGGCCGTTGCGGTCCAGGTATTTCTCGGAGCCGAAAGGCACGGGGCCGGAGCCCATCTCGGCAGCACGCGCTTCGGCGGACTCGTCCACCAGGCGCACTTCCAGCGTGGCGGTACGGCCCAGAATGTCCTTGGCCTTGGCCGTGTCCTGCACGCCGGGCAGTTGCACCACGATGCGGTCCAGACCCTGCTGCTGGATCACAGGCTCGGCCACGCCGAGTTCGTTGATACGGTTGTGCAGCGTGACGATGTTCTGCTTGAGCGCCTGCTCCTGCACCTTGCGCAGGGCCTCGGGCTTGATCGAGGCCACCAGCTTGAAGCCAGTGCCATCGGGCGAGGAAGCGGCCACCAGATCGGGGAACTGGTCCGTAATCAGGTTGCGCGCCGCCGTCAGCGTGGCTTCGTCGCGCACGCGAATGGTGACGTTGTTGCCGTCGCGGCTGACACCGCCGTGACGGATGTTCTTGTCGCGCATCGAAGAGCGCAGATCGCCCGCATAGCTCTCGGCCTTCTTGGTCAGGGCCGCTGCCATGTCCACCTGCAGCATGAAGTGCACGCCGCCGCGCAGGTCCAGGCCCAGATACATGGGCTTGGCGCCGATGGCCGTCAGCCAGTCGGGCGAGCGCGACACCAGGTTCAGCGCCACGATGTAGGAGGGGTCGGTGGGATCGGCAACCAGAGCCTTCTCGATGACGTCCTTGGCCTTGAGCTGCTCATCAGGCGTATCGAAACGGGCGCGCACCGAAGTGCCTTCCAGCGACATTGAAGTGGCTTTGACGCTGGCCGCGCTCAAGGCAGATTCCACCTTTTGCAGCACAGCGTTGTCCACCTTGACGGTGGACTTGGCCGAGGACACCTGCACGGCAGGCGCTTCACCAAAGAAATTGGGCAGGGTGTAGAGCACCCCCACCAGCAGCGCGATCACGAGGATCGCGTACTTCCAGACCGGGTATCGGTTCATGATCGCGCTCTTTGTTTTACAGCAACGCACAACGAGTACGCGCACTCTGCTCGAGCGCCGTACCCCTCAAAATCCACAGCAGACAGGCTTACTTGGCCGTGCCCTTGGGCAGCACCTGCACCACAGCGGAGCGCTGGATCTGGACTTCCACACCGGAGGCTACTTCGATGTAGATGAATTGCTCGGCCATACGGGTCACGGTGCCGATGATGCCGCCGGCGGTAGCCACTTCATCACCCTTGGCCAGCGCCTCGATCATGGAGCGGTGTTCCTTTTGACGCTTCATCTGGGGACGAATCATCACGAAGTACAGCACCACGAACATCAGCACCAGAGGCAGCATGCCGGTGAGCGAACCCATGAAGCCGCCTTCAGCAGCGGCGGCAGGAGCGGTCTGGGCGAAAGCAGAAGAAATGAACACGAAAAAGACTCCGAAAGAGTGAATTTGTCAGGAATAGGTCCCGGCAGGCACGCACTTGCGCGATCTCGCCAGGTCAGCGGGACATTGTATTCGGCTGGCTTGTGCCCAAGATTGGCATGGGCAGCCGCGCAGCACAGGCATTCCCTGATGCGATGCGGACCTCCCGTCCCACATCAACAACACCTGCAAAAAGCATAGCTATCAGCGCACTACCTGTATTATTTTCTGATTGTTTTATATTTGAATATCAGTCAACACAGGCGCTTGCAGCTATCAATCAGATAGTACCGCCAGCGTCGCGCCTTTGGCCATGAATACAAAGGCCGGGTTGCCCCGGCCTTGTTGTGATGCGCCTCGGCGCAATTAGTTCACTGCCATCAGCTTGACCGCTGGCGCAGCGGGTGCAGCCGAGCCATTCCAGCGCGTCATCAACGACTGCCACTTGATGCGCGCGGCCGCCAGATGGTGCTCCTTCACATGGCCGTAGCCTCGAATGTCTTCGGGGATGGAGGCGATCTCCACAGCCAGCGCCAGCTTGTCGGTCGTCAAACCCGTCAGCAGGGTTTCGATGCACTGGCGGTATTCGACGATCAGGGCGCGCTCGGTGCGGCGCTCTTCGGTGCGACCGAAGGGATCGAGCGCCGTGCCGCGCAGTCCCTTCATGCCGGCCAGCCAGCCCATGGCCTTGCGCATCCAGGGGCCATAGGACTTTTTGAGCAGACGGCCCTGCGCGTCCTTCTTCGCGAAACCGGGGGGCGCGAGGTGATGCACGAGCTTGTAGTCGCCCTCGAACATGTCGCTGATCTTCTGGGTGAACGCTGCCTCGGTGTGCAGACGCGCCACCTCGTACTCGTCCTTGTACGCCATCAGCTTGAACAGATAGCGCGCCACGGCCTGGGACAGGCGCGTGCCCTGGGCCAGCGGCTCTTCCGCCGCGCGCACCTTGGCGACGAAGTCGCTGTACTGCTGGGCATAGGCCGCGTTCTGGTAGGCCGTGAGGAACTCCACACGCTTGTCCAGCATTTCCGCTAGCGACGGCTTCTTGACGAACTGGATCACCTGCGATGCCTGATACAGAGCGCGCACTGCCTCCAGATCGTGGGCGCAGCGGCGGCCCCATTCAAAGGCCTCCTGGTTGCGCGCCACCTGCACGCCGTTGAGCTCCATGGCGCGCATCAGCGAGGCATGGCTCAGCGGCACCTTGCCCTTTTGCCAGGCGTAGCCCAGCATCATGGGGTTGGCGTAGATGCTGTCGCCCAGCAAGGCGGTGGAGGCCTTCTCGGCGTCGAAGCTGCCCAGGGCGCCATGACCCACGGCCTCGGCCAGCGCCGTGGCGCAGCGTGCGGCAGGCGACTGCCAGTCGGGGTTGCCCACAAAGCTGGCCGTGGGCGCGGCATGGCTGTTGAGCGCCACATAGGTGCGCCCCGGCTGCATCACGGACAAGGTGGTGGGCGTGGCCGCCACGATGGGGTCGCAGCCGATGACCAGATCGGCCTTGGCCATGTCCACTTTGGTGGTGTAGATGGCATCGGCGCGGTTGGCGATCTGGATATGGCTCCAGGTGGAGCCGCCTTTTTGCGCCAGACCGGCCGCATCCTGCGTAACCACGCCCTTGCCTTCCAGGTGTGCGGCCATGCCCAGCAGCGAACCGATGGTGATCACGCCCGTGCCGCCGACACCGGCCACCACGATGCCCCAGGCCTGCTCGGCCACGGGCACGATGGGCTCGGGAATATTGGGCAGCGCTTCCAGGCTGCCCTTCTTGTCCTGCTTGGGCTTCTTGAGCTGACCGCCCTCGACGGTGACGAAGCTGGGGCAGAAGCCCTTGACGCAGGAATAGTCCTTGTTGCAGCTGTTCTGGTTGATGCGGCGCTTGCGGCCGAACTCGGTCTCCACGGGCTCCACCGACAGGCAGTTGGACTGCACCGAGCAATCGCCACAGCCCTCGCAGACCAGCTCGTTGATGACCACGGTCTTGTCGGGCGTGGATAGCAGGCCGCGTTTGCGGCGGCGGCGCTTTTCGGTGGCGCAGGTCTGGTCGTAGATGATGGCCGTGCAGCCCGTGAGCTCGCGGAACTGGCGCTGGATCGCATCGAGCTCGTCGCGGTGGTGCACGGTCACGCCCTCGCCCAGCTTCACGCCATCGTATTTCTCGGGCTCGTCGGTGACGATGACCAGCTTGCGCACGCCTTCGGAGAGCAGGCTGTTCATGATCTGCAGCACCGAATGGCCTTCGGGCCGCTCGCCCACGCGCTGGCCGCCCGTCATGGCCACGGCGTCGTTGTAGAGCACCTTGTAGGTGATGTTGGTGCCGGCCGCGATGCTCTGGCGAATGGCCAGCAGCCCGCTGTGGAAGTAGGTGCCGTCGCCCAGATTGGCGAAGACATGGGCTTCCTTGGTGAAAGGCGCCTGTCCCACCCAGGTCACGCCCTCGCCGCCCATCTGCGTGAAGGTGCTGGTGCGACGGTCGGGCATCCAGGTGGTCATGTAGTGGCAGCCGATGCCGGCCACGGCGCGCGAGCCTTCGGGCACGCGTGTCGAGGTGTTGTGCGGGCAGCCGCTGCAAAACCAGGGCGTGCGGTCGCCGGTGGAGACTTCCTTGGCCGCCTTGATCGCCGCTTCGCGGGCGTCGAGCACGGCCAGACGCTGCTGCATGCGCGTTTGCACATGCTCGGGCACGCCCAGCTTCTTCAGGCGCTGGGCAATGGCGCGCGCAATGATGGCGGGGGTCAGATCGGCCGTGGGGCGCAGCAGCCAGTCGGTGCTGGGGTTGGGCAGCGACCATTCGCCGCCATGCTCGTCGCTGAACTTGCCCACCACATTGGGGCGCACGTCGTCGCGCCAGTTGTAGAGCTCTTCCTTGATCTGGTATTCGATGACCTGGCGCTTTTCCTCGACCACCAGAATCTCCTGCAGGCCGCGCGCGAAATCGCGCGTGATGGTGGCCTCCAGCGGCCAGACCACATTCACCTTGTGCAGCCTGATGCCCAGCTGGTGGCAAGTGTCCTCGTCCAGCCCCAGATCGGCCATGGCCTGGCGCGTGTCGTTATAGGCCTTGCCGCTGGCGATGATGCCGAAGCGGTCGCTCGGTCCCTCGATCACGTTGTGGTTGAGCTTGTTGGCGCGCACATAGGCCAGGGCCGCATACCACTTGTAGTTCATCAGCCGCGCTTCCTGCTCCAGCGGCGGATCGGGCCAGCGGATATGCAGGCCGCCGTCGGGCATCTGAAAGTCTTCGGGCAGGATGATGTTGACGCGATCCGGGTCCACCAGGACCGAGGAGGAGGACTCCACCACCTCCTGAATCGTCTTCATGCCCGACCACAGGCCCGAGAAGCGGCTCATGGCAAAGGCATGCAGGCCCATGTCCAGGATGTCCTGCACATTGCTGGGAAAGAACACCGGCGTGCCGCAGGCCTTGAAGATGTGGTCGCTCTGGTGCGCGGCCGTGGAGGACTTGCTGATGTGGTCGTCGCCCGCGATCGCAATCAAGCCGCCATGCTTTGCCGTGCCCGCCATATTGGCGTGCTTGAACACGTCGGAGCAGCGGTCCACGCCAGGCCCCTTGCCATACCAGATGCCGAAGACACCGTCGAACTTCTTGGTTTCGGGATAGAGATCGAGCTGCTGCGTGCCCCAGACGGCCGTGGCGCCCAGCTCTTCGTTCACGCCGGGCTGAAAGACGATGTGATTCGCCTCCATATGCTTTTTGGCGGCCCACAGCGACTGGTCGTAAGTGCCCAGGGGCGAGCCGCGATAGCCGCTGATGAAGCCGGCGGTATTGAGTCCGGCCTGCGCATCGCGCAGCCGCTGCAGCATGGGCAGTCGGACCAGGGCCTGCACGCCGCTCATAAAGGCGCGGCCGCGGGCCAGGGAATATTTGTCGTCCAGAGTCACAGACTCCAGGGCACGACGGACTTCATCGGGCAAAGGGGCATTCATGGCTTGTCTCCATGTGGGTGACCACCCGTGGCAGCTGTTGGCTACCAGAGCAGCATATTGCTTTGGGCATTCCTGCGCCAGAGGCATGGAACGCGGGTTGTTTGACCAAAGTTTACGGAAAACGCCCTGAATAGAGCTTTCTTTTTATTGCCGGGATTAACCTAGTTTTTGAAAGAATCTTGCTGTAAATTGTGAATCATGAATCAACTTGATCGCTTCGACTGGGCCATCCTGAACGAGCTCCAAATGGACGGCCGCCTCACCAATGCCGAGCTGGCCCAGCGCGTAGGCCTGTCCGCCGCGCCCTGCTGGCGGCGCGTGCGCGCGCTGGAGGAGTCGGGCTATATCACCGGCTATCACGCCACGCTGGACCGCCACAAGCTGGGCCTGGGCGTGCTGGCCTTTGTGCGCGTGGATGCCGCACAGAACACGGCCGACATCACGCTGCGCATGGAGGAAGCGATTCGCCTGCTGCCCGAGGTCACCTCCTGCCACTACATCAGCGGCGCGGGCACCTTCGAGCTGCAGGTCGTGGCCCGGGATCTGGAGAGCTTTTCCGGCTTTGTGCGCAATGTGCTGCTGCGCCTGCCCAACGTCAAAGACGTGCACACGATTTTCTCGCTGGGCGAAGTGAAGTCCAGCAGCGCGCTGCCGCTGCCCAGCACGCTGACGCACGCCTGAGTGCCGCCCGCTCCAGGCCGGCATCCTTCAAAAGTGAAGCATGTACCGCTTTATTCATAAGCGATACAGGCTCAATATATATTGAAATCATTGTTGAGAAAGCGCTACAAGCTCACATATAGATAGCATCCAGTGCATGGCCAGCACTGAGCGCCTGGCCTGGCAGGTTTGAGAAACTACGTATTTGTCAGCACAACTTTCCTGCGACAGAATCGTGCACCATGGCCCACGATGATTCCGCAGCACGCGCTTCCCACCCCCCAATCATTTCAGAATCCGGCCAGGTCCCAGCAGGCAAGCTGCTGGAAGATCCCTCGGCCATGCATGACGGCGGCGCGCCGCCTGCCGCGGCCCCGGGCGTCTGGACACCACTGGCCACCCCCACCTTCCGCATGCTGTGGATGATCTGGATGACGGCCAATATCTGCATGTGGATGAACGATGTGGCGGCCGCCTGGCTGATGACATCGCTGACCACCTCGCCCGTGCTGGTGGCGCTGGTGCAGTCGGCCTCCACCTTGCCGGTGCTGCTGCTGGCCCTGCCCAGCGGCGCGCTGGCCGACATTCTGGACCGGCGTCGCTATTTCATCGTCACCCAGTTCTGGGTCGCCGCCGTGGCGCTGCTGCTGTGCCTGGCCGTGCTCTCGGGCCAGCTGACGCCCTATCTGCTGCTGGCCCTGGTGTTTGCCAACGGCATCGGCCTGGCCATGCGCTGGCCGGTGTTCTCGGCGCTGATCCCCGAGCTGGTGCCCAAGCACCACCTGCCCTTTGCCATGGCGCTCAATGGCGTGGCCATGAATGCCTCGCGCATCATCGGCCCGCTGGTGGCGGGCGCCCTGATTGCCAGCCTGGGCAGCGCCTGGGTGTTCGTGCTCAACGCAGCGCTGTCCATCGTCTCGGGCTTTGTGCTGCTGCGCTGGAAGCGCCAGCAGCCCGCCAACCCGCTGGGCCGCGAGCGCCTGGGCTCGGCCATGCGGGTGGGCCTGCAGTTCATCCAGGAGTCGCCGCGCATGCATGCCGTGCTGCTGCGCACCGTCTGCTACTTTCTGCAGGCCGCCGCCATCATGGCGCTGCTGCCGCTGACGGCCCAGCGCCTGGACCACGGCATGGCCAGCAGCGGCAGCGCCGGCACCTTCACGCTGCTGCTGGCGTCCATGGGCGCGGGCGCCATCCTGGGCGCCATGCTGCTGCCGCGCATACGCCAGATGATGTCGGGCGAGCGCACGGTGCTGGCCGGTGTGGCCGCGCAGAGCCTGGCCACGCTGACCGTGGCCTTCGCCCCCCATATCGCCGTGGCCGTGCCGGGCATGATGCTCTCGGGCCTGGCCCTGCTGGCCACGGCCAACACGCTGGGCGTGGCCGCGCAGATGGCCCTGCCCAACTGGGTGCGGGCACGCGGCATGTCCATCTACCAGATGTCCATCATGGGCAGCACGGCGATTGGTGCCGCCATCTGGGGCAAGGTCGCCAGCCTGGGCTCGGTGCAGATCAGCATGGCCGTGGCCGCCGTCAGCGGGCTGACGGCCCTGCTGATCGTGCAGCGCCTGAACCCGGACCGCGACATCGAGGAAGACCTCAGCCCGTCGCGCGCCTTCACGCCGCCGACGGCCGCGCTGCCGCCCGAAGCCGGCCGCGTGGTGGTGACCATCGAGTACCTGATCGATCCGGCCAGGGCCGGCGCCTTCCGCGATCTGATGCAGCTGAGCCGGCGCAGCCGCCTGCGCCAGGGCGCGCTGTCCTGGAGCCTGCTGCACAGCATGAGCCATCCCGAGCGCTTCGTGGAGCAGATCACCGACGAGTCCTGGACCGAGCACCTGCGCCGCTTCGAGCGCGTGACGACCGCCGATGTGGCGCTGCGCGACCGCAAGCTGAGCTTTCACAAGGGCAAGGAGCCGCCCGTGGTGCAGCGCTACTTCACCGACGCTCTCTAAAAGAGAGCTGCTAGCGCTTTCAGTGCAAGGATTTCAGATAGTTATCCATTGAAATTCATTGACTGACAAGCGCTTGCAGCTCCTGTTTTTTGCATCAGCGCAGATGCGGCGCCGATCCGGCCAGGGCCTTGGGCCAGAAGGCCCAGAGCTTGAGCGGCTGCTTGATGCGGCCCGCCACATCGCCGGCCTCGGCCCCCCAGCCCATGAAATAGTCGGCGCGCACGGCGCCCAGAATGGCGCTGCCCGTATCCTGCGCAAACACCAGGCGGTTGAGCGAGACGGTGGGGCCGGGCGTGGACAGCCAGACCGGCGTGCCGTAGGGGATGCTGTTGCGGTCCACGGCAATGGAGCGGCCCGGCGTCAGCGCCACGCCCTGCGCGCCCTTGGGGCCGAACTGGGCATCGAAGTCATTGAGCGCCTCCTCGCGGAAGAACACATAGCGCGGATTGCTCCACAGCATCTCGTTGACCCGCGACGGATTGGCGGCAATCCAGGCGCTGATGCCCGGCCAGGTGGCGTCGCGCACCAGGTTCTGATCGAGCAGCCAGCGGCCCACGCTCTTGTAGGGCTGATCGTTGGTGCCGGCATAGGCTACGCGGATCATGCGCTGGCGACCGTCGGCCTCGGTCAGCATCAGCCGGCCCGAGCCCTGGATATGCAGCACCAGCATGTCCACCGGGTCGCGCAGCCAGGCAATGGCACGGCCGGCCAGCGCGGCCTGCGCCTCGGGGTTGGTGTCGATCTGCTGGCGCGTGAACCAGGGCTTGCGCTTGCCAAAGCCCTGCGGGACCTGATAGATGGGCACATTGAAGCCGTTGCCCTGTACACGGCGCGCCTCGTACAGGGGCTCGTAATAGGCGGTCAGCATGCCGTCGGGGCTGCCCGTGGTCGCTTCGATGCGATAGGGCTGCAGCGTGTTCATCATCCAGCTGCGCTGCTCGTCTTCCGAGGCAATGCTCAGGCGGCGCACCTCGCCGCACAGATTGGCAAACACGGTGCTGGGACGCTCGCAGTTCTTGATCCAGGCATTCCAGGCCTCGTTCAGAGAATCCTGGGGCACGCCGGGCAACTCGCCCCAATCCACCGCCACCCAGCGGCTTTTAGTCGGTACATTGGCGGTGAACGGCGGCCTGGCTGCGGAAGCCGGCCCGCCATGCGGAGCCATCTCGGGCACCGGTGCCGGGTCGTTTTGCTGCTTGGTGGTGGTGCATGCCACCAGGGTTCCTACAATCAGCGCCAGTGAAAAACGGCGCAGGAGATGGAAATTCATGGGTCTGATTTTGCTTGAAGCTCTGCTGGCATTGGCCATTTTGGTCGCTATTGTGTGGTGGACCATGTTCTCGGGTCGGAAAAAGGGTGAGTTGCCGGCCCCGGTCGAGCCGGCAACGCACAAAGAAGTGCTTGCAGACCCCGAACAAGATCGCTCTAATCGAGCTTAGCCCATGACGCTGCAGCCACTGCGGCGCGGGCTGGATGTGACAATCTTTTGCACCAGAAACCGCTCGCTGGCCCGCGTCCTACTTTTTTTGCCTTCTCTTGGCAGTACGCTCGTGGCCTTGCAGCTTTTACGCGAAGCTGGTTTGCAGGACCCTCCGGGTCGTTCATCAAACTAAGGAGTTTTCTATGCGCAAGCAAATGGCTGTGACGGCCGCTCTGGCCTCTGCATTGTTGATCACCGGCTGTGCCAATACCGGCGGCATGTCGGACACCACGCGTCGCACCGCCACCGGCGCAGGCGTGGGTGCGCTGGGCGGCGCGGCCATCGGTGCACTGACCGGCCACAACGCCGGCGCGGGCGCCCTGATCGGCGCTGGCGTAGGTGCACTGGGCACCTATATCTGGTCGCAGAACCTTGAGAAGCAAAAGCGTGAAATGGAAGCCGCGACCCAGGGCACAGGCGTGGGCGTGACACAGACTGCGGACAACCAGCTCAAGCTGGACATCCCCAGCGATATTTCCTTTGACACCGGCCGCGCCGACATCAAGGGCAACTTCGCCCCCATCCTCGATCGCTTTGCCGAAGGTCTGCGCAACAACCCCAACGCAGAAGTGCGCATCATCGGTCACACCGACAGCACAGGCTCCGATGCCATCAACAACCCTCTGTCGCTGCAGCGTGCCGAGAGCACCCGCAACTATCTGACATCGCGCGGCGTCAACGGTGCCCGCATCCAGGTGCAGGGCATGGGCTCGCACCAGCCTGTGGCCTCCAATGCCACCAACGAAGGCCGTGCGCGCAACCGCCGCGTGGAAATCTTCGTGGGCGAACGTGCGCCTCAATAAGCCAGCGCGAGACCAGCAAAAAGCCCCGCCTGGCGGGGCTTTTTTCATGTCGCGGGGGCTTTTATTCAGGCGTTGCGCAGCAGATTGGCCAGCTCGACGGCCGACTTGACCTGCATCTTGTCGAAGACCCGCGCGCGGTGCACTTCCACGGTGCGCACGCTGATGTCGAGCTGATCGGCGATCAGCTTGTTCGGTACGCCCTCGACGACCAGTTTCATCACGTCCTTTTCCCGATCGGTCAGCTCGTCCAAACGGCTACGCACCTCTTCGCGCGCCTGCAAGGCAGCCAGATGCTCGGCAGACAGCGCCAGAGCCTGCTCCACACGGTCCACCAGCGCGTTGTCGGAAAACGGTTTCTCGCAAAAGTCGAAGGCACCGCGCTTGACCGTATCCACGGCCGTGGGGACATCGGCATGTCCGGTCAGAAAGATCACGGGCATGGCCTCGATCTGGCCGCGCTCCAGCATGCGGTCGAACAGCGACAGGCCGCTCATGCCCGTCATGCGCATATCGAGCAGCAGGCAACAGGGTCGGCGCGTCACGGGGGTGGTCTGCAGCACGGCCTGCTCGAATTCTTCGGCGTTGCGATAGCACTCGCTCAGCAATCGGCGCGAACGCAGCAGCCATGCCAATGCCTCTCGGACATCGGCATCGTCGTCCACAACGTAGACGGTAGCGTCGGTGACAGGTTCCATGAAGCCTAGTTCTTTCTGGGTTCCCTGTGGGCCGGAAGCGTGAAGACAAACTCCGTGCCCTGCGGGAGGTGCGGGCGGTAATCAAGGCGACCACCATGTTGCTCCACCACCGTGCGGCACAGGCTCAGGCCCAGGCCCATGCCTTCGGTGCGCGTGGTGAAGAAGGGGGTGAACAGCTGCTCGGCGACTTCCGAAGAAATGCCGGCGCCGCAGTCCATGATGGAAAATTCTACCCAACGCGCGTTATTACCGTCAGAACTGCGCCTGACAGCCATGGTCAACACCCTCTCCTTGAGCTCGGGCAGGTCCATGGCCTGCATGCCGTTGCGCGCCAGATTGAGCAGAACCTGCTCGACCATGGTGACATCACACAGCACCCCCGGCAGATCGGGCTCCAGCTCCAGCTGCACATTTGCATTGAGCTTGTGCGCCTGCAGATAGACCAGAGGCATGACGGCATCGATCAGCTCTACGGGCGGCACCACCTCTCTGGACTTGTCTCGCCGGCGCACGAAATCGCGCACGCTCTTGATGACCTTGCCCGCGCGATCGGCCTGAAAGCTGATGCGCTCCAGAGCCATGCGCAAGTCCTTGATATGCGGGGCATGAGGGTCGCTAGGCTCATGCTCGAGCAGATTCAGCGAGCCCGTGGCATAGCTGGAAATGGCGGCCAGCGGCTGTGTCAGCTCATGGCTGAGCATGGAGGCCATCTCGCCCACGGTCGCCAGGCGTGCCGTGGCCTGCAGGCGCTCCTGGGAGGCACGCGACATCTCCTCCATGCGGCGCTGCTCGCTGATGTCGATGAAGGCGCTCATCCAGCCCGTGTGCTGGCCCTGGGCGGTGATCAGCGGTGCCTCGAAAATCAGCACCGGAAAGCGCGAGCCGTCCTTGCGCATGAATACGCTCTCGTGGCCCTGGCGCGGTGTGGGCAGCAAGCCGGCAAGGCGCTGATCGCGCCGGCTCACATATTCCTGGGCCAGCTCGGGCGGCCAGTAAGGCGCCACATTGAGGCCCAGCAGCTCCTGCGCACTGAAGCCCACCATATTGCAAAAGGCCGGGTTCACATAGGTGATGCGGCCCTGGAGGTCACGTGCACGCATGCCCGTGACCAGGGAGTCCTCCATGGCCTTGCGAAAGGCCAGCGCATCGCCCAGATCTCGCTCCGCCCGCAGGCGGCGACGGTTGTCGCGCACCAGCACCACCACCACGGTCACCAGCGCGATCGACATGCCTGTCACCAGCGCCGTCATCACATTCGGAAAGACGCTGGGCGCGTGATGCCAGCTGTCCATGCGCAGCACCAGGGTGTTGCCGGGCAAATCCAGCAGTTGCTGGGCCGTGAACATGCGCGAGCCGCGCCAGGCCGCGCCCACCATGGCCAGACGCGTGCCGTCCGGCTCGGTGAACGAAACCTCCTGGGTGCGCGGCAGGGACTTGCCCACCTGGGCCATGAGAATGCCTTGCAGGCTGTAGGTGCCCAGCACATAGCCCACCACATGGCCGTTCTCCGTCAGCGGCATGCAGACCTGCATGGTCTCCGTGCCCAGGCCCTCGCCCAGCAGCTGGAAGCGGCTGGGCGAATACGATGGCCCGTTGACGCGTCTGGCCTGGGTACAGGTCAGTGCCTCGCCCGAATGCAGCTCGGGCAAATGGCTTTCGTCTTCGACCAGCAGGGTGCGATAAGGCGTCTCTGCATGCTCGATGAGGCGCATGTTTTCGCCCCGCCACTCGATGCGCATCAGGTCACGGCGCTGCTGCAGCAGCTCGGTCGCTTGCTCACGCCAGCTCGAGTGCTTGCCGCTGTAGGCGCTCAGCGCCAGCAGGTCCTGCAGATTGCGCCCCAGCGCTGCACGGATATCGCCAACGGCATTGGCGGTATCGCGCTCCAGCTTTTCCTGCACCTGCGATGCTTCATAGCGCCCGGCCAGCCAGACCATGGTGACCAGCATGCTGACCACCAGTGCCACCAGCAAGGTCCATAGCGACCAGCGCTTCCAGGCCATGCGCCAGCGCCGCCAGGGCCAATGCGCAGGATGGTCCTCGGGCAGCTCGTCAAGAGTGGTATTTAGCGGATCAGTCACAGCACACGATGGCTCAAGGCCGGCAATTGCTGGCGCACTTGCAGCAAGCGGTCGCGATTGAGCTCTCCCGCCACCACGCCGGCGCCGCTGGCCTGCAGGCCCTGCACCTCGCCCCAGGGATCGATCAGCAGACTGTGGCCCCAGGTGCGACGACCGTTTTCATGCACGCCGCCCTGGCCCGGTGCCAGCACATAAGCCAGGTTCTCTATCGCCCGCGCCCGCAGCAACACCTCCCAGTGCGCCTGGCCCGTGGTGTAGGTGAAGGCACTTGGCACCAGTAGCAGATCGGCCCCCTGTGCGCTGAGCGCGCGGTACAGCTCGGGAAAGCGAAGGTCATAACAGACGCTCAGGCCCAGGCGCCAGCTCACGCCATTTCTGGCCTGTATGTCGCAGACCACGGGCTGGCTGCCCGCCTGCACCACGGCGGCCTCGGTATAGCTCTCGCGCCCGTTGTCGAACTGAAACAGGTGGATCTTGTCGTAGCGGGCCACGCATTCGCCGTCAGGTGAATAGACCAGACTGGTGTTGAGCACGTGGCTGTCATCAGCGGCCTGCAGCGGCAGCGTGCCGGCCACCACCCACAGTCCCAGCTGCCTGGCGGCAGCGGCCATGAAGTCCTGGATCGGCCCCTGGCCAAAAACCTCCCGGTAGGCCAGCTTGTCGGTGTCCCTGGCACCCATGGCACAGAAATACTCGGGCAGCACCACCAGCTCCGCGCCCAGGGCGGCGGCCTGCTGCATCAGGCTGCGCGCCTGCGCCAGATTGGCGGCGACATCCTGACCCGAGACCATTTGTAGAGCGGCAATCTTCATGGCTTCTCCTGTGAGCCTGCAGCGGCAGCGGGCTGCTTGTCGACACCGTCGGCACCGGCCTTGGGCACGCTGCGCCTGGGCAGCTCGGTCACCTGCGGGTCTTCCCAGCTGCCGTGGATATGGAACTCCTTGGTCGTGGCCGCAATCAGCGGGCCACGCAAAATCATCTGGGCCAGAAAGCTGCTCAGCCCCACCACGGGGTTGATGGCCGTCGCAACCAGGGAGGCGGACAGGGCGTTGATCTCCGGCACCACCACCACATGCAGGTCCTGGGTTTCCTTGTCGATATCGGCAAGGCCCTCCATCAGCACGGCCGCGTTCACGCCCTTCATCTGCATGTTATTCGTCTTGGCTATGCCGCGCTCTATGCTGACATCGCCCCGCATGAAGTCGAACGAGAAGCCGTTGCGGAACACGTCGCGGAAGTCCAGCGTCAGCCGCCTGGGCAAGGACTGCAGGCTGAGCACGCCCAGCAGCTTGGCCAGTCCCGGATCGGCCTTGAGGAACTGGCCTTTTTGCACCTCCAGATGCACTGCGCCGGACATGGTCTTGAACTCCGGCGTCACGGGCGCTCCTGTCCAGCTGATTTCACCCTGCAGCTGACCCTGTCCATTGGCAACCACGCCAGGCATGTCAAAGCGATTGAGCAGCTTGCCCACATCGCGCAGATTGAGCTGGAACTGCAGCTGGGTCTGACCCGGGTGCTTTTTGTCACTGGAGCGCAGCCCCCAGGAGCCCTGGGCCGTCAACGTCGCCTCGGGAGTGCTGATATTGAAGCGCGACAGTTGCCATTCGCGCTGCCCCGCGCCGGCGGACAGGCCTTGATTGCGCGCCACCACATCCAGCTTGCCCAGCGAACGCTTGCCCAGCTGGAAGTCGTCCACGCTGACCTGCAAGGCCGGTAACTCGCGCACATTGCCGCTCTGTTCCGCAGCAGCATCCAGCCCTTCGTCCGGGCCGTCGGGAATGCTCAGACGCGAGAGCTTGGCGATGACCAGGCCGCCCGGCTCCTGCGCAGATGACTCGCGATACTCCACACGCCCCGCCAGCTCGCGTGACTGGATCTGGTTGGTCCAGACCTTGTTGGCATGGCTGAGCTGCAGGGATACATCGTGCAGCGAACGGCCATGGAGCTTGACCTCCCGCGCCTTGAGCGCCAACTGCTGCGGCACAAACTGGCGCCAGCTCTCTTCCTCGGCACCAGGACCATCGGCAGCGCCCCCTGCGCCATCGGGCCACAAACGACTCCAGGCATCCAGATCAAGCACCGGCAGCTGCACCCTGGCCTGCAGGCCCGCAGGCGGCAAAGCGGCTTCCGCCTTGCCCGCCTCCACCAGCTCCAGGCTGCCGCGTGTGATGCGGGCCTGCGCCCCGCTGATATCGCGCTCCAGCAAGGCTGCGGCCTGATTGCCCCATTGCACGCTGAACTGATCAGTCAGCGGCTTGGCCACGGCTGGCACTGTGCGGTTGACACGCAAGGCCAGGGAGCTGTCGGCCGCCTTGCCCAAAGGAGCTGGCAACATGACCGCCATGCCTTGCAGGTCGGACTGCAGACTGATTTCCGGCACGCTGTGCAACACCTTGATCTGCAAGCCATAACGGGCCTGGCCTTGCAGATGCTTGCCCAGAGCCGCCAAATCGCTCATCTCCCTGGCATCTCGCAGGCCCTGGGCGGTGGCAATACCGTCCACACGCACTTGCACCGCAGCCGTGGCGGCATCGGCGGCGGGCTTCATGCCGCCCTCGATGCGCACATCACCGCCCAGCGCTTTGGCTTGCACACCCGAGAGCTGAAAGCCGGTCTCCGAAAACTGCACATTGCCGCGCAACTGGCTGAGCGCGGGCACCTCGGGCATCAGCTGCAGCGTATTGCCCGCCAGCGCCACTTCACCCTGAACCTTGCTGCGCTCCATATGCATGGTGGGCAGATGCAGCCTGAGGCTGAGCTTGGCATTGCCCGTGGCCTTGCTGCTATCCAGCGCGTGGGCGGTCAGCGCAGACAGGGCAGAGCCTTGAACCAGATTCAGCATATCGCCCAGGGCTCCATGAGCCTTGGCGTTGACCTCCACCTCGGTCAGGTTCCAGTCGGCCACTCCGGCCTGCGCTTCATCGACCACGATGGCGGTATGCCCCAGAAAGCCCTTGGCCTTGCGCACCTGCATGGAGTTGCGCTCGAACACCAGCTCGCCCGACAGCCTGGTCAGCGGCGGCCAGGGCTTTTCGCCGGGCCCGAGCAGATAGCCAGGCACGAACTGGTAGTTCACATCATGCATCTGGGCACTGATGTGGAATTCGCCCTTGCCCGGTTTTTCAAACGGCACATGCTCGAGCTCGCCCTTGACGCGGAAGTTCACCGCGCTGGCCTGACCCGTGGTGATGGCCTCGCGCACATAGCGCAGCGCATCGCTGCCCAGATCCTGGGGCAGATAGCGATAAATGCGCTCCCCCTTGGCGCGGCTGAGCTGCCCTTGCAGATCCAGCAGCCCCGGAAAGCGCGGCTGCTCCTTGGTCCCTGCACCGGACTGCCAGCTGGCCTGGGCCTGGCCAGCCGTGTCCTCATTGGCGAAACGCAGCCGGGGCACCTGCACCTTGATGGTCCGGCCCTTGTCCAGCAACTGCCAGCGCACCAGGCTGTCGAGCTGATCGAACGGGATATCGGGGTCTTCAAACACGCCGGGAAAGCTCAGCATGGCCTGATTGGCGGCCGGCGCCTTGGTCAGCGTGGCCTCGCCGCTGTCCTGGTCCAGGCTGAACTTGCCGCTCAAGCCCCGCACGCCTGGAATGCCTATGCTGTGGGGGCCCTCCTGCGAAGCCTGGGAGCGCAATCCCAGCTGCTCGAACCGCCCCGAAGCCTTGTACTGCGCCAGCTGCTGCAGAGGTCCGCGCCATGACAACTTGAGATCACTCAGCTGTCCTGCCGGCGCAAGCGCCTTGAGCTGGGTCTGCACGGCCTGCGGCAGGGGCAGACGCTGCAGCATCTGCGCCGCAATGGCCAGGTCGATGCCATCGGCCTGAACGTCGCCATGCTCGCCCTGGCTGCCCTGCTCGGAAGCGCCGGTGGGCACATAGCGCAGGCTGAAATCGCCTCTGGGCCAGCTCAGGCCGTCATCGGCCGTGAACTGCAATCCCTGGACGGAAAACTGGTAACCGTTTTGATTCTTGGCCCGCAGGCGCCCCCGCAAGGCCTGCAGGGCCAGGGGCTCAGGTCTGTCCCGCCATTGAAGTTGCAACGCCTGCACGGCGACATCGGCCACCCCGCCTACGGGCTGGCCGCGTTCCACATCCAGCCAGGCCCTGACCGAGCCCTTGCCCTGCTGCAGCTTCCAGTCCTGCGGACCCAGATACTGGCCCAGATGGGACAGGTCGATATGCGTGAAGTCCAGATAGGCCTGTCCGCTCCAGCGCTCCAGACGCCCTTCATGCACCGACAGCAAAGGCTCCTTGAAGTTGCCCATGACCGTAAAGCGCTGGCCCCAGCCCTCTGGCGGCGTGGCATCCAGCCGCAGGGAGTGATGCCAGCGCTTGTTGCGCAGCACCAGATCCACATCCTGCAGTTGCAAGGGCGCGGCATGGCGCAGCTCGTCCACCCACTGCAGCTTGCCGCTGCGGATGGCGATTTCGGGCTGGGAGAAGATCCAGTCGGAGTCGCCCCCATGCCCCGGATCGGATGACACGGCAATGCCGGCGACAAAGATCTGGCCGTCGGCATCGCGGCGGACCGTCAGATCCGGCCCTTCAAGGTATATCTGCTCCACGCCCAGGGTCATCAGCGAATGGGCGGAGACCGCCACCACCACCTTGGGCAGCAGCAAGGCCTCACTCTTGTTCGCAGGGTCATGCAGGACCACATCGCCCAGCTCGAAAGTCGGCACCAGACCCGATCGGTACGCATGCAGCCGGCCTATGGAAACCGGTATACCCAGGCTGCGTGAGGCCAGGGATTCCAGCTCAGGGCGCCACTGCTCGATTCGCGGCACAATCCAGAAATGGAGCACCCCCCACACGGTGGCCAGCAGCAGCCACAGGCTAAGGACCAGTCCCAAAGACCACCGTGCCAAGCTGGCCAGCCGATGAATTTGGCGAGTTGGGAGTGGTTTCGGTTCGATCATCGGTGGCCTAGCAATGGCAGGAATTATGACCGGCGCCCCGTGCGCGTTTCGGTAACCACACGTTGCCGAGCTGATTACCTGCCTGCCTGACACCATTTTTTACGGTCCGCATGCAGTCCCCAGAGCAAGCAATGGCAGAAAACGCCCTCAACGTTCCTTCCCCGGCCCAGTACTCGCGCTTTGTGCAGCGCCTTCACCGCCGTTACGAGAACTGGTTTGACGTCTTGCCGCCGGGAGCCCCCGACCACTCCCTGATGGAGCAGGCCCTGGGCACGCTGCAGTCGCGCGGCCTGGACCTCTCCGCGGCGCTGCGCGTGCTGCGCCAGCTGGTGATGGAGCGCATCATCGTTCTGGACTGCGAACAGCAGGCACCTCTCGCCGTGGTGACCAAGGCCGTCACCGAGCTGGCCGAGCTGGCCCTGGATCGTGCCTGCACCCAGGTGCGTGCCGAACTCGATGTCCGGCACGGCGCGCCTCAGGGGCCGGCAGGTCAGGAAGTCCAGTTCTGGGTCATCGGCATGGGCAAGCTCGGCGCCCGCGAGCTCAATGTCTCCAGCGACATCGACCTGATCTACGTCTACGAACATGACGGCGACACCCGGGGCCAGGCCGACGGGCGCGGCGTGATTTCCAACCACGAGTACTTCGGCCGTGCCGTCAAAGGCATCTTCAGCCTGATCGGCGACACCACCGAACACGGCTTTGTCTTTCGCGTCGATCTGGCCCTGCGGCCCAACGGCAATTCCGGCGCCCCCGCCGTCTCGCTGTCCTCGCTGGAGGAGTATCTGCAGATTCACGGCCGGGAGTGGGAGCGCTTTGCCTGGCTCAAGAGCCGCATCGTGGCGCCGCTGGCCGATATCCAGACCCCCAACGTCCAGGCCCTGCGCGGCGTGGTGCTGCCCTTTGTGTTCCGCCGCTACCTGGACTATGCGGTGTTCGACTCGCTACGCAGCCTGCACCGTCAGATCCGCGACCACGCCTCCAAGCGCAGTGCGGGCCATCCCGAGCGCGCCAACGACGTCAAGCTCTCGCGCGGCGGCATCCGCGAGATCGAATTCATCGTGCAGCTGCTGCAGGTGGTGCGCGGCGGCCAGTTCCCCGAGCTGCGCCGCCGACCCACGCTGGAAGCCCTGCAGCGCCTGGTGCAGGCCAATCTGATGAGCGCCGAGATTGCCGATGCGCTGAGCCGCGCCTACATCTTCTTGCGCCAGGTGGAGCACCGCATCCAGTATCTGGACGATCAGCAGACCCATGTGCTGCCCACACGCGACGATGATCTGCTGTGGATTGCGCGCACCCTGGGCTATGACGATGCCTGTGGCTTTCTGCACCAGCTCGACGAGCACCGCGAACTGGTGGCGCAGGAGTTCGACACCTTGCTCGGCGGTGACTCCCAGCAATGCAGCAACGGCCACTGCAATGCCGCCAAGGCAGCGGCAGGTGGTCCGCCCACGCCCAGAGACATCGAAGACCTCATCGAGACCCTGCCGCCCTCACTGGCCGGCCAGGTCGCCGACTGGCGCAGCAACACCCGCATCAACGGCCTGCGCGACGAGGCCCGTGCGCGCTTGTTCAGGCTGGTGGAGCGCACCGCGCAATGGGTGGAAAGCGGCCAGTCCGGCGAAGAAGCCGCCAAACGCTTTCTGCAATGGCTGGAGCCCCTGCTGCGCCGCGAAAGCTATCTCGCGCTGCTGCTGGAACGCCCGGCAGTTCACGAGAGATTGCTACATCTTTTAGGAGCGGCACGCTGGCCGGCACGTTACCTGCAGCAACACCCCGGAGTGATCGATGAGCTGGCCAGCGATGCCATCCTCAAGGAGCGCTTTGTCGCAGCAGACTTCGAGCACGAGCTGGCCATGCGTCTGGCCGCCCTGCAATCGACGGGAGAGGACGACGACGAAACCCTGCTCAATCTGCTGCGCCGCGCCCACCATGCCGAAGTCTTTCGCACGCTGGCGCGCGATATCGAAGGCCGCATTACCGTGGAGCAGGTGGCCGACGACCTCAGCGCGCTGGCCGACAGCGTGCTGCGCATCACGGCCCAATGGTGCTGGAGCCGGCTCAAGAGCCGCCATCGCGATACGCCGCGCTTCGGCATCGTGGGCTACGGCAAGCTGGGCGGCAAGGAACTTGGCTACGGCAGCGATCTGGACATCGTCTTCGTCTTCGATGACGACGATGACCGCGCGCCCGAGGTCTACGCGGCCTATGTGCGCAAGCTCATCAACTGGCTGACCGTCAAGACCGGTGAAGGCGATCTGTTCGAGATCGACACCGCGCTGCGCCCCAACGGCAACTCGGGTCTGCTGGTGACCAGCTTCGAGTCCTATGCCAACTACCAGCAGCAGCGCGGCAGCAACACCGCCTGGACCTGGGAACACCAGGCCATGACGCGTGCCCGCTTTGTCCTGGGCAGCCGCGACTTTCCCTCGCCGGCAGGCGAGCCTGCGACCGATCTGCACCTGCATCAGCGCTTTGATGCGGTGCGCGAATCCGTCATCACTGCGCCGCGCGATGCCGCGGCGCTGCGCAACGAGATTGAAACCATGCGTGAGCGGGTGCGCGGCGCCCATCCGGTACGCGGCGGCCTGTTTGACGTCAAGCACAGCCCCGGCGGCATGGTGGATGTGGAATTTGCCGTGCAGTACCTGGTGCTGGCCGAATCCGGTGCACACCGCGAGCTGATTGCCAACGTGGGCAATATCGCCTTGCTGCAGCGCGCCGAAGACGCGGGCCTGCTGCCCAAGGCAGTGGGCTATGAAGCAGCCAAGGCCTACCGCGAGCTGCGTCGCCTGCAACACGTGGCAAGACTGGATGAGCGCTCCGGACAGCTGGAGCCAGAGCAGGCCCAAGTCCAGCGTGAAGCGGTACTCAAGCTCTGGGCTGCGGTGTTCGGGCCTGTCGCCTCAACGCAAAGCAGCTAACGGCTCCAAGGGCCTGGAGATTGGTGAGCACCTGCTTTTCGAGGCGCTGGCAGCATCCATCAAGATTTGCCTACAGGCATTGCCAAACTGTTACAAAAATGAAACCCACGGGGGCTGGAACTTCTGCAACAGTGTCTTATCTGATAGTCAAGTGCAATGAACTGACAGGTCTGCATTCACCAATTTCCAGTTGCGAAGCCCTTGGGTACGCCCATTGAACAATCCCCGGAGCGCTTCTCCTCCCTCCCTCTCTTAATTCGTTTCGGGATGCTTCGCAGCTTTTTTATGCCCTCAAAAAAGGCCACTTCCGAGTGGCCTTTTCTTTGACGACATGCTGCCACTCAGTGGGGCACTGTGTTCAAAAAGCTGGGGCGCGCCGCCAGCTTGGCCAGCAAGGCGGCCAGATTCGGGTGTTCGGCGCGCCAGTCCATCTCGGGAAAGCGGAAATCCAGCCAGGCCAGGGCACAGCAGACGCTGATATCGGCCAGCGTCAGATGCGTGCCACCACAGCAAAACGGCTTCTCGCCCAATCCCTGCGACATGACCTTGAGCGCGGCCCGGACCTTGCCCATCTGGCGATCCATCCAGGCCTGGCTGCGCTGCTCTGCGCTGCGCCCGGGCCAGGTGGCCTCCAGCCGCACCAGAACCGCAGCGTCCAGCATGCCGTCAGCCAGGGCCTCCCAGGTCTTGACCTCGGCGCGCTCGCGGCCCGTGCCCGGAATCAGCTTGCCGACCGGCGAAAGCGTGTCCAGATATTCGACGATGACGCGCGAGTCGAACATGGCCTCAGTGCCGTCCATGACCAGGCGCGGCACCTTGCCCAGAGGATTGCCCGTACCGGGTGAAAGCGCTTGCTCCCAGGGGTTCTCTTCGACGAATTGATAGTCCAGCTTCTTTTCGGCCAGCACGACGCGGACTTTGCGCACAAAGGGGCTGGTGGTGGAGCCTATTAGTTTCATAGCAGCGGTTCCATGACACGAGTCACCGGCGACGGGCCGGTGCAACGATTCTATGCGCTGCCATGGCGGCCCGGCTGCTGCTGCACAGGGCTTGTAGGCATGCCAGCCACAGCCGCCGAGCAACCCAGCGCTGCGTGCGACTGATGCCGCGCACCTACAATTGCGCCACCATGAACCTGTCCTCCCTCACCGCCATCTCTCCCTTGGACGGCCGCTACGCCGCCAAGCTGTCCGCACTGCGCCCCATCATGAGCGAATACGGCTATATGCACCGCCGTGTTCAGGTCGAGGTGACCTGGTTCATCGCCCTGTCGGATGCCGGCTTTGCCGAATTCCCCGCGCTGTCGGCCGAATCGCGTGACTATCTGCACGCACTGGTGGCCAACTTCTCCGAAGCCGATGCAGACGCCATCAAGGCCATCGAAAAGACCACCAACCACGACGTGAAGGCCGTGGAGTACTGGATCAAGTCCAAGTTCGACGGTCGCGCCGAGCTGCAAAAGGCGGCCGAGTTCGTGCACTTTGCCTGCACCAGCGAAGACATCAACAACACCAGCCACGCCCTGCAGATCCGCGTCGGCCGCGACACCGTGCTGATGCCTGCCATCGACGGCATCATCGCCAAGCTGCGCGAGATGGCCCACCTCTACGCCGAAGTGCCCATGCTCAGCCGCACGCACGGCCAGACCGCCTCCCCCACCACCGTGGGCAAGGAACTGGCCAATGTGGTCGTGCGCCTGCAAAAGGCCGCTGCCAACATCGCCGGCGTGAAGATCCTGGGCAAGATGAACGGCGCCGTGGGCAACTACAACGCCCACCTGTCGGCCTGGCCCGAGTTCGACTGGGAAGCCTTCAGCCAGAGCGTGGTGGAATCCGCCGAACCCAAGGGTCTGGGCATCAGCTTCCAGCCCTACTCCATCCAGATCGAGCCCCATGACTACATGGCCGAGCTGTTCGATGCCATGGCTCGCACCAACACCATCCTGATCGACCTGTCGCGCGACATCTGGGGCTATGTCTCCCTGGGCTTCTTCAAGCAGCGCCTGAAGGCCGGCGAGATCGGCTCGTCCACCATGCCCCACAAGGTCAACCCCATCGACTTCGAGAACTGCGAAGGCAATCTGGGCATGGCCAACGCCATGCTCAAGCACCTGGCCGAGAAGCTGCCCATCAGCCGCTGGCAGCGTGACCTGACCGACTCCACCGTGCTGCGCAACATCGGCGTGGCCTTCGGCTACACCACGCTGGCCTACGCCTCGCTGATGACCGGCCTGAACAAGCTCGAGCTCAACGAAGAGCGCCTGCAGGACGACCTGAACCACGCCTGGGAAGTGCTGGCCGAGCCCATCCAGACCGTGATGCGCCGCTATGGCGTGCAAGGCGCTTACGAAAAGCTCAAGGAAGTCACGCGCGGCAAGACCGTGCTGGCCGAAGACCTGCACAAGCTGATCCACAGCCTGGAAATTCCCCAGGCCGACAAGGACCGTCTACTGGCCATGACGCCCGCCTCCTACATCGGCAAGGCTGCCGAGCTGGCCAAGCGCGTTTGATCCGCAAGCCTGATCCACAAAAAGGATAGCTGCTAGCGCTTGATACTCAAGCTTTTCAGCATCAAAGAGCTGCCAAAGCCAATGTTGATTGGCGCTGGCAGCTCTTGTTTTTGATAGTTTTCAAAAGGACTGCCTGCGGGCAGCACCGCCATGGCCATCAAGTCCACCATCTTCAAAGCCAATCTGTCGATTGCCGACATCGACCACAACTACTACGCCGACCACAATCTGACACTGGCGCGCCACCCCAGCGAAACCGATGACCGCATGATGGTGCGCCTGGTGGCCCTGGCGCTGAACGCCTGGAAGCTGCAAGACCTGTGCAATGGTGATGGCACGCTGGGCTTTGGCATTGGTTTGTCCGACCCCGACGATCCGGACGTGCACATCACCGATTACACCGGCCAGAAGCGTCTGTGGATCGAAGTCGGCCAGCCCGACGAAAAGCCCATCACCAAAGCCTGCAACAAGTCGGACCATATGCTGGTCTACCCCTTCAACCACGCCTCCCATGTCTGGTGGAAGGGTCTGGAAGGCAAGCTGGCGCGCCAAAGCAAGCTGGAAGTGCATTACATCGACTCGGAAGTGGCCCAGCAACTGGGTTCGATGGCCGAGCGCAGCATGCAGCTGCAGGCCACGATTCAGGAAGGCCAGCTCACACTGTCCAGCAATCTGGGCACCGTGTTTGTCGAGCCCACGCGCTGGAAATAAGGCACAGCCCTGACCGGGCATTGGCGCGGGGTGCCGAGCAAGGGCCGCCCCGCAGCGATGGCATCGTCCCCATCCCGCGAAGCGAGACAGTGGAAAGGCGCGGGGCCGCCTGGGCGCAGCGGCTCAGGGGGTGCGTTTACGCTCCACGGCACGCTCCGCATAGCGGGTGAAGCGCCAGGAATCGCCCTCGACCGTGATGCGGCGCCATACGGCCCGCTTCTCGGCAGGCTCCATGGCCGTCCAGTGCTGCACCTCGTCGAAACTGCGGCCGCAGCCCTTGCATTTCTCGTCGCCCTGACTGGTCGAGCAGATGGCAATGCAAGGCGTATCGGGCATGGTGTCGAACCAGGCCAGCCAGGCAGCCATGGCATGTGACGGGAAGCCCTCCACCGCCACCTCCGACTCGCAGGCATAAATCATCAGCGCATACACCTCGGCCAGAGCCTTGAGCTCGGGTGCCAGCAGCACGCCGTCGGGCGATGGAGCACGGCCTCGCCAGTAATTGATGGCAGCTTCGATGTCGGTGATGTGGATAGCAGTCATGGAGCAGGGATCATAAGCTGCGGCCATGAGACCTGTTTCCGCAAGGTTGCTTCGTTTTTGGTAGCTGCCTATGCTTTGTTCAAAGGCGCTGCAAGACGTTTACTCAATATAAAACCTGTGAACTAGATGGGGTTTGAAACTTGAAATCCCATGCCTGCTGTGTTGAAATGCGCAGCTTCGAAGGGGAGTAGCTTATCGGGCGCATGCTTTGCGTCATGAGCGGATGGTCGTCAATACGAAGCGCAAGCTTCCGGCCATACGGTTTGCAGCCAAGCTGCAATCGAGCAAGACCTTTGATAGGCCGATGACGGTCAATCAAAGTGTCTGCCCCTGCACGATTCCTCGCGCGGGTTTGCGCTTCGACTTACGTCACCTTGGTCTTCACCCGCTGGCGTCAAGTGCTAAACCTATGCAGACTGCACCGGCGGCATTCCACAACGAGGAAAAATCACATGGATCTGGACTTTCTGACCCACACGCCCTTCTGGATTGCGCTGGGCCAAATCATCATCATCGACATCCTGCTCGGCGGCGACAACGCGGTCGTGATCGCACTGGCCTGCCGCAAGCTGCCTCCCGAACAGCGTCGCAAAGGCATCATCTACGGTACTGCCGGCGCCATCATCCTGCGAATCATCCTGATCGCCTTTGCCATGGTGCTGCTGCAGCTGCCATTCCTGAAGGTCGTGGGTGCCGTCCTGCTGATCTGGATCGGTATCAAGCTGATTGCTCCCGATGACGAAGGTCACGACAACATCCAAGGCAGCGACAAGCTGTTTGCCGCCATCAAGACCATCATCGTGGCCGACCTGGTGATGTCCGTGGACAACGTGATCGCCATCGCCGGCGCCGCCCAGAGCTCGGGCGACCACCAGATGCTGCTGATCGTGCTGGGTCTGCTGATTTCCGTGCCCATCATCGTCTGGGGCTCGCAGCTGGTCATCAAGCTGATGGAGCGCTTCCCCATGATCATCGTGGCCGGCGGCATGCTGCTGGGCTGGATTGCGGGCGGCATGTTCGTGACCGACCCCGTGTTCGTGAACACCGATAAGTGGCTGTGGATGCCCAAGCTGGGCACGACCGATGCACAAGGTCTGGCCGAGATCTCCAAGACCCTGTACTGGGCAGCCCATATCGGCGGCGCATTGCTGGTTCTGGCCCTTGGCAAGTTCATTGCCAGCCGCCGCCCTGCGGTTGCAGCCCACTAAGTCTGGAAAACTCGGCAATTCGTGAAGGAATGCGGGAACTGACCGCAGCCTTCACGACTCACAATAGAAACAAGTCGGCACATTCCTACAGATGTGCCGCATTTTTCAACCTTCGTTCCCGTTAGGACGCACTTTGAACCCCATCATTGTTTACGTGGATGACGCCACATACGCCCAGCCTATGCTCGAGGCACTGGCGGGATCGAGCCAGGCGGCTTCCTCCCACTGGTTGCTGGTGGCCTGTGCTCCGCGCATGACCCACCGTGTGAGCAAATGGGTCAGCCATCGCGCTCGCGAGAACTGGCGCGGCAAATGGGCAGACAAGCTGTTTGCGGCGCTGATGCCCGTGATGGCGACGACAGGAGGCAAGGTCACCGCCGTGCTGGCCAAGGGCCCGCTGACCGAGCTGGTCGCCGAGCTGCAGCAGGAACATGGCGCAGCGCAGATCATCGATGCCCGCCGCCCCAAGCAGGAGGTCGTGCAAGCCGCCCCCGTCAAGGCCAACGCCAAGACAGGCGCCACCGGCGGCCGCTGGAATCTGCCCGGCACCATGGCGGCGATTGCCGCCATGATGGGCTTTGTGATCGAGGACTCGCTCTCGATTTAAGAGCATCAGACACTCTCTGAAAAAGCCTTGCGCGGCCAAAGCCTCGCAAGGCTTTTTTTATGATGTGCCGCGATGACCGCAGACACCGCCTGCTGCTATGCTGGCCAGCATGAAAATCCTCGTCAAATGGCTTCTTTGCGCGGCGGCTCTTCTCGCAGTCGCCTATGTCTACAGCGGCGTTCAGGTACAGAGCTTCGGTTCGGCCATGATTGCGGCCCTGGTCATCGGCCTGCTCAACACCATCATTCGCCCCATCCTGGTGATACTGACGCTGCCCGTGACCATCATCACCGTGGGTCTGTTCCTGCTGGTGGTCAACGGCCTGATGTTCTGGATGGCCTCCGGCATCCTTGGCGGCTTCCATGTCACCGGCTTCTGGGCCGCCATGCTGGGTGCGCTGATCTACTCGGTGCTGGGCCTACTTATTGATCGCCTTGTCGCGCAGCTGTTCCCGGAGTAACTCTTCGACAGCACGCAGGCGCGTGTCGATGATGGAAGCCTCGAAGTAATCGGCACCGGCACCGGCCTTGCGGGCCAGATCCTGCGCCGCCTTGAAGCGGTCCACCGCTGCGGCGTAGTCATAGTGCGCCACCTGGGCCTCGGCTTCGGCCCGCAGGGCACGCATTTCCTGACCCTGGCTGCGCCATACGCGCGCCAGCGTCTGCCAGGCCGAGCCATCGCGTGGATGGTCCGTCACCCAGGTCTGCAAGGGGCTGGCCATGGGGCCTGCCTGATTGAGCCTGAGCAGGATTTCCGTCTTGAGCAACAGCTCGGGCCTGCGCGGCGCAACCCGCTCCACCACAACAATCGTGGCCAGGCTGGGCCCGGCCTCACGCGGCCCGGCCTCGCGCGGCCCGGCCAGATTGCCGCTGGCCGTCACCTTGGGGGCTGCCTGGGGAGCCATCACCGACTGCAAGGGCAAGGCAGCCAGGGCCGTCTGTGGATTGTCGGCCTTGTACTCCAGCTCGGCATTCAGCCATCTGGCCTGAATATTCGCTGGCCCATTACCCGCCGTCGCCGCCAGCAGCCGCTGCACCATCTCGCGCGCCAGTGGCCAGTCGCGCAGATACATGGCGCTGAGAGTGGCTGCATAGAGCTGAGCGACCTGCTCGGACGGGCTCAGGCTGGAGAAACTGCCGGAACGCGGCAGCCTGGCCCATTGACGACGCACCTCGACACCGGGGTTGGAGATCACGCGCGCACGGGCCGACATCATCACATGTTCCAGCGTGGGCACGGGGTCGGCCGCGCGCTTGCCGGGCGGAATGCGTGAATCCATGTCCGCGATACGCTGGGTGGTCAAGGGGTGGCTGCGCAGATAGGGCCAGCTGCCGTTGTCATTGAGCCGGCTGGCCTGCTGCAGCTTGCCGAACATGCTCACGAAGCCCTGGGGGGCAAAACCGGCGGGAGACATCAGGCTGTAACCCATGCGGTCCGCCTCGCTCTCCATGGCGCGCGAGAAATTCAGCTGGTTCTGCATCACGGCCGCCGGCCCGCCCATCATGATGGCCATGGCCGCATCGGGGCTGCGCGTGGCCGCCAGGGCGCCCAGCAGCATGGACGCCAGCATCAGCGGCGTCTGCTTGCCTTGCTGCGCCATCATGCGGGCAATATGGCGCTGGGTGATGTGGCTGGTTTCATGGGCAATGACCGAGGCCAGCTCATCGCCGCTGCTGACCACGCCGATCAGGCCCAGATAGACGCCCATATAGCCGCCGGGCAGCGCAAACGCGTTGACCTGGCGATCCTTGCCCAGGAGCAGCGTCCAGGCAAAGCGCTCCTCCAGCTCGGGCGACAGCTCGCCATTCTTGCGCGCCGCATCCTGCAGATGCAGCCAGATACCTTCCACATACTCCTGCAGCACCGGGTCGTCCAGATAGTCCGGGTCGCGGTAAAGCTCGCGGACGATGGAATCGCCCAGGCGCCGCTCCTCACCCGTGGTCAGCGACGATGCACCGTCGCCCAGGGTCGGCAAGCCCGCCGCCTGCGCAGAGCAAGCCAATGGTGATATGGCCTGAATAGCTATCAAAACAGAAGCTGTCAGCGCTTTTAGAATATGAACAGTACGCAGTTTTGGCATCAAAAATGGCATGGCAATCACAGCATTGCCGACATACGGATCTTCCATATGCCGACCATTCAACACCCCACTATGATGCCTTGATTGATGGATGCGGCGAGATGCCCGCCTGTGATGCCCAGGTATAGCCGCCCTCCACCACCCACTCAACCTTGATTGCGCTGCAGAGCCGAACCCGTCTGCTGCCGGAAAGAACCGCCATGTCCTCTCTTACCCACTTCGACGCCCAGGGCCAGGCCCATATGGTGGACGTCGGTGCCAAGCCCAGCACCCACCGCATCGCCGTCGCCGAAGGCCGCATCACCATGAAGCCCGAGACCCTGGCCATTGTGCAGGCCGGCACGGCCAAAAAAGGCGACGTGCTGGGCGTGGCCCGCATCGCTGCCATCATGGCCGCCAAAAAGACCAGCGACCTGATCCCGCTTTGCCACCCCCTGGCCCTGACACGCGTCGCCGTGGAGTTCGAGCTGGAGCCCGAATCCAGCTCCATTCTCTGCACCGCCACCGTCGAGCTGACGGGCCAGACCGGCGTGGAAATGGAAGCCCTGACTGCCGTGCAGGTCGGCTTGCTGACTATCTACGATATGTGCAAGGCGGTGGACAAGGGGATGGTGATGGAGGGAGTGAGGGTGCTGGAGAAGCACGGAGGGAAGTCGGGTAGCTGGGTAGCTGGGTAGCTGGGTAGCTGGGTAGCTGGGTAGCTGGGTAGCTGGGTAGCTTAGAGGAGACTAGCCAGAATAGAAGGCCCGAAGAAGGTCTCGAACACCAGAGCCACCTACTACCCACACCTCTTCACTGTCAGCCTTTTGGGCTATATGGAAAAACTCTCTTGCACCGTTAGAAGCATTTGAGCGCGTTGCCGTAAAAGTGAAGACCATTTAACCTGATCAATCAACCTCAATTATCAAATAGGGCACTTGATCTTCAACGAATGCATCGCGCGAATCTGCATCAAAGAACTTGGCCGCGTGATCACCAACGAGCACGATACGCAGGCCCTTCACGGGGTGACGCAGCAACGCGTCCTTCAACGATTGCATGAAGTCATACAGCAGCGCAGCATGCGCGCAGCGTGTGCCCTCCAAGTGCAACACTGGGCATACGCGCCCTGGCACATCGGGAGAACTCAGATCGGCTAGCTTGTAGGGCGTATGTGAATTAAGCGTCATCCAGTAGCTGAACTGTCGCCCTGGTTCGTTCAATGTCTGTACCACGCGGTCAGCAATACTGTAGTCGCATGTACCAGGCACATTGGCACATAACTTGCCACCTGTCATCAACTCGGGCAGGAAATACATATGCTCAAAGCCCACCTGCGGATACCAGTCGCTGCGCCTGTACATACGAGGCGAAGCACCGTGGAAAGCCTGAGTCTGCCAGCCTTGCTCACGCAAGCGGCTTGGCAAGCAGTTACCGCCTTGCGGCACCTCATCAATGCGCAGTGTCTGCGGTAACAGCCCGCACAGTTCCCGGAATTCCGCCTGCAGAGTTGCCCCCAGAAAATTGATGCTTCCCGCATCCACCTGATGCAGTCCTGGCGTATGCCACAATTCGCGCCAAAACTGGTTCTCCGCCTTGTTGTGTACTAAGCCCCAAGACTCGACCACCACCAGCAATAGCTTGTCAGGCATTGCTGCATCATGGGCAGAGTCATTTAGTTGGCTAATGGCAGATTGTTTCGGTGCGACAGGCCTGAACTTTCCCACGTCGGGCTCATAGCCTTCTTCGTAAAAAGCCATCGCTTGCTGCATAAACCGGCTATCCATCAGCCACGACCCGGCCAGCTTTGCTTGGCGAATACCGTAGAGCTTGTCCTCCTCGTGATTGAAGCCGTCGAGCCTGGGCACGGCTACCGCAACACCCATAATCGCCAGCGCCCACACCAACATGGACCGCCCCGGCGACCCGACATGGTGAACCCGCACGCACAGCCAGCCCCAGGCCGCCAGCGCCACCAAGCCTGCGATGCAAGCCCCAACCCAGCCTGTATTGGCATAAGGCAAAAAGCCCAATAGCTCCAGCACATCACCATAGTCCGACGAAAGATTGACCTGCGCAAAAGCAAAAAGAAAATCCGCCAGCCATAGCAGCGCCAAGCCTGCCGCAAACAACAGCGGCCTGCCGCGCGCAATCAGAGCCAGCAGTAGAAACTCAGCCCAGAACCAAGGTCGGTAGATTTGGAGCGCCAGTGCTGCCGCCAAGCCCGGCAACATAGGCAGCAGCAGCGAACCCAGCGCGGCGCTGGCGGTTTTCCACTCGCCCGCCAGTTGCTTATCGTGCTGCATGTTGGCTCACTCCATCAATCAATGTACGTACCAGGAAATCAGAAGCCAGCGTGGGCGGATTTATCTCGCCACTGCCTAACCAAACTAGAAAATTCCCCGCCTTATCCATCACAAACAGCGCCGCCATGCCGTAGAGATAGCCGCGCTGCTGCCATACCGTGACGTCGCCCAGGCGGCGGCGCTCCAGAAAGCCATCCATGCAGCTCTCGAACAAGGTTTCGTTGCAGGGAATACCTGGATCGTGCATACCGCGCGCATAGTCCAACAAAGCACGGTTGTCAGCCACAAAGCGGGCTAGTCCCTGGGCACTACCTGTCATACCCATTGGCGCGCGCAGTGCCTGCCAGTCAAAGTGTTCGACAAACTCCGGCCCACGCATCTCGTTGTGCATAAAGTTGTAGGCAATGGGTGAATCCGCCTCATCCATATAACCCAGCCCGTAGCGTGATAGATGCATATCCTGCTCCAGCGCACTCCACAGACTGCGGCCCATATGCTTTTCATAGGCCGCAGCGGCTAGGCAAAAGCCCAGATTGGCATAGGCATAACGCGCACTTGGAGTGAATTGCAGCGGCATGTCTGCCAGTTTTTCAACTTGTCCGGGGCACCAGGGCTTTTGATCATCTATGACCATAGGATCCTTGGCGCGCATACGGTCAAAACCCGCCGAGTGATTGAGCAAGTGGCGCACTTGTATCTGGGCGATGCGCTGGTCCCGGAAAGGAGGCGTCAACCCCAGCACCTGGACCAGAGGCAGACCCAGCCAGTCTGCCTGACCTAGTGCCTGCTCATGGGCTAAGCCAAAAAAAGTCACCAGCTTTGACAGGCTGGCAAGGCGAAAGCGCGTATCGGTTGTCACTCGCTTGCTGATCAGGGGATAGCTTTCCCAGCCATTGACACAACCGGAAAGCGTGCCCGATTGATCGACCAACACAATCTGGTTGCTAGGGGAATCCAGCTGTGCGGGGATTTGCTGCGCCAGTGTCTTTAGCCAAGCCGGAGCAGTTGCATCGCAGCGCGTGGACAGCGCTGCCAACTGGCCTGTGATCGGATAAACCCAGCGCCGCACCATATTGCGGTCCGTCTCCCAAGCCATCCAAGGTAGGAAGATAGCGCAGATCAACAAGAAATAAAGGATTGACCGCCGGAGCATTGGAATCAGAACGCTTACAAAAGAAGAAGCGCCTTTAATAGGCGCTTCTTTTAGCAAGTTTCAAAAAGAAACTGGCGATAAAGCATTAGGATTTTGCAGGGGCGGTCGCTGTGCTAGCAGAGCAGCCAGCGGGGCGATACTTCGCATCAACCGTGGTGTAGCAAACCCAGGTTCCTGTGGCGGCTGCACGCTCCCAAGTCAGCTTCTTTGTCTTCAGGGTTGCCGCAGCGCTGGTACCAAACGTGGCTGTAATCGTTGCAGCAGTGGAGGCATCACCCAGATTCACATCAAGACCCTTATAGATTTCAACGGATGTGGCTGCACCCAGAAGATTGCTCTGAGTCACGCCCAGTTCGCAGTCTGTAGCGGGGGTTGCAATAGCCGCTCCCAACTTAAGAGGAGTTGTTTTGCCATCCAGAATACAAGCCTCGGCTGCAGTACGCAGCGACCCTGCTTCAGACATCACTCGCGAGACTTGGGACTTGGCCACATAGGTCTGGTATTGGGGAATGGCGATGGCAGCCAGAATACCGATGATCGCCACAACGATCATCAGTTCGATCAGGGTAAAACCCTTTTGAATGGAACGCTTCACTTCAAACTCCCTAGTTGGATGAGACCCAAGCTACCAAGCAAGCCGCATGCCAACAATTTGGCAGGCGCAGGGCATCCGCCAGGCAACACGTTTGGCAACATTCAAGCGGGTTTCAGTAACATTTTTGGCGATCCGATCGCAAGCAGTGACAAATTTGTCAGGCTCTTGGCACAAGTCAAGCCGGCCTCTCACTCCACGACAAAGCGCATGGTGCTTCCCGCCAGGTCCACCGTGTCGCCGTTGAGCAGCGGCACAGACAGAGGGCCTACGACCTGGCCATTGAGCTTGAGGTCTTCGCTTGCGCCCTCCAGTTGGGTGAGCACAAAGCCATGGGGCTTCTGGGTAATGGAGGCGATGGCTACACCGGGCTTGCCCAGGGTGGTGACGACCTTGAAGAGAGGTATTTCCCTGCCGGCCAGGCTGCCGGTGAGCATGCGAATCAAGGCGTGGCGCTGCGGCAGCGCGGCGAGCGAGCCCTGGATGGTGGAGCTGAAGCTGGAGATTTCACCAAATCCTGAGGGGCTGGCGAGTTTGGCGTAGCCGCTGTCTGCCTCTTCGGAAATATGCGCCAACGCCTTTTTGCCGCCCTGGGCAGATGGCGTATTCGTGTCGGCAATCACGGTATCGAGAAAGCGGATTTTGTAGCGGCCAATGTCCAGCAGGTCGCCATTGAGCAGGTCCTGCTTCTGGATGGCGCGACCGTTGACATAGGTGCCGTTGGTGCTGCGCAGGTCTTCAATGCTGACCTTGCTGCCAGAGATGGTGAGCACGGCATGCTCGCCGCTGACCGCCAGATTCTCGATCACGATGTCGTTGTAAGGACGACGCCCCACGGTCGTGCGCTCCTTGGTGAGCTGTACTTCCTTGATGACTGCGCCGTCGATTGAGATGACCAAAGTCGGCATGCTCGAAGCTCCTGAGGAAACGCCAAATCCCGCTTGGCAGCACTGGCTAGGACCACTCCCACTTGAGTGTGTGATTCAGCGCTCAATCATCAATCGTAACTGGATGAAACGCGCTCGTATGCAGCATCTTATTTCACTAATTCGATGAAGCCAGATAACCGATTGAAATTTTCAACCTGGCTGCCATTCACCTGCAACATATTGAGAAGCACTTCCGCAATCTATCGAGTCTCCACATAAAAAAGCCCACGCTAATTGGAGCGCGGGCTTTTTGCAAATCTTTGCAAAGTGGCGGCAGCCACCTGTCCGTGATTTAGAAGGGCAGAGGTCACCTTTTGTGTAAACATCTCTCTGAAAGCTAGTCAGAAGGCCGTTTCCGTCGGAGTTTACTTTAACTAATGCAAACAAGTAAGCGTTTTTTTGGCAGGTTGTTTACATTGCTTGAGTAGGGGTGCCGCGCAGACTGTTCTAACGCTGGCCAGGTAACGAAATCGTACCGCGTGCAGCAAGCAGGACGGCCAACACCTGAACAGCCTCAAGCTAGCCCAGCACTTCTATCGCCCAGCCTTGCTGTTGAAGCGCGGTTACGCAGTCCGCAGATACGCGTGCTTGGTTCACCGCGAGGCATAAGAAGCTAGTGGGCCTAGACATCCCGACATACAAACTTCTAAATTGCGACAGGACACTTTCCTTCATCTTAGGGTCGCGAACATTTAGGCCGGCGAGGACTGGCAGGGCCTCTTGCAAGTCAAACCTGCGACTTGGATACCCAAGCGACTCAAGCACTAGCGTAGCAAGGTGGGTTTCACCCTTCATTGAAGCAACAGTGCCAATTTCCACCTCCACACTACGACCATCCTTGGTGACACGGCAACGCTGCTGGCCTACTTCCTGCTCTGGCTCTTTTTCAGGAGGGGCAAACACAGAAAGAGCCTGGAACTCGGCGAGTGTCATCTCGGCAGGAAACAGGGGCTGCAAGTATCTATAGAAGATAGCTACTGCTCTAGCCCGTCCGCCGTCGCTGCCATCGAGGTCAGTAGCAAGAGCCAGAGTGTGAAATAGTTTGACGACAGCTGTTGAGTCTTGTCCCGCATCCGTGAGACGTCGAACCAATTGAGAGCCGTCGCGCACGCCTTCAACGTGTGAAGACTTCACTGCACGCAGTACAAGTAACGTGGCTCGCTTTGCGTCTATTGCCCTCGAGTACATCGAGCCTTTCCTCAGCTTTGCCTCGGAAGGTTGGCGTAAAAGAGCCCAAAGGCGCTCTGAGCGACCCCCACCTTTGGACTGTTCTAGGTAGGCTGGCCAGTAGTCGAGTAGCGTTCGACCAGGCTCCTGCGTTGGGGCGTTACCTTGCTTGCGAGCACAAAGAGCTTTGACTGAGCTGTTATGTAGAGCGGCATCATCGAACCGGTCTAGTACACAGTGGGCGAAATGCCCGACCACCTCTGCGACGCGTGCTGCTGCGTACATTAATAGCATAGGCGGGTGTACATCCCCTGCGGCGCCAGTGACCGCTTCGCCACCAACCCTTACGGTCGATACAGCAGAGGCAATGGTGGGACCGAATCTCTTGCTGCTGCTTATTGGCATTGCGGCTGCAATGGGGAAGCTCAGTTTCGAGATGTCAGCTCCGCTTCCGAGTATGCGTTGGTTGACGTCGCCGAACCGCTGGACAAACACCGATGCACTGAACAGTTTGTCGAGCAAGGCCTCCTGCTCGATAGATGTGTCCTGCATCTCATCGATGAAGACCAATGGAAATCTACGCGAGATATGCTCTTGGATGTCGGGGTACTGAGCAAGATGGGCCTCTGCGATGGCGAACATATCCGCATATCGGAAGACGCCGGCCATTGACAGTTCAGCTTTGACATTCGCGAGGACGGGATAAGTCTTAGCACTCTGTTTGGGAAGGGTTCCATCCTCAGAATCCAGCTCTAGATTTGGTCCGCGGTAAACCAAACCTCCAATCATCGGCTTTACGCCTTCATTTTTCTGCGTCCATCCCCACACTGATGGGTTTTTTATCGCAAGAGAAATGGCTTTTTGGGCGAACACATCGTCATCGATGACATCGACGGCAATGCCGCTGCTGCGCAATGCAGGTAAAGCCAAGAAGCGGTCAACGAAGCTATGAATGGTACCGATGAAGTGTGGGTAGGCTAGAAGCCGCGCACCTTCAGGAGTTGCTGCCAGTCTCTTTTGGATTTCATCACGAGCGACCGTCGTGTGACTAAGTACGCAGATACCGCGCTGGTCATACGGCCAAGTGCGCGCGTGCAGCAGGAGCTTAGCGGCAAGGACAGTAGTCTTTCCACTACCTGGTGCTGCATTGATATCCCTAGTGCCGGTTGCCAGCAGTACAGCTTGGCGCTCTGCATCGGAGAAGTCGAGTCCAGGCGCTAGAGACTTCAGTTCAGCGAGGTCGTCGGGGGTAATGGCAGGGATGCTCATGCTGCACCAGGCTTTCGTGTAAGCCAATTCAGTGCACGTTGCAAATACGGTGGAAGCTTTGCGAATAGGTCGTCACCGCTCCCATATTCGCCTGTCGCGACAAGGTGGGCGGCGTATTGCGCAGTGACAGCCTTAGATGCCTTACCAGCCGCAAGTGGTTCATAGATGTCCGAAGCGAGAGCATCTGCATTCGGGGCTGTCGACGCTAGGGCTGCCCAGTCGACTTTAGCTTTTTCGATGGCGAGCAGCTCGTCTTTTTCATCCAGGCTTTCGCCTTTGGTCTCAGCCTTTATCGCGAGCTGAATAGCAATAAACATCAGCTCCGCACAGCCATAACGGGCCAAATCGTACTCAAAGGTCCAGTGGTCAGATACGCAGACTATGGTGCTTCCACCTTCTGCTCTCTTAACCTTCCCGTCCACCACAGCCTGTAACTCGGCAGGCGAATAGTCAGATTCAAATCGCTTCTTCCCGTTTTCAGGTCTCTTGATGTACTTAGACGCGTTGTCGGGAACGACATCTCGGTCAGTCAGGCATGCCACCGGGATGGGGATGACCTCTTTCTCATTTGCACGCTGGAGAATCCGCGCGTAGTGGTATAGCCCGACACCGCCAACGTTCACCACAGCGAGGCCGTGCTTTGAGAAGGACATGCCGCAGGCCGCAGCCAAAGCAGGCAGCAACAGTGCTTCGGCCGGGCCTTCCACAATTGCGACTCCTCTGGCGAAGAAGAGGTTTGCTTTGGTCGCATCAAGGAAGCGGCGCAAAAACTCGTAGTCGCTCATCTTCAGCTTCGTCTTGTCATGCGCCAGGCTAAACACCTGTGCTTTGTGGACAAGCGTCATCGAGGCGATGTTGGCGCCGGCGGCAAGAGAGGGGCTGTGGGTGGTCATGATGACCTGGACCGGACGCTTCCCTGCTTGAGGGTGGTTTGACGTTTGCTCCAACAGTTCTTGCACACGCTCCTGCAGTTGAGGATGCAGGTGTGCTTCGGGCTCTTCGATAAGCAGTAATGCCAGCTCATCCCCATCTCTGAGCAATACAAGCTCAGTGGCCATGAAAAGTGCATTGTTGTAGCCGAGCCCTCGAGCGCATCGGAAATCAGGATGAATGCCTGACGATGGCAACAGGCCCAGTTCGAACTTCTCAAGAACAGGTTGAAGGGCCAGGTCAGGCGCAATCTGAATACGCGACTCAAGCGTATCGCCCGCAAAGGCAAACTTCCCAAGGTAGTTCTGGTTGATATCGTCCTCAACACCTTTGATGACGGTATGTTGGCCAAGGTGATGTTGGGTGAACGCCATCAATCCAACGAGATTTTGGGGAGTCTTATCTGCGTCCGCCGCATCAAAGTCGTTCACCTCCTGGCCTTGAATGCTCCTATGTGCGCCAAGAATTTGTGAGAGCCGCGATTGACGTCCTGGCTTCAGTTCCGCCTCGGCATCCCGCAGAGGACGTAAATATGTAGCGCGCACCAGTTCACGGACGGCGCTACCAATTTCTGGACCATTGCCGTCTCTACCAGCGCGAGTTATTGCATCGACGCGGCCTCGCTTGTTATCGCGTGGAGGTATCCAACGGGCTTGAAGATGAAGGATGAGACTGCGTGTCCCGTCTTCCTCGTAGGTCAGCCACTCAAGTACCGCTGCTTCTTGGTCTGCATTCAAGCCAATCAGGGTAGCCTCGATGAACATTGACTGGGCGCGAGTTGACCCCTGCGTGTGGAAGTCTTGCTCCTGCAGCCGAATGAACTCATAGCTCGTAGTCCACAGCACGTGGCGAATGGCATCGATGATTGAGGTCTTACCAGCATCGTTCTCGCCGATGAGAATATTTAGACCAGGAGCCAAGCTCCAATCTAATTGGGATGAGGTCTTACCGTCACCGAAAGCACGAAAATTCTGGGCACGGATGCGCTGAAGATGCATTAGGTCTCCCTCAGTAGGCGCTTGAGTATTTTTATGATGTGGCCTCTTACTGGCCATCCGAATGCACGCTAAAACTGAATGTCAAGTGCTTCAGCATCGCTTGACTACTTTACAGCAGCGCTTCACGAACACTACGTTCACCCAAGCTGCACCAAAGAATCTGTGCTCCTTGCAAATGCACTTAACATCCAATAGACTGCAGTCCAAGGCCTCGTCCGCCTGAGCTTCGAGCGGCTCATACCAGACTGCTAGTCTTCTCTCGCTTAATTACTAACCCCCATGCGCATTCGCCGGGGCGTGGACCAGTTAATCGCTCGAATGGTCACGCTTAACCTAGGAGAACTGCCATGTCAGTTGGTATCACAGACTTCGCCCATTCCATTCGCAAAAGCACTGCAAAGACTTCGGAGCCTATCTCACTAAGTCATGCTCAGCAGCTCGTCTGCGCCGCTTTGGGGCACAACACTCTTGCGTCCTTTCAAGCATCCCAAGCGGATGGGCAAGAGCCACAGTCTTTCGATGATGTGGAGCATGTAGTTATTGACTCTGATTTGCTTCTGACTCGTGCGCACACGCTGGGCATTCAACTATCAAAGCAGCCCCTTGTCGGGCTGATTGAGCGTGCATTAGAAAACTGCAATCCAAACATACGGCATCACCTTACGTTCAGCGAACTGATAGATGAGTTTCAAGATGGAATGCAAAACGCAGCTCTCCAAGATGACAACGTAAATTCGGAAATAGCTAATGCTAACTACGACGGAGTTGATGAGGTCTACATCACGGCAGACGAAGAGCCTAACTTGATGCCTTTCGACGAACCGCTGACCGTAGAGGTTTCAGGCCACGTCACATTAGGTCTCGACCTTGAACGCCCATATTCTGGTCATCAGGTTCTATTTTCTATGGAGGCTACCATTCAACGCAGTGGTCGTCGTTGCTTTGGGAGAGATGGAGCCGAGTTCACGGTTGTCACGGCGGGTCTGGATTACGACTGGTAACGACCTTGAGCCTGACTCAAAACCAACTCTTGCTCAGGAACTGGCAACACGTCTGAACATCGAATTATCAGAGGCTGAGGAGTTGGTTGACGCAGACCATATGGAACTCAGTGGCAGCTCTGGTGAGATGACATATAGCCTTCTCTTCGACTTTCTGAACACGCCTCGCCAGCACTTGCCGCTAAGCTTTTACGGCAGCGCGGCTCGCTCCAGCTCGAAGTGGAAACGTCATTCTTCGCACTCGTACAGCGCTCCCACCAAGACAGCTTGAAGATACCAAAATCAGCCCCCGTCGGTAGACCGACAGGGGCTGAGCACGCAATTTCGACGTGTACTGGTCAGCACTAGCTCATTGCACGGACAGCCGTAGCTCAATCACAGCCCAACCCGCTCGCGCACTAAATTGACAAATTCTGTGACCAGTCCACTGACCTGACGAAGCTCCAGCGAGCGCGCTTCTTCGTCAGTGATTCCGTGGAATATGACATAGCGTCCAGGTCCGTCCTTTGCGTAGCCCGGCGTGTGTTCGTCAGTGCAGAATTTTTCTTCCAGCGTCGCAAGTGCAATTTGAAGCGGCTCGGCATATTCCCCGGCCCTGAGTCGTGCTGCGTACTGCTCTGCAATGGATGCTGGCGCTCCGGCGTAATTCCGTAGAACGTGCACCAAGTCAGCGACATCTTTGGCTTCGTGCCGGTTTTTCATTGCCAGCGCCTTTAGCGCAACGAAAGTTGCGGCGTCTGCATACCGGATAGTCTCCTTCGAGATACCGGCACCATCAGGTCTTTGGAAACGAATGGTGTGGGTTTCGAACCAGTCCTTGGTCATCCCCGCGTAGGGAATCCTGCAAGCAGAAATCTCCTCGCCATCCAACGGCACCAAGCCTTTTTCGTTCGGATTGTCGCTATTCACCAAGAACTCGACGACGACTGGTACACCGTGGGCCTCTAGTTGCCACTGCCAGCTACTCGGCTTGCCATCCTTTACAAGCCGGCTGAAACCTGCTTTTTTCAGTTGATTTCGAAGTGAGGTGTAGTCTTCACCAGCCAACAACACTTGAACATCAAGCACGATATCCACGTCGGTTGTGCCAATGTGAGCAGGTTCTGCCGGCGTCAGATATCGCGGCACAAGTCCGCCAATCAAGCGAAGACTCTCCTTGAAACCACCGAAGGCTTCAAGCAGCAGCCCAAGCGTGACCTCACAGGCCGTGGTTACTTCTTCGCTATAGAGCGCTGCCGTGTTGTGTTTTTCAGCCACTGACCATTTCTCCCAATTTCAGCACCCGACTCCTAAATTCGGCCGCAAGTTCTTTGTTTCTTCCAACCCCGTCCAACAGGTCTAGGTACATCACAAAACGGCTTGCAAAGCGAGAGCTCCATCGCTCCGGATGTGCGTCACCAAACATTAGCGATGCGCCCGTCCGCTCGACGAAGGTTACGTTCGAGCCCTTCTCCGCCTGTTCGAGCTTTAAATCGGCAGCCCAACTTTTGCTAACGCCTGGCGGTACGATGATGGTTACGCGGTCGATGCCCGTCAGATGTGGCATGACCGCATTGGCGGCGGCGGCACCAGTCACCAGCCAGCCGTCGCGCCCGGAAAGCCTTTCAAGCATATGGTCGACAATTCCGCCGGAACCCCCAGCGTAGGCATACCAACGAGTTCGCGTTTCCTGGGGCAGTCTTTGTGTCCAAACTTGGGCCCAGGCATCGAGCAGTTGGTCCGGGCGGCGGAGCCTGCGTCGCAGAGTCGGCCCTGAACCAGTGACGTCAATCCAATCGTGCCGTTCGAGTTCCTGCATGGTCGTCGACACCGTAAATGGGGATGTATCTGCCATGCCCGCAAGCTCGGCGCCCGACACCCACCCCTCGTCCTCTTCACGTCGCCAATGCTCTAGCAAAGCATGAACCACCTGCTCCCGAGCGCCGCTGAACACGCTTCGGATTTTTCGCGGCTCTGCTGGCTCTTTGCTTTCCCGCTGTATGTCAATGTGCCTTTGACCATGTCTGAAGTAGAGTGTCCCTGAGGCTACCTCATAGAAGTTGACGTGGCCATCGCGCAGCAACTCTTGTGTACTGCTGCTCAGGAAGTTAGCAACCACCACTGGCACCTCGTCATCCTCATTCAGATACTTGGCTCGCGAGGCGAACCTCTCCAGCAGCATGCGAGCACCACGCGGATAGACAATCTCCTCGGACTCGATGGCTAGCGCTGTGGACTTTTTGTCCTTTCCAAGTTGCGCATGCACCAAGAAGTCGAGTCTTAATCGTCTTCCCTCAGCTTCAAACGGCTCTTCCTCTCTGTAGTCGACAACCCGCAGCCCGATGACTTGGTCAAGGGCATTGAGAAACTGTCTAACGCGGATGTCTGATACATTTGGCACAATGGCAATATTAGCTGTTCAGCAAATTTTGTCAAATTAGCTAAGTTATGCATTCTCTATATATTTGCTGAGCAGCAAACTTACGCTAGAAAGCAAACATGAAACCGCCCAGCACTGACTGGAGGACTGCCACAGAGATGCGCATTCCACTGGCCCAACTTCGCAGCGCCCCCTGCGCCTTAGCCACACCACGGCCAAGTCCGCTTCCAACATATCAAGTGCTGCTTGGGTAGCCGGCGGGATAGCACCGAACGCTGGGGTGCTCTCGAACATACTCATGTATCAGTACAAAAATAGCCAATTTGCACTCATATATCGGTACACCCACAGCTTCACCTCTTGCCACATCGGTTCGAGACGGTGCTAGAGCTGACCAGCAATCACCACGAAGAAGCGGGTGGTCCAGCGCATCCTTGAAGCACAATTCACTCATGAGCATTTCAGAGCGCAAGGAAGCAATATTGGATGCGGTAAAGGTCGCCCGCAGCCCTGTCCGGTCAAGCACATTGATGGATTCCATCGAGAGTTCTCGAGCCTCGCTCAATCGCGATTTGAGAAGCCTGGCGGAAGCTGGGCTTCTGCAAGTTCATGGCAAGGGACGTTCGACGCATTACCTCGCAGGGGTCGACCCCAACGAGCCTCCAAAGGCACGCCAGCAATGGTCGTCAGCCGCAACGGCGCTGCTTGAGTCACTAAGCCAATCGTCTGCTACGCGCTCACAAGCTCAATACGAGCCAAGCTTCTTGACTACGTACACCCCGAATCTGTGCAGCCTACTGCCGCCGCAGCTAGCCCTGCAATTGTTCCATGAAGGCTATTGCGGACAGGCGCGCTCAGGCCAATCCAAGGTTGGTTTGGCAGCAAAGCAACCTCTTGAGGAGCTCGCATGGTCATCTGCTTGTCTTGATGGCATATCCATGAGACTGGATGACGCCCAGCTGCTCCTAAACGGGCAACCTCAAGCAGAAGGTCTCGGCAAGGAAGCTTTGGTACTTCTCAATCACAGGGATGCCATCGACTACATCAACGTCAATGCGTCAGAGCAGGACATATCAGTTGAGAGCATTGTCGATGTGCAAGCCTTGCTGATGCGGGACCTCGTGGAGGCAAAGCTCATTGGCAGCATCCGCACGCTGCCTATTTATGGCTGCGACTACGCACCCTGCCACGACCCTGCTTTCCTGCAACCGTTGCTGAAGTCCATTGGCGATAAGGCACGACAAGTACACAACCCTATTGAAGCTGCGTTCTTCACATGGGTGAATTTGTCGTACCTGCAAGCATTCAATTTCGGAAATGGCGCGACTGCTCGCCTAGCTGCTAACTTCCCGTTGCAGCATAAGAACTGTGCCCGCCTGTCGTTTCTGGGCGTGGGTAAAGCCGACTACGAGCTTGCGCTCAGTGGTATCTATCAAAAGCGGGATGTATCGGCTGCAGTAGAACTATTTGAGTTCGTATATCGCCAGTCCGCGCGAAGCTTTCACCAGTGAGCGCATCAAGGTTCTCGCTGGAGGTCTGCGAATGCTCAGAAGGAGCTAGTCAGCTCGACCACCCTGTAGAGCAAGGCTACTCACCAAGCTCGTTGTCGTCGACCGGCTTATCAGGGTGAACTGGCCGCCTGTGCAGGCTGTGGCTGACCAGGCTGCTACTCGTAACCGACTGAGTTCGGCCAACAGCGGACATTGCACATGAACCCTTGGGTCGTTATCGTGATGGCAGCGTAGTGCCCAGCCCCGGTCGTATAGGCCTAGAGTGATGCTTACCGAACCTGATGGCACACTGCACACGCTTTTGCAGGTGGCGCGTGAGAAAGGCGGCAACAATGAAGCGGCGCTAAGAGCTTTGCTGGCGACTCTTCAGGAACTGAAGTCACGAGGTGCGGACACGCTACTCAATTTGCTCGACTAAGCAAACCTGATTGGGCTTATCTGCGACCTCGTGAATCTGTATAAATTACTTAGAGGGGGCCAATTTTGAACGAACAGCTACTGAATAGACTTCGCTACAAAAGCGAGGGAACCGATATTGACTTCAAATCAAAGCAATATGCATTTGCCGGTGCCAATGAGTTCGAAAAATCAGAAATTCTCAAGGATGTTCTGGCTATGGCAAATGCCTGGCGCGAGGGCCCTGCTTATATTCTCCTGGGATTTCTGGACCAGAGGCCGCACCCGGCAGAGGTGGTCGGTATTAGTAGCAATATCGATGACTCGACACTCCAGGAATTCGTTAATAGCAAGGTAAAGCCCAAGCTGACTTTTCGGTACGAAGAACACTTATACGGCGGTAAGACCGTTGGTGTAATAACCATTCCAAAGCAGAAGCGCCCTTTCTTTGTTTCCAAGGCATACGGGAAGCTGAAGCCCAATATCGTGTACGTGCGGCGCGGCAGCAGTACAGATGAAGCAGACCCCACTGAAGTCGGTGATATGGTACTGGCGGATTCCGGGCGTGGGTCGGTGCAGCTAGACCTGTTGGTGCTGGCCACGGACAACGAGCCTCTGCCGAAGACGTTCGCACTTCGGTATCTGCAATACTCAGAGAAGCTGCCGGATTATGCGAGTGCGCGCGAGTCTGACGGACCTTTTGGTTTGTCCATACGGTCCTCGATTTGGCATGACAACAAAGACTTTTGGCGAGAGTATGCGAGGTACGCTGTAGTCGATGCCGCACTTATCGAAATGAAGTTCGTGCTGCTTAATCGCTCGGAAACGCAGCTGTCCAATGCAAAGCTAGAAGTTTCTGTCGAACCTCTCGACGGACAGGGCTTCCAGATGTTCCCCGGGATGGACATGCCGGAAATGCCTAACAGTCAGTGGAGCCCAGTGATGCGCGGCTTGCCGGACTTGCTTGAGCGAAGGGATGCGCGTCTTGTCGTCGATGAAGGCGGAGTCACGCCCCTCTGCCATATCCGTTTCGGCTCACTTCTCCCGGGCGAAGAGGGACGCTCGACTGACTCGCTTGCCATTGTTCCATCGGGTCCCGGCAAGTTTCGTCTCAAATTTCGAATCCTCGCGGCTGAACTGTCCGCGCCACAAGAGGTTGAGCGAATCATTGAAGCTACAGGCGAGACGGTTGTACTAGACGTTGACGCTCTAGACGACCTGTACAGTAAAGCGGTGTACGCGCAATACAAAGCTGACAAGGAGGAACCGGACTAAGCACTGGTGGACCTAACTCATGCTGCCCCGCCTAGCTTGGCTTAGCCGGTTTCGTCTCCAGTTTCGAGTGGCCGCCGCGGAAGTTCGGATTTGGATGGCTGCTTTGGAGGCCGTTTGATGACCGCTTTGGGTCGTTCTGCGACAGTCGCATACCGGCCAGAAGCTGTCATTTCATCATTGTCCTTTGGACTACATGCAAAAATCTCCAATCTCGAAATCTTTAGGTTTTACTAAGTAGCATGTTTGTCATTGCTCACTCTCGAAAATTCAGATAAATTCAGATAAATTCAGATAAATTCATTTTTATAAGAACGATAAGCTTTTTTCCTTGTCGTCTAAATCTATCTGGTAATAAAATAGGAAAAACTCATGGATTTAAATACTATTACAACATTAGAGAATTTGCGAGATTATATAAGCAAAAAACATGAAAATGAATGGAAGGATTTTCCATTTAAAGATATATTAAAGAAACAAATTGAAGTATTAAGTATATTCGAATTGAGTTCGGATGAATATGAGTATGCATCCGTTATTAAACTTATAACGGAAGACCAATCGGTAAAAAAAACCATTATAAATACAAGCAAAGCAAAACAAATTTTAATAAAAAAGAAGAAATAAATGACTTTCAATATGGATGTTGGAACTTTTCTGATAGCATTAATTGGAACCTCTATCGCATGGATTCAATTAGGAAAAATTAATAGTCAGATTGGCATAGCAATTAAAAATCAAAGAATGGATTCGTTGAAAATTGTTCTTGAGATAGAAACTCAAATGAATTCAAGGAAGCTGGAGTTTGATAAGGCGGCAAAATCAGTTAGGGAAGCAGAAAATAATGGTAATCTAAATGGAGTTGCTTTAGAAATTCTTGAGGATTATTTTAATGCTACTAAAGAAAGCTATCTGAACGCACTTGATAGGCTATGCTATTGCATAGAAAAAGATTATATAAGTGATAAGGATTGGCGAACAGAATATAGAAACCTAGTGCGCGACATAATTTCAGAATATGAGGAAGACTTTGGTGAGGCATCGCCTTACAACAATATCAAAACAATAAATAAAAAATGGCAGCAGTCATAGATATAAAAATCAATTAAATTAGCTCTAGGTGTTTGCCGGACGTTCATGGCTGTTTTTTGCGTTTGGTCTAACCCGGCTCTCAAGCCGACCCGCTAAAGCGATTGGCTTAAGTTCAGAGTTAGTGGCGGTCTGCTTTGGGTCGCATGCAGCCGCTGGTCAGCTCAAGCATACCGGTCAGCTCCGAGCGGAATGACGGTCAACAATGGCCAGCACCCGCAGGCAGTCACCACTGCTTAAATTGTTCTTTCAATTTGTCTGACAGCTCTTTGAGAGCCTGAGGTTCAGATAGCCCTGACGTACGTTCTGTCAGCACGAGATGCAGGGATGCAGCGGCGCCCCAGCCTTCGCCGTCGTCGTCCAGCGCGACCCAACTAGTTGCTGAACGGCGTGTCGCATCGGCCAACACTTGGGCACCGCGGGTCATCGCATCGAACTCGAACTTGTTCATCGCGCTGTGAAACGTAGCTCCAATCACTCGAATGCGCAACGCTTCAGGGAGATAAGCCTTGGCCTGAGAATAGCTCAGTACGCGCACCCAGGACGTAGACAAGACGATGGCGACTTCGGAGTATGGCGCCAGGGCTTCGACAACGAGCTCCGCGTTCTCGAACAAGCGATGGCCAGCATGGTCGACACTGAAGTACATACCACCCCTCGGATGTCGGTAGACAGGCTCCGGGTGCAGCACTCCGTCATAGTCCAGATAGAGAATGGTCTTTGACATGTTTACCTGGCTTACTGTCACGTCAGCAGGCACAGATGTACGCCGACTGAAGCGCTGCTGATTTCAAGGTTTAGAACTTAAGCCTCGCAACGCAAAGGCACGCTTGAGGCTTTGAAGCTCGTACTTCTGAAAGCCAACACCTTCCTGGCAGAGAACCACGAATTGACGCCGCTCTCGCGACCAGTTCCCGAACCCGGTGCCGGAGAGTCCGTCATCCAGCACAGCCCACGAGTGAGCACTTTCTGGATGCTGCTCCAGCCAACTGTTGATTTCCACCGCCCGATGCGCCTGCCTTGAGACTTGAGGCGTAGTCCAGTCCTGATGTAGCCCCTGTGCGACAAAGCCAAGACCGCCCAGCTCTAGCGTCCTCTCCAATAGGTCTCGGTCAAAAAACCAGCGCCAACTGGTGGAGAGCACGTACCGCGGAGAGAACTCGTCATGCACCAGCCTAAGGTGCGACACCGCCCGAGTGTCGAACAGCTTGGTCCAGAGCTCATCCAAAGCACGCAGCGGTGCACCTTCTCGAGCAGCTTCAGCAAAAGCAGTGAGTGCGTCATAGCCGCCGAATGGGTTGTTAAGGCAAATGACGTCATCGAAGTCTAGGAAGAGGATGGGACTCATATGGGCTCAGCTCGCTTCTGCTCATTGCCGAGGGGTTGGCCTTCTTCTGCAGCCGCACCGGCTGTGTGCCGGTTCACCCAGTCACGAAGCTTCTGCTGAACCCTGATGTCCGATATCCCTGTCTCGCTCTCACAGAGTATTAACGTGGGCCAAGACTCTGCCGGCCCCGGGAAGAACTTCGGTTTGTCGTCGAGCACAGCATAGTCAGTGATGGCGTTGTGCTCCAGCCAGGCGCGAATCGCAACGTCGCGTCCTATTTGCGGGTTGCCCACGGAGCCGCCATACCAGCGGGCAATGGGGGCAAGGAGTTCTCCCAGTTGGGCGTCATTCAAGAAGATGCGCCAGGAGCTGCTGACAACCACTGCGATATCCGAATGCTCCCGCAGCAAGTCCTTGAGGATGCCTAGGTGTTGGAAGGTTGCAGGCCATCCCGCTCGAATCTCGTGCGGCTCAAGCGGTGGCCTCGCACCTGCAATAGCTCGGGGTGGATGCAGGACTCCGTCAAAGTCTAAAAAAATAACGCGACTACATTGCTCCGCAAGAGACGGCTCAAGCTTGTTCGGCCCGTACTTCGATGAAGTCATCAGTTCAACCACTCAAAAGAACAATCACTTGGATGTGACTCGTCGTCGGCAAGCAACTCGATACCAATGGACTCGAAATAGACTAATTTCGTGAGCCCCGCTTTGCAGGACTGCTAGAGATTTCGAACAGCGGTACCCAGCCATCCGACTCAGCCCTAACGACAGGACTCATAGAGTGGCCGTCGAGATATTTGTCTGGAACACCAGACATCTTTAGGACTAACTTTTCGCTGTGACGCTCTGGGCTGACCCAAACCTCTTCTATGGGCTGTATGGCCAAGTTAGTCTGCTGTTTGGAGTAGGTAACGCAATGAAGCGCAACGACGCGACAAGGCTCCTGTGTATTTCGAAGCTTGCTGAGCGCTTCTACGTCGGCAAACATAGCCGTCACTCTCTCTGAAGCCGGCTCACCTTCGGGCTGGACAGTTGCAATGAACATCGGCGCCGCACAGTCTTTGACGACGCAGCCCCAGTACCCACCACCGTTAGGGAAAAAGACCTTCTGATGCGGGTAGGGAATCTGGTTTTCGGGTAAGCAAAGAAACATTAGATGCTCGAAGAGATACGGGTCAATTGTGACACACAACTCTACTTACAAGTAGTCGATTTCTTGGTAGTCGATGCATCGGTAGTCGACATATCAGTAGTCGACACAGTAGCTATGTTTCAACATCATTCGGTCATGCATGCCCCGAAGCTTCAGAAAAAGAAAACAGCCGTCTCAGCAAAGGAACTACTCGCAAAAAATGTTCTCCGCCTGCGCGAGGAACGGGAGCTCTCACAGGAAGAACTGTGTCATCGTGCAGGTGTACACAGAGCCATCATTGGCCACATTGAACGCCAAAAACGCAACGTCACTCTTGAAACGCTAGAGGCGCTCGCAGTAGGCCTTGATGTCGGTATCAGTGAACTGTTTACTGAATCCAAATAGCACCTTGGGTCGCCAATTGCGGGCGCTGCTCTCAAGTGGTCATCATCCCGAGGCGAGATGATGGGCCTGCCTGTACGCCCCTTTGCGGACCTTGCGGCGGCCTAGCAGCGCTTACGCAAATTAGATACGCGCTTCCCAACTTGCACTCTCTTGAAGGCGTCTAAGTCGCCTATATGGTGCACTTTCCGCCCTTGGAGAAGCTTCAAGAGACGAGATACAAAAGGAATTGCGACCGCACGCAATATCGCAGATAGGACGTTAGGGCATAGGGTGTCGTGTGCTCGAACAGCCCCACCCGCCTTCACACCAATTAGATAGCAGGACCCCACAGACCCCGCAGAGGAATCTGTAGGGCTCTGAAACTATCCAATCACAGCCGGACACCGCCTCGGTCACCATACCCTTCAGGTACGGAAGTCATCGCTGACAGCGAATCGAGCAGAACGGTCCTGCATGAGAAGCGCTCTTTTGAAGACTGCAGCCAAGCACCATCTCTCCTTTCCAGCCATCCCAAAGCGACGGCGTCACCAGCAAAGAAGCCCGCATTGCCTGCAGCCAAGGCGTTTCCTTTAGGGTTGACGGCGACGTGAACATTCAGCTCACCAAATCCTGCGTCGGATACACAACCTCTCGCCCCCAGTCCACCTGGCAGCTCAAAGTCATAGAAGGCACTGCCGCCTCCGAACCTATCAACGTGCCATCGATTGTCATCTGGCTTCAAAGAGAACAACTGTATGCGCAGCCCTTCATTGACCGCCGCAACCATTAGATTGCGCCAAGCCGTCGCTCGCTTTCCGTTGTACTCAATGTCGTAGGCGCTGGATGGCACAGTCGAAATCAAGCAGTCTGGTACATCCGTTGCCCCAACCATCCATTCGAAATCGAACTCAGGGTCAGCTGGATAACCAAGCTCGCAGAGCCGCTGCATGAATCTCGTGGTGCTCAGAAGCCGGTAAACGACCTTATCACCGACGTGCTTCAAGTCACTCAGTAAAGCTGCGTGTTTGCCGTATCCAAGGCTTACTGCAATTGCTTCTGTTAGATGTGAAGACTTGACCTCAAAGAAGTCGTCGCGCAGGTAGCGCTTCAAAGACTGAAGCGACTTTTCGCAAAAAAGAATAGAAGCCATTCGGCACCCTCATCACGTATTCAGTCGACGATTTCCGATTACGCGTCGACTCGGATGGAGTCCGCTGGGTTCATAAGAGAAGTTGTCTGCTTTAACCCGGAAATAGGTTGGGCCCAGACGCCTACCTCAAATGTATAGGTGCTCAACGAACATTACAAGCCATCCAGCCCATACCAGCCATCTGCAAGGTTTTCTAGGTTCTCGCGGATGCTGTCGTGCCGTGCAGAGCTTGCTCGTAAACGACTACCTTCGACTAGAACTTCTAGTCCTCAAATGGAGCAAAAATTCACAGATGTTTGAGGGCGCAGGAATCTTCTGAGCATCAATGTTTGTCCCAAACTCGACTCATCTCTGGCCTGTGAAATATTTTTTGAGGTCATTGGCCATAGAATCACGTTTGTTACTTTTGGAAACCAAAGTAGAACGAAGCCTCATCCAAAAACCGGGGCTATGTCATATCAGTGCCACGCAGTAAATTGCAAGCTAGCAAGGTGATACCGAACGATGCCCGTACCCTTTGATTTGGTAAAGATTTACGACCATCTAGATGGGCATATTTCTTGCCAAGCATTTGATGCCAGTAATCACAGTTCCTATGTTGCCTGGCTCAGTGACGACGTTGCGGCTCGGGTCTTTGACAAGCCCACTATTGATGCTTTTGAAAGCGATATCGCTGCACTATCGGCAGAAGGCTTTGATGTCTCCGCACTGGTAGAGATTCACAGTGAACCGTACTCAACAACCTCCGCAGATATTGGCGAAGGCATTGCAGATTTGTTCCTAGCTGAGCGTCACAACTCAGTTTTGCCAAGCAATCGACGGCGTGACCTTAAAAATCCAAATGCGAGCCAAGCCGGTGCTGACATCGCCGGCTACGTTTTGCAAGCTGATGGAACCTACTGCTTTCTATTTGGCGAAGTAAAGACCTCGAGCGAGAAAAAGTCTCCGCCTTCCGTGATGACTCACATTCACTCAGGAATGGCGGTTCAACTGCAACGAGTTAGCGATTCTCGTGGGTATCAGCGAACCTTGATGTTTTACTTGAGGGAACGGTCGCAAGACGCTGCGAATCGCCCCCTTTACCAATCGGCGCTTGAAAACTTGGCAGCTGGCAAATTCCAGCTGGTAGGTGTGCTTTTACGAGATACCAAGCCGGACGTTCTAGACGTCAGGGCTCCCATGGCCAAGATGAGTGCCCAACTTCCCACACAGCAACTCTGCCATCTCTATGTGCTGCATACTTGTCTACCAACTTCGGACTGGTTACAACACTGTCAGGTTGCCTAGTTAACAGTTCCTATGACTCCCACCCTGACTTCAGTTGAGACCGCTTACCAGCAGGCAATGCGTCGCCGCGTGCATGCTGCTGTGGGCTCCAACATCGACCAGGAGCCGCAGGATGCCTACGTTAGCTTGGTAGCTGAATTGCTGACATGGGATGCTCTCGACGGCAACCCTGAACTGAGCAAAGAGCAGCAAAGCGCTGCCAAGCACGCATTTTCCCTCCTGCGAGAGCAACGCCCCAACGACACAGATTCTTCTGAATTTATGTCTTGGCACCTGCGTGCCGCTTGTTTGGCTGTCTTGGCTGACCTCCCACAAGAGGGTCGAAAGCTTTTAGAGCAGGCCCCAATCAAGGTCAACGCAACTCCCGAAGGTGACTGGCTTGAATTCGCCCGAGAGACCGTCTGGTCCGGCTGGCTGGGTATTCTGCGGCATGGGTCCCAGAACGACCTCATGTTGGCCAAAGAGGGGGCGAACCTGCTGCGCTCAACGCAGAAGGCCTATGAGAAAGCTTATCTTCAAAAACTCAGTGGCGGCGCCCACGGCGCAGCACTTGAGCTCATCGGGCTCTACTTCCTTGCGACTATTAGTGAGCGTCTCGCCGACTTTCTCTTAACAGGCAGCGCGGACGGTGCTGGAGATATAAAAGCACAGATAGATATGTACTTCGACCGCGTCATGTCCGCATTGGACCGCGCTCGAGGAGTTCAAAATCTAGACATCGTTTTCTTGTTGCGGCCTACAGCGCACTGCCTTGAAAGTAGCTCTATTCGTGCTGCGACCCGCGGTGCAAATCAACTGGCAAGACAATTTGCAGAGAGCCTGACGAACCGCGCATCACGTCCTATTTTGCAGCTGCTTCCGCCACAGCGTGAAGCGTTACGTCACCAAGGGCTCGCCACCAATGTGCACCGGTCCGTGGTTGTCAATTTTCCGACTTCCAGCGGCAAGACCTTACTTGCGCAATTTGGTATTTTGCAGAGTCTCAATGACCTGGGTACTGAACCAGGCTGGGTTGCCTATGTGGCACCCACGAGAGCTCTCGTAAATCAAGTAACAAATCGCCTTCGGCGAGAGTTTTCCCCGCTTAATAAACGAGTGGAAAAACTCTCTCCAGCGCTCGAATTCGACACTTTAGAAGTTAGTGCGCTAACAGCCAAAAACCCTGAAATCGATGGTCCAAGGGTTGATGTTCTGGTGTGCACACCTGAAAAACTCGACTTGCTCATTAGGCGGGAAGAGCTGTGCTCAAAACTAGGCCGCCTGTCCATGGTGGTTGTAGATGAGGCTCACGGCATCGGTGCCGGCGATGACAGAGCAGTTAAGTTGGAGCTTTTGCTCTCGATTGTGAATCGAGAGCATATCAATGCGCGTTTCTTACTCTTAACGCCATTCATCAGCAATGCAAAACGCGTAGCTCAATGGCTCGACCGGGAGAGCTATAAAGACTATTCAGTCGAAGCTCAATGGGTTCCCAATGACCGCATCGTTGGAGTCGTATGCCCTCCACCCAAAGGAAAAAAGGGTGCGAAGGCAGACCATATCCTGTTTGAACCAATAGCGACGCGCAAGAACACACTTCATCTGGATGAACAGTTGAAGCTTGATGGCGTTGCTCCTGAATTGGGCTTCACTCCAGCAGTGCTTCACCAGAATGCAAGCAAGTTGTCTGCAGCGACAGCACAGCTACTTTCATCACGTGGGCCTACCGTCATCCTTTGCCAGACCGTTGCAGCTACCTGGAGGTCTGCAGAATATCTAGCAAAGGTTCCAGAGGCTGAGTTGGAGGGTGCTGAAGACCGGGCTGCTGTTGGTCGTTTTGCAAGCCACGAGCTGGGGCCTGCATGTAGTCTTGCCAAGCTGCTTAAGCAAGGGGTCGGCGTTCACAACGCAGGCCTTCCTGAGGAATTAGCTCAGGCGATGGAGTGGCTATTCGAGAACAAGCGCTTACGTGCTCTGTGTGCCACGACCACTTTGGCGCAGGGTGTCAACTTTCCAATCTCCAATCTTGTCATCTCCTCTCTACAGAAGCCAATGGGTTATGGGGAGAAGATGGGCTACGCCGAGTTTTGGAACATCGCCGGGCGAGTGGGTCGAGTGGACCAAGATGCAATTGGCGTTGTTGCGCTTGCGGCGACGAGTGAGGAGAAGAAAAGCGAATGTAGAGTTTTTGTTCAAAGGTCGATGGTTGACCTCGCCTCACGCCTAATCGCAATGGTTAATGACCTTGACCTGTTGGCAGATGAACATGGACTTTCGCAATTGGTCTACAAGAAGGAATGGTCCAACTTCAGCCAATTCATCGCTCACACGCTGCGACAGGTCGGTCAGGCAAAATTCGCTGACCAAATTGAGCTGGTTCTACGTGGCACCTTCGGCTATCAAGTGCTGCGAGAAGAAAAGCCTCAGCTTGCAAGCAAGCTTCTGCGCGCTTCACGTCAATATGCAGCTCGAATTGCCCAGGACATGGGAGCAGTAACGCTAGTGGACTCAACTGGCTTCAGCTTCGAAAGTGTGAAGGGTGCACTTGGTCGCTTGAGTGCTGTGGAAGACTTGTCTGATTTAGAAAGTCCTAGCGAGTTATTTTCAGGAAAAAGCGGAACACTTCGCGATGTGATGGGTGTCTTGCTCACCATTCCCGAAATCAGAGATGAGCTAACGGAGGCAGGCCGCGGAGATGGCCGAAAGCTTGCGGATATGCTCGCAGATTGGGTGAACGGTGCATCTTTTGACACCCTGGCCACGACCTACTTCTCCGACGCAGCAAACGAAGAAGATGCTCTGGCTAATTGCGTCAGAGGCTTTAAGCGTCTCGCAATGACAGCCTCCTGGGGCCTGTCTTCTGTACTTGCGATGAAGCTTGGGAAAACCATCGAGGATTTACCGCTCAGCCAGCAGACAGAGGTCACCAACATTCCATCGATGGTGCTCTACGGAGTCAGGACCACTGAACAAATCGCGCTGAGGTCAGCAGGCGTTCCACGCAACGCTGCAATCGCACTGGCCCCACATCTGGGTGCACCAGCAACGCCTTACGCTACTCGGAAGGCTCTAAAGGAAAAAGGCGAGGCAGTTTGGAAGAAGGCGATGGGGGACGCCGGTGCTGATTACTTCCGTGTGTGGCACATGCTTGAAAATTAAGAAGTGAGGCACCGTCCCAGGTTGCCCACTTCTTACCAAGTCACTGCTGCCTCTAAGAGCTACTTCCTGCTAATTGGAGGCAATGGCTGATTGAGGAAGTGAGCATCCAACCCACGCGTATTCGCGTTGTATGCCCACCGGACGAACTGTTCAAGCAGCCTCGTGTTCTCAAGCTCAAGCCGCTTATTTTCAGCCTCTAGTCTGTCAATTCTCTGCCATGCGAGCTCCAACTCCGGGCTGGAGGCCACCTTTGGACTGCGAGGCTTTTCTGATGAGAGTGTCTTTTTACGCAGAGTGAAGGCATCCCGAATACGAACGTGTTTGTGCAACGCCTGGCGCGTGTAACGCACGAAGAGATGCTTCTCAATCGAATCGATGAGGGCATCCCATGTCAAGCTGCCTGTCCAACCGTCCAATATGCCGACAATGCTTGCGATGTCCTCATCATCAAGATTCTTCGCTCGGCTCATTCAGTAGCTCCTTCCTCAACAACAATCCATTTCAGCAAGCGCGGCTTGTCGGACTTATTTTCAAGGGCAGCGCGGGCTTTCACTGCATGCTGCAGTCGAGATGCTTGCTCAACGTGCGTGAGGCGAATAAGGGCACCCTCCGGAACCCGCGGGTTGTCCAAGATGGCGATAAGCTCTGACAGGCGAGAGTGGGTCAACGTCTGGTGCTGAACCCAGCGCGACGCACCATATTCCCCGTCGGCATCAGCTTCTTTAGCAGCTTCCAGCAGACTCGCGGTCTCCTCATGCGCCGCCCTTGCGTTAGCTTCGCCGACCTTGTCCCCCTTAATACACACCTGCTCGTTGCAGTTGTTGCAATCCTGATGGATTGGGCACGGGGACATGACGAAGTCGTGGACACACATACCGAAATCCGTTGTGTGAGCCGCCTTAATTCCTAGCTTCTTGAACTCTGACCTCGGCAGGAGGCTGATGCGAACCTGAGGGACCAAATCGGTCGATGAGCTCTCTTCAACTTCTCTCTTAAGCTCAACAATACGGGCCTGGACGTCACGGTCGGAGACATGGTTGTATGCCTCATTCTGGCGAATGTCTTTACGACCAGACCATTTCGCAATGTCCAACTCACTCAAGCCTCCAGCTTGAGCGAGTGTGTTCAAGTAGTGCCGGAACTGGTGCGTCCGAATAGCAATAGGTGAACCATCGGCTTCGAACAGCCCCAAGTTATCGAAAACAGATTTCAAACCGTGCTCAGAGCGATTGCCCAGACCAGTGGCGATGAAATTCTGGTCAACAGCCTCGACGATGCCTCGAAACGTCGTTCTGCTTTTGTGCAACTCATTGCGCCGAACGAGGCATAGCGCCTCGCTGTAACGCAGGCCGATATCAGCATCAAGCCAAGGAAACCCACGAGGTAATTCCCCAAGGATGGCCGCTTCAACATCAGAGAACTTGACGGCTTTCTTCTTTCCGACAGAGAAGGTCGGAACTTCGTTACCCTTGCACCACTGCCCTGGTGACGTCCGACTAACAGGCTCGGCGAAAAGAACTTCTCCTAGTTCATCCATGAACAAGTCTTGCCCCCGTAGGTGCTCTAGGTGCGAAGGCAGGTACATCGCGCTCGGATTCTCCTCGTACCAGCGAGCCACCTTCCGGGCTTCGGAGGAAGCGCCCTGCAACTTACTAATCGCCTCCTGAACCACTGAACTCATCGATGGCACAACCCATTTGACCATCGGGTCTGCACCTTTCGATGGCCAGAAACGTAGCCCATAAGCTTCAGGCGCATTCTGCCGGGAGCTATGCACTTCGCATCCTATCTGGAGCCTCAGCACTTCATTCACGCGGTCCGGGGCCGAGCACATGATTGCGGCCACAGATGTCACAACAACTTCCGGGGTTTCAGATGCGGCACGGAATGCTCGAGCCAGCGCGTCAAGAGCGAAGGGGGAAGGGAGCATTTCCTGCCGGCGAGCTTCAAACTCTTCACCAACTCGCCCAGCCGCCTGCACTGGGCGCTCAATCGGGTTCACCCAACGCAATGGGACAGAAGCCAATCGGTTGTCGTCTATGAATGACGCCAACATTGCTAGCTGCTGCCCAGTTCGATAACCAGCCTCCTTACCGTAATGAGCAGTGATGAGTTGAGCTGCGCGATTGAGCACCTGGCCATGAACGAGGGTGACGTCGTGCGAACCATATTCAGCCAATGCAGCGCCTAAGGCCCGGGTCGCAGCAATCCGAGAACCTATGGATGTTGTTGGACGAAAGGCATGTTGATAGCGGAAGTAGGACTTTGCGAAAGCGGCATAGGGCTCAGCCATGGGTGTCGGCTCGCTGTGCTCGGCAGACTCCCACGTGCTGAAGACTGCACGCAGCGCCGCGTTCTTTCCTTTGAGCTTTATGTGGTTCGTCACATCCCACTTCATCTCGTCGAACGGGAGGTCAGCCCCCAAAGCTGTCAATTCGTCACGGCACATGGCAACGAACGCCGCCAGATTCTTCTCAGCACTGAGTTCACGACGTGGTTTGAATAGAACCAAGTTAGACATCACTGGTCTCCTCGCTGGCTTCTACAGGGAGCAGCTTTGTCTCCTCACTTGCTTTGGCAGCGGGATTTTTTTTCTCCTTGCAAAGCCGAATCACTGCGGCAACGGCAAAGATAGTCCGGTCATTGATAGACGCAATTCGCTTGTCTGTGGTTTGAAGCTGCCTATCCCGTTTTTCAAGAAGGTGTGCCAAGACGCCTTCGTGTGGCCCATCAACCCATGCTTCGAAACTTGAGCAGGTGTAGCAAGCAATGGGAGCATTGAAACCACAGAAACCGTGTTTCCCACAGTCCCCCATAGGTGCACCGCTGTGGTCGACACGCAAGTCGATAATGCGATTCGAGGTGTCAACGCCCAACCCATCCACCAATTTCCCGGCAAACGCCTGGGCCAAAGGCGCAATTCCCATTGCGATTACTCGGTCGATTCGGTCGATGATTGCTGGAGAGCTGGCCGTATACACCTGAACATTCTGGGTATCACTGTGGTCAAGGAGGGCTGCGATTTCGAGCTCGCTGTAGCCTTCCTCTGCCGCCCGCGTCCCTGTAGTTCTTCGGAAGCGTGTTGGAGTAATGCTCATCACCTCTCCCGTACGCTCTGAGACGACCGACAACCCCTCAAGCACGGTGGTGATAGTCTTTCCAATATCCAGCGCAGTCCGGTGAAATTCGAATCCGTTAATACCACCCGCCGAGCGCTTTGTCGGAAACAAAGGAGCCTGCATTGGGTCCACCAAACGGCCCTCAAATTGCTTGCATACACCTTCAGCATAAGCTACAAGAATTTCGCCAAACTGCTCAAGGAGAGAGCGCTCTTTCAGTTCTGCACGGGCGTTCTTAGTGCGTTTCTTGGCACGAGGCATGTGTATCGAGTACTTAAGTACCCCCTCAGCACTTCTCTTAACCCGTACATCGCAGACCTTTAGGGCTGCGTATTGCTGATTTCGCTGACCCAGCAAAATGTACAACCAAGCCAAGACGTAGTCTTCTTCAGACACTGACCCGCAGGCATAGGCTTGGTTCAACGCGGCGTGAAGGCCCTCCATCTCGTTGGTTGTGAATGGACCATCTATGGGGTCCCAGGTCAGCACAGCTATACCTTTTCGGTTTCCCTTAAGTCGCAGCTGCTTCAGCAGTAAATCCACGCCCTCATCAACACCGGGATAACCCAGCTGAATCCATTTCCTCAGAAATCCGGCGAGAGTTCCGAGATACCAACCTGTCGACTCGTCAAGGCCCGCACGGTAATTGAGTAGGCTCACATCACTGATACTTGAGAGCTGACTCGGCGTCATACGAATGAAGTGCTGGAATCGCTGAAAAAGATTCCTCATATGAGCGGATGAATTGTTCTCGGCGTACCAAGACAGCACTCTTTTCGCGCTCTCACGTAACTCATCTGAAATGTTCGTCAGCTGACTAAAGTTCAGACTCACGTCTGTCACGTCATCACGAAATGCCCAGATATCAGCACTGGCGTCAAACTCAATACCAGACTTGGTGCGCACCAGTCCTAGGGTACTCAAAGGACGGGCGGGGAGATTCTCAGTGGTAGGCAAGTCTTTTTTCATCAGTTTTTCTTATCTGTGGGCTTGAACGATTTGGCTTGCAGCGCTAGTGAGGCTTCATTGCTCTTTCGTTCGATATGCCTCTTCGTATAGTGACCGGCCATCCTCGATTTAGGGGACCAACCCATCGCCTGGCTCCGCATCCTTTCCTCATCCTCTGATGACACACCCTTCGTGTCCATTAGCTCGGAGAAATCGTCGTTCCAGGTGTGACGCAGCACATGAGGCGAAAGGTCATTAGTTAGTCCAGGCACCTTCGTCCGTAGCTCTCTGAAAAGCTTGTTGAGGGCCGGCTTTGACAGTGCTGCACCTGTACCGTTGGCCACAAAAAGGTAAGGATGACGTCGCGCGCCCTTGATGCTCGAACGCGAACCCTTTTTATCCTTGCTCTTCCCAATGATGTAATCACGCGTAAGGTCCATTAACCCAGGACTAAGGGCTAAAAGCCTGCTTCTTGTCTTAACCAGTGGAGCGTTCCCGCGCTCATCCTCCGGGTTATCTGGTCGGCGGGTGATGACAACTTCTCCCGTGCGGAGATTAACGTCACTGACATAGACCCCCAGAAGCTCACCATTCCGAATACCAAGCAGAAGCAGCCACATGAAAATGAGCTGATTCCTAAGGCGAACATGCCTGCCCTTCCAAGGGTTTTCTGGGCTATCGGGGTTTATGACCTCTAGTATTCGGGCGCGCACCTCAGCACTGACACCTTGTCGGCCACCGGCGTCATGGTCGCGACCAGGGATGCGTGCATTCAGTTGGCCCACCACAGTCTCAGTCGCTACATTCAAAGCACGGAAGTGCTCGTGACCAACATCAAGCTTCAAGCGTCTGCCTGCGCTTAGCCATTCAATGTACTTGCGGATATATATGAGTCGAGCAGCCTTGGTTTCGGACTCGACATGCTTCAGTGCTTTGCTTGGACTGCGCATTCGCGCTCTTTCAAGCGAAACCACACGAGACGCTGCCTGCAACTTCTTTTTATCCCCCAGGAGTGCGTCAAGCTCTTCTTGCTTCAGCCCTGCCAACTTCACAAGCTCATCTACTTCACTCAACGAGAGAAGCTTTCCTTGCTCTAGGCGCTGATGGAGGTCGATGCCCAAGTAACGAAAAATCTGCAGGCCGACCATCACCGCTCTAGCCGCATGCGCAATCGTGTTGGTCGCCAAACTGGTAGAGCGCAGCGCCGTCAGGATGAACAGCGTCACATCCCAGACCGGCACTCCAGTCTCTTCGCTTAGTAGCAGCGGAAGCCGCTCACCAGACTCCAAACGTATCGTTCTGACTTGATAGCCTACTGACATGTTTACATTTCCTCAAAGGTAGTCGATAAGTACACACTATCGGCCTTCGAAAAAAATGTTAACAAAGAAAAAGGCCCGTAGATTCGTCATCTCGGGCCTCTTGTTTACAAATCAGGAAAGGTAGGCTCTAGAACGGGATGTCGTCATCCATATCGTCAAACCCCGAAGCTGCGCGCTGGGGAGGAGGAGCCATGGGTGCAGGAGCAGCACGCTGCTGCATGGGTGCCGGTGCGGGGCGCTGCTGCTGCATGGGTGCAGGAGCCTGACGGCGGGGTGCTGCTTCGTAGCTGCTTTCGCCATAGCCATCATCGCTGCCGTAGCCGCCTTGCTGCTGACCGCCGCCTTGGCGGCTGCCCAGCATCTGCATCGCATCGGCACGGATTTCGGTGGCGTAGCGTTCCTGGCCGGAGGCCTGGTCGGTCCACTTGCGGGTGCGCAGGCTGCCTTCCACATAGACCTGGCTGCCTTTGCGCAGGTACTGACCCACAATTTCGGCCAGTTTGCCGTTGAAGACGACGCGGTGCCATTCGGTGGCTTCGCGGTTTTCGCCGGTGTTCTTGTCGCGCCAGCGGTCTGTGGTGGCGATGGTCACATTGGCCACCTGATCGCCGCTGGGGAAGGTGCGCATTTCGGGGTCACGACCCAGATTGCCGACGATGATGACTTTGTTGACGGATGCCATAGAGATACCTTTTCAAAAAGTGGCTCGGGCAATTACGAAAGGTCCCGAACCAATGAACCTCGTATTTTGCCCCAAGCCAGCCATGAAGAGCTCGGGATTTCCCGATATCCCATCACGGCGATACATGGCGCCCCAGCAGGAAAGGGGCCACTGCGCGCGAGCAGCCGAGCAAGGGCAGCCCCGTTGCGAGGACTGCGTCCCCCTTCCGCGTAGCAGAGAGGGGGAAGGCGGGGCCGCCTAGGCGCACAGCGCCTCAGGCGGTGTTGCTGTAAGTCAGTGACGCCCCACCGGACGCAGCGGCCAGGTCACGACCAGCCACAGGGCAACGAGCACAGCCGTCATGACGAACAGGCCCGGCACGCCGGCAAATTTGGCGACTGCACCACCGACAGCGCCGCCGGCAAACAGCCCCAGCGACTGCAGCGTGTTGTAGGCCCCCAAGGCCGCACCGCGCAGCGGCGCCGGCGCCATGCGCGAGACCAGGCTTGGCTGGGTGGCTTCAAGAGCATTGAAGCCGCAGAAAAACAGAAACATCAGCAGCGCCATGCACCAGACCGTCGGAATGGTGCCGCTGGCGGCCAGCATGCCCAGGCCGACCTGCACGACCAGCACCAGACCGATGGCCCCCAGCAAGGCAGTGCGCAGCCTGCCCTTGCGCTCCATGGAAAACAGCAGGCCCATGGCCACAAAGGACAGCAGCACGGCCGGCAGATAGATGTGCCAATGCTGCTCCTTGGCCAGACCCGCCTGTACCAGCATGGCCGGCACGGCAACCCACATGGACATCTGCACGGTATGCAGAATGAAGACGCCGAAGTTCAGGCGCAGCAGATCGGACTGGCCCAGCAGCTCGCTGAATCGGCCCTTGGGCGCATTGGCATGCTGCCTGGGCTCGGGCGGCACCACCCACAAAACCACGGCAATCCCGGCCAGCGCCAGCGCGCAGGTCAAGCCGAAGATGCCGGACAGCCCGATCCAGGCGTTGAGCAACGGTGCCAGCACCAGTGCCAGTGCAAACATCAGACCGATGCTGCCGCCCACCAGGGCCATGGCCTTGGTACGCACGCCATCGCGCGTCAGATCGGCCAGCAGGGCCGTGACCGCGGCAGACACGGCGCCTGCGCCCTGAATGGCACGCCCCGCCATCAGGCCCGTCAGCGAGTCGGCCATGGCCGCAATCAGACTGCCCGCCGCAAATACCAGCAGGCCGGCGACGATGACCGGCTTGCGGCCGATACGGTCGGAGGCCAGACCGATGGGCAGCTGGAACAGGGCCTGGGTCAGGCCATACAGACCCATGGCCAGGCCGATCATGGCCGGATCGTCACCACCCGGGTATTTGCGCGCCTCCAGCATGAAGACAGGCAGCACCAGGAACAGGCCCAGCATGCGCAGCGCAAAGATCAGCGCCAGGGCGCCGCTGGAGCGGCGTTCCTGGGAGGTCATGGTGGTGGTGGATTTGTCCGTGCCCTGCGTGCCCGCGCTGGGGGATGTATTGATTTTTTTCACGCTCAGATTTTGCCAAGAGTCAAAGTCTTATGCCCAGGTTAACTAAATCACTGCCGGGCAAAAGAGAGGAAATAAAACCATAGATTGTCCGTGAACCTGGATCCATTAGGGTCTATTGAGGTTTGCGCGGAGTCGCGAAGGTATTGGGCCGATTGCCAATCCAGGCGCCTGACGCAGTGCGGGTGCCACACGCACAAGGAGCGCAACGACGAGTGGCGGTCGCGGCCATGCACCTTCACTTTGGGTTGCAGCGACCAAATTTCAACAAACCCTAGTCACGCTCATTCCCGTCTGACTATCATGGAGAGTTTTCCCCCGTCTGGAGCGCCCGTGTCCCTGAAGCCTGATTCGCCATCTGAAGTCCATGATGACAGCCTATACCTAGGCCGTTCTCTGGCGCAGACACGCATCGCCATTCGCGGCGCACGCACGCACAACCTCAAGAACATCGACCTGGACATTCCCCGCAACCAGCTGGTGGTGATCACCGGCCTGTCGGGCTCGGGCAAGTCCAGCCTGGCCTTCGATACCTTGTACGCCGAAGGCCAGCGCCGTTATGTGGAGAGCCTCTCGGCCTATGCACGCCAGTTTCTGGGCCGCCTGGACAAACCCGACGTTGATCTGATCGAGGGCCTGTCGCCCGCCATTTCCATCGAGCAAAAGGCCACCAGCCACAACCCGCGCTCCACTGTGGGCACGGTGACCGAGATCAACGACTATCTGCGCCTGCTCTACGCCCGTGCCGGCACACCGTTCTGCCCCGACCACAATCTGCCGCTGCAGGCCCAGACCATCAGCCAGATGGTGGACAGCGTGCTGCAGCTTCCCGAGGACACCAGGCTGATGATCCTCGGCCCCCTGGCGCGCGAGAAAAAGGGCGAGTTCGCCGAGCTTTTCGTGCAGCTGCAGGCCCAGGGCTATGTGCGCTTTCGCGTCGACGGGCAGATCTACGACGCCCAGTCCCTGCCCAAGCTGGAGAAGAACGAGCGCCACAACATCGATGTGGTGATAGACCGCGTCAAGGTGCGCGAAGACGTCAAGCAGCGCCTGGCCGAGAGCTTTGAGGCCGCCTTGCGCGCCGGCGGTGCCGATGCCGGTGGCCGCGTCATCGCGCTGGAGATGGACGGAGGCAAGGAGCATCTGTTCAGCGCCAAGTTCGCCTGCCCCCTTTGCGACTACTCCCTGCCCGAGCTGGAGCCGCGCCTGTTCTCCTTCAACTCGCCCATGGGTGCCTGTCAGGCCTGCGACGGCCTGGGCAACAGCGAGGCCTTCGACCCCGACCGCGTCGTGCCCTTCCCGTCGCTGAGCCTGGCCAGCGGCGCCATTCGGGGCTGGGACAAGCGCAACAATTACTACTTCTCCATGTTGGAGAGCGTGGCCAAACACTATGGCGTGAGCACCGAGACGGCGTTCGAGGAGCTGCCAGAGAAAGTGCGCAACGTGATTCTCTTCGGCTCGGGCGACGAGTCCATGGAGTTCAACTATGTTTTCGAGAGCGGCGATCGCAAGGGCGAGGCTTTCATCAAGTCGCACCCGTTCGAAGGCATCATCCCCAACATTCAGCGCCGCTTCCGCGAGACCGAATCCCAGGTCGTGCGCGACGATCTGGCCAAGCTGCGCAGCATTCGCAAATGCCCCGAATGTGAAGGCACGCGTCTGCGCCGGGAAGCGCGCTTTGTGCGCGTGGGCGATGGCGAGCAGGCCCGCTCCATCTATGAAGTCAGTCATGCCACGCTGGCCGATGCGCTGGGCTGGTTCAAGCAGCTGAGCATGGCCGGAGCCAAGGCCGAGATTGCGGACAAGATCGTGCGCGAGATCGCCTCGCGCCTGCTGTTTCTCAACGATGTCGGCCTGTCCTACCTGAGCCTGGATCGCAGCGCCGACACGCTCTCGGGCGGCGAAGCCCAGCGCATCCGCCTGGCCTCCCAGATCGGCTCGGGCCTGACGGGCGTGATGTATGTGCTGGACGAGCCCTCCATCGGCCTGCACCAGCGCGACAACGACAAGCTGATTGCGACACTTGAGCACCTGCGCGATATCGGCAACAGCGTGATCGTGGTCGAGCATGACGAAGACATGATGCGGGCGGCCGACCAGATCATCGACATGGGCCCGGGCGCCGGCGTGCATGGCGGTCGCATCATGGCCCAGGGCAGCTACGAAGACATCAAGGCCTGCCCCGATTCGCCCACAGGCCGCTACCTGAGCGGCGTACAGAGCATTCCCGTGCCCAGGCAGCGCACCGCCTGGCTGCCCGTGCTGCGCAAGGAAAGTGAAGCCGAGGCCGTCCAGAGTACATCGCGCTTTCCCGTCACTGCCGCCAAGAAGCGGGAGTCCGCGAGCAAGGCGCGCACCGACCTGCAGGCGCTGACCGTGCAAGGCGCGCGCGGCCACAACCTCAGGAACGTGACGGTGGACTTCCCCGTCGGCCTGTTCACCTGCGTGACCGGCGTCTCCGGCTCGGGCAAGTCCACCCTGGTCAACGACACGCTGTATGCCGAAGCGGCACGCCAGATACACCGCGCAGGCACCGAGCCGGCGGCGCATGACGACATCGCGGGCATCGACTATTTCGACAAGGTCATCAACGTCGACCAGTCCCCCATCGGCCGCACGCCGCGCAGCAACCCCGCAACCTATACCGGCCTGTTCACGCCGATCCGCGAGCTGATGGCTGAAACCAATACCGCCAAGGAGCGCGGCTACGGCCCCGGGCGTTTCTCGTTCAACGTCTCGGGCGGTCGCTGCGAAGCCTGCCAGGGCGACGGCGTGGTCAAGGTGGAAATGCATTTTCTGCCCGATGTCTACGTGCCCTGCGACCTCTGCCACGGCCAGCGCTACAACCGCGAGACGCTGGAAGTGCAGTGGAAGGGCCGGAACATCTCACAGATTCTGGAGATGACGGTCGAAGACGCTCACGCCTTCTTCAAGGACGTGCCCAGCATTGCACGCAAGCTGCAGACCCTGCTGGACGTGGGTCTGTCCTATATCCGCCTGGGCCAGAGCGCCACCACGTTGTCGGGCGGCGAGGCCCAGCGCGTCAAGCTCGCGCAGGAGCTGTCCAAGCGCGACACCGGCCGCACCCTCTACATACTGGACGAGCCCACCACCGGCCTGCACTTCGCCGACATTGCCCTGCTCCTGAAAGTGCTGCACCAGCTGCGCGATGCGGGCAACACCATCGTCGTGATCGAGCACAACCTCGACGTCATCAAGACCGCCGACTGGCTGATCGACATGGGCCCCGAGGGCGGCTCGGGCGGCGGCCAGGTCGTGGCCCAGGGCACTCCAGAGGACGTTGCGGCCAACCCGGCCAGCGTGACGGGCCGCTACCTCAAGCCCTATCTGGACAAGGCGCCCGCCAAATCCAGAGCCAGATCGACAACAGGCCAGGACTGACCAAGCTCAGCCAGCCATGCAGGGCCATGACCGGCTACACCGAGGAGAGAAGCAATGCAAAAAGATGTCTGGGATTTCGTCATCGTGGGCGCGGGCATGGCCGGTGCATCCGCCGCCTGGCAATTGGCGCAGTCGGGTGGCGATACTCCGCCTTCCGTGCTGGTGCTGGAGCGCGAATCCCAGCCCGGCTATCACACCACCGGCCGCTCGGCAGCGCTGTTTGAAGAGCATTACGGTCCCGCCCAGGTTCAGGCCCTGACCCGCGCCAGCCGCGCCTTCTACGATGCGCCGCCGGCCGGCTTTGCCGAAGCCCCCATCCTCACGCCGCGCGGCGTGCTCTATGTGGGCACGGCCGATCAGAGGGATCTGGTGGATGCTGCCTACGCCGAGGCACGGGTTCACTCCCCCGATGCCCAGCGCCTGAACGCCGCACAGCTCAAGGCCCTGGTTCCCGTGCTCGACACCGAGGTCTTGGTGGACGGCTTTGTGGACACCGGCGCACGCGACATCGACGTGCACGGTCTGCACCAGGGCTATATCCGCGGCCTGCGCCAGCGCGGCGGCGACCTGTGGTGCAACGCCGAGGTCCAGGCCATCACCCGGGTCAGCGACTGCTGGCATCTCGCCCTGCCCCAGGGACTGAGCCTTCGTGCCAAGGTCATCGTCAACGCCGCCGGGGCCTGGGTGGATGCCGTGGCTGCCATGGCGGGCGCCGCTCCCATCGGCATCACGCCCAAGCGCCGCAGCGCCTTCACTTTCCCGGCTCCCGAAGGCGTGGATGCCACGCACTGGCCCGCCATCATCAGCGCCGATGAAAACTGGTACATCAAGCCCGACGCCGGCCAGTTGCTGGGCTCGCCGGCCAATGCAGACCCCGTGGCACCGCACGATGTGGTGCCCGAGGAGCTGGACATTGCGACCGGCATCTATCACATCGAGGAAGCCACCACGCTGCAGATTCGCCGCCCCTCGCATACCTGGGCCGGCCTGCGCAGTTTTGTCGCCGATGGCGAGCTGGTGATCGGCTGGGATGCCTCGCCCACGCCCGTACCGGGCTTTTTCTGGGTGGCCGCCCAGGGCGGCTATGGCATCCAGAGCGCCGCCGGCTACAGCCTGCTGGCGCGCAATCTGCTGCTCGGCGAAACGCTGGATGCGGCGCTGGCCGCGCAGAGGGTGAATGTGGGGGCCGTGTCGCCTGCGCGTTGTCAGCTGGCGTCTCAGAATTGATAGCTGGTTGTGCTTTGCGGGACTGCGCTATAGCCTGATTTTTGCTTTATTTCAGGGCGGAGACCGGGAGTTCGCCCCGGCCCCTACCAACAAATCAAGCACGACACCGAAAAAGCACAAAAACAAAAACGGCCTGCGCCCCAAAGACACAAGCCGTTTCCCAACCGGGGCGACCCCAGGCCGCCGCCAGTCAAAGTCAGATCAGTTCTCGATATGCGCGAACTGAACAATCTTTGCGTACTTGGCAATCTCGGTGTTGATGTACTTGCCGGCATCCACCTTGGGATCGGCCACCACATTGCCGGTCTCTTCCATCTTCTTGCGGAACTCGGGCGAAGCCATGGTCTCTTGCAGCGCCTTTTTCAGCTTGGCGGCGATGGGAGCGGGCAGGCCCTTGGGGGCCATCAGCGCAAACCAGCTGTTGATGTCCACGTTCTTGAACTGTGGCAGCTCGGACAGGGCAGGAATATCGGGGGTGATGGCCGAGCGCTTGGCTTCGGTCGTACCCAGGGCCACGACCTTGCCGGCCTTGATATGGGGCAGGCCCGAGGACAGCACGAACACGCCGAACTCGATGTTGTTGCCCACCAGGTCGGTGGTCAGCGGAGCCACGCCCTTGTAGGGCACATGGGTCATTTGCAGCTTGCCCTGCTCCTTGACCAGCTCGCCGGCCAGATGCAGCGCCGTGCCCACGCCGGAGCTGCCGTAGCTGAACTTGTCGGGGTTCTTGGACACCAGGCTCACGAACTCGGCCGCGTTCTTCACGCCCGCCTTGTGCGAGGCGACCAGCACCATGGGCTGGGATCCCACCAGACCGATGGGAGTGAAGTCGCCAATGTTGTACTTCACGGCCTTGTTGATGAGCCTGGCAATGGCCAGCTCATTGTTGGCACCCACCATGATGGTGTAACCGTCGGCAGGGGCCTTGGCCACTTTTTGCGCACCGATGGCGCCACCGGCACCGCCCAGGTTTTCCACCACCACGGGCTGGCCCAGCTGCTTGGCCAGGCCGTCGGCCACCAGACGACCCACCAGGTCGGTGCTGCCACCGGCCGGGTAGCCCACGACCATGGTGATGGCCTTGCTGGGATAGTTGTCGGCGGCGATGGCTGGGACTGCCGCGGCAGCGCCCAGCAGCAGGCCCGCAGCGATGGCGGTACGGCGGAGGATGTTTGTGTTCTGCATGAAACTATTCCGAATCTGTATGAGGCAATTGTCCGAATACGGAGAAAACCTTTCGGTGCCGATCTGGCACATTTCCGTGCCATTTCAGCACATCAATGCGTTTTGAGCACATCGAGAGGGAGCCATACCTCCAGGAGTCCGATACCCACTGTTGTTTTTCCAGCTTCAAGTCTGGCCGCAGGCAAAAAAGGAGTGACTGCTCATTTACCGGCCCGTGATATCCGTCCAGAACTGCTCCGCAGCGGTGCTCAAGCGGCGTTTGGGCCGATAAAGCCGCACATCGAAATGCACGTCCAGGCTGCCATCCCCGGCCAGCGCCAGACGACCGTCCTGGCAGTCGCGCTGCACCATGGACCAGGGCATCCAGGCCACGCCCAGACCCTTGAGCACGTACTCGTAATTGGCATCCGCCGAATCGCATTCGATGCAGCGGCGCAGACGCGGCCACAACGGATGGCTGGCCAGATGGTCTTCAGCCAGCCGCCCCAGCGCCATGCTGTGCGAGAAAGCCAGATAAGGCACGGGGCTGGCACCGGGCAGCAGGGCCTGCGCCAGTGCAAACAAGGGCTTGCCTTCGGCATCGGCACGCGCCACGGGCACCAGCTTGTCGCTCATCACCGTCAGATAGCTGAACTGACGGCCATCCAGCCGAACCGCAATGGCTGCATGGTGATAGAGCAGGGCAAAGCTGACCTCGCCTCGCTGCAGCATGTGCACGGTTTCGTCGAGTGTGCGGGTAACGATGCGCATCTGTGCCGTCTGCAGCACGCTGCCGTAGCGCGCCAGCCAGTCGGCCACGATGGTGCGCGCCAGGGTACGCCCCGTGGCCAGCGTGACCACATGGGCCTGCCGGCCGGCCACGGCCTGCAGCTCGTCATGCGACTGGGCCAGGGTGCGCACCATCTGCTCGGCGGTGTCGCGAAAGGCTTCACCGGCCGGGGTGAGACGGACCGGCCCGCCACCTGCTTCGATCAGCGGCGTTCCAGCCCATTCCTCCAGCGCACGAATGCGCCGGCCGAAGGCAGGATGGGTGACATGGCGCAGCTCTGCCGCACGGGTGAAGCTGCGCTCCTGAGCCAGAAGCAGGAAGTCTTCCAGCCATTTGCTTTGCATGGCCAGAGCCTACCTTGGCTCAGCTCTGGGCTGCAGCCTGCAGCGTGGCGCGCGTAGCGATGGCGGCTTCGCGTGCAGCCTTGGCAAAGTCATCGCCCTGCCCGGCGTACAGAATGGCGCGCGAGGAGTTGATGATGATGGGCCCGCCGCCGATGCGGGCGGCCTTGACGGTCGCCACGGCATCGCCGCCCTGTGCACCCACGCCGGGAATCAGCAGCGGCAACGTGGGGGCCACGGCACGAACGCGCTCGATCTCGTTGGGACGGGTCGCACCCACCACCAGGCCCAGCTGGCCGTTGGTGTTCCAGGGCCCCTGGGCCAGCTTGGCCACATGCTCGAACATATGGGGGTTGCCGGGCACATCGGCCAGGATCTGGGCCTGCAGGTCGTCACCGCCGGGGTTGGAGGTGCGGCACAACAAAAAAGCCCCCTTGCCCTCGTACTTGAGATAGGGCGTGATGGAGTCGAAACCCATGAAGGGCGAAAGCGTCACGGCATCGGCACCATAGCGCTCGAAAGCTTCCTTGGCGTATTGCTCGGCTGTGGAGCCGATATCGCCACGCTTGGCATCCAAAATGACGGGCACATGGGGTGCCACGCGACGCATGTGCTCCATCAGCTTCTCGAGCTGGTCTTCGGCGCGATGGGCGGCAAAGTAGGCGATCTGGGGCTTGAAGCTGTTGACCAGATCATGGGTGGCATCGACGATGGCTGCGCAGAAGTCGTAGATCTTGGACGCATCGCCCTGCATGGCGCCAGGAAAACGGCTGGGTTCAGGGTCCAGACCCACGCACAGCATGGAGTCATTGCGCGTGGACGCGTCGCGCAGCATGTCGATAAAAGTCATAAAGCGTGATTTTAATTGTTCGCCCCTTCCAAGCCTTGCCACAGGTTTTGCAGCAAGGCGTCAAATCTGGCACACACCAGCAAAGAGACAGCGAGCAAGGGCCTAGGCGGCCCCGCCGCCCCGCTGCGAGGCTGTCGTCCCCCTCCCCTAGCGCGCAGCGCGTGGAGAGAGGGGGAAGGCGCGTAAGCGCCACAGGGGGAGAAGATCATTCCGGGGGAGATAATCCAGCCCCATGCCGTCGTTCACGCCCAAACAGCTCGTTCTTCTCGTCTTGCTCACCATCGTCTGGGGCCTGAACTGGCCGGTGATGAAGCTCGGCGTGCAGCATTTCCCGCCGCTGAGCTTTCGCATGGTCAGCATGTGGATAGGCCTGCCCATTCTGGCCCTCTTTGTCGTCGGCAGGGGCTTGCCGCTGGCCATACCGCGCAGCTACTGGGGCCAGCTGGCCAAGCTCACGCTGTTCAATATGGTGCTCTGGCACTGCCTGATCATCATCGCCATCCCCACGCTGTCCAGCGGGCGCGCGGCGATTCTGGGCTACACCATGCCCATCTTCTCGGCCGTGTTCGGCAGCCTGTTCTTCAAGGACCGGCTAGGCGCACGCGCCTGGGCGGGCGTGGGAGCGGCCTTCGCCGGCGTGCTGCTGCTGCTGTGGCACGAGGTTGGGGCTCTGGGCAGCAAGCCCCTGGGCGTGATGCTGATGCTGATTGCAGCCGCCGGCTGGGCCTGGGGCACGCAGTTGCTGCGCCGCACCGAGGCGCCCGTGCCGCTGATGACGCTGTCGCTGTGGATGGTGGCCATCACCACCGTGGTACTGACCGTACTGGCCTTTGTTTTCGAGCGAAAACAATGGCATATGCCCGACCAAAGCGCGCTGGCGGCCATTGCTTTCAATGGCATCCTGGTGCTGGGCTTTGCCCAGGCCGTGTGGTTCTATCTGGCTCGCAGCCTGCCGCCCGTGGCCTCCACGCTGAGCGTGATGATGATTCCGGTGCTCGGCGTTTTTGTGGGTGCCGGGTGGCTGGGCGAGGTCTTGCATTGGCAGGACTGGACCGCCGTCTGTCTGATGGTGGTGGCGATTGCCTCGGTGCTCTGGCCTGCCAAAAACAGCCGTTAATTCCCAGGCAGCTGCGTCTTGCACACGGTGTAGCGCAGCTCCGCCATGCCCGTGCCCATCTGCTGCACGGACTGCAGCTGCAGCACGGGGCTCAGCACGCGGCGCGGAAACAAAGGCTTGCCACGGCCCAGAGTGGCCGAGCCAATCTGCACAATCACCTCGTCCAGCAGGCCCGCGTCATGGAACTGAGCCGCCAGATCACCGCCGCCCACGATCCAGATGTTCTTGTCGCCGGCTGCAGCTCTCATGCTTGCCAGCGCGGGCCGCACATCGCCGCTGACAAAGCGCACATCGGCGCCCTCTATCAACGGCAGCTGACGGCTGGAGAAAACCCAGGCAGGCTGCGCATAAGGCCAGGCCGCGCCGGTCTCCTGCTTTACGGCATCGGCGTTGCGGACCATCCATTCATAGGTGGCCGAGCCCATGGCCAGCGCACCGACCTGCGCAATAAAGCCCGGATAGCTGGACTCCGTCAGGCTGCCCAGGGGAAACAGCCAGTCCAGAGAGTCGTCTTCGGTGGCGAGAAAGCCATCCAGGCTGCAAGCGGTGTAGTACTGGGTCTTCATGATGGACTGTAGTTTGCCTTGAAGGCGCTGACTCGGTCGGTTACAGACCCGCTATGGAGAAAAATCAATCTCGATAGCATCCAGCATCCACCATGCAGGCGCTACAGCACCGAAAGGCCCCCTACTGTGCAGGGGCCAGGTTCCGCGCCGTGGCCAGCATGGTGGCGCACAGCAGCTCCCGGCCTTCGCTGCAGGAAAACACATCCGCCCGGGCCACGGTCAGCAGCTTGCTGGCCTGGATGACACGGCCACGGGCCAGCAAGCTCGTGCCATTGGCTGCCGCCAGGTATTTGATGCTGCAGTCCACGGTGGCATTGAACCAGCCAGCCGGCAGCAGCGTCCCTGCGGCCGACACGGCGGCGAAGTCCGCGATGGCAAAGACGGGCGTTGCCTGCAACTGGCCGGGCCTGAAACTCAGGCTTTCCTGATAGGGCAGGCTGAGATCGACCTCGCCTGGCTCTATGCGCTCAAAGCGCAGTTGCAGCATCCGGGCCACCGGCATGGAAAGTACCAGGGCCTGTACGTCACGGGCGAAATTCTCGTTCTGAGCTGTCATCACTTCCTCCTACTCCGACCGGATGAACCGGCCTCGTCACTGCCGCGGGCGCGAACCCGCGGAAATCCTGGCTTCGAGGCTGGCTGCGGCTCGCGCTCGCCAAACCACGCGATGTGTGAAACCAGGTGCTTGCGCAGTGCGCGCCGCTGGGCAATCTCCGCATCCAGTTCGGCAATGCGCTCCTCAAGCCTGGCAATCATCTGGGCCGCCGTCAGGGTCTGGCGACGATAGGCCGGCAGCACTTCGGCGATCTGCGCCAGGGAGAAGCCACATTGCCGCGACATGGCGATGAATCGCAGCTCGCGGATCACGCTGTCATCGAACTCGCGGTAGCCGGAGGGGCGCCGGGCGGCGGCAATCAGGCCCAGACTCTCATAGTGGCGAATGGCGTGCACGGACACACCCGACAGGCTGGCAAGTTCCGATATCTGCATGGCGACAAGGCTAACAAGCCTGGGGTTACACGAAGGTTGTGGTCCACAGCCATGTTCACACAGTTTGTCGTCCGTGCTGCGGCCATAAAAAAACGCACTGTGCTTGCACAGTGCGTTTTTTGGCAAAGCCGTCGCAGGGCGCTCAGGCCGTCGCCACTTCCTTCTTCTCGCCACGGGCTTGCATGAACTTGCCCAGTCCGACCACCAGCACGGCGCCTGCTGCAGCAGCGGCATAGTGCAGCCAGGGGTGCGCCAATGCGAACCCATGCAGCAGGTTGTCGTTGACGATGGTCTCACCGCCCACCCAGCCGATCAGCGCAGCGCCCAGCGTGACAATGACGGGGAAGCGTTCCATGAGCTTGATCATCAGCGTGGAGCCGAAGATCACCAGGGGAATGGAAATGGCCAGACCCAGGATCAGCAACACCATGTTGCCCTGGGCGGTGGCGGCCACGGCAATCACGTTGTCCAGGCTCATCACCAGGTCGGCGATCAGGATGGTGCGGATGGCGGTCATCATGGAGCCATGGCCCTTGGACTCGCCATCGCCGTCTTCTTCGCCAGTCAGCAGTTGATAGCCGATCCACAGCAGCAGGCAGCCGCCCACGACCTGCAGGAAGGAGAGCTCCAGCAGCTTGGCAGCCACCACGGTCAGCACGATACGCAGCACCACGGCGGCGCCGGAGCCAAACATGATGGCTTTCTTTTGCTGTTCAGGGGGAAGAGAGCGCGCGGCCAGTGCGATGACCACGGCGTTGTCGCCGGAGAGGATGATGTTGATCCAGATGATCTTCACCAGGCCGATCCAGAAATCGGCGCTATTGAGCATTTCCATGATGACTCCACTGTTTTGAATATGAAAGCGCCGCATTGCGCGGCGCTTTCTTTTAAGAGTGGAGGCAGTTTAGGGCTCGAAGCCCATCTTGCCAGTTCGTAATACTGCGTAAATTCAACGCGACATCACGAACTTTTGCACGGGCTTACTTCTTGAGCAGGCCTTGCAGCAGGCGACCCATTTCGGAAGGGTTGCGGGTGATGGTGAAGCCGCACTCTTCCATGATGGCCAGCTTGGCGTCAGCGGTGTCGGCACCGCCGGAGATCAGGGCACCTGCGTGGCCCATGCGCTTGCCGGGAGGCGCAGTCACGCCAGCGATGAAGCCCACGATAGGCTTCTTCATGTTGGCCTTGCACCACTGGGCAGCTTCGGCTTCGTCGGGACCGCCGATTTCACCGATCATGATCACGGCATCGGTGTCGGGATCGTCGTTGAAAGCGCGCATCACGTCGATGTGCTTCAGACCGTTGATGGGGTCGCCACCGATACCGACAGCGGAGGACTGGCCAATGCCCAGTTCGGTCAGCTGAGCCACGGCTTCGTAAGTCAGCGTACCGGAGCGGGACACCACGCCCACGCGGCCCTTCTTGTGGATGTGACCGGGCATGATGCCGATCTTGATTTCGTCAGGCGTGATCAGACCGGGGCAGTTGGGGCCCAGCAGCAGAGTCTTCTTGCCGCCGGCAGCTTCCTTGGCCTTCATCTTGTTGCGCACTTCCAGCATGTCGCGAACGGGGATGCCTTCGGTGATGCAGATGGCCAGGTCCAGGTCGGCTTCAACAGCTTCCCAGATGGCAGCGGCAGCACCTGCGGGAGGCACATAGATCACAGACACGGTAGCGCCGGTTTCCTTGGCGGCGTCCTTGACGGAACCAAAGATTGGGATGTCGAAAATCTTTTCGCCAGCCTTCTTGGGGTTCACGCCTGCCACGAAGCAGTTCTTGCCGTTCGCGTATTCCTGGCACTTTTCAGTGTGGAACTGACCGGTCTTGCCAGTAATGCCCTGGGTGATGACCTTGGTGTCTTTGTTGATAAAGATCGACATGTTTCTATCTCCGGGGCGTATTACTTAACGGCAGCAACGATCTTGGTCGCTGCTTCAGCCATGGTGTCAGCAGCGATGATGGGCAGACCGGAATCCTTGAGGATTTGCTTGCCCAGTTCTTCGTTGGTGCCCTTCATGCGCACGACCAGAGGCACGCTCAGGTTCACGGCCTTGCAGGCAGTGACCACGCCGTTGGCGATGGTGTCGCACTTCATGATGCCGCCGAAGATATTGACCAAAATACCCTTGACTTCAGGGTTCTTGAGCATGATCTTGAAGGCTTCTGTCACCTTCTCGGCCGTAGCGCCGCCGCCCACGTCCAGGAAGTTGGCAGGTTCGCCGCCGAACAGCTTGATGGTGTCCATGGTGGCCATGGCCAGACCAGCGCCGTTGACCAGGCAGCCGATGTTGCCGTCCAGGGAGATGTAGGCCAGATCGAACTTGGAGGCTTCGATTTCGGCAGCGTCTTCTTCGTCCAGATCGCGGAAGGCCACGATTTCGGGATGACGGAACAGCGCGTTGGGGTCGAAGTTGAACTTCGCGTCCAGAGCCATCAGGTTGCCCTTGGAGTCGCAGTTCAGGGGGTTGATTTCCACCAGCGACGCGTCGGTTTCCATGTAGCACTTGTAGATCTTGGCGAAGATGTCTACGGCTTGGTCGATGGAAGCGCCTTCCAGACCGATGGCAGCTGCCACCTTGCGCGATTGCGCTTCGGTGATGCCGGTCAGCGGGTCGATCATCTCGGTGATGATCTTTTCGGGAGTGGAGTGAGCCACTTCCTCGATGTCCATGCCGCCTTCGCTGGAAGCGATCAGGGCCACCTTCTGTGTGGCGCGGTCAGTCACCAGCGACACATACAGCTCGTTCTTGATGTCGGCGCCGTCTTCGATGTACAGACGACGGACCTTCTGGCCTTCGGGGCCGGTCTGGTGAGTCACCAGTTGCATGCCCAGGATCTGCTCGGACAGCTTTTGCACGTCCTCGATGGACTTGGCAACCTTCACGCCGCCGCCCTTGCCGCGGCCACCAGCGTGGATCTGGGCCTTCACCACCCACACGGGTCCACCCAGCTTCTGGGCTGCTTCAACAGCCTCTTGCACGGTAAACGCAGGAATGCCACGGGGAACGGGCACACCAAATTGGCGCAAGATTTCCTTGCCTTGGTATTCATGAATCTTCATGACTTTGTCTCTCTGAACTGAGGGGAAATACCCGCTTGCCAGCGACTCGGGGGAGCCTGGCCATCGGGTTCATATGACATGGCGAGCAGGAATGTACCATGCTGCACCGCGCAAAACGACACCTGAACATGCGCAAAATCCACAATTTCGCGCAACTTTGTCGTGTTCCGGAAACAGCTGCAATGCCTTGAATTCTTTAGGGAAATTATTCCTACACGATATCTTTTCTTCCCGCAACTTTCTTATGTCTTATATACGAGTTAAAGGCCTTGAGGCTGCGGCTGGCAATGTGCTGACAACCGCTAATAGCTGCTACGTCTACTGGGCCATTCGCGCAAGACTTGTGCAAAGACAGGCCGTGCACATCCCTGACGAGATTCAAGGACAATCACCGCTCGTAAAGCGGCAATGGTGCCGCAGGCAGCGGCATAGAAACCAAGAAATGCGCGCGCCGGTGCAGGAGAAAATGCAATGGCAAAAGTCTTTATTGACGGAGAAGCAGGAACCACGGGTCTGCAGATCCGTGAGCGTCTGGTCGATTTTGCAGGGGTGGAGCTGGTCAGCATCGACCCCGCACTGCGCAAGGACCCGGCCGCCAAACGCTCTCTGATTGCCGGTGTGGATCTGGTCATCCTCTGCCTGCACGACGATGCCGCCCGCGAAACTGCCGCCATGGTGGACTCCATCACCGCAGAGACCGGCCGCGCCATCAAGATCATCGACGCCTCCACCGCCCATCGCACGGCCGCAGGCTGGGTCTACGGTTTCCCCGAACTGCGCGCCGGCCAGCTCGAGGCCATCAAGAGCGCCACCCGCGTCTCCAACCCCGGCTGCTACGCCACGGGCGCCATCGCCCTGCTGGCACCGCTGGTGGCTGCTGGCCTGATTCCCGCCGACTACCCCGTGAGCCTGCCTTCCGTGTCCGGCTACAGCGGCGGCGGCCGCAGCATGATCGAAGCCTATGAAGGCGGCGATGCCGCGCCTTACGAGGCCTATGCACTGGGCCTGTCGCACAAGCACATTCCCGAAATCCTGCACTACACCGGCATGACCCGCCGCCCCGTGTTCATCCCCGCAGTGAGCAACTTTGCCCAGGGCATGCTGGTGCAGCTGCCGCTGCACCTGGATCTGCTGCCCGGTGCCCCCAAGGCCGCCGACCTGCACGACGCGCTGGCCAGCCACTACGCCCGGACCAATACCAGCGCCAACTGGGTCAGCGTGCTGCCGCCCACGGACGACAACAAGCTGGCCGCCGACACCCTGGCCAATACCAACAAGCTGGAGCTGCGCGTTTTTGCCAACGAGCAATACCGCCAGGCCGTGCTGATCGCGCGTCTGGACAATCTGGGCAAGGGTGCCAGCGGCGCCGCCGTGCAGAACCTGCAGATCATGCTGGGCCTCTGAGCGCGCCCAGTCTCTGCTGAAACGGCCCTATGGGCCGTTTTTTATTGATTTCGCGGCGATGATCAGCACTTGGCCCCGCTGGGGACAAACAATAAAATCAATAGCTTACAGCGCCATCCAGACAAGGACTTCAATGCAAAAGATGCATCAAATCGTTGCCTACATTGCGCATAAAGCTCCTGTTTTAAAAGCGCCTCTCCATGAACCCCACTGAAGCCGCCGCCCGGCGTGCCACGCTTATCGGCCTGCTGGCCGTGCTCTGCTGGAGCTGCACCGTGGGCCTGATGCGTGCCGTGGCAGAGCCGCTGGGTGCCGTCGGCGGCGCGGCCTGCCTCTACACCATGGCCGCCATCTGCGTTGCCGCAGCACGCGGGCGCAAAGGCTGGCGCGAGCTGGCACGCTGGCGCAGCATGCACCCTGCCTATCTCTGGGGTTGCGGCCTGCTGTTTGTGGTCTATGAGATTTGCCTGTCCGTAGCCGTGGGCCTGGCCCACGACCGCAGCCAGGCCATGGAGATCGGGCTCATCAACTATCTCTGGCCCAGCCTCACCATCGTGCTGGCCGTGCTGTGCGGCCAGCAGGCGGCTCGCTGGTGGCTGTGGCCAGGCGTGCTGATCTGCCTGTGGGGTCTGGCGCGCGTGCTGGGCGGCGACAGCTTCAGCCTGCCGCTCATGTGGAGCCATGTGCTGGGCAACCCGCTGGCCTATGGCATGGGTTTTGCTGCCGCCCTGCTCTGGCCGACCTACTCGCTGCTGGCGCGCCGCTATGGCGCAGGCTTCAACGCCGTGGGTCTGTTCGTGACCTGGACTGCCATCGCGCTGTGGCTCAAGTGGCTGATGCTGGGCGAGCCACAGCCCATGCTCTGGACCTGGCTGACCGCCGGCCAGGTCTTGCTGGTCGGGGCGCTCACGGCAATGGGCTACAGCTGCTGGGAGCACGGCATCCAGCATGGCAAGCTGGCCCTGCTGGCTGCGGCGTCCTATTTCACACCGGTGCTCTCGGCGCTGATGGCCAGTGCACTGCTGCAGGTGCTGCCGGGCTGGAGCTTTTGGCAAGGCGTGGCACTGGTAACGCTGGGTTCGCTGGTCTGCTGGTGGGCAACGCGCACGCCTGCGCCGGTATAAGCCTCAGGTCAGCCAGATGCCAAGGCCCAATACCACCGCATGCACGGCCATCACAATCCACAGCAGCGTCCACGACGGCTCGGCCATCTCCTGCAGCAGGCTCTGAATTTTTTCGCCCACAAAGGCACGCAGCGCCGGGTCTCCCCGGCTGGCTTGCTCACCCCACTCGGCACGCGTCCGGCCCCATTCGTCCATCACCTCGGACAGCGGCAGGCGATTGAGCACCGTACGCACCACCCATTGCACCGCCCGGCCATCGCCAATCCAGGGTTTCAGATGCTCCATGGCCGTGCTCATGTTCAGCAGGTCGGCGGTTTTGTGCAGTGCATTGTGCGCACGGGGCATAGACTCGATGCGCTGCGCCAGCATCTCGGCCAACCGCTGCGACAAGCCCTGTCCATAACGCGCCACCAGCTTGCCAGTGGCGCGGGCGCGCCCGATCTGCAGGCCCACCATCACATAGGCCGGGATGATGAACACCAGCAGCAGGGCCACCACCAGCGACGGCGAAAACAGCAAGGTGATGAAAGCCCCCGCGCCACCGGCATGGGCCGCCGCAGGCATGCCCGGCCCGTCCAGGCGCAGGAAGTAGAAAGCGGCCGAGGTGCAGCCCAGCACCAGAGCCAGCGCAATGCCGAGCATCAGGCCACCCAGCAGGGATTTGCCTGCGCTCAGGCCGACACGCAAGGCGGACACAGTATCCGGATTCGAGGCTGTTGAGGGCATGCATTGTCCTTTCCGTCACGGAGTCTAACGGTCGCCGGCTGCGTGCAGTTCTCAGCCCGCGTCATCACTTTCGTCGAACGCCGAGTATGGAGCCTCGCGCAAAACCCGCGATGCCACGGCAGAGGAAAAGCCCCGCGACGCCATGAAGCGCAGCTGTTTGGCCTTTTCCTTGATATCGGCAGGCGGCGTGCCAAAGCGCTTGCGCCACAGCTCACGGGCACGTTCCAGCTCGGTATCGCGCAGTTGCTCGCTCGCGTTGCGCACCACTTCATCGTCCAGCCCTTTGCTGCGCAACTCCTGCACCAGCCGCGCCGTGCCAAAGCGGCTGGACTTGCTGTGAATGACGGAATCCACTACCCGCTGCGCGCTGATGAAGCCGCGCTTTTCCAGCTCATCGAGAATGGCCCGCAGGTCATCGCCCTCTTCCACATACGGCGCCAGCTTGCGCTGCAACTCCAGACGCGAATGCTCGCGCTGCCCCAGCAGCTTCAGGGCTCGGCCTTTGAGTGAAAGCTTGGCAAAGCTCACGACGCATCTCCAGAAACAAAAAGGCGCAGGACGAACCTGCGCAAAGATGGCAAACCTTTTGAGCAATAAGGCCCGAACTCAAACACTGGCGTTCACCAAGCCAGGGACATCAAGCAAGGGCCGCACTGCTGCGAGGATGTCGTCCCCTTTCACGAAAGGCGCATAGCGCCTCAGGGGAAGAATCAACCTTCAATCACTCCGTCCTTGTCTACCTTGCCCTTGCCGCCCTTGGCAGGCTTGGCTTCGGCAGCCGCAGCACCGTCCACGGGCAGCAGCTTGATGCCCAGGCTATCGCGCACCTTGTTCTCGATTTCGATGGCCAGCGCGGGGTTCTCGCGCAGGAACTCACGCGAGTTGTCGCGGCCCTGGCCGATTTTTTCACCGTTGTAGGCGTACCAGGCACCGCTCTTTTCCAGAATCTTGGCGTTCACGCCCATGTCCAGAATCTCGCCTTCGCGGCTGATGCCTTCGCCAAACAGGATGTCGAACTCGGCCGTCTTGAAGGGGGGCGAGACCTTGTTCTTCACGACCTTGACCTTGGTTTCGTTGCCGATGGCCTCGTCGCCCTTCTTGATGGTGCCGGTGCGGCGGATATCCAGACGCACGGAGGCATAGAACTTCAGCGCATTGCCGCCGGTGGTGGTCTCGGGCGAGCCGAACATCACGCCGATCTTCATGCGGATCTGATTGATGAAGATGACCATGCAGTTGGTCTTCTTGATGGTGGCCGTCAGCTTGCGCAGGGCCTGGCTCATCAGGCGGGCCTGCAGGCCGGGCAGGGCGTCGCCCATCTCGCCTTCGATTTCGGCCTTGGGCGTCAAGGCGGCCACCGAGTCGATGACGATCAGGTCCACGGCCCCCGAGCGCACCAGGCTGTCGCAGATCTCCAGTGCCTGCTCACCGGTGTCGGGCTGGCTGATCAGCACCTCGCTGAGGTTCACGCCCAGCTTCTGGGCATAGCTGGTGTCCAGCGCATGTTCGGCGTCGATAAAGGCGCAGGTGCCACCCAGCTTTTGCATCTCGGCAATGACCTGCAGCGTCAGCGTGGTCTTGCCCGAGGATTCGGGGCCGTAGATTTCAATCACGCGGCCGCGCGGCAGACCGCCTACGCCCAGCGCGATGTCCAGACCCAGAGAGCCGGTGGAGACGACCTGAATGTCTTCGATGGCTTCACCTTCACCGAGCTTCATGATGGTGCCCTTGCCGAACTGCTTTTCGATCTGGGCCAGGGCTGCAGCCAGGGCTTTGGCTTTTTCGCTGTTGGCGTCGTTGGTCTTGGCGATGGCGTTCATATCAGGCTCCGAAATAGGTGAATGACTGTCTGTAGCCAGTCCTGTTTATGTATTCAGGCTGGATGCTTGAACAGTAGTTTAGAGGCTGATACTGCAAATTTATTTAAATATTTAGTCAGTTTGCCTTACTATTTATCCATGTCGGAAATCGCCCATGTCACCCCGCCCGCCGATGCCTGGCGCCAGACCCATCTGGGCCGTTTGCTGGGTCATGCCATGCGCCGCTTCGATGCGCGCGTGCTGCAGCTCATGGCGCGTGCAGTGGAGGTGCCGCTGGCGCTGTCCAACCTGGCGGCACGCGACAAGGTGGGGGCGGCCCATATCCACATCACGCGCCATCTGTCGCTGGCTGGCGACCGGCTCACCGATCTGGCCGACAAGGCCGGCATGACCAAACAGGCCATGGCCGATCTGGTGACGCAGTGCGAATCCTGGGGCCTGGTCACGCGCGAGAGCGACCCGCATGATGCGCGCGCCAGGCGCGTGCGCTTCACCGATGCGGGTCTGGCCTGGCTGCAGGCTTTTCACGACGCCGTAAGCCAGGCGGAGGCCGAATTTCGCGAAGCCGTGGGCACGGATGTGGCCACCGTGGTCGCGCTGGGCCTGGAAGCCTATGCCGAAGGCTATTGAGATTCGACGCCTGTAAGCGGCTGTCGAGAATTGCCCTGAACGGCCACGAGCCATCCCTACAATGGCAGCAAAAGTGCAAACAGGCACACATAACAACCAGGAGACACACATGCGCATACTGATTGCCGAAGACGACCAGGTGCTGGCAGACGGCCTGCTGCGCACGCTGCGCAGCTCGGGCGCCGTTGTCAGCCATGTGGCCAATGGCAGCGAGGCCGATACCGCCTTGCTGACCAGCAGCGAATTCGATTTGCTGATTCTCGATCTGGGCCTGCCAAAGGTACACGGTCTGGAAGTGCTCAAGCGCCTGCGTGGGCGCGGCGATGCGCTTCCGGTGCTGATTCTCACGGCCGCCGATTCGATCGAAGAGCGCGTACAGGGCCTGGACTATGGTGCCGACGACTACATGGCCAAGCCGTTTGCGCTGTCCGAGCTGGAAGCGCGCGTGCGCGCCCTCACGCGTCGCGGCATGGGCGGCGCCAGCTCCACCATCAAGCACGGCCCGCTGGTCTACGACCAGACCGGCCGGGTCGCCACCATCGACGGCAAGATGGTGGAGCTGTCGGCGCGCGAGCTGGGCCTGCTGGAAGTGCTGCTGCAGCGCGCGGGCCGTCTGGTCAGCAAGGACCAGCTGGTGGAGCGCCTGTGCGAATGGGGCGAAGAGGTGAGCAACAACGCCATCGAGGTCTATATCCACCGTCTGCGCAAGAAAATCGAGAAAGGCCCGATCCGCATCGCCACCGTCCGCGGCCTCGGTTACTGCCTGGAAAAAATCACCCCCCCCTGAGCGGCTTTGCCGCTTCCCCCCAGGGGGACGGCAGCCTTGGCTTCGGGGCGGCCCTCGCTGGCTGCCTCTTGCATGAGATAGCGCCCCACCCATGAAGATCTTTCAGCGTGAGCAGCGATCCCTCTTTGGCGAGATCCTCGACTGGATGCTCACGCCGCTGCTGCTGCTCTGGCCCGTGAGCCTGGCGCTGACCTGGCTGGTGGCCCAGGGTCTGGCCAACAAGCCCTTCGACCGCGCGCTGGAGTACAACGCCCAGGCCCTGGCCCAGCTGGTCATCGTGCAACGCGGCAAGGTGCAGTTCAATTTGCCGCAGTCGGCCAGCGAGATCTTGCGCGCCGATGAGTCGGACACTGTGTTCTTTCAGGTCAGCGGCACCAGGGGCGAATATCTGGCGGGCGAGCGCGACCTGCCCCGCCCACCCGCCGTCGACGAGGACCCGCCCACCGGCACGGTGCTGCTGCGCGATGAGGAATACAAGGGCATTGACCTGCGCGTGGCCTATATCTGGGTGCGCATGCCGCTGCCCGGCGAGCCCAATGCCCTGGTGCAGGTCGCGGAAACACGCGAAAAGCGCAGCGTGCTGGCCACGGAAATCATCAAGGGCGTGATGCTGCCGCAGTTCGTCATCCTGCCGCTGGCCGCCTTGCTGGTCTGGCTGGCGCTGGCGCGCGGCATCAAGCCGCTGCACCGACTGGAAGAGCGCATCCGCGCGCGCAAGCCCGAGGATCTCTCGCCCATCAACCACAAGGATGTGCCGCTGGAAGTGGTGCCGCTGGTCGATTCGGTCAACGATCTGCTGCAGCGGCTGCATGACTCCATCGCCACGCAAAAGCGCTTTCTGGCCGACGCCGCCCACCAGCTCAAGACCCCGCTGGCGGGGCTGCGCATGCAGGCCGACCTGGCCCAGCGCGAGGGCACGAACACCGAAGACCTGAAGCGCTCGCTGGCGCAGATCGGCCGCTCAAGCATGCGTGCCACCCATACTGTCAACCAGCTGCTGGCACTGGCACGGGCCGAGAGCGCCGTGCCCGCCATGCAAGGCTGCAACCTCGTGCGCATCGTCACCGACGTGGTGCAGGACTGCCTGCCGCGCGCCATGGACAAGCACATCGACCTGGGCTACGAGGGCGCCAGCGCCAGCACGCCCGGTGTCTGGCTCAACGGCAATGCCACCTTGCTCGCCGAGTTGGTGCGCAATCTGGTGGACAACGCCATCAACTACACGCCATCGACCAGCGAACAGCCGGGCGTGGTCACCGTGCGCGTGCAGGCCGATCATTTCGGCCAGATTCTGCTGCTGCAGGTCGAGGACTCCGGCCCCGGCGTGCCGCTGGCCGAGCGCGAACTGATCTTCCAGCCCTTTTACCGGGCGCTGGGCTCCGAAGCCGACGGCTCCGGTCTGGGCCTGCCCATCGTCATGGAAATCGCCCGTCAGCATGGAGCGCAGGTGCTGCTGCAAGAAGCCAGGCCCGGTCATACCCCGCCTGGGGCGCTGTTTACCGTGCGCTTCAAGGCCATGCCCGGACAGCAGTAAAGCGCAAGCTCGAAATGCACCAATTCGGTGCCTGACAAGGCTGAGAAGCCGCGCCAGGCTTGGCTTTGCGCCCATTTGCCCCGATGCAGGCATCGGAAACTGCGTATTTAGCAAGCTCTCGCTTACCCTAGAATCAATTCGGTCATGGGTTGTCTGAAGAGTCGCTATTTGTGCTCTGCAAGACAACAATTTGGAATCACTGGATCCTGGGAGCTTTTTGATGCAAAGACGTCAATTCATCTACACCGCCGCTGCTGCCGCAGCCGCTTCTTCTTTCTCCGGCATGACCATGGCGCAGGACACATCGCGTCCTCTGCGCATCGTCGTGCCCTTCCCCGCTGGCGGCCCTACCGACATGGTGCCCCGCAATATGCAGGACGTGCTGATCAAGCTGCTGGGCGGCCAGGCCGTGGTGATTGAAAACAAGGCCGGTGCCGGCGGCTCCATCGGCATGGCCGAAGTGGCTCGCGCCACCGATGGCGTGACTTTCGGCATTGCCACCCTGTCCACCCATGGCGTGAACCCCGCCGTGTTCAAGAAGCTGCCTTACGACGCGATCAACGACTTCGTGGGCGTGACCGAAATCGTCAAGGCCCCCGGCGTGCTGGTGATCAACCCCAAGCTGATTCCCGTGAAGACCTTTGCCGAGTTTGTGGCCTACCTCAAGGCCAACCCCGGCAAGGTGTCCTATGCCACCCCCGGCAACGGCACCATCGGCCATATGTGGGGCGCCCAGTTCCTCAAGAGCACGGGCACCGAAATGCACCACATTCCCTACCGTGGCTCGGCTCCGGCCATCAACGACGTGCTGGGCAACCAGGTTCCCGTGTACTTCGATCAGGTGAACTCGTCCCTGCCCCATATCAAGTCGGGCAAGGTGCGCGCCCTGGCCGTGTCCTGGCATGAACGCCTGGACGTGCTGCCCGATGTGCAGACCTATGCGCAGGCCGGTCACCCCGATCTGAACGAGCCTTCCTGGTTCGGCCTGGTGGCCCCCAAGAACACGCCCGCAGCACAAGTGGAACGTGTGCAAAAAGCCATCATTGCCGCACTCAAGGATCCCGCCGTCAAGCAGCGCATGGCTGCTCAAGGCCTGTACCCCTCGGGCACATCGAGCGCCGACTTCACCAAGCAGATCGCCAGCGAAGTGGCCAAGATGAAGAAGCTGGCCGCTGTCGCCAATATTCATCTGGACTAAAAATAGGAGCTGGTTACGCTTGTCGTAACTGGTTTTCCAATACAAAAGGCCTGCAAATGCAGGCCTTTCTTGCGATAGCAGCTACGAAAATTACTTAGGACAGACCTGCAAAGCCTTGGGCAACAGATTCTTGCCAGCAAGCGCCGCCACTTCGTTGCGCAAGGTCGGCGTGGCCTTGGGCAGACGCAGCGCATAGGTTGTCACATCGGGGCGCTCCTGCACCACGCGCGCGGTGCGCACGCCCTGGCGCGCGAAAGTGGCCAGCTGGCGCTGGGCGGCTTCTTCCGTCGAAAAACGCCCCAGCGACAGACCGGGCTCGAAGCTGCCGCCGGCGCGGTCGAAGTCGATATTCATCAGGCGCAGCTCGCCGCGCTTGCGGTCCATGAATTCGGCGTCTGGGAACTTGCCCATATAGACCATCCAGCGTCCGCCCTGATGGCTGGCCACCAGCTCCCAATCGCTCTTGGACTTGCCCGCCAGCGCACGGCGAATGCTGTCGGCCTGCACCTCTTCGATGCCGTTGGCCTGATAGCAGGCCTCGGGCTCCTTAATGGCGGTCTTGACATCCTTTGTGTCCTTGGCGTCCTTGGCATCCTTGATTTCCCTGGCCGCGACGGTTGCAGCGCCGGACTTGTCATCCGACTTGCTTTCGGGAACGGCGGGCGGCGCACTGTCGTCCACCGCAGGCGCTTCGGGCTCCGCAGTCTTTGCAGGTTCATCGTCCGGAGCTTGCACCGCTTCGGGCTGCTGCAGCACCAGGCCATCGGGCCTGATCTGCTCCTGAAGGCGCTGCGGCTCGGACTGCAACTCCGGCGCCAGCCCCATGCCGGCCAGATAGCCGTGGCTCCACATGTAGTAACCCGCGTTGCCCAGTACCAGGAGCAGAAAAACGATTCTCAGCATAGGTTTCTCACATCAGTTATCCATGGGCTGCAGCCGCTCGCGGGCAGCCGAGCAAGGGCCCGGGCGGCCCCGCCGCCCCGCAGCGAGGGCTGCGTCCTTCTGCCCTAGCGCGCAGCGCGTAGAGAGAGGAGGAAGGCGCAAAGCGCCTCAGGAGGTGCTTCATTTCAAGCCTGCAGCGGGCTGCCAGCCGGGCGCACGCTGATTTCGGAACTGGTCACGGCTTGCAGCCCGGTCGCGGTACGCACCAGAAAGCCGCCATCAGCAGCCACACCCTGAGCCATGCCGCTGGTGCCGTCGCTCAGATTCACTTCGCGTCCAGCCAGCAGATCGCGCTGGGCGAAACGCTGCATCAGCGGAGCAAAGCCATGCCGGGCAAAGCTCTGCACCTCGGCCACCAGGTTTGGCAATATGCAGGCCAGGGCCGTGGGCGCATCCAGTGCCGCATCAAGCTCCTGCAGGCAGGCCGGGGCCGTGCGCATGCCGTCACCGGGACGCGGACGCACATTGATGCCGATACCGATCACCACATAGCGCGGCGCCGTCATATCGTGTTGCTGGCCGCCGACAAAGCTGGCGGTCTCGATCAGAATGCCGGCCAGCTTGCGGTCGCCCTCCAGCCACAGATCGTTGGGCCATTTGATGCCGATCTTGGGCGCAGCCCCCGCTGCGGGAAGCTGGGGCTGCAGGCTCTCGGCCACACTCACGCCCACCGCCAATGACAGCCCCGACCAGTCGCGCGGTGCCAGCGGCAGGCCCAGCGAGAACATCAGCGAATCACCGACGCCGCTAACCCAGTTGCGGCCCAGACGGCCTCGGCCCTGGGTTTGCTGCTCGGCAATCAACAGCACCGGCTCCGTCAGCCCGTCTCGCGCGCGGCGCATGAGTTCGGTGTTGCTGGAGTCGATGCTAGGCAGCACCTCGACCGTAAAGCCCGGCAGCTGCGGCGCAATGGCTTCCCACAAGGCTTCGGCATTCCAGTGAATCGGCTGAGTCATTTCTCTTTATCCAAAATTTCTATGCAGCGGGCACGCCTTGAATAAGCATGTTCCAACTCAGAGACGCCGAGCAAGAGCCGCCTCGCGGCGATGGCGTCGTCCCCTTCCCGCGAAGCGAGAGAGGGGGAAGCGGCGGGGCCGCCTAGGCAAAGCCGCTCAGGGGGTGGCAGCCGGCATCGGCGGTTTCCAGCCCCTTTTCGGCGCCAGCATGGTGCCGCGGCAGTTCGCAGCGCCGCAGTAGCAGGCATATTCAGCCTTGAGCTTGGCCGTATAGCGCTCCTCCACCATCAGGCCATAGTCATAGTTCAGCTCCTCGCCCGCTGCAATATTGCGCAGCGCCACGATATAGACGCGACCGTCGATCTCGTCGGTGTAGCAGTTGGGCGCGCAGCTGTGGTTGATCCAGCGCGAGGAGTTGCCCTTGTGCGTGGCATCTATCACCCGCTCATCGTCGACCTGAAAGTAAAAAGTGTGATTGGGCTGGCTGGGATCATGCGGATGACGGTCCTGCGCCTGCTGCCAGTCAATCACTTCGCCCACGTACTCAATAATGGTTTCGCCTTGCGCAATATCCTGCGCGGCGAAAACGCCTTTGCCATGAACGCCGGAGCGCCGGGTCTGGATGCGGCGGCCCGTTGAAGAGGCCAGTGATGTGCGGGGCATGTTTTCTCTGATACTTTGAATATGCACACATGTGCGCATGCGCGCGCATGAGAAGCGAATTGTATGAGCCTGAGTTTTGATTCGGGTTCAGGTGGTTAATGACGACGAGAACACACAATGACTAAAACCCTGGTGATTGCAGAGAAGCCTTCTGTCGCACAGGACATCGTCCGTGCGCTGACCCCGGTGGCAGGCAAGTTCGAAAAACACGATGACTATTTCGAATCCGACAGCTATGTGGTGACCAGTGCGGTCGGCCACCTGGTGGAGATTCAGGCGCCCGAAGAATTCGACGTCAAACGCGGCAAATGGAGTTTTGCCAATCTGCCGGTCATTCCCCCGCGCTTTGATCTCAAGCCCGTGGACAAGACCAAGACCCGCCTGAACGCCGTGGTCAAGCAGGCCAAGCGCAAGGATGTGACCGAACTCATCAATGCCTGTGACGCGGGCCGCGAGGGTGAACTGATCTTCCGCCTGATCGAGCAATACGCAGGCGGCGCCAAAGGGGGCCTGGGCAAACCCGTCAAGCGCCTGTGGCTGCAGTCCATGACGCCTCAGGCGATTCGTGACGGCTTCAACAACCTGCGCAGCGACCAGCAGATGCAAGGCCTGGCCAGCGCCGCGCGCAGCCGCTCCGAAGCCGACTGGCTGGTGGGCATCAACGGCACGCGCGCCATGACGGCCTTCAACTCGCGCGACGGCGGCTTCTTTTTGACCACCGTGGGTCGCGTGCAGACACCGACGCTGTCCCTGGTGGTGGAGCGCGAAGAAAAAATCCGTAAATTCGTCAGCCGCGATTACTGGGAAGTGCACGGCAGCTTCAACGCGCAGGCCGGCAGCTATCTGGGCAAGTGGTTCAACCCGCAGTGGAAGAAGAGCGAAGACGCCGAGAGCCGCGCCGACCGCCTGTGGAACAAGGCCGAAGCCGATGCGATTGCCGCCGCCGTGCAGGGCAAGCCCGCCCAGGTGACCGAAGAGAGCAAGCCCACCACGCAGGCTTCGCCCCTGCTGTTCGACCTGACCAGCCTGCAGCGCGAAGCCAACGGCAAGTTCGGCTTCTCGGCCAAGACGACTCTCGCACTGGCACAGAGCCTGTACGAGCGCCACAAGGCCCTGACCTATCCGCGTACCGATTCGCGCGCACTGCCCGAAGACTATCTGCCGGTCGCCAAGCAGACCTTCGACATGCTGGCCACCAGCGGCATGCGCCATCTGGCGCCCTTTGCCCAGCAGGCCATCAACGACAACTACATCCGCCCCACCAAGCGGGTGTTTGACAACAGCAAGGTGTCGGATCACTTTGCCATCATCCCCACCACGCAGGCCCCCTCCGGCCTGTCCGAGGCCGAGCAGAAACTCTACGACCTGGTGGTGCGCCGCTTCATGGCCGTGTTCTTCCCCAGCGCCGAATACCAGGTCACCACGCGCATCAGCAAGGTGGAGCAGCATTCCTTCAAGACCGAGGGCAAGGTGCTGGTCAAGCCGGGCTGGCTGGCCATCTACGGCAAGGAAGCAGCCAACGAGGTGGAAGATGCCAAGGAAGGCGACAAGGGTCAACCGCTGGTGGCCGTGCAGCCGGGCGAGCGCCCCCAGACCGACCACGCCGACGTGAAGGCCTTGAAGACCAAGCCACCCGCGCGCTACTCCGAAGCCACGCTGCTGGGCGCCATGGAAAGCGCCGGCAAGCAGATCGACGATGAAGAGCTGCGCAGCGCCATGCAGGAAAAGGGCCTGGGCACGCCAGCCACGCGCGCGGCCATCATCGAAGGCCTGATTACGGAAAAGTACATGCTGCGCGAAGGCCGCGAGATGATTCCCACGGCCAAGGCCTTCCAGCTGATGACGCTGCTGCGCGGCCTGCAGGTGGAAGAGCTGTGCCGCGCCGATCTGACCGGCGAGTGGGAATACAAGCTGTCGCAGATGGAAAAGGGCGAGCTGTCGCGCGAAGCCTTCATGCAGCAGATTCAGGCCATGACCGAGAAGCTGGTCAAGAAGGCCAAGGAATACGACCGCGACACCATCCCCGGTGACTACGCCACGCTCTCCACGCCCTGCCCCAACTGCGGCGGTGTGGTCAAGGAAAACTACCGCCGCTACGCCTGCACGGGCGCCAATGGTGCCAGCGAAGGCTGCGGCTTCTCGTTCACCAAGTCCCCTGCGGGCCGCACTTTTGAGACGTCCGAGGCCGAGCAGCTGCTGCGCGATCGCCGTATCGGCCCGCTGGAAGGCTTCCGCTCCAAGGCCGGCTGGCCGTTTGTGGCCGAAGTCGCCATCGTGCACGACGAAGAAGCCAAGAACTACAAGCTGGAATTCGACTTCGGCGACGACAAGGACTCCGAGGACACGGGCGAGATCGTGGACTTTGCCCATCAGCAAAGCCTGGGCCCCTGCCCCAAGTGCGGCTCGCCCGTCTTCGAGCATGGCGCCAACTATGTCTGCTCCAAGGCCGTGCCCACGCTGGCCCAGACCACGCCCAGCTGCGACTTCAAGAGCGGCCAGATCATTCTGCAGCAGCCCATCGAGCGCGAGCAGATGAGCAAGCTGCTGCAGACCGGCAAGACCGATCTGCTGGAGAAGTTCGTCTCCAACCGCACGCGCCGCAACTTCAAGGCCTTCCTCGTCTGGGATGGTGCTGCAGGCAAGGTGAACTTCGAGTTCGAGCAGCGCGAAGGCAAATACCCGGCACGCAAGACGGCTGGCGCAGCGGCGGCCAAGACCACAACGGCTGCCGCCAAGAAGACAGGCACGGCAGCCAAGAAGACGGCGACCAAGACGGCGGCCAAGGCAGCGACCAAGACCGCTGCGGTGAAGAAGCCTCGCACCGTGAGCGCCACGCTCAAGCCCAGCGCCGACCTGGCCGCCGTGATCGGCAGCGAGCCCACCTCGCGCCCCGACGTGATCAAGAAGCTCTGGGACTACATCAAGGCCAACGGACTGCAGGACGCCAAGGACAAGCGCGCCATCAACGCCGACGCCAAGCTCAAGCCGGTGTTCGGCAAGGAGCAGATCAGCATGTTCGAGCTGGCCGGCATTGTGGGCAAGCATGTGAGCTGATCGCCAGCCCTGCCGCAATGACCAACCAAGACCGCCACGGCTTGCCGCTGGCGGTCTTTTCATTTCAGGCAGCGCAGCGCAAGGCGCTCAGATAGCCAGATATGGCCGTGTTGGCGCGCTGGCGCAGCAAGTCCAGATCCGGCGGTGCATCGGCGGCCAGATAGCTGTGATTGAACAGGCCGTACAAAATGCACTGGCTCACCCGTGCAGCATCGCGCACCGGGTAGTCCAGGGGCAGATCGACGGCCTGCTCTATGGCTGCGGCCCAGGCATCCACAAAGCGCTCGAACATCTTGCGGTAGGCCTCCGAAGTGGAGTAGTGGCGCTCCAGCAGATAGTGGGCACCCCATTCATCTGCCCGCTCACGGTGCGCCTGCAGCTGTGACTCGATCACCGCCTCGGCAATCTGCATCAGCGGCTGGCCCGCATGGCTGCTGGTCACGCCGCGAATGCCCAGCAGCAGTGACTTGGAGCGCAGATGCAGGCAAACCTTGGCCAGGTCTTCCTTGCCCGAGAAGTACTCGTAGAAGCTGCCCAGCCCGGTGCCCGCCACCAGGACGATCTCGCGCACGGTGATTTGCGCGTAACTGCGCTCCAGCAAAAGCCGAACAAAGGCGTCCTGCAAGGCCTGAAACGTCTGCCGCGCACGGGACTGCAAAGGGCGGCGACGCCCTGCTGTCGCGGTCGAACGAGTGCGTGGTTTCATGCTGGCCAAATCCGAACACCTTTTTTGCACGGTTTCCTAGAATTTTTGACAGGTACTTCGATGCCATTGTGCATTGCGGCCTGGTGAATAAAAAATTCTTATGAGAAGACGGAGACAAGCATGCACCCTCGTATTTCCACGCCCTTGGCAGCAGTGGCTCTGGCCTGCGCATCACTCGTTCACGCGCAGCCGGCCACGGTGGTGAAGATTGCCTCGCTGGATGCCATGAGCGGCCCCATGGCGGGATTGGGCCTGAATGTGCTCAAGAGCTTCCAGTACAGCGCCAGGCTTGCCAACGAACAAAGCTGGGCCGGTGCCGTGAAGTTCGAGGTCGTGCCCTTCGACAACCGCCTCTCCGCACAGGAGGCGCTGAGCCAGCTCAACTCCATCATCGGACAGAACATCCGCTATGTGGTGCAGGGTGCCAGCTCCTCGGCCGTGGGCCTGGCGCTGCAGGAGGCCATCGAAAAGCACAACAGCCGCAACCCCGGCAAGGAAATCATCTACCTGAACTATGCGGCCCAGGCACCGCAGATGACCAATGCCAAGTGCAGCTACTGGCATTTCCGCACCGATGCAAATTCGGACATGAAGGTGGCCGCGCTGACCTCTTACCTGGCCGGGCAAAAGCAGGTGAAGCAGGTCTTTCTGCTCAACCCCAACTATGCCTACGGCCAGGAAGTCTCGCGTGCCGCGCGCAGCATGCTGGCGGCCAAGCGCCCCGACCTGAAGATCGTGGGCGATGACTTTCACCCGCTGGGCCAGGTCAAGGATTACTCACCCTATATCGCCAAGATCAAGCAATCCGGAGCCGATGCCGTCATCACTGCGGACTTCGGTGCCGATCTGGCGCTGATCGTGCGGGCTGCGCGCGAAGCGGGTCTGAACACGGACTTCTACACCCTCAACGGCAACAACTTCGGCGTGCCCAGCGCCATGGGTGCAGCAGGACAGGGCCGGGTCAAGCTGATCTCCGCCTTCAGCCCCAACTCTGAGCCGCTGATGAGCAGCCCGCTGCTGCCGGGCTTCAAGCGCCAGTTCAACGAGGACTTCATCAACGGCCTGGGCCACAACGCCATGCTGATGCTGGCCCAGGCCATGCGCGAGGCCAAGTCCGTGGAACCTGCCGCCGTGGCGGCCAGGATGTCGGGCATGCGCTTTGACGGCCTCAACGGCCCCGTGGAAATGCGCAAGAGCGACCACCAGGCCCAGCAACCCATCCATGTGCTGAGCTGGGAAAAAGTGGACGGCAAGACGGTGGTGCATGACCAGGAAGGAACAGGCCTGGGATGGAAACCCGTCAGCACGGTTTCCGCACAGGCATCCAGCCTGGACACCAGCTGCAATATGAAGCGGCCCTCCTGAACCGCCTGTCTGGCGTGCCCCAGAAATCACAAGCCCTGCGCCCTGCTGCGGGCAGGGCCACATAGCAAGGAAGAGACATCATGACTGGCATCCACCCCCACAACCAGGTCCCGGAGCTCAAGGACTACAACGTCTACACCAGCGACCCGGTGCTGCAGCGTGCCGTGACACGCGGCGGCGCACAGTGGCGCGACCCCGAGCTGCAACGCCAGGGTGCGGAATATGGCGCCGAAGCCACGCTGCGCGCTGCGCAAGACGCCAACCACTTCGAGCCCGAGCTGCACACGCACTCGCCCACAGGCGACCGTATCGACCAGGTGCGCTTTCACCCCGCATGGCACCAGATGATGACGATTGCACGGCGCAACGGTATCTCCAACCTGCCCTTCACCGACCAGCGGCAGACGGCCTGGCCAGCCTATGGCGCATCGCTGTTCATGCACAGCCAGATCGAGTCCGGCTCGACCTGCCCGACCACCATGACCAAGGCCAGCATTGCGCTGGTGCGCATCAACCCCCAGCTCAATGCGGCGCTGGGGCCGCTGCTGGAATCCACCGACTACGACGCGCGCGACATTCCCGTCGAGGGCAAGCGCTCCATCACCGTGGGCATGGGCATGACGGAGCGCCAAGGCGGCAGCGATGTGCGCAGCAACACCACGCGCGCCGTGGCCCTGAACCCATCGGGCAGCAGCGGCTCCTGGGGCGAGGAATACCTGATCACCGGCCACAAGTGGTTCTTCTCGGCTCCCATGTGCGACGGGCATCTGGTGCTGGCCAAGACCGAGGAGCGAGGCCCCACCTGCTTTTTCGTGCCACGCTGGCGGCCCGACGGCAGCAAGAACGCCATTCATATCCAGCGCCTCAAGGACAAGGTGGGCAACCGCTCCAACAGCAGCAGCGAAGTGGAGTTCGACAACGCCTGGGGCGTGCTCATAGGCCAGGAAGGTCGGGGCATTTCCACCATCATCGAAATGGCCACCTACACCCGCCTGGACTGTGCGCTGTCCAGTGCAGGCTTTATGCGCCAGGCCCTGGTGCAGGCCCTGCACTACACGCGCAACCGCCATGCCTTCGGCCTGCCCCTTGTGGAGCAGCCGGTGATGACCGGCCTGCTGGCCGATATGGCATTGGAGTCCGAAGCCGCCACCTGGCTGGCCATGGATCTGGCCGCACGCTTTGGCTCCGAAGACCCTCTGGATCAGGCCTGGCGCCGCATTGTCACGCCTGCCGCCAAGTTCTGGAACTGCAAGCGTGCCGTGGGCTACACCGGCGAAGCCATGGAAGTCTTCGGCGGCAACGGCTATGTGGAGACCGGCCCCATGGGGCGCTTGTTCCGCGAAGCACCCGTCAACTCCATCTGGGAGGGTTCGGGCAACGTCATGTGCCTGGATGTGCTGCGCGCCATTGCCCGCAACCCGGACGACGCCCATCTGCTGCTGGACCATCTGCGCGAAGTCGGCTCGGAGGAAGCCGTGCTGCGTGCGCAGGTGGACAAGCTGCGCCAGGCCGTCACCCTGCCCCCGCAGGAGCTGGAGCGCGAGGCTCGCCGCTTCACCCAGCGCCTGGCCGTCACGGTGCAAGCCACACTGATGCTGCAGCATGCGGGCAGCGACAGTGCCTCGGCCTTCATCGGCAGCCGCTTCGACCCGGACTGGGGCCCGGTGGCAGGTGTTGCCTGCGCCAGCAGCGACCCAGCCGCCCTGCTGCGCAATGCCTGGACTGGCTGAGGAGGACGCCAGCAATGATGAATTTCATTTCCCTGCTCGACCAGCAGGCACGTACGCGCCCCGAAAAGCTGGCGCTGCGCGCCGACGGTCAGGACTGGAGCTATGCCGCGCTGGCGCAGGCCGGCCGCCGCGCCGCCTCCGTGCTTTGTGAGAAAGGCGTGCGCCAGGGCGACAAGGTAGGCCTGCTGTGCTTCAACACCCCGGGCTTCGTGTTTGCGCTGCTTGGTGCCTGGCGGCTGGGCGCGGTCGTCGTGCCCATCAACCACAAGCTGCAGGCCCCGGAAGTCAGCTACATACTGCGCCACTCGGGTGCTCGACTGTGCCTTGTGGACGGTGCACGCGCTTCGCTGATCACCGCTATCGAGGCCGAACCACAGCCATTGGCCGACATGCAGTGGCTGAGTACCGCTTCTGCCACCGAAGGCCTGGACTGCTTCGATGAGCTGCTGGCGCAGGCTGCGCCCTGCGGCGACGAGCATGGCCGACCTGCGCCACATGCGCTGGCCGAGATTCTCTACACCTCCGGCACCACGGGCCAGCCCAAGGGCTGCCTGCACAGCCATGCCAATGTCTTCCATGCAGCGCTCTGCGCAGCGGCAGCCACCTCGCTGTCGCCCACGGAGCGCACGCTGATCGCCATGCCCATCTGGCACTCGTCTCCGCTGAACAACTGGTTCTTGGGCACCTTGCTCATGGGCGGCACCGCCGTGCTGATGCGTGAATATGCGCCATGGGAGTTTCTGGAAACGCTGGCACAGGAACGCATCAGCTTCACCTTTGGCGCACCGATTGCCTTTCTGGCTCCGCTGTCCGTGGTGCCCGATGTGGCCAGCTACGACTTCAGCGCCATGCGATTGTGGGCCTACGGCGGTGGCCCGCTGGGCTCGGACATGGCACGCAAGCTGGCTCAGGCCTATCGCAGCGACCGCTTCATGCAGGTCTATGGCATGACCGAATCAGGCCCTCTGGGCACCGTGCTCTACCCCGAAGAGGCCGTGGCCAAGGCAGGCTCCATAGGCCGCTGCGCCATACCCGGTGTTGAACTGGAAGTGCGCCGCCAGGACGGCGGCCTCTGCGGCCCCGGCGAAGTGGGCGAGATCTGCCTGCGCTCTGCGGCCATGATGCAAGGCTATCTGGACAGCCCCGAGGCCACGGCCGCCGTGCTGGACGAGCAGGGCTGGTATCTCAGCGGCGACCTGGCGCGCGTGGACGAGGACGGCTATCTCTACATCGTGGACAGACTCAAGGACATGATCGTCACCGGCGGCGAGAACGTCTACTCCAAGGAAGTGGAAGACGTGCTCTGCACCCACCACGATGTGCAGGACGTGGCCGTCATCGGCCGCCCTCATCCCGAATGGGGCGAGACCGTGGTGGCAGTGCTGACCCTGAAGCCCGGCAAGACGCCGGACCATGACGATCTGCGCCAGTTCATGGAGACCAGGCTGGCTCGCTACAAGATTCCGCGCATCTTCGAAGTCCGTGACACACTGCCACGCACCGCGACCGGCAAGCTGCTCAAGCACATGCTGCGCGGCAGCGCGAGCAGCCATTGAGTGCGAAGGCACTGTCGCAAAACCGCTTCGGACAGGTTCGGCGGCGCATGTCCTGGGCATGCGGCGCTTTGCGTTCGGGCCGGCGATCCTGCTTCCGCACCCGGGTAACACGGATGACATGGACGGGTCTTTGCAATCCGCTATAAGCAGTGATATGCAACTGAACCACGACCTGCTGACGGAGCGCCCGGCGCGCCAAGTCTCCCTCTCGGGAGCCTCCAATTTCCGTGATCTGGGCGGATATCAGGGCCTGGACGGCCGCCGCCTGCAATGGGGCAAGCTGTACCGCTCCGCCCATCTGGCGCATCTGACACAGCAAGACCTGGAGCAGCTGCAAGCGCTGGGCATACACCGCAGCGCGGACTTTCGCGGCGAAGGCGAAAGCGCGCATCTGTCCTATGACTGGCCCAGGATCGAGCGCCATGCACTGGTCGTTGAGCCCACGGTAGTGCAGCGCGCCCAGTCCATGATGGAGCAGGGCCGCCACCTCAGCAGCCGCGATACCGAAGAGCTGATGCATGACACCTACCGCAGCTTTGTGAACGTGTACGGCGATCGTTTTGCACAGTTCCTTGCGCTGCTGCAACTCAGCGATGCGCCGCTGGTCTTTCACTGCACGGCCGGCAAGGACCGCACGGGTTGGGCCGCTGCCCTGCTGCTGACGGCCCTGGGTGTGGACGAGGAGCAGATCATGGAGGACTATCTGCTGACCAATCAATACTTCAGACGCCCCGCCCAGATGTACGGCCAGCTGTCCGAAGAGGCTCTGGATGCGCTGTGGCGCGTGCAGCCGTCCTACCTGATGGCCTCGGTCGATGTGGTGCGCGCCCAGCATGGCAGCGTGGACCGCTATCTGACCCAGGTGCTGGGTATCGATGGTGCTGCGCGCGAGCGACTGGCCGGGCTGTATCTGGAGACCTGATCAAATTTGATAGCTGTCAATGCTTATCCTGAATTGGTTTCATACCGATCTCAGGCATAACAAGCTGTTACGACAGGGGATCTTCGGCCCGCTACCATGGGCCACAAGCCGCAATGGATGCGGACAAGGAAATGCAGATGCGCAAATGGCTCACCCTGGCCGCAGCAGCCGCCACGCTGGCGCTGACGGCCTGCTCCGGCACCATGCCGGCCTCCTCCAGCTCCAGCGGCTCCGGCAGCGTGGAAATCTTTGGCACGGTGGACGCAGGCGTCAGCCGCACCTGGTAGGCCCCCCGCCTCAGGCACAAAAAAGCCCGCCGTGCTCCATGCACGGCGGGCTTTTGTTTTTGCCTCGTAATTAACGGCTGACGTTGGCGTCGGCCACGGTCAGCGCCGTCATGTTCACGATACGGCGCACCGTGGTGCTGGGAGTCAGCACATGCACGGGCTTGGCCGCACCCAGCAGCACCGGGCCCACTGCAATGCCGCCGCCGGCAGCCTGCTTGAGCAGGTTGTAGCTGATGTTGGCGGCGTCGATATTGGGCGACACCAGCAGGTTGGCATCACCCAGCAGCGTGCTGTTGGGCATGAGCTTGGCGCGGGCCTTGCCGTCCAGGGCCACATCGCCATGCATTTCGCCATCCACTTCCAGCCAGGGAGCCTGCTCGCGCAGCAGCTCCAGGGTCTGGCGCATCTTGATGGCGCTGGGCTGGTTGCTGGAGCCAAAGTTAGAGTGGCTCAGCAGCGCAGCCTTGGGCTTGATGCCGAAGCGCATCATTTCCTCGGCAGCCATGATGGTGATCTCGGCCAGTTGCTCGGCCGTGGGGTCGTAGTTGACGTGGGTGTCGACCAGGAACACCTGGCGCTCGGGCAGCAGCAGGCCGTTCATGCAGGCATAGGTGGTCACGCCGCTGCGCTTGCCGATGACCTGATCGATGTAGTTCAGGTGCACATTGGTGTTGTTCCAGGTGCCGCAGATCAGGCCGTCGACCTCGCCCTTGTGCAGCAGCATGGAGCCGATCAGCGTCAGGCGGCGGCGCATTTCGATCTTGGCGATGGGAGCGGTGATGCCCTTGCGCTCCGTCATGCGGTGATAGCTCTGCCAGAAGTCGCGGTAGCGCTCGTCATGCTCGACGTTGACCACGTCGTAGTCGGCACCCTCCTTCATGCGCAGACCGAACTTCTCGATGCGCTGGGCAATGATGGTGGGACGGCCGATCAGTGTCGGGCGGGCAATGCGTTCGTCGACCACGATCTGGGCCGCGCGCAGGATACGCTCTTCCTCGCCCTCGGCATAGGCCACGCGCTTCTTGGTGGCCTTCTTGGCGGCATGCACGATGGGCTTCATCATGGTGCCGGAGGCGTAGACAAAGGTCTTCAGGTGCTCGCGGTAGGCATCCATGTCCTGGATGGGGCGCTTGGCCACACCGGCTTCGGCCGCAGCCTGGGCCACGGCCGGTGCCACGACCAGCATCAGGCGCGGATCGAAGGGCTTGGGAATCAGGTACTCGGGGCCGAAGCTCAGCACCTCGCCCACATAGGCGGCTGCCACTTCTTCGGACTGCTCGGCCTGGGCCAGCGCGGCAATCGCGTGCACGCAGGCGATCTCCATGGAAGTGGTGATGGTGGTCGCACCGCAGTCCAGCGCACCACGGAAGATGTAGGGGAAGCACAGGACGTTGTTGACCTGGTTGGGGTAGTCCGTGCGGCCCGTGGCGATGATGGCGTCGTCGCGCACCGCCTTCACATCTTCAGGAATGATTTCCGGGTTGGGGTTGGCCAGCGCGAAGATGATGGGCCTGGCCGCCATCTTCTTGACCATGTCCTGCTTGAGCACGTTGCCGGCGGACAGGCCCAGGAAGGCGTCGGCGCCCTTGATCACCTCACCCAGCGTGCGCAGCTCGGTCTTCTGGGCAAACAGCGCCTTGTCCGGGTCCATCAGCTCGGTACGGCCCTCATAGACCACGCCGGCGATGTCGGTCACGAACACGTTCTCGCGCTTCAGGCCCACTTCCAGCAGCAGGTTCAGGCAGGCCAGGGCCGCAGCACCGGCGCCCGAGGCCACCAGCTTGACCTCTTCGATCTTCTTGCCGGCGACCTTAAGCGCATTGACCATGGCCGCAGCCACGGTGATGGCCGTGCCGTGCTGGTCGTCGTGGAAGACGGGAATGTTCATGCGCTTGCGCAGCTCGCGCTCCACGAAGAAGCACTCGGGCGCCTTGATGTCTTCGAGGTTGATAGCACCGAAGGTGGGCTCCAGCGCAGCAATCACGTCGACCAGCTTTTGCGGGTCCTTCTCGTCGATCTCGATATCGAAGACATCAACGCCGGCGAACTTCTTGAACAGCACGCCCTTGCCCTCCATCACGGGCTTGGAAGCCAGCGCACCGATGTCGCCCAGGCCCAGCACTGCCGTGCCGTTGGAGATCACGCCCACCAGATTGCCGCGGCTGGTGTATTTGAAGGCCGCAGCGGGGTCCTTGACGATTTCCTCGCAGGGCGCAGCCACGCCGGGCGAGTAGGCCAAGGCCAGATCATGCTGATTGGCCATGGGCTTGGTTGCCGTGATGGCCACCTTGCCGGGCTTGGGGAACTCGTGATACTCCAGTGCCGCCTGACGCAGCAACGCACGTTTATCAATCGAGGTAATGGGCTTGGTGTCGGACATCAGCGGTCTCCAGCTCGCAAAGTAAGTCATCCGCAGTAAGGACTCTCTATGGGCACACAACCCGGCCCCTGCGCTCCTGCGGACGATGAAATCGGATTTTGGATTGTAGGCCGAGTGCTATCAAAAAAAGAGGGGTGGCAGCTCGGCGTTTAAGGTCAAACAGCCATGACTGTTCAATAACAATGCAAACAAAATCATAACATTATGCCAACAATGCATAACACATGAAGATTTTGCACTTCAGGGCGTGCAGGCGTCGTCGCGATAGAGCCCGGCATAAGGCACGCCATCAAGATGCAGCTTCCGGCTGTCCTGCAAATGCGGCATCGCCGTGCGCACGTCGTATCCCTGGGCTGCAATCAATATCTCGGGCGCCAAAGTCGTGCTGTGTTCCAGAGGACTTTCAGAGATCGCCACCTCCTCACTCCCTTGCAGACTCCTCATTGCCTCGTTCGCCCAATATGCCAGTGGCACTTCCAGCACTGACTGATCATTGCCTTGGCGAGGGCTGTCCACACAGGGAGGAACTCCAAGGCCATGATCAGACACGTAAAGCAGCGCGCTGGGCGCGTCGGACGCCTCATCCACCATGCGAATCCAGTCGGCCAGCAGGTCCGAGGTATAGCGAATCGAGTTGTCATATGCATCTGCGCCCTCGTAGCGGGAACGAGGGTAGCGCTGGGAGATCGCGGGATGACTGCCATAGGTATGAAGAACCACCAGCTTATGTGACGCGTCATCCGCCAGCGACTTCTCCAGCCAAGTCGTCATCACTTCGTCATGTGCTCCGTTGCCCACCTTGGCATAGACATCCGCAGAGCGACGCAATATCTGCGAGTACATATCCTCGCTCTTGTCATTGAATCTGGAGTTGGAAAAGACAAAGGTCTTGTAGCCAGCATGCCGAGCCAAATCCAGGAACGAAGGCGAGGCATTTCTCTGGCTGTCGAAAGCAGACTGCCCGGTCAAAATATAGGGCAGCGCCTTTGCAGTATTGAAGCCATGAGCCATGACCTTATAGGCTCGCAAACCGGGAACCTGCCTCAGTGACTGATTGGTATCGTCTTCCTGGTAACCCAATAGTGACCACCGATGGCTGGTGGCGCTCTCTCCAATAATCACCACCAAGGTGTTCGCCTGAGATGCACTTGGCCTGGCAGGCAGTGTCGGCTGATAGAAAACCTCTTTTTCCAGATCTCCATAACGCACTGCGGCCTTGGCCATTTGCATGGGATAGATATGACGCAGTTTATGCACATAGTCATTGACGGTGAACTGCTGAGTCACGCCAAAGGCAAAAAAGCTGGTCCAGAGCAATCCTATGCCCAGCAGTATTCTTTTCTCCCATTTCTGAAAGGGAGCTGCTCCATCCGTGCAGTTCTTAAAGAGGAAGTAGCCACATCCGAAACTTGCCACCAGCCAGCACAGCACGACAAGAATCATCTGACGATTGATCGAGCTCAGGAACTCGGCGGCCTCATGAGCCTCAGTGCGCCACAGCGTGGCAAGGGAAAACTCATCGATCATGTTTCCCAGAAACTGGGCATGAAAAATATTCGCAGCGCCGATAAAAATCAGAAGTGGAATACAGATCGCCAAAGACTTTCGGGACAGCGCCAAAGGATAGAAAAACAGCGCAGCCAACAACGTGTAGCCCACCTCTTTTCCATATGAGCGAATGAGAAACGGAGGTGAAAAAAGCAATATCCAGGCTAGTAGAGAGCCCAGTCTCATTGCGAGGGAAGAGATATTCATTTTTCGTGACATATTTGTGACGATTGTATGAAACACTTCTGCAGTTAAATATCTGCCCAAGCAGCGCTCACCGTTGATTTCCAAGGACTTAACCCGCAAGGCTATGATTCGCGGCTTCTCTTCTCGACCGAAAGTCCGCCCATGCTTGCCCGCCACAACGACCCGATTGCCGCCATCGCCACCGCCCCGGGGCGTGGTGCCGTGGGCATTGTTCGGGTCTCCGGCAAAGGCATTGCTGCGCTGGTCCGGACGCTTTGCGGCAAGGCGCTGAAACCGCGCGAAGCGACTTATCTGCCCTTCAGGGACGCGCACGGCTCGCCCATTGACCATGGCCTGGCCATCTACTTTCCCGGCCCGCACAGCTACACGGGCGAGGATGTGCTGGAGCTGCAGGCCCACGGCGGCCCCGTGGTGCTACAGCTGCTGCTGGCGCGCTGCCTGGAAGCCGCACAGAGCGCCAATGAAGATGGCAAGCCGGTGCTGACTGGGCTGCGCCTGGCCCAGCCCGGCGAGTTCACCGAGCGCGCCTTTCTCAACGACAAGATCGACCTGGCCCAGGCCGAGGCGATTGCCGACCTCATCGATGCCAGCACCGAAGCGGCCGCGCGCAGTGCCAGCCGCTCGCTGTCCGGCGCGTTCTCGCAGGAAATCCATGTGCTGCGCGATGCCCTGGTGCATCTGCGCATGCTGGTGGAAGCCACGCTGGACTTCCCCGAAGAGGAAATCGACTTTCTGCAGAAGGCCGATGCCTTTGGCCAACTCAAGCGCCTGCGCGCCCAGGTCGCTGCCGTGCTGGCACGCGCCCACCAGGGTGCGCTGCTGCGCGAAGGCATCAAGGTGGTGATTGCCGGCCAGCCCAATGCGGGCAAAAGCTCACTGCTCAACGCGCTGGCAGGGGCCGAGCTGGCCATCGTCACCCCGATTGCCGGAACCACGCGCGACAAGGTGCAGCAGACGATTCAGATCGAGGGCGTGCCCCTGCATGTGATCGACACCGCAGGCCTGCGTGAAAGCGATGACGAGGTGGAGCGCATCGGCATTGCACGCGCCTGGGACGAGATTGCAGCAGCCGATGCCGTGCTCTTCCTGCACGACCTGACCCGCGCGGAACAGGCCGACTATGCGGCAGCCGATGCCGATATCGCCCACACCCTGCAGGACAGGCTGCCCGCGCAGGTGCCGGTCATCCATGTCTGGAACAAGACCGATATGGCGGCTGCCGATGTGCAGGCCCGTCACACCGCCCAGCTGAATGCCGAGCAGATCGCCCTGTCTGCCCGTACCGGTGACGGCCTGGATGCGCTGCGCAAGCGGCTGCTGGAAGTGGCGGGCTGGCAATCCGCCCCCGAAGGCCTGTACCTGGCCCGCGCCCGCCATGTGGAGGCCCTGCAGGCCGTGGATGCCCATCTGGAGATGGCCGACGAGCAGTTGGCGGCGCAATCCGCCCATCTGGACCTGCTGGCCGAAGAGCTGCGCCTGGCCCAGCTGTCGCTGAACTCGATTACCGGCGAATTCAGCTCCGACGACCTGCTGGGTGTGATCTTCTCCAGCTTCTGCATCGGGAAATAACTCTGGTGTTCCGTCAGCAGAAATAGTGGACCGGCACCCACTCAAAAAGGACTTTTATGGCACGGATGTGGATGGTACGAGGCGAAGGCGGCAGTCTGTACGATGCTTTCCGAGAGCAAGGCGTGGTCGCCGTCGGCTGGAGTCAGTTGGCGCCACATGCCAAGCCTGGAGTTGACCGAAAGCAGTTAATTGCACTCTTTCAATCCATGGAGCCGCAGTCCAAGCAAGGCAGCGTGATATCGGGCGCTTCACAGGTCTGGCGTTTCGTCAATGAAATCCAAGACGGCGACTGGATCATTACCTACTCACCAGCCAACCGCCTCTACTCGATCGGGAAAGTTATGGGACCATCCGAGCACCGCCCAGAGTCAGCCGAGCAGGGCTTGTCTTTGGTGCGTAAGGTTCAGTGGCAAATGCAAGAGCTCGCACGCGACAGTCTTAGCGTCAGTACAAAAAACAGCCTGGGCTCAACTCTGACTCTGTTTGAGGTCCCATCCAGCGCAGCAAACGAAATACAAGCCGCACTAAAGGGTAAGCCAGCCCCAATACAGTACGAAGTGGAAGAAGAAACAATTGACCCACTGAGTGGCATTGAGGAACGTGCGCGAGAGCAGATCAAGGACCTCATCGTCAATCTGAGCTGGAAAGAGATGCAAGAGGTCGTCGCGGGCATCCTGAGAGCCATGGGCTACAAGACACAGGTGTCGCCAGACGGAGCAGACCGGGGCAAAGACATTGTTGCATCGACCGATGGTTTTGGCTTTGAACACCCTCGCATCGTCGTTGAGGTCAAACACCGCAAGGAGCAGATGGGTAGCCAGGATATCCGCAGCTTCCTCGGTGGCCGGCACAAGGACGACCGGGGTCTGTATGTAAGCACAGGCGGCTTTACCAAGGATGCACTGTACGAAGCAGATCGTGCCTCCATCCCATTGGCGATGTGGACACTAGAGCATGTAGTCCGTGCATTAATCGAGCACTACGATGCCACCGATGCCGAGACCAAGCGACTTATTCCACTAAAGCGACTGTATTGGCCTGCATAGATCTTTGATCAGACGGCGCATCAACATCGTTGGGAACCAACGAAATCTGCCCTTATTCGTCCCATAAAAAAACGCCACCTTTTCAGGTGGCGTTCTTGTTGGCGCTGGCGCCGTGCTTACTTGCCTTCGGCAGCCTTGCCGAACTTGGGCAGGTTGAACTGAGGCGGCACGCCCATGCGCTTGTTGATGATCCACTGCTGAGCGATCGACAGAATGTTGTTCGTCAGCCAGTACAGCACCAGTCCGGCGGGGAAGAAGAAGAACATCACGCTGAACATCAGCGGCATGATCCACATCATCTTGGCCTGCATGGGGTCAGGAGGAGCGGGGTTCAGCGCCGTCTGCAGCAGCGAGGACAGCGTCATCAGCAGCGGCAGGATGAAGAACGGGTCAGGCATCGACAGATCGTGAATCCAGCCAATCCAGGGAGCATTGCGAATTTCCACGCTGGACTGCAGCACCCAGTACAAAGCCATGAAGACCGGCATCTGGATGATGATAGGCAGACAGCCACCCATGGGGTTGACCTTCTCCTCGCGGTAGATGCGCATCATCTCCTGCTGCATCTGCTGAGGCTTGTCCTTCAGGCGCTCGCGCATTTCCTGAATCTTGGGGTTGATGGCCTTCATCTTGGCCATCGAGGAGTAAGCCTTGGCGTTGAACCAGTAGAAAGCAATCTTCAGCAGCACTACCAGAGCCACGATGGACCAGCCCCAGTTGCCGATGAACTTGTGCAGTTCGGCCAACAGCCAGTACAGCGGCTTGGCCAGAATCGTCAGCCAGCCATAGTCCTTGACCAGCTCCAGACCGGGCGAGAGCTTTTCCAGCATGGGCTCGATCTGAGGACCGGAGAACAGGCGCGAGCTCACGGTCTTGGTCTGGCCGGGCTCCACCGTGCCCACGGGCGTGATCATGCCCACGGCATAGAGGTTGTCGCCCACCTTGCGCACGAAGTTGTCGCGCTGGACGCCGTCGGCCAGCAGCCAGGCGCTGGCGAAGTAATGCTGCACCATGGCCACAAAGCCATTGGGAGAAGCCTTGTCGACAGCGGCCTTGCCGCTTTCGATGTCCTTGAACTCGACCTTGTGGTACTTCTTGGCTTCGGTATAGACAGCAGGACCGGTAAAGGTGGAATAGAAGCTGGACTCATGCTCGGGCTTGTTGCCGTCGCGCACCAATTGCATGTACAGCTGGGGGTTCACGGCGGTCGAGCCGGTGTTGACCACATCGTGCTGCACATCGACGGCATAGGAGCCGCGCTTGAGCGTGAAGGTCTTGACCAGCTTCACACCACCCTGGTCGGCGGACTCGAATCGCACTTGCACGCTGTCCTGACCATCCTTGAGCTCGCGCTCGCCAGGCATCACGGTCATGGGAGTCTTGTGCGTGGGGAAGTTGCCGCCGATCAGGCCGGTCTGACCGAGATAAACACGCTTGGCGTTTTCCTCGAACACCTGCATGAGCTTCTTGTTATCCGTGGTGTCGGAGTACTTGAGCAGCTCGGAAGCTTTTAGCGTGCCGCCTTCGCTGTCGAAGGTCAGACGCATGACATCGCTGCCCACGATCACGTCCTGACGGGGCGTCACGGCTGCTGCGAGCCGAGCTGCGGTATTGGCAGCACCGGGCACGTCGCCGGCAGAAGCGGCAGCGGAGGGCTGGGGCACACTGACGTCAGCAGGCTTGACATCAGCCGCAGCAGGCGCGCTGACCGTCTGCGGCGATGGGAAGAAGGTGGGCTTTTTGCCGTTATGGATTTGCCACTTGTCCCAGAGCAAAACCATGGAAAAGCCAAATATCACCCACAGTATGGTGCGGCGAATATCGTTCATGAAGACTTCTTAGGTGAGGAAGGTTGGGTGGTCGCGGAAGAGTCCGAGGCATTGTCCAGAAAGGAAAACAGCCTGGGCTTTTGCTGTGGCACGGGATCATGCCCTCCGTCACACCACGGATGACAACGCGCCAGCCGGCGCACCGTCAGATAAGAGCCTACCGCAGCGCCGTGTTGCTCCAGCGCTTGAAGGGAATAGGCCGAGCAGGTCGGCTCGAAGCGACAGGCCGAGCCCAGCCAGGGACTGAGCAGCAGCCTGTAGCCACGCACTATAGCCATGAGCAGTCGCTGCATCATGGCTGGTTCTCCGGCTGACTAGCTATTGAATCAGTAGCTTCTTGCGCTTTGCCATCAATGGCTTGAGGTGAAATTTTCTTCAAATCCACCTCCGCCTCAGCGGCCTGACGGGCCTGCGTCAGGCGGCGCGCCCCGGTCGCAAAAAGCTGTTGCAGTTCCTTGCGGACTGCTGCCTTGAGCTGATCAGAAGTTGCACTGACGAATTGCTTACGGTCAAACCCCGAGCGCAGGCGCACCACATAGGAAGCGCACAGCAGGGCGTCCTCGTAATCCGAGGACACCGCATAGATCTGGCGCTTGATGGTGTGGCGCGTGACCGAGCGGCGAGCCCAGCGCTTGGGCACCATGGCACCCAGCCAGGCCTGCTTGCGCACGGCACCGATGCCAAACAGGGCCTGCGGATCGTTCGATCCGGGCCCTGTCTTGGGGTTGGCAACCATGTCGGGAACCTCGGCCACCAGCTCCATGCGATGCAGGGCGAAGTGCGGGGTACGGGCAATGGTGCCCGCGGACATGGTGGCCTGGAATTGCGGACGCGTTTTCAGCCTTTGCATAGGAGAGCCTCCGTTCAGAGGCCTTCAGCGTAGCGAATGAGCAGACCGCTAGCCAACGCCGGCCTTAGACGGCCAGACGCTTGCGGCCCTTGGCGCGACGTGCGTTGATCACGGCACGGCCACCCTTGGTCTTCATGCGGACCAGGAAACCGTGGGTACGGGCGCGGCGGATCTTGGAAGGTTGGTAAGTACGTTTCATGTTGGTTCCTTGAGAAGGTTCAGTATTTGCGTCGGCAAGGCGCCATGTTCGCGCCCGACCATTCCGGTTTTGCGCCGCACACTGTCACCGCCAAACCCGATATTTTTTCACATGCCGTGCATGTCATCGGATCAGAAGGCAACAAACGGAACAAAGCACCCGCCACAGCTCCTAAAACAACTGGGCGCGCGCGCACAAAAAGGCGCCCGGCTCATATCACCCTGAACACATTCAGGGAAACCGGGGATTATCACAGCGTTGTGCCTTTGATGCAATGACCCTTGAATTTGCTAAGGACTCACGGGGTATCCCGTCAAGCACCTTCGGAGCCCAGAGATTCTTTACAAACAGCAGGCTGCCAATCTATTAGGATGTGCAGCCTATAACGCACCGGAGTCGGGGACAGCCTTCTGATATTTTGTGGATAACTTCCGTAAAAGCTACAATACCAACCCCGCAACTGTTCCTCCTATCCACAATTAGACTTTTGACAATGACAGAGGAACCAACCAATGATGCAGGCCAGGCCCTGTGGCAGGTCTGCGTTGAGCAACTGGGTCAGGAGCTGCCAGAGCAGCAATTCAACACCTGGATCAAGCCGCTGACGGCACTCGTTGCAGAAGATTTTTCCAAGGTCACCGTCTATGTGGCCAACCGCTTCAAGCTGGACTGGATCCGTGCCCAGTATGCGGGCCGCATCTCGGCCATGCTGGAGTCGCTCTACGGCCAGCCCGTCACTCTTGAGTTAGCACTTGCTCAGCGTGAAAGTGTTGTTCGTACTTATGTACGACCTCCGTCATCGACACAACAGGCTGCACCGCAGTCGCACAATGTCGCCGTGCCTACGGTCACCAGCGAAGAGGCCAGCGCTCCGGTTTTCCGCACCCGATTGAACCCGGCTCTCACCTTCGAGACGCTGGTCGAAGGTACGGCCAACCGCATGGCGCGCTCGGCCGCCATGCATGTGGCAGGCTCGCCCGGCCACCTCTACAACCCGCTGTTCATCTACGGCGGTGTCGGCCTCGGTAAGACCCACCTGGTGCATGCTGTGGGTAACCAGCTGCTCAAGGACAAGCCCGACGCCAAGATTCTCTACATCCACGCCGAGCAGTTCGTCTCGGATGTGGTCAAGGCCTACCAGCGCCGCACCTTCGACGAGTTCAAGGAGCGCTACCACTCGCTCGATCTGCTGCTGATTGACGATGTGCAGTTCTTTGCCAACAAGGACCGTACGCAGGAAGAGTTCTTCAATGCCTTCGAGGCCCTGCTGGCCAAGAAGAGCCATATCGTGATGACGTCCGACACCTATCCCAAGGGTCTGGCCAATATTCACGAGCGCCTGGTCTCGCGCTTCGACTCGGGCCTGACGGTGGCCATCGAGCCGCCCGAGCTGGAAATGCGCGTGGCGATCCTGATCAACAAGGCCCGCGCCGAGAACGCTGACATGCCCGAGGAAGTCGCCTTCTTCGTGGCCAAGAACGTGCGCTCCAACGTGCGTGAGCTCGAAGGCGCGCTGCGCAAGATCCTGGCCTATTCGCGCTTCAACCAGAAGGAAGTGTCGATTCAGCTGGCCCGCGAGGCGCTGCGCGATCTGCTCAGTATTCAGAACCGCCAGATTTCTGTGGAAAACATCCAGAAAACGGTAGCTGACTACTACAAGATCAAGGTGGCCGACATGTACAGCAAGAAGCGCCCGGCCAGCATTGCCCGGCCGCGCCAGATTGCCATGTACCTGGCCAAGGAGCTGACGCAAAAAAGCCTGCCCGAGATCGGCGAGCTGTTCGGCGGCCGCGACCACACCACGGTGCTGCACGCCGTACGCAAGATTGCGGGCGAGCGCCAGACCAACACCGAGTTGAACCAGCAGCTGCATGTGCTGGAACAAACGCTCAAGGGTTGATGAAAACTCCCCCATGAATGTCACTCACACAGGGCAAAATGGGGAATTCACGCGGTATGAGGGAGCGTTCGCATCGCCCTGCGGGCGCCGCCGCGTCAAAACATATGCGCACTTAAATCACTGAGGTTGACATGATCGTCCTGAAAGCCACACAAGACAAAGTTCTCGCGGTCCTGCAATCGGTGGCCGGCATTGTCGAGCGCCGCCACACGCTGCCCATTCTGGCCAATGTGCTGATCAAGAAGACCGGCAATGCACTGCAGCTGACAACCAGCGATCTGGAAATCCAGATCCGCACCACGGCCGAGCTGGGCGGCGACGCCGGCGACTTCACCACCACCATCGGTGCCCGCAAGCTGATCGACATCCTGAAGACCATGCCCGGCGACCAGACCGTGAGCCTGGAGACGCAGCAGTCCAAGATGATTCTGAAAGGCGGCAAGAGCCGCTTCACGCTGCAGACCCTGCCCGCCGAGGACTTCCCGCTGGTGCAGGAGTCGGCAGCCTTCGGCCCCGCTTTCAGCGTGCCGCAGAAGGTGCTAAAGGACCTGCTGGGCCAGGTCTCCTTTGCCATGGCCGTGCAGGACATCCGCTACTACCTGAACGGCATTCTGTTCGTCGCCGAAGGCAACACCCTGAGCCTGGTGGCCACCGACGGCCACCGCCTGGCATGGGCCAGCGCCACGCTGGATGTGGAAGTGCCCATCAAGCAGGAAGTGATTCTGCCGCGCAAGACCGTGCTGGAGCTGCAGCGCCTGCTGTCGGACGCCAGCGGCGAGAACCAGCCCGTCATCGAGATGCAGTTCGCCAACAACCAGGCCAAGTTCACCTTTGGCGGCATGGAGTTCGTGACCAAGCTGGTCGAAGGCAAGTTCCCTGACTACAACCGCGTCATCCCGCGCAACCACACCAACAGCGTGACCCTGGGCCGCGCCCCGCTGCTGGCATCGCTGCAGCGCACGGCCATCATGACCAGCGACAAGTTCAAGGGCGTGCGCCTGTCGGTCGAGCCCGGCACGCTGCGCGTGGCGTCCAACAACGCCGAGCAGGAAGAAGCCATGGACGAGCTCGACATCGACTACGGTGGCGACACCATCGAGATCGGCTTCAACGTGACCTACCTGATCGATGTGCTCACCAACATGAGCCAGGACATGGTCAAGATCGATCTGCAGGACGGCAACAGCTCGGCGCTGGTCACCATCCCCGAGAACGAAAGCTTCAAGTACGTCGTGATGCCCATGCGCATCTGAGTGGACCGAACGCAGCCAGCCATTTCATTGCCTGAAATAACAGGAGCAGCTACCGCTCGTCCTGTAATGATTTCAGGCAAGTATTCATTTGAAAGTTATGCAGGTCAGGCGCCAACAGCTCCTGACCTTGTAGCAGCAAGGTAATTTCATGACCGAAGAGAACAAGCCAGACACCCAGAGCGCCGCAGATGCAGGCGGCTATGGCGAAGGCGCAATCCAGATCCTGGAAGGCCTGGAAGCCGTGCGCAAGCGCCCAGGCATGTACATCGGTGACACCTCGGACGGCACCGGTCTGCACCACCTGGTCTTCGAGGTCGTGGACAACTCCATCGACGAAGCGCTGGCCGGCTACTGCGACGACATTCTGGTCACCATCCACGCCGATGGCTCGCTGTCCGTGATCGACAACGGCCGCGGCATTCCCACGCGCGTGAAGATGGACGACAAGCACGAGCCCAAGCGCTCGGCTGCCGAAATCGCCCTGACCGAGCTGCACGCTGGCGGCAAGTTCAACCAGAACAGCTACAAGGTCTCGGGCGGCCTGCACGGCGTGGGCGTGTCCTGCGTGAACGCGCTGTCCATCTGGCTCAAGCTCACCGTCAGCCGCGACGGCGTGCGCCATGAAATCGACTTCTCGCGCGGCTTTGTGCAAAACCGCCTGATCGAAGTCGTGGACGGCACCGAAGTCTCGCCCATGCGCGTGGTCGGCCCCAGCGACAAGCGCGGCACCAAGGTGCACTTTCTGCCCGACCAGGAAATCTTCAAGGAGAACTTCGAGTTTCGCTATGAAATCCTGGCCAAGCGCCTGCGCGAGCTGTCCTTCCTGAACAATGGCGTGCGCATTCGCCTGAAGGACGAACGCGACGGCAAGGAAGACGACTTCTCGGGCGCCGGCGGCGTCAAGGGCTTTGTGGAATTCATCAACGGCAACAAGAAGGTCCTGCACCCCACCACCTTCTACGCCGAAGGCACACGCCCGGCAGAGACCTATGGTGGCATTCCCGGCACCGAGATCGGTGTCGAAGTCGCCATGCAGTGGAACGACAGCTATGCCGAGCAAGTCCTCTGTTTCACCAACAACATTCCCCAGCGTGACGGCGGCACCCACCTGACCGGCCTGCGCGCCGCCATGACCCGCGTGATCGGCAAGTACATCGCCGACCACGAACTGGCCAAGAAGGCCAAGGTCGAAGTCACCGGCGACGACATGCGCGAAGGCCTGTGCTGCGTGCTCAGCGTGAAGGTGCCCGAGCCCAAGTTCTCCAGCCAGACCAAGGACAAGCTGGTCAGCTCCGAAGTCCGTGCGCCCGTGGAAGACATTGTCGGCAAGCTGCTCGCCGAATTCCTCGAAGAAAAGCCCAACGACGCCAAGATTCTCTGCAACAAGATTGTGGAAGCCGCCCGCGCCCGCGAAGCCGCGCGCAAGGCCCGCGAAATGACGCGCCGCAAGGGCGTGCTGGATGGCATGGGCCTGCCCGGCAAGCTGGCCGATTGCCAGGAAAAAGATCCTGCACTGTGCGAAATCTACATCGTCGAGGGTGACTCCGCTGGCGGCTCCGCCAAGCAGGGTCGCGACCGCAAGTTCCAGGCCATCCTGCCGCTGCGCGGCAAGATCCTGAACGTGGAAAAGGCCCGCTACGAAAAGCTGCTGTCCAGCCAGGAAATCATCACCCTGATCACCGCCCTGGGCACCGGCATCGGCAAGGTCAGCGAAGACTCGGGCAAGAGCAGCAGCGACGACTACAACCCCGACAAGCTGCGCTACCACCGCATCATCATCATGACCGACGCGGACGTGGACGGCGCCCACATCCGTACCCTGCTGCTGACCTTCTTCTACCGCCAGATGCCCGACCTGGTCGAGCGCGGCCATATCTACATCGCCCAGCCGCCGCTGTACAAGGTCAAGAACGGCAAGGAAGAGCTCTACCTCAAGGACGGCCCGGCCCTCAACAAATACCTGCTCAAGATCGCGCTGAACCATGCCAGCGTGAACACTGGCGGCGACAATCCGCGCACCGTCGAAGGCGAAGAGCTGGCCAAGCTGGCCAACATGCACCTGGCCGCCGAAACCGTCATCGAGCGCCTGTCCAACTTCATGGATGCCGAAGCCCTGCGCGCCATTGCCGATGGCGTGCAGATCAAGCTCGACACCATTGAAGAAGCCCAGGAGTGCGCCCCGATTCTCGAAGCCAAGCTGCGCGAGCTGACCACCACCGGCGTGCCAGCCGATGTGACGGCCGAGATCGACCCCAACAGCGAGCACCCCATCCTGCGCATTAGCCGCCATCACCACGGCAATATCAAGAGCTCCATCCTGACTCAGGAGTTCGTGCGCAGCCATGACTACGCCGCCCTGTCCGATGAAGCGCAGAACTTCGTCGGCCTGCTGAGCGAAGGCGCCAAGGTCACACGCGGCGAAGGCGAGAAGGCCAAGACCGAAAAGGTCGGCGACTTCCGTCAGGCCATGGCCTGGCTGATCTCCGAAGCCGAGCGCACCACGGGTCGCCAGCGCTACAAGGGTCTGGGCGAAATGAACCCCGAGCAGCTCTGGGAAACCACCATGGACCCCAACGTCCGCAGCCTGCTGCAGGTCAAGATCGGCGACGCCATCGAGGCCGACCGCGTCTTCACCATGCTCATGGGCGACGAGGTCGAACCGCGCCGCAACTTTATCGAAGACAACGCGCTGCGGGCGGGGAATATCGACGTTTGATGTTGCTTGTAGCGAGACCCATAAGCTGAGATTTTGAGAAGCATCTATTGAGACAATTATCAAAATCCTCTTACTGAGAGTTTTGCTATATCGACCTCTTGTGCAAAAAAGGCTACCGATTGGTAGCCTTTTTCATTGCCCCTTCATTGCTGGGACGTACTTCATGTCCCGTTGATGCCGCTCGTCCTGTTGAAATTGACGACTTCACTGGTCAGTGCATGGTGATCGAAATAATTGAGGCAATGCTGCCATAGCCGCTTTGGGCACCTTACGGCTGATCAGCTACAGACGCTTGGCTTAACGATCCAGTCGTCCGGGAATCCACACCTAAATCCTGATTTCCGACAACGTACAAAACATCTGCCATAGCAGACTCCTGATGCTAAGTATTCCTAGCTGCGTTTACGCAAGGTTGACGCCATGCCATTGTTTTACTAAGATCCAATCTACACCTAACGTCAGGTTTCAATTTAATGTCTTCTACCTTGCTACAAATCGGTGAGCTTGCCCAACGTGCCGACGTCAGCCATCGCACCATCCACTACTACGAACGGATTGGCTTGCTGCGCCCGGCAGAGCGTGAAGGTGTGGGGTATCGATACTACGACGAACAAGCCGTGCAGCGCCTGGAGAAGATCGCTGCTTTGAAAAAGCTGGGATTGACCTTGGATGAGATCGGCCAAGTCATCGACCTGTATTTCGAGGATGCCAGCGGTATCAAAGGCAAGGAGCAGGTGCTGAGAATCTTGGAGGCTCAACTGATAGCAACGCGCAGCAAACTGGGGGAACTGCACGACTTTGAGCGTGACCTGGAAAGCAATATCAAGCGAATGCAGTCGCTGATTGATGAGGCTCGCAAGCACCGCTAGTGCAGGAGGGAGTTCATCGCTCCTTTTTATCTTAAATCTACACCTGACGTAAGGTTTATATTATGAATATGCGAGATTTTTTGCTGATGCCGATCTTGATGGCTGCGGCATTGCTTGTGGTGGGGCAGCTCTACGTGACGCTGCCTTTGGTGACCGATCTCGCGGATCACTGGCAAGTGACGCCGGGACTGGCCAGTTGGGCGGGTAGCTCGTTCGGCTTTGCCTATGCCTTTGGTTTCTTGCTGCTGGGCCGCCTGTCGGATCAGCATGGCCGCCGCCGCATCATGCTCGCGAGCCTATGTGCAATGGCACTGGCGAGCGTTGCGGTGGCTGCCTCGAGCAATTTCGGCATGTTGCTGGTCGCTCGTGCGCTGCAAGGGCTGGTGGCATCGGCTTTTCCACCCGCCGCTCTGGCACTCGTCGCGGAAGTCTTGTCTCCCGCTAGGCGCCCATGGGGCATCTCGCTATTGAGCTTCGCTTTCCTGGCGGCGGCTCCATTGGCGCAATTTCTGGCAGCACAGTCCGCAGGCTTGGGCCTGCCCACCCTCATGCTGGTCGTCGCAGTCGCAAGTGTGCTGCTGTCCATTGGGTTGGCGATGGTGCTGCCTACTGGGGCACAAGCACCCGAGGGCAATGCCATGCCCGCACCACTCGCAGCCCAGCATTCCAAACTAGCGGGCGTCTGGCTGACCGCGCTAACGGTGCTGTTTGCATTCGTCACCTTCCATGCCGGAGTGCAGGCCATGGCGATCGCCGAGACTGATCTTCAAACCTTGCGTCTGGCTGGATTGCCTCCTTTGCTGCTCAGCCTGGCGACCGCCAGTTTGATTCGCCGCATCGGCACCGTCGCCACCGCGCGCACCGGTTTGGTCACAGCAGCGCTAGGCCTGCTGGCTGGCGCGCTGGGACATTTCGGTGGACTGGTGGTTGCCAGTGTCTTGTTGTCGGCCGGAGTTGCTCTGGCCATCCCTGGACTGATCGGCACGCTGGCATCTCGGGCAGTACCCGCCAGCCGTGCGCGGGCCATGTCGATCTACAGCTTTGCACTGTTCGCCGGCGCCAGCCTCGCTCCGTTGGCGGCAAATGCGCTTGCTCCTTGGGGGTGGCTCGCTCTGATGCTCCCCCCTGCCGCCGCATTGTTGTTTGCCACAGCCGTTGTAGATGGACTGCCACAGCTTTCGCGCCGTTCTTCCTCGGAGGCTAGCTTGCTATGAAGTTGTTTATCTCTCATGCAGTCGTGTTGACTGCGCTGCTGTGCTCTGCCAGCGCGATGGCTTCCCCATTCACTCCGATTGAAAAGACGCACTACATGACCACTAGCAGCACCTTGCTTCGTTCCGTCAATCCCCCTGGTGCCTTGATTCCTGGTATTTCCCAGGCAGTCATCGTCGATGGCGGCAGAACTATGTATCTGTCGGGGCATGTTCCTCTGACCACTGAAGGCAAGGTGCCCGCGGGAATGGAGGCGCAGTTGGTACTGGCCTTCGAGAACCTGAATGCCACCTTGATGGCTGCAGGCGCCACGGCTCGCAATCTGGCGCGCATCTCCATTTATGTACGGGATTTCCATGCGGATCAGTTACCCGTGATTCGCCAGGTGCGCGACCGGTTCATTGATGCAAGTCTGCCGCCAGCCAGCGCCTTGATCGGAGTAGCCGAACTTTTCCATCCCGACGTGCTGGTGGAGGTCGATGCCATCGCGGTGCTGCCCCCTGAAAACTGAGCTTTTATGTCCCTTTCTACTGAGGAGTCCATCCATGTCTCGTTTCCTTACTGCTGTCGTGCCTGCAACGCTGTTGCTTGGCGCTTGCGCTGTGACCTTTGCACAGTCGCGCCCATCTGGTCCGGAGAAAACCACCATGAACTCATCCCAAAGAACCATCTCCCAGTTCGTGCCTGACACTCATGCTCAAGTCCGTCAGCGAAATGTGACAGTCGATGAGGAAAAGGCCGTTCTGACGCGCTATGAACGCCGCGATGCTCGCAACTCCGGCCTAGAGGGCGAGCACTTCAGCACGGTCGTGGCCGCGGACGGCACGCTCAAGGGTTTTGCCAACATGACCCTGGATTTAGTGGGCAAGCCCCTGCCGTCGAGCGAACGCAGCGAGCAGGTCGCCCGTGACTTTCTGCGCGAGACTGCACCCGATCTGATCCCACGCATGAAGATTAGTTGGATCAAGCCACACGACGAGCCCATCCGTATCGTGCGCAATGGTCGTGGCGAAACAGTGACGCTCACCGGCATGAAAATGAAGGCGCGCAACCAAGCTGACGGACGCTGGTTCTGGGTCATCGTCGGAGCCGATGAAAAGCCCATGGTATTCGAGCGTGACATTGTGTGGATCACGTTCCCTGGCCATCGCAAAACTGAGAAATGGCTGCACGACGGTTGGTTAAAGGAACAGACAGCCAGCAATCCGACCTAAAAAGTGCAAGCCGACCCGCATTCTGCGGGGGCTCAGCCACAATTCTTTGCTAACGAGCTGCCTTGTGCCATGAAGGCCAGAAGCATGAATGCTTCTGGCTGGTTTCTGAAGGCGTGGCGTTCGCGGCTCACAGGGCCTTTTTTACTTCAGCCTCTGCACCGCAGCCCTGGCCTTCACGCGCTCGAAATGGGCTGCCACGCGCGGGAATTCGGCAATGTCCACGCCGTCGCCCTTGAGCCAGCTCGCCACGGTGTAGAGATAGCCGTCGGCCACGGTGAATTGCTCGCCCATCACCCAGGTCTTGTCGCCCAGATAGTGCTGCTCAATCACGGCAAAGCATTCGCGCATGTTCTGCGGCACCTTAGCGAGCATGGCGGCCTGGGCGGACTCGTCGTCGGCCCAGCGCGAGGCACGCGGACGGTGGGCGTGGGCGATGTGCGCGGTCGATGCCAGATAGGCATTGAATTCCTGCATCTGCGCCAGCGCAAAGGGGTCCTCCAGCGGCGCCAGCCTTGCCTGCGGATGGGTCTGCGCCACATACAGCAGCAGCGCGGGAGTCTCGGTCAGCACGCCGCGTTCCGTGGCCAGCGCGGGCACCCTGCCCTTGGGATTGATGCTCAGGTATTCGGGGCTGCGCTGCTCGTTGTCGGCAAAGCTCAGCGTCTTGAGCGTGAACTGGGCATCGGCCTCATAAAGCGCAATCAGTACGGCCTGCGCGCAGGTGCCAGCTGCGTAGTAAAGCGTGGGTTGGCTTGCCAAAATCGTTCTCCCGTGGATGGTGGTATGCCCGTGCAGTGTAGGCTGCCGCGCAGCCGGCTCAATCCCATGAACCGGGTCTGCTCATAGCAATGGCGCAAGGCAGACATCGACATCTCATGGCAGCATCGCGCTTCTGCCAGAAGTGCCCCACCCGAAATGAAATCCTCCATCCGCATTGTTGACGTCGACCGCCTGGAAACCTGGAGCAAGTACAAGGCCGGCATGTGTGAAAGCTGCGCGGCCAATTGCTGCACCATGCCGCTGGAGGTACGCCTGCCGGATCTGGTGCGCCTGGAGCTGGTGGACCCGTTCGAGGTCGAGAACATCGAGCCCAAGCTGATCGCCAAGCGGCTGCTGAAGATGCGCCTGATCGACCACTTCAACCCCAAGCACGAGATCTTCACCATGGCCCGCAGGGCAGGCGGAGACTGCAATTTTCTGGACAAGAACACGCGCCGTTGCACGGTCTATGAAAAGCGCCCGGAAACCTGCAGATTGCATCCCAAGAAGGGGCCCAAACCGGGCTTCTGTGCCTACGGCAACAAGGCGCTTTCGCAGATCTGAAAGCTTCTGGGCAGCGCTTCAGACATCGGCCACGGCAGGCAGCCAGATACGCGCCACCAGGCCCGGATTGGCGTTATGAAAACTGAGCTTGCCGCCATGCAGCTGGACAATGGCCAGCACGCTGGCAAGGCCCAGTCCGTAGCCTGGGCGATCCGATTCTGCGCGATAGAAACGGGTGGTCATCTTCTCCAGACTCTGAGGATCTGCGCCCGGTCCCTGGTCCTGCACGGTGATCTCCACCCCCCATGCTCCATCGCTGCCCTGCCCCTGCGCTGGGGCCGCACGCAGCAGCACATCAGCGCCATGAATATCGTCGGATGATGCTCCGTATTTGATAGCATTATCGACAAGATTGGAGACGGCGCTGGCCAACAAGTCACCATCGCCCAGGGCCTGCACACCTTCCTGCACATCCAGCCTGAGAATGCCGCCGGCGTCTTCCACCAGCGGCTCGTAGAAGTCCACCACATCAACCAGCAAGGCCTGCAGGTCAACCGGCGCAAAGCTCTTGCGACTGGCTCCGCTTTCCACTTCGGCAATCTGCAAAAGCTTCTCGAACACCACACCGAGTTCAGCGACTTCTTCGGCCACCAGCGCCAGCGTGGCGGACTGCATTTCGGGGCTGGCCTGCTGTGCGTTGCGCAGGCGCAGCAATATGCGCGTCAGCGGCGTTCTGAGGTTGTGCGCAATGCTGTTGGAGACATGGCGTATGCCTTCCATCAATTGCTCGAGCCGATCGAGCATGGTGTTGATATCACGGTTGAGCAGCGTGAATTCATCACCGCGCTGATCGACCGGAATGCGCTGGCGCAAATCGCCCGCCGCAACGCGCGACATGGTGTTGCGAATGGCGGCTGCGCGCTCATCCACCACACGCCTGAAGACCATGGCACCTATCAGGGCCATGATGCAGGCCGCGACGGCCGCCAGCAAGCTGGCCTGGCCGAACAGCTCCTCCATGTCGCGCTGCAACTGCATGTCGCTGCCTACGGCCAGCAGATTGCCATTGGGCATTTCGACCACGGCAACCCGGCCCACCATCAGCCGCCCGTTGCGCTTCACGGTCAGCTCGCGCACGCCCATGATGCTGAGCTTGCGCGGAGGGTAGACCTCGGCATTGCTGACAATGGTCTCGCCTTGCGGGTTCATGAGAATGAGGATTTCCGTGTCGGTATTCACACCGTCACGAATGGTCTGCAGTATCTCGCTTTCCAGCGCTCCGGGGCCGTATTTGGCCGAGTGCTCGGTCAGTCTGCGCACATGGTTTTCGGCCTGCTTGTCGAGCCTCACCCGCACCACGCCGACGGTCTGGACATAGAAGACGGCCAGCACAACGGCCATGGTCAGAACCAGGAGGCCGCCATAGCTCAGCGCCAGTCTGAAGGCCAGCGAACTCCAGGGTCTGGAGCGCAGCATCAGACCACCTCGGGCAGGTCTTGCGGCTGGTCCGAAAGGCTGTAGCCCACACCGCGCACGGTATGGATGAGAGGCGTGGCAAAGCCTTTGTCCACCTTGCTGCGCAGGCGGCTGATGTGCACGTCGATCACATTGGTCTGCGGATCGAAGCGGTAATCCCAGACCGACTCCAGCAGCATGGTGCGCGTGACGATCTGGTGCGCGTGCTGCATGAGAAACGCCAGCAGGCGGAACTCGCGCGGCTGCAGCGAAAGCGGCTGGCCGGCGCGCTCGGCACTGCGCGAAATCAGGTTGACGCGCAGATCGGCCACCTGCATCTCGCGCGTGGGAGCCGGGATCTGAGCGCGGCGCACCAAAGCTTCGAGCCTTGCCGACAGCTCGGAAAATGCAAAGGGCTTGGTCAGATAGTCATCGCAGCCGGCCTTGAGCCCGCGCACTCTCTCATCCGTGGCAGACAATGCGCTGAGCACCAGCACCGGCGTCTGCTTGCCCATGGAGCGCAGTGTCTGCAGAATCTGCAGCCCGTCAAAGCCATTGGGCAACATGCGGTCGAGGATGATGACATCCCAGTTCTCGCCAACGGCCTGTGCAATGCCTTGCACGCCGTCACCGCAGACGCTGACATGCGCGCCTTGCTGGCGCAACCCTTCAGCGATGTAACGCGCGTTGAGCGCATCGTCTTCGATGATGAGGTAGCGGTACATGCTGAGTCTGTCTCTGGCCGTTGGGGGACAGACACTATAAGCCGTTGCCTCCACCTTCGCAGCCGGCGATGTGGCGGCATCAGGAGGTGGTACAGGGGTTTGCGCCATCTCCCTCGCCTCGCTCAAGGCTGCACCTGTGGCAGATCACCGCTGGCCTGACGCACTTCCCACTCGGCATCCAGCATGTCCTTGACCAACTCCAGGTGCTCCAGCCTGTGCTCGGTAATCGAGCCCAGTGCATCGATCAGCTCCAGAATCGTGCCCTTGCCCAGTTTGTAGGCGTCTTGTGCCATCTGGTGCAGCGGCGCAATCTGCGCCAGCCCTTCCTTCTCGTAGTCGCGCACGGCCGTTCGGCGCAGCGACAGCTGCTGCAGGGCACGCTGCAATTCGGACTGAGCGGCAAGCACGACCGCATCACGGCGCAGCTCGGCCTGATCGGCCTCCACCTTGGCGCGCTCGATAGGGCCCTGGCGACGGTCGAAAAGCGGAATCTCCACGCTCACGCCCACCTGGTTGAAGCTGCCATCCACGCTGTTGCGGATGCGGGAGAGACCAAAGGATGGCGTGGGCAATGCTTCACGCTGCTCCAGCTTGATTTTCTGGCGCGACCTGTCGAGCTCGGCCTGCGCGGCACGCAGGCTCGGCAACTGGGTCTGCGCCTGGTTCCACAGCTGCTCGTAGCCGGCTGCCTTGCGAATGTCAGTGGCCTGCAGGCTGCCTTCCACACGCACCTGCCATTGCGGCAAGGCCGCAATGCTGGCCACGCGCGATGCGGCATCCCGCAAGGCGGCCTGAGCCTTGCTGACCTGCATGCTCATCTGGGCCTGTTGCAGGTTAAGGCGCGCGCCGTCGTAGCGGCTGCGCGTGCCTGCTTCGATCTGGCCCTTGACGATGTTGCCAGCCTTCTCCAGCTCATCACGGGCAGCCAACCACACCTGATAGCGCTGCTGTGCCACCAGCAGCTCGTTGAAGGCATGGGCTGCATCGCTCATGGTGACGGCGACTGCGACATCGGCATTGGCCGCGGCGGCCTTCTCGCCCAGTCTGGCGTTCTCGATGCGCATGCCACGCTGGCCGAAGATGGGGACGGCCTGCTCCACACCCCATTCCTTTTCTCCGCGCTTGCTGGAGTAGTGCATGGCAGGATTGGGTATGGTGGCAGCCGTTTTGCTGTCTGCCTTTGCCAGATCCAGCTGCATGCGATCAGCTGCCAGATTGGGCTGGTTCTGCACGACGATGCGCAGATATTCCTGCAGGGTCACAGGCTGTGCAGGGGCCACCATACGGCCCGCTGCAGCATTGCTCTGTACGGCTGCATCCATAGTCTCGCCAGCATGGCCTATGCCGCTGAAAGCACCGCAGCACATTGCAGCGGCCATGGCCAGGGAGTGCCACTTATTCATCTTGAGCGCTTTCATCACGTTCTTCCTGCGTCAACATGTTCTTGGGACCCAGCAAGGCATACAGCACGGGCAGCAGCACCAGTGCCACCAGTGGCAGCACCACCATGCCGCCGACGATGACCGAGGCAAAGGGGCGCTGGGTTTCGCTACCCACGCCGGTAGACAGCGCCATGGGCAGCAGGCCCAGCAGCGCCAGCAAGGCCACCAAAATGATGGAGCGCATGCGCTCGGCTGCACCTTCGATCAGCGCCTGCATCAAGGGCATGCCCTGACGGCGCAAATCCTCGACCGCAGAGACCACCAGCAAGCCCGCCAGGGCCACCTGCCCCAGCAAGGCGATAAAGCCGATGGCCGCGCTGATGGACAGCTCGATGTGCGCCAGATGCAAAGCTGCGATGCCACCCACCATGGCGAACGGCGCACACAGCAAGATGATGCCGGCGCTGCGGGCCTGGCCCAGCGCGCCAAACAGCAGGGCGTAGACGATGACCAGAGACAGCGGCACCACCACCTTCAGGCGTGCAGCCGCACGCTGCTGGTTCTCCCACTCGCCGCCCCAGACGGCCTGGTAGCCCTCAGGCAGCTTCACGTTCTGCTTGAAGGTGGCCAGCGTGTCCTTCACCACCGAGCCGATGTCGCGGCCTTCCACGTTGAATTTGAGCGCCATGTAGCGCGCATTGCCTTCGCGGAAGATGGAGGAGTTGCCGACCTTCATGCTGACCGTACCGACCGAGCCCAGAGGGACCGAGCCACCATCGGGCAGCGGTATGGCGATGTTGCGAATGCGCTCCTCGTCCATGCGGTCCACATAGGGCAGGCGCACGCGCACCGGCACGGGGAACTCGCCCTCCCACAAAGTGGTGGCCACATTGCCGGCCAGGGCCACTTCCAGCGTCTTTTGCGCATCCTCCATGGCAATACCCTGGCGCGCCAGCGCCTGGCGGTCGAACTGCACATGCACCTGGGGTGCCGGGGCATCGCGGTACAGATCCAGATCGACCACGCCATTGATGTCCTTCACCAGCGATTTGGTCTGCTGAAGAATGCCGCGCAGGGTAGGAATATCGGGGCCGAACAGCTTGAGCACGACCTGGCCGCGCGCGCCCGATGTGGACTCTTCCACGCTGTCGCGAATGGGCTGTGCAAAGTTGAAGGCCACGCCGGGAATCTCGCCCAACGTCGCACGCATTTCCTCGATCAGCGCGGGCTTGGTCAGGCCCTTGCGCCATTCGCCATGAGGCTTGAGGCGCACCAGCACCTTGGCCAGATTGAGCGTCTCGTTGTCGGTGCCCGATTCGGGGCGGCCCTGCTCCGTGGTGACGGTAATCACCTCTGGGAACACCTTGAGACGCAGACGCACATCGCGCAGCACTTCCTGGCCTTTTTCCAGAGAGATGGAAGCCGGCATCTGCACCAGCACATAGGCATCGCCCTCATCGAGCTCGGGCAGGAACTCGGTGCCCAGCCATTTGACCGAAACCCCGGCCACCACCAGCACGCTCACAAACACCGCGATCACGGCCGTGCGGCGCTTGGCTGCGCCCAGCACCTTGGCGATCCAGTGCTGGTAGCCGTGGTGCGCGCGGTCGAAGATCTTGGGCTCTTCCACCATCACATGCTTGGGCTTGAGCATCAGGGCGCACAGCGCAGGCACCAGACCCATGGCGAACACCAGCGCACCCAGCAGGGCGAAGCTGTAGGTCATGGCCAGCGGGCGGAAGATGCGGCCTTCGATGCTCTGCAGCGAGAACACGGGAATCAGCGCCGCAATCACGATGGCCATGGCGAACAGCGTGGGCTTGGCCACGGCAACGGCCGAATCCACAATGATGTGGCGCATGTCATTGGCCGTCTGCGGCTTGCGCTGGCGTGCATTGCGGATGATGTTCTCGGCCAGCACCACGGCACCGTCCACCATGATGCCGAAGTCGATGGCTCCCATGGAGATCAGATTGGCAGGCATGCCCAGCCAGTGCAGGCCGATGAAGGCCACCAGCAGCGACAGCGGAATCACGGTGGCCACGATCAGCGAGCCACGCAGGCTGCGCAGGAACAGCCACAGCACGGCCACGATCAGCGTGGCCCCGAACAGCAGGTTGTGCTGCACGGTCTTGAGCGTATGGCCCACCAGATCGGAGCGGTCATAGTTGGTGACCATGTGCATGCCTTCAGGCAGGCCGCCACTGTTGAGCTCATCGACCTTGGCATGAATGTCATCGAGCACGATGGAGGGGTTGGCGCCGCGCTTGAGCAGCACAATGCCCTGCACCACATCGTTCTGCTCGTCCATGCCCACCGAGCCCTGACGCGGCGTATGCGACTGCGCGACACGCGCCACATCACCGATGGTCACAGGAGCCTTGCCACGCATGGCAACGACCACATCCTGAATCTCCTGCGGATTGCGCAACAGGCCGATACCGCGAATGATGAAGGACTGCTCGCCGCGGCGCATCAGGCCACCGCCAACGTTGCGGTTGGACTTGGACAGCGCATCGCTCACATCGTCCAGCGACAGGCCCAGGCTGTAGAGCTTCTCGGGGTCCACTTCAACGTGGAACTCCTTGACGAAGCCGCCAATGCTCACCACGTCGGCCACGCCCTGCACCTGCTTGAGCACGCGCACCACATGCCATTCCTGCTCGGTGCGCAGCTGCGCCAGGGTGTGCCTGTCGCTTTGCAGGCGATAGTAGAAAATCTTGCCCAGCGGGGTGTAGTCGGGCGCCATCTCAGGCGTCATGCCGCTGGGCAGATCTGCCTGCGGCAGACGCTGCGAAACCTCGGCGCGCGCGGTGAAACTTTTCGCGTCGTCGTTGAAGACCAGGTTGATCATGGAGAGACCGAAATAGCTCTCCGAGCGCAGCGATATCAGACCCGGCGTGCCGTTGAGCTCACGCTCCAGCGGCTGGGTGATCTGGCGCTCCACTTCCTCAGGAGCCAGGCCAGGTGCCTGGGTGATCACGCCGACCTGGACATTGGTCACGTCAGGATAGGCTTCGATGGCTGTCTGCAGATAGGCGTAGACGCCATAGATGGCAATCGCCAGCGTGGCGCACAGCGCCAGCAGTCGGCGATGGACGACAAATGCAATAAATGAACGCAGCATGGTTCAGACTCCTGCCGGGACTACAGCAGCTGACTGGCCGCGCCGTCGAGCAGCAGACCACCACGCACCACGATCTTCTCACCGACCTTGAGGCCGCTGATCACCGGCACCATGCCGCGCGATGGACGCCCCAGCGTCACTACGCGCGCCTCGAACTGGTTGTTCTCATGCTGCACATAGACCACGCTGCGGCTTTCATCCTTGATGAGCACGGCAGTGACGGGAATCAGCATCTCCTGCAGATTCGACAACTGCACGCCCACCTTGGCCTGCATGCCGGGACGCAGCACCGGGTTCTGTTCGCTCAGCTCCACCACCACGGCAGCGCGGCGTGACTCCTTGTCCAGGGTGGCCCCCAGATGACGGACCGTGCCCTTGATCGGCTTGGGCAGCTGCGGTACCTCGACCTGTACGGAACTGCCCAGACGAATGCCGGGCAGATCGGACTCGAATACCTCTGCGACCACGTTCATGGCCTGGGGGTCGCCAATCATGAACAGTGCCGTTCCCGGCTCGGCAGCAGTACCCACCACGGCCTTGCGCTCGGCCACGATGCCGGCGCGCGGTGCGCGCAGCTCGATACGATCGCCGCCACCGGAGCCCAGCAGCGCTGCCGTGCCCTGTGCACGGCCAAGCTCCTGCGAGGTTTCACGCAGCTTGGCCTGCGCGGCACGCAGATCGACTTCCACACCCACACCCTTGTCCACCATGGTCTGCTGGCGCTGGGCCTCCACCACAGCCACGTCGTGTGCGGTCTTGGCCGCTGCCACGTCATAGCGGGTGCGCAGTGCATCGGGGCTGACCAGCGTCGCCAGCAAATCACCGGCCTTGACCATATCGCCCACATGCGCATTGACCGCCACGACGCGCGCCGATAACGGCACTGCGACCGAAGCCACACGATCCTCGACAAACGCCACATGCGCAGGAGCCCAGGCCATCTGCACCCCTTGCGGATCGGCCACGGGCGCGATCTCCAGCATCTTCACGGATTCCGGCTTGACCTGAATAAAGCCTTTGGGCAGTTGCGCAAGCGGCTTCTTCGCTTCCTCGGTGGCCTTGGAGGCATCACAGCCACCCAACAGACCCGCCACGGCGATGGCCGCAGCCACCACCGGCAGTCTTGCCCATGTCCAGTTTGCTAAATGTGCCGCTCCCGGCAGTCCCACAAGGCTTTTGTTCATCGTTCACCCTTTTCCATGACTGGCAAGTGATGAGCTGGTCCGCTGCTTCACTTGCAGTGATGCCAGCATGCTAGGAACAGCCACCAGCTGCGTGGATGACACACGCATTACGGTTTGGTAAGCCCGGGCACAGGCCAAAGCACGGCCAGAGAGCAGCCCGGCCAGGGCGGAGCAGGGAAATCAGCCTGCAGACCCGATGAACTGCCCATTTTCCAGGCAATTCATCGACAGCCTCTGTCAATTGCTTAAAAAGCAGGCATTTTTCATGTATTTTTTCATACATGAGTATTAAAAGTATCTAGAAATCGTGACCGAAGCCAAGGCCATGCCTTATCTCTGAATTTCTCAGAAAACACGATCAATCCATTGATAACCATTGGATATCTACTATCAAAAGTAGAGCATTGAAGTTATCCACGCAGTGGATAGATTGCGCCTGTCCTTCCTCCGCATCCCGGATTTCAACAGAAATGGCCGCTCTGGCATACAAACCCGTGGCGTGACCGTCATCAGTGGAAAATTCAGAGCCTGAAGACCTTCAGCAGCAGATCCGCCGAACCTGTGGATAAATTGAGAAATTCATACCCTTCAAGAGCGATGCAAGCCTTGAACAAACTTACTCACAGCGCTTGAAAACTATGCAGATCCTGAAAAACGCCTGCCACAACGAAATCTAGAAAAAGTTTTTTATTCATAAAAATTTAACAACCATATCCACATGCATGCATACATGGTTACCCCCATGATATGTACAGATCAATTCTCGGATGACTCTGTGGATAAGTTTCTTGGTAACTATCACGGACAGAATCCACAACTACAATGAACAAGTCACATACAAGTGGTGGAAAAGTTTCATTGAAACTGCTCACTGGATACAACCACAGAGCATACAAAAACCACTGTTTTGTATGCCGTATCACATAAGAAATTCAATCTTATTTGATACATATCTCTGTACGAATACTTATAAAACGCCAAAGCACAGCGTCTTTGCGTCTCAAAAAACGCTGAAATGCATGAAAAAAAGTGGGCTGAAGAGGCCCTGAATTCCTTTGATGCCGTGGTCGGGGCCATGCCGGGATTTCGCAGTCGTGATGGGCAGCGAAAAATGGCGGCCCAGATCGCGCAAACGCTGAGCCAGGCCCAGCTCGGAAAAATCGATGAAGACGATCCGGAACCGCGCCGAGCCATCGCTGTCGTGCAGGCAGGAACCGGAGTCGGAAAATCGCTGGCCTACAGCATTCCGGCCATTCGCATGGCGCTGTCGCGCGGCACGCGCGTGCTGATCTCCACAGCCACGGTGGCGCTGCAGGAGCAGCTGGTGAACAAGGATTTGCCGGCCCTGGCGCAAAAGCTGGACCAGCCTTTCAAATTCGCGCTGGCCAAGGGACGTGGCCGCTTTGTCTGCAAACTCAAGCTGGAACGTCTGGCGAGCACGGGGGAAGCACAGGACGAGATGGACGACCTGTTTGGCGATGAGCAGGGCCAGACCAAGTTCAGCCGTCCTCAGCATGAACTGCAGGCCCGCATGCAGTTCTACAAATCCATGGCCGATGCGCTGGCCACCGAGGCCTGGAACGGCGACCGCGACTCCCTGGAGACCCCGCCGGAGGCCGAGGCCTGGAGCCCCGTGGCAGCCGAGTCCTCTTCATGCACCGGAAAGCACTGCCCGGCCTTCGGCAGCTGCGTCTATTACGAACGCCGCAAAGACCTGGTGGCGGCGCAAGTCATTGTCGCCAATCATGATTTGCTGCTTTCCTCGCTGGGCTCCAAGCTGCTGCCCGAGCTGGACAATTGCCTGCTGGTGCTCGATGAAGCCCACCACCTGCCCTCCACGGCTCTGGACCAGTTTGCCGGCGAGATGGATCTGAGCCGCCTGGGCTGGATCGACAAGCTGGCCAGCCGTGCGCTGCGCGTGAACCAGGTCGCCGAAGTCGAGGAGCTGGCCGACGTGCCCAAGCATGCGGGTCAGCTGCGCCAGCAGATGCAGGAGCTGGCGCGACTGGTCATGGAGCACTACGGAGAGACCCTCAAATCGCAAAAAGACAGCTATGGGCCGGCCAGGGTACGGGCACCCCGCGGAATGCTGCCAGAGGCCCTTCTGGAGCCTCTGGGACAGATTGCGCACCATGCCGACGGCTTTCTGGATGCGCTGCGTGCCGTCTCCAAGGCTCTGCGTGCCGAAATCAAGGAGCAACCCGAGGAGGCGCAGCGCCTGTCCACCGTCTATGCGCAGGTAGGCGCCCTGGCGCCCAGGCTGGAAGCCATTTTCAACACCACGCAATTGCTGCTGCAGAACAACGAGAGCGATGGCGACGGCAAGATGGTGCCCCATGCCAAGTGGTTCACGCTGGAGATGGACGGCGAGTTCATCGTGGTCAAGGCCCATGCCAGCCCGATACAGCCCGGCGCCACCCTGCGCCAGCACCTGTGGTCGCAGGTTCGCGGTGCGGTGCTGACATCTGCCACGCTGACCAGCTGCGGGCATTTCGACTTCTTTTTGCGTGAGGCGGGGCTGGCCAATGACGCCTCTGTCACCACGCTGGAAGTGCCAAGTCCCTTCGACTATGCGCGCCAGGGCACGCTGGTGGCCCGTGAAACGGTCTCAGACCCGCGTGAAGCCGCCCGCTTTACCGAGGAGATGGTCGAGGCCCTGCTGAACGATCTGAGCCGCATAGAGGCCGGCGCACTGGTCTTATTCACATCCCGCGAGCAGATGCGCCAGGCCGTGGATGCGCTGTCCACCAGCATGCGCAACCAGGTGCTGGTGCAGACCGCCCTGCCCCGCCAGACACTGCTGGCACGCCACCGCGAGGCCGTGGCGATGGGTGAGCCCTCCATCATCTTCGGCATGCAGTCCTTTGGCGAAGGACTGGACCTGCCCGGAGCACTCTGCGAGTCCCTGTTCATCACCAAGCTGCCTTTTGCTCCGCCCGATGACCCCGTTGGCGAAGCCAGAGCCGAATGGCTGCGCAGCAGCGGCCGCAACCCCTTCAACGAGCTGGTGGTGCCGGCCACGGCCATTCGCCTGGCCCAGTGGGTAGGCCGCGCTATCCGGACCGAGGAAGACCAGGCCCATGTGTACTGCTATGACCGTCGCCTGACGGGCACCAGCTACGGCCAGCTGCTGATCAAGGGCCTGCCGCCGTTCACGCTGCAAAAGCGCCCAGTCCGAGGGGCCTGAGGTCCTGCGCGAAGGGCGGCCTGCAGCAGCAACTCCAGGCTGTTTTGCCGCTCTCTCAGCGCGTTTGCCAGCCGGTTTGGGCGCGTCCTGGACATTTACGGCCTGCCGGTTTTCAGCCCGGCCGGCACCGCCCTGCTCGCCCGAGTCGCATTTGTAATTTTTCTAACACTTGCCCGGCACTGCGAGCGGCATCTGCAGCGATTTGCCGGACTGCGCGGCAAGCCCATCCCCAAGCAATACGCGATTCCCGATACGCCTGCGATCCGACCCTTTCTTCTTGGACGGTCTGCATGGCGGGCGGCCAGCTCCGGCATTGCCGCCTGTTGCAATGCCTTTGCGCCTGCCCGGATGCCAACCGCATCCCGCCCAGTCTTGATTCAGATTTCAAGCAAGAGTCAAAAAATCCTTTGAAAACAATGATCTACGGATCATTGAATTTTTTTGAATGCATGACAAGCCATCAGCAGCCGGCATTGGCGGCATGCATGCGTGGCGAGTTTCCCCCAGCTGTTCATAACATTCTGTGGATAACAAGCGCTTCATAGTCTCTGCCACAGGAATTTATCCCCAGCTCGGATCTTTGAGGAGGCGCATCTTACGCCAATTTTTCAAGATCTGGCGCGTCAATTTTCACCAAGGGCTTTTTTTCTGAAATTCCCTCTGAAACAAAGGGATTGAAGCAGCTGAACACGCGCAGTTCCAGCTTCGCCCAGCCCCTGTTTGCGAGTTTGCCTTCAGTTGTTCTTTAGAAGTCTTATAAAAATATAGTCGTAGTAGTAAGACTTGGCATCTGCTGTTGATAACTTCAAAAAAACAAGACAAATCAAGTCTCTTGCACGATGACAAACATGGAGACAAACCAGGGTCGCTGCTGTCCTCCATCCATGAACAACTTTGCCGATCTCTTGATTTTTGTGGAAAACCCAATAGTTGGTATCTGGTTATCCACAGAAATTCATTTCTTCCTTGTTTGGCATTAAATCGGATAAATACATTGCTATATATGCATAGTTAGCTATGTTTTTTATAGTGAACAACTGGTGCAAGCATGCTTGAGCACATCAGATGTCAGAGCTGTGGTGAAGCAAGAACTTCCTGAACCTGATCTGATCGGCCGGTTTTTTTATCCAGGAGCTCTCCGATTGCTGTGTAAACTTCGACCAAAGTTGTTATTTCTAGTCTTATCTTTTTACTTAGTAGTAATAGTAAGTAGTTCACTTAATTGTTGATAAGTAATTAATTTCATTAAAAATCAACAACTTATGCTTTCCTGAAGTCTGTGCCCTTACATGGGCTGCCGCTGTCCTTGATTTGGGAACAACTTTCCAGAAGCCAGCCTATCTGTGGAAAACTGAAAATTTCCTTGTCTTTTATCACCATGTTTATTCACAGGTCGTGGAGCTGCTGCAAAGCATGAAAAAAGCCGCCCGTTGGGCGGCCTGGTCGAGCTGGATAGCACTGGCCCGGAAATTCAGAAGTGGCGTGCGTATCGCAGCTGAAGAAAGTTCTCTCCCGGATTGGGGCGCTTGATGCCTGCATTGGACTGATGCTCCAAGCGCAGGCTGATCTCGTTTTTCAGTTGTTCGCCAAACAGGTAGCCGATGCCTATATGGCTGGCAAAGTTGTAGCGGGTCGAAAATTCCTTGTGATCGGTGATGAAGCGGTGGTTGATGGCATAGCTCGCGCCCAGGCCGGCTTGCAGGAACCAGGGAGACTGGCCTTGAGAGGGGCGCCAGCGTAATGTGGGCTGTGCTCCCAGAACCCAGGTTGAACGATTGCCGCCCTGATAGTCGGCCGACCAGCGACTGACAGAGAGATCCCAGTAACCCGTCATCCGTCCCGAGCCAAGGGCGTAGCTCCAGTTCCAGGGGAGCATGACGCCGCCCGTCCAGCTGTCGGTGTTGTGCTCCGCCGAGCCGTACTGCAGATAGATAGCTGTTGTCGATGATTGCGCAGGCTGTGCATGAAGCATGGGGCTTGCCAGGCTGATCAGCGTCGGGACTACAAGATTGGTTGCCAATTGCAGTTTTTTCATGTCAATTGCCATCTAAATGTGTTGAATTGGGTAGCGACATCGATGCTTGGGTAATGCCTGGATTTCGCTCCTTCTGTGGATATGAATCTAAAAGCTTGTGAATAAATGTTCTGTCGGCAAGCGCTTGCGTTGGTAGTCAGCCAATTGATATCGAAATGAAAAAAGCCCCCGGTCATGACGACCGGGGGCTTTTGTGGAGAAGGCGATTGAGCTCGGCTTACTTTGCCGCAGGGGCAGGAGCTGCGGGACGCTCCTGGCCGGGTTGGCCGCCATGGTGGCCGTGATGGCGCTCACCGCGCTGGTGATGCATGTGCAGGGTGGCCGCATCGAAGGTCTTTTTCTGCTCGGCATTGAGCTGGGCGTAGAAGGCCTTGGTGGCTTCGGCACGGCGGTCCATCTCGGCCATGCGCTTGCCGCGCATTTCACGCATCTTGTCGATGCGCTCTGGCGTGGTCAGCTTGGCAAAGGCTTCGCGGTCGCCGGGGGCAGGGCGTTCACCGGGCTTCATGGCCTGGGTGTAGGTGGTCCAGGCCGCTTGCTGCGCAGGCGTCAGCTTCAGTTCGGCCTTGAGTTTTTCCATGCGCTGCTTCATATGCTCCATGCGGTCGCCACGCTTGTCACCACGTTGGTGCTGGTGCGGCTCGGGCGCTTTTTGAGCTGCTGCGGGTTGCTCAGCAGGGGTGGAAGTCTGGGCAAAGCTGGGCAGGCTCAGCGAGGCGAGCAGGGCGGTTGCAACAGCGGCGCCGGTCAATGTCTGGCGAAAGCGGGTCATGTCTGTTTCCTTTTCGATTGAAGTGGAAGAAGTGGCCGCCTGGTCTTGCTCCTGAATGGGCATTCGGTAGCGGATGACTGAAGTGTGGACCCCCCATGTTTCTGAGACGTGAGGTTTTGCAGCCGCTCTGTAAAGATTTGATAAGTTTGAGTGGCTCCGACTGCGCAACAATGCATGCATGGGCTGCGTTGGCGGCCGATTTTTTTCCGCGAGATCCAGCTGCAGGAGCTGGCGACGATTGAAGGTTTAGCAAAGGTTTTTGATGTTCAAGAACATGATTGTTTATCGCATTGCCGAGAGCTGGCAGGGCGATCTGCAGCTGCTGGAAGATGCGCTGCAAAAGACGGTGTTTGAGGAGTGCGGCGCGACCCAGGAGCGCTCCGTGGGCTGGGTGCCGCCGCGCGGCGAGCCGCATGGCCCGCTGGCGGAAAGCGTGGCCGGCCAGTGGGTGATGCGCTTCATGAGCGAGTCCAAGATGCTGCCGGCCAGCGTGCTCAACCGCAAGGTCAACGAAAAGGCCGAGCACATCGAAAAGACGGAGGGCCGCAAGCCCGGCAAGAAGGAAAAGAAGGAGCTCAAGGACGAGGCCAAGCTGGACCTGCTGCCCATGGCCTTCACCAAGCAGGGCAGCATGTGGGTGTGGATCGATGCGCAGGCGCGCACGCTGGTGCTCGATACCAGCGCACAAGGCCGTGCCGACGAGATCGTGACGCTGCTGGTCGAAGGCCTGCCAGGCTTTGCGGTGGCGTTGCTGGACACGCAGACCAGTCCGCAGGCCGCCATGGCGCACTGGCTGATGACACAGGAGCCTCCGGCAGGTTTTTCCATCGACCGCGAGTGCGAGCTCAAGGCCGCCGATGAGTCCAAGGCCGTGGTGCGCTATGCGCGCCACCCGCTCGATATCGACGAGGTGCGCCAGCATATCGAGCATGGCAAGCTGCCGACCAAGCTGGCCATGACCTGGGATGACCGCGTGAGCTTTGTGCTCAGCGAAGGTCTGCAGATCAAGAAGATCGCGTTGCTTGACGCAGTGATGGACGGAAACAGCCAGGACGATGGCGGTTTCGATACCGATGTGGCGATTGCCACGGGCGAGCTGTCACGCCTGATTCCCGATCTGATCGAGGCGCTGGGCGGGGAAGGGCGCACGGGTCTGGGCGATGGCCTGCCGGCATCGCTGGCGTCGGCGCCTGCGGCAGAGACGTTGCCCGTGCGTCTGGCACAGGGACGCGGCCAGGGCACGTTCACCGGCCCGGCCACGGCGCCCGCCGATACGGCCCCGGAAGAGGCGCCTTTCTGACGCTATGAATGATGTAGCTGCTTGAGCATGTGAATAAAGGATTTCAGCATTAATTGATGCTGAAATCAATGGCTAGCAAGCGCAAGAAGCTATCAAAAAAAAGGCCTGCCAGATGTCTCCGGCAGGCCTTTTTCATGGGCGCTTCAGGTGCTGCGCAAACGCGGTATCAGACGCGCTCGAAAATCGCGGCAATGCCCTGGCCGCCGCCGATGCACATGGTCACCAGCGCATAGCGGCCGCCGGTGCGCTGCAGCTCGTAGAGCGCCTTGGTGGTGATGATGGCACCGGTGGCACCGACAGGGTGGCCCAGGGAGATGCCGGAGCCGTTGGGGTTGACCTTGGCAGGGTCCAGAGCCAGCTCCTGGATCACGGCGCAGGCCTGGGCGGCGAAGGCTTCGTTGGCTTCGATCACGTCCATCTGTTCGATCTTCAGACCGGTGCGTGCCAGCACCTTCTGCGTTGCGGGGACCGGGCCGATGCCCATGTATGCGGGCTCGACGCCGGCGTGGGCGTAGCCGACCAGGCGGGCAATGGGCTTGGCGCCGGAAGACTTCAGCGCCTGCTCGCTCATCATCAGCACGGCAGCCGCGCCATCGTTGATGCCGGAGGCGTTGCCGGCGGTGACCGTACCGCCTTCCTTCTTGAACGCGGGCTTCATGCCGGCCAGGGTGTCCAGCGTGGTGGCGGCGCGCACATGTTCGTCGGTGTCGAACAGCACCACGCCCTTGCGGCTGGCAATTTCCACGGGAACGATCTGCTCCTTGAAGCGGCCGGCCTCGATGGCGGCAGCGGCGCGCTGCTGGCTGATGACGGCCAGCTCGTCCTGCATCACGCGGCTGATCTTGTAGCGCTCGGCCACGTTTTC
>NZ_JBXARF010000008.1:0-142091 GCF_058807955.1 Comamonas sp. GW821-FHT11H03
TTCATGCTCATCTTGACGTTGGCGATGTCCACACCCGTGCCGTCCGACTTCACGCGGACCTTGACGTTGTAGTCCACCACGCGCTTGACAGGGACCAATACCTTCATTGCTGCGGCTCCTTAATGATTACTGCATTGACGTTTACGTAAACTGGATTCATTTTATGCGGCACTGCAACACTCTCTGCACAATTTTCCAGACAATCTGCCCGAAGAACTCTGCAGCAGCCTTCGCAAGCGGACTGGCATAAAAAGAACGACCGTTCTATTTTATGCACAAGCCATGCGAAATCACAGGTATGAAATGAGCCCAATCAGGGTAATACCTAGGAAGTGAGCTCATCAACGCCATGCCTGCATTCAGACAAGTCTCACGGTAACACTGCCTGAAAGCAGCCTCGTCGTTCAAATGGACGGGCTCGAAGCACAAAACCACGATGCAGACTGCACCATCCGCGCAGATCAGCCTGCCCGGCGGACGATGGCAGAGGCATCAAGACCAGCCAGGCTTGCGCTTCTCAAGAAAAGCCTGAGCACCTTCCTGTGCATCCGCATCCAGCATATTGATGGCCATGGTCTGGCCCGCCAGCTGATATGCCGACTCCAGCCCCATCTCCCGCTGGCGATAGACCAGCTCCTTGCCCATTCTGATGGCCGTGCGAGGCTTGCTCACAATGGCCGCCACCAGTTCCTCCACGGCGGCATCGAGTCGCTCTGGCTCGACCACACGATTGAGCAGGCCATAGTGCAGCGCCGTCTGCGCATCGATGAACTCGCCCGTCAGCAGCATCTCCATGGACTGTTTGATGGGCATGTTGCGCACCAGGGGCACGCTGGGCGTGGAGCAGAACAAGCCATACTGAATACCGCTGGTGGCGAAGCGGGCCTCGCTGCTGGCCACGGCCAGATCGCATTGCGCCACCAGTTGGCAGCCTGCAGCCGTTGCAATACCCTGCACTCTTGCAATGACGGGCACTGGCAGCTTTTGAATCGACAGCATCATGCGGCTGCATTGGGCAAACAGTTGCTGGTAGTAAGCCAGCTCCGTGTGCTTGGCCATATCCTTGAGGTTATGCCCTGCGCAAAAGGCCCGGCCCTCGGCCTCCAGCACCACCACACGCACCTGCTCGTCCCTGGCCACGGCATCCAGCGCCGACTGCAAGGCCGCGAGCATTTCGCTGCTCAAGGCGTTGAAACGCTGCGCGTCGCTCAGCGTGATGCGTGCCACCCCGCGCTCGTCCTGGCTCAGCTGCACTAAGGAATCGCTCATCCCTGTCTCCCTGCTTTCGGACTAGATATCGGCCAATACGCGCAGATGTGCCTCCACGCTGCGCGCCAGCGGATCCATCACATAACCGCCTTCGAGGCTGGAAACAATGCGGCCCTTGGAAAAGCGCCGTGCGATGTCCTTGATACGCGAGGTGATCCAGGCAAAGTCGTTTTCCGTCATGCCGAGCTGACCCATATCGTCTTCGCGATGTGCATCAAAGCCGGCGCTGATGAAGATCATCTCGGGCTTGAATGCTTCAAGGCGTGGAATCCACATCATCTCGATGATCTCGCGAATGTCCATGCCCTTGGTGTACGCGGCCACAGGCACGTTCAGCATGTTCGGTGCCGGATCCTTGTCACCGCTGAACGGATAGAACGGGTGCTGGAAGATACCGCACATCAACACGCGCGGATCACCGGCCAGGATGTCTTCCGTGCCATTGCCGTGATGTACATCAAAGTCGATCACTGCCACGCGCTTGAGATGATGACGCTCCAGCGCATACTTGACGCCCACGGCCACATTGTTGAAAAAGCAAAAGCCCATGGCCTGGTTGCGCGTGGCATGGTGCCCGGGCGGACGCACGCTGCAAAAGGCGTTTTCCAGCTCGCCGGCCAGCACGGCATCGGTAGCCGCCAGTGTGGCCCCCGCAGCGCGCAGTGCGGCCTTGAAGGTGTGGCGGTTGATGGAGGTATCGGTGTCCAGCTGCCTGTACTCAGGCCCGCCTGCGGCCAGCTCCTGCTCCAGCCTGTCGGTCAGTCCCTGCAGGGCGGCAATATGCATGGGATCGTGCGCCAGCTCGATCTCGGCCAATGATGCCAGCGGCACATTGCAGCGCTCCAGCGCATCGCCCACGCCGCTAACCAGCAGTCTGTCTTCTATCGCGTCCAGCCGTGCCGGGCATTCAGGGTGGCCCGGCCCCATCTCGTGCAACCAGCAATCCCGGTGGCTGAAATAACCTGTCTTGCCCACAGTCATGTCTCCGCTATCGCTTATTTAGGATATGGTTTCTGCCATGCATGCACAGAACACAATTAATGCGCTTTTGAGCCAGCTTAACACGGTGATGGAGGGCAAGCCGGATCAGGTCAGAGACGGTGTGGCCTGCTTGCTGGCAGGCGGTCACTTGCTGATTGAAGACGTTCCCGGTGTAGGCAAGACCACCCTGGCCCATGCACTGGCACGCAGTTTCGGCCTGCAGTTCTCGCGTGTGCAGTTCACTGCCGACCTCATGCCCAGCGACCTCACGGGGGTCTCCATCTACGATCGCGGACAAGAGGCTTTTGTGTTCCACCCCGGGCCGGTGTTTGCCCAAGTATTGCTGGCCGACGAAATCAACCGCGCCAGCCCCAAGACCCAGAGTGCGCTGCTCGAAGCCATGGAAGAGCACCAGGTCACGACCGAAGGCAAGACCCACAGCCTGCCCGCGCCTTTCTTTGTGATTGCCACCCAGAACCCTCTGGAGCAGTTGGGCACCTTTGCGTTGCCCGAAAGCCAGCTTGACCGATTTCTCATGCGCATCAGCCTGGGCTATCCCTCGCGCGAGGCCGAGCGCAAGCTGCTCGCGGGCAATGGCCGCCGCGCCGCTGCCGATGCACTGCTGCCCGTCATCTCCCAGCAGGAGCTGCAGCAGTTGCAGGCCGCTGCACTGGCCGTGCATGCCAGCGACGCCCTGCTCGACTATGTACAGGATCTGATTGCCGCTACACGCAACGGCCAGTGGTTTGCCCAGGGCCTGTCGCCACGCGCAGGCATCGCGCTGCTGCGTGCGGCCAAGACCATCGCACTGATGGAAGGCCGCGACTATGTGGCGCCCGACGATGTACAGGCCATATTGCCCCAGGTGACTGCCCACCGTCTGGTTCCCGTGGGCCATGCCGGCCGTGGTGCCGTGGAGCAGGTGCGCGCCATGATGCAAGCCGTTGCGCTGTCTTGATGTCGATGGACTTCGACATGAATTTCATAGCATGAAGCGCCCGTTATCAAAGGGCGGGCACCCAGAAAAATCCAATATCTTCCAGCGGCTCTCACCCCGCGCCAGGGTGCGCGAGTGGATGTTTGCTCGTCTGCCGCGCAGCGACCAGCTCACGCTGACCCAGGGCAATGTCTACATCCTGCCCTCGCGCGCGGGCTGGGCCATGCTGGCCACGCTGATCGTGCTGTTGATCGCTGCTATCAACTACCAGCTCAATCTGGGCTACCTGCTCACGTTTTTGCTAGCAGGAAGCGCGGCCGCCAGCATGGTTGTGGGCCATGGCAATCTGCGCGGTCTGCAGTTGAGCCTCGGCGGCGCAGGTTCGCAAGGCAGTACCTCGGGCGGCTGCTTTGCCCATGCGCCCTGCCCCATGCATGTCAGCCTGCACAATGCCCGCCACTCGCGCCGCTGGGGCATCGGCCTCGCATTGCACCAGACGCGGCACAACACCGATCACTCTGATGCCTGGACCTGGGTCGATATCCCCGAGCAGGGCAGCACCACCGTGCAGCTGAGCTTCATGCCCACGCGCCGCGGCCGGCAGGAGCTGCCCGCCATCTCCATACTCACACGCTACCCGCTGGGTGCGTTTCGCGTCTGGGCTCTGTGGCGGCCCCAAACCCTGGTCTGGGTCTATCCCGCACCTGAAGCCCATGCCCCGCCTCTGCCAGCCGCCAGCCCCGAAGCTGGCGGCCGCAGCAGCGCCCAGGTACGCAGCGGTGAGGAATTTGACGGCGTACGTGCCTATCAGAATGGCGACCCGCTCAAGCTGGTGGTGTGGAAGAAAGCAGCCCAAGCCTTTGCCGCAGGCAGTCACCAGCTCGTCAGCCGCGACCGGCCCATAGCTCACCATCACAGGCTCTGGCTCGATGTGCGCCAGACCGGACTTGCCGACCATGAGGCGCGTCTGTCACGCCTTGCCGCCTGGGTGCTGATGGCTCAGCAACAAGGCCGCACCTGGGGCCTGCGCCTGCCCGGCGGGCAGGAAATAGCGCCCGCCAGCGGCGCACAGCATGCCACGCGCTGCCTCGAAGCATTGGCAGCCTGCCCATGAAAGCAACCGCCTCTTCCCTCGAAAGCAACTGGCTGCAACGCCTGACGGCCCTCCCGCGCGATGCACGGGACACGCTGTTTTTGCTCGCCGTCATCGCCTGGATCATGCTGCCGCAGATTCAGCACACACCTTGGTGGACCAGCGCCTTTGCCGCAGCTCTGCTGCTGTGGCGTGCACGCCTGGCACTGACCAGCGCGCTCCTGCCCGGCCGCTGGGTGCTGGCGGGCGCACTAGCCATCGCCATTGGAGCGACCTGGGCCACGCACAAAACGATTGTGGGCCGCGATGCCGGCGTGACCCTGGTCGTCATGCTGCTGGCGCTCAAGACGCTGGAACTGCGCGCCCGGCGCGATGCCATGGTGGTGTTCTTTCTGAGCTTCTTCGTGCTGCTCAGCAACTTTTTCTATTCGCAGTCCCTGCCCACCGCCATGGCCATGGTGCTCGGGCTGATGGGCCTGCTCACGGCCCTGGTCAACGCCCATATGACGGCTGGCAAGCCTCCATTGACGCAGGCTCTGCGCACTGCGGGCTGGCTCGCGCTGTGGGGCGCGCCGGTCATGGTGGCGCTGTTTCTGTTCTTTCCGCGCATGGCGCCGCTCTGGGGCGTACCGTCCGACGATATGGCCGCTCGCTCGGGCTTGTCCGAGAACATGCGTGTGGGCGAAGTCGCCGCGCTGGCTCTGGACGATAGCGTGGCCCTGCGCATTCGCTTCGATACGCCGGGCGGCAAGGAGCCACCGGCCAACACCCTGTACTTTCGCGGCCCCGTGCTCAGCCAATTCGATGGCCGCAACTGGCAGGCCGACCCTGTGCTCGACGCCATGGCCATGCCTCAGCTGCGTGTGGGCGATGAACCCGTTCGCTACCAGATGCTGATCGAGCCCAGCAAGCGCCGCTGGCTGACGCTGCTGGATGCCGTCAAGACCGAGCCGCAGATTCCGCCCGGAGCCTCGGTAGGCAGGCTGCGCATGAGCTCCAGCCTCCAGTGGCTGAGCTGGCGCCCGATTACCGATGTGCTGCGTGTCGATGCCCAAAGCTATCTCGACTTCAGCCATGGACCGCTGCAACCCACGCCCGAGCTCAAACGCTATCTGCAACTGCCGGCCGGCAGCAACCCGCGCACACAGGCCCTGGGCGAACAACTGCGGGCCGAATTGCGCGGCCAACGGGGCGCCGACACGGATACGGATACGGATACGGATACGGACAGACTGATCGCCGCCGCCCTGCAGCGCCTCAAAGCCGGCGGCTACACCTACACACTGGAGCCCGGCGTGGTGGACAGCGTCCACACCGCCGATGACTTCTGGTTTGACAGCAGGCAAGGCTTTTGCGAGCACATCGCCTCGGCCTTTGCCGTACTCATGCGCGGCATGGGAGTGCCCGCGCGCATCGTGACCGGCTACCAGGGCGGCGATCGCAACAGCGTGGACAATTACTGGACCGTGCGCAACAGCGACGCCCATGCCTGGACCGAGGTCTGGATTGCCGGCCGGGGCTGGGTCCGTGTGGACCCCACGGGCGCTGTCGCACCCAACCGGGTCGGCCAGTTCCAGCGCCTGAGCGCTCCCCCCGGAGCCTTTGCCAGCGCCGTTGGAAACTTCGTCGATACGGGCACGCTGGAGAAGCTGCGTGCCGTCTGGGAGGCCGTCAACAACCGCTGGAACCAGTGGGTGATCAACTACACGCAAAGCCGTCAGCTCAATCTGTTGCAGAGCCTGGGCTTCGAGTCGCCGAGCTGGACGGATCTGCTGCGCCTGCTGGCGGGCAGCTTGAGCACTATGGCGCTGCTGTGGCTGATCTGGGCCCGCGCCACACGGCCGCAGCGCGACGGCTGGGGCCAGCTCATGCACGGCGCCAAGCTGCGGCTGCAGCGCGCAGGCATGGCGAGCGACGCCAGCGAATCCGCGCGCAGCCTCTCGCGCCGCGTGCAGGAGCGCTGGGCCGAGGAATCTGCATCCGCGCCCCTGGCTGCGGCCTTATCCGACTGGCTGCTGGACATGGAAAGGCTACGCTATGCGCCATCCTCCAATACCGAAGCCACCGAACTGAAGACCTTGCGCCGACGCTGGCTGTCCCTCCGGAAGCAGCGCTGGCCCCAAATCACCAAGAATTAAAAACATGAGCATCCACCCTCATCAAAGCAATCGTTTCAGGACTAGAATACTGAGCACTCTGGCCTTGTGCCTGCTGACCGCCGGCGCCATCGCCGCACCGGCCAAAAAAGCCGTCCGCAAGGCGGCACCGGCAGCAGCTGCCACGGCTGCCGCCGCTACGGCCGTGGCCTATGCCGGCCGCAGTGACGCCATGCAACTGGCCGATGAAATCGCTGCCCGCCGCGATCTGCCTGTCGACTGGGTGCGCGCGCAGCTGAGCGAAGCGCGCAATCTGCCCGTGGTCACACGCCTGATGACGCCGGCCGGCAAGACCTTTGTGAAGAACTGGACGGTGTACCGCAGCCGCTTCATCGACCCCGTGCGCATACGCGCCGGCGTGCAGTTCTGGCAGGCCAACCACCAGGCGCTCGCGCGTGCCGAGCAGCAATTCGGCGTGCCTGCAGAGATCATCGTCGGCATCATCGGCGTGGAAACCATTTACGGCCGCAACATGGGCAACTTTCGCGTGATGGATGCGCTGGCCACGCTGGCGCTGGATTTCCCGCAGGCCCACCCCCGAGCACAGGCCCGCAGCGACTACTTCCGTGGCGAACTCGAGCAGGTGCTGGTCACGGCCAGCCGCACGGGCAGCGACCCGTTTGCGCTACGTGGCAGCTATGCCGGTGCCATGGGCCTGGGTCAGTTCATGCCCACCAGTTGGGACAAATACGCGGTCGACTTTGACGGTGACGGTCGCATAGACCTGTTCAACAGCGCCACCGACGCCATCGGCTCGGTCGCGAACTACTTCGTCGGCCATGGCTGGAAGCCGGGCCTGCCCACGGCCTTTACCGTGGACATGCGCGCCCAGGGCGAGAATCTGGCAACCCTGCTGGCACCCGATATCAACCCCACGTTCACAACCAAGCAGATGGCAGAACGCGAAGTGCGTGTACTGGGCGCCGACAACTATGAGCGTCCGCTGGCACTGATCGAGCTGAAAAACGGCAGCTCCGGCCCCACGGAGTACATCGCGGGTACCGAGAACTTCTACGCCATCACGCGCTATAACTGGTCGGCGTTCTATGCGCTGTCGGTGATCGAGCTGGGGCGCGAGGTACATGAAGCCTATCTGGCCAGCCAGACCGCCTCTGCTACGCGCAACTAGATTAATTCGGGCTGCAGCGCTTTTTCCAATAAGCGCTGACCGCTATTGATTCGATAGTTCTCCAGCCACTCAAAAGCGCTTCATCCGGCACTGACTAGGCATCTCTGCCCTGGCTGCAGAGATCTCGCGCACTACCTTGAAGCCGTAGCCCGAGCCTTCCACATCGAAGTCCACGCCTGCGCTGCCTCTCTTCTCCATCATGCCTACCACCAGCGATTGCTGAAACTGGTGGTCTGCCGCCCGCATGCTGCCCGAGCGGCCCGCCAGCTGGACCCTGGCTTGCTCCAAGGCATGGGCCACGGCGACGGTATCCGTGCTGCCGGCTTTTTCGAGGCTCTGTGCAAGAGCCTCGATCATGAGCTGCATGCGCATATGCACATAGTCGTCCTGCGGATTGGGAAAGCGCTGGCGGAAGGACTGGTAGAAGGCCCGGCTCTCTGCCGTGGGCACATTGGGCAGCCAGTCGGCCACGGCCAGCACCTTGCCCACGCCGGCATCGCCCAAGGCCGCTGGGGCGCCCAGGGCATTGCCGTAGAAGGTGTAGAAGCGCCCTTCGTAGCCGGCCTCGCGCGCAGCCTTGACAAGCAGCATCAGATCATTGCCCCAGTTGCCGGTGATCACGGCCTGGGCACCGCTTTGCTGGATCTTGACCGCATAAGGCGCAAAGTCCTTGACGCGGCCCACGGGGTGCAGCTCGTCGCCCACAATGCGCACATCGGGCCGTTGCATGCCAAGCTGACGCCTTGCTTCGCGCAGCACGGCCTGGCCAAAGCTGTAGTCCTGCCCGATCAGATAGGCACTGTGTACGGCCTTGTCGTCCTTGATGACCTCCATCAGCGCAGCCATGCGCATATCGGCATGGGCATCGAAGCGAAAATGCCAGAAACTGCAGCGCTCGTTGGTCAGCGCCGGATCCACGGCCGAATAGTTCAGATACAGCACACGGCGCGAAGGGTCTCGGCTGTTGTGCTTGTCGATGGCGTCCAGAAGCGCCGCTGCCGTGGCCGACGAGTTGCCCTGCAAGATGATGCGCGCACCGCTGTCTATGGCCGCACGCAGCGCCGACAGTGCCTCCTCGTTCTGGCCCTTGCTGTCATAGCGCTCTATCACCAGCTCATGCAGACCGTCGGCCAGGCGCACGCCGCCACGCGCGTTCACTCGCTCGGTCGCCCACAGCACATTGCGGAACACGGCCTCGCCCGTGTTTGCAAACGGGCCCGAAAGACTCTCCACCAGTGCCAGCTTGATGGGTTGCGCAAGCTTGGCCTTGGCTGCAGCCACAGCAGCGCCAGCAGCGCCAGCAATGCCGAACGGGGCGCATAGTAGTGGCAACTGCAGGTATTTCAAGGCATCACGGCGCAATTTATTCATCAAAAAAACCTCTTGAAATGCGCTTGCCACCACCTACCTATGAACCAAGCGGCAACAACGCAAGCCGCGCAGTTTAAAGGAGTTAAACACCATGTTCTTCGCCCCTGTAATGAGCCGTAATACCTTTGTATCTCCTCGCGCCGCCGACCTGGCCCTGCAACGCTTTCTGCAGGAAACCCTGGGCGCTGCAAGCCCCGTACAACGCCAGGTTCAAGTCAGCCGCGATGACCAGTTCACGACCCTGACCCTGGATGTGCCAGGCCTGGCACGCGAGCAACTCAAACTCTCGCTGGAAGGCTCTGTCGCCAAGCTCGAAAGCGTGGAAGGCGCAGCCCGCCAGGTCAAATACAGCTGGGATCTGGGCCATGAAATCGATGCTTCCAAAAGCAAAGCCAAGCTTGAGCATGGAGTGCTGACGCTGACCCTGGCCAAGCTCGAGCCCCAGAGCAAAGCCGTGACGCTGAGCATCGAATAAGCGCTGTTTACGCTGACCGGCCAGCCTCATCCTTTCTTCCATCTTCTCTTAGCAAGAGGTCGGCCGGAAAGCACAAAGCCCGCAATGCCAAGGTGTTGCGGGCTTTTTCATGTCAATGGCATTGCCGATTCCGGGAGTTGAGCCGATTCGGCGCCTTGGCCTACAGGCGCCGGCTGCCGGTGCGTGTCGCGCTGCCATCTTCGATTCCTACACTGTGGGTTCAGTCGGGTGCGCCACTGCCGCACCGCTTTCCAACCCGTTTGAGGAATTCACCCATGGCAAAAGTGCTGGTTCTCTACTACTCCATGTACGGTCATATCGAAACCATGGCGCAGGCCGTGGCCGAAGGTGCCCGCAGCGTCAGCGGTGCCGAGGTCACCGTCAAGCGCGTGCCCGAAACCATGCCCGAGGATGTCTTCAAGAACGCAGGCGGCAAGGCCAATCAGACCGCAGAGGTCGCCAGCCCCGCCGAACTGGCCGACTACGATGCCATCCTGTTTGGCGTGCCCACGCGCTTTGGCAATATGCCGGGCCAGATGCGCAGCTTTCTCGACCAGACCGGCGGTCTCTGGGTCAAAGGGGCTTTGATCAACAAGATCGGCAGTGTCTTCACCTCGACCGGCACTGGCGGCGGCCAGGAAATGACGGCCACGACCACCTGGGCGACGCTGGCCCATCACGGCATGATCATCGTGCCTCTGGGCTATCCGCTGCCCGAACAGACCAATCTGAGCGCGGTCAAGGGCGGCAATTCGCCCTATGGGGCCTCGACGATTGCGGGTGCCGATGGTTCGCGCCAGCCTCATCCCGACGAGCTGAGCATTGCCCGCTACCAGGGCCAGAACGTAGCGAAACTGGCCGTAAAGCTTGCCGGATAAGCGCAGGCGGCCATGAAAAAAGCAGCCACCTGGGCTGCTTTCTTTCTGCACGAACTCACCTGAGCGAATCCAGCGGCCAGCGTGGCTTCACATCGAACGCATATTCATGCAGTGCCTGCTCGCGTCCTGCCTGTATGCGCATGGCGGCAGCCATGGCAATCATGGCGCCGTTGTCGGTACACAGATGCAGCTCGGGGTAATGCACGCGAATCTTGTGCTTGGCGCAGGCTTCATTGAGCTGCTCGCGCAGCTGCTTGTTGGCCCCCACGCCTCCCGCCACCACCACGCGCTTCATGCCGGTCTGCTTGAGTGCGGCCATGGTTTTCTTGACCAGCACATCCACAATCGCGGCCTGCGTGCTGGCGGCCAGATCGGCCTTGCGTGCTTCGAGCTCCTCACCCAGCTTCTTGGCCTGGGTCAGTACGGCCGTCTTGAGACCGGCAAACGAAAAGTCCAGATCGCCCGAATGCAGCAGGGGGCGAGGCAGCTTGAAGGCTTGGGGATCGCCGCCCTCTGCCAGCTTCGAGAGCACGGGGCCGCCCGGATAGGGCAAGCCCATGAGCTTGGCCGATTTGTCGAAAGCCTCGCCCGCCGCATCGTCGATGGTTTCGCCGAGGATTTCGTATTCGCCCACGCCGTCCACACGCATGAGCTGGGTATGCCCCCCCGAGACCAGCAGGGCCACAAACGGAAACTCCGGCGGGTCGGCACTGAGAAAGGGCGAGAGCAGATGACCTTCGAGGTGATGCACGCCCAGCACGGGCTTGTCCAGCGCGGCGGCCATGGCGCAGGCGGCACCGGAGCCGACCAGCAAAGCCCCGGCAAGGCCGGGACCGCGCGTAAAGGCAATCACATCGACGCTTTCGAGCTGCTCCCCGGATTCGGCCAGCACCTTTTCGGTCAGCGGCAGCACACGGCGAATATGGTCACGGCTGGCCAGCTCGGGCACCACGCCGCCATAGGCGCGGTGCATTTCAATCTGGCTGTGCAGCGCATGACTCAGCAAGGTGGGCACACCTTGTCCGTCCGGGGTGCGCACCAGGGCCACACCGGTTTCATCGCAAGAGGATTCGATTCCCAGGATCAGCAAACTCATGGCCGCAAGTGTAGAACTTGCGACCTCCAGATGCAGAGAAGGCGGACATTAGCCCTGCCCGCCTTCTCTATTCAATTCATAGCAGCCTACGGCTGATTCACATTGGGTGTCCCGGAAATATAGTGTTCCAGCTGATGAATCGTGAACTGCTGGGCCGAGATGATTTCCTTGACGATGTCGCCAATCGAAATCAGCCCCTGCAGCTCGCGGGTCTCGCTGATCACGGGCAGATGGCGCATGCGATTGCTGGTCATCAGCGACATGCACTCCTCGCTGGTCTGGCGCGGCAGCACGCAATGCACCTTGCGCGTCATGACCTCGTCCACGCGCGTGCTGGCAGAGCTTCGGCCCTGCAGAGCGATCTTGCGCGCGTAGTCGCGCTCGGTCACGATGCCTGCGATCTCGCCACCTTCCAGCACCAGCAGCGCGCCAATGCTTTTTTCCGCCATGAGCTGCAGCGCAGCCAGCATGGTGTCGGAGGGAGAAACGCTGTAGATAGTGCTGTTGCCCTTGGCACGCAGAATTTCGGCGACGGTCGTCATCTGGTTCTCCTTTCTGGATCGGCCTGTCATGCAAAACGCATGACGACATGAGCAGTGTGAGAATCCTGCTGCATTGCGGCAATCAGGCTATGCCCGTATACAAAAACAAAAAAGGCAGCCAAGGCTGCCTTGATACTGTCATCCAGTCAGGGCTCAGCGCCGACCGCCCAGCAGACCCGCGCCCAGCTTGAACAGATCTCCGGCATCGAGCTTGCCGTCGCCATTCTGGTCGAGCAGGCTGCCGAGGATGCCTCCCGCAGCGCCGCCTTGCGACTGGATCTGGCCTCGCTCCTGATCCAGAGCACTGCCCAGGTCGCCAGCCCCCATGCCCTGCGCCTGGACCCGGTTGGCCAGGAAGGACATCACCAGCGGAGCCAGCAGGGCCAGCAACTGACCCGCATTGCCACCCAGGCCCGTGGACTGCCCCAGTTGGGACTCGGCCTGCTGCTGCTGACCGCCAAAGATATTGCCCAGGATGGCGCCTGCATCCAGCTGCGAGTTGCCGGCACCGGAGCCGCCTCCCAGCACCGAGCCCAGAATGCTGCCCAAACCACCCAGGCCGCCAGCCGCACCGGCGCCACCGCCCGCTCCACCCAGCAGGCCACCGAGCCCGCCCAGCAGACCTCCCAGATCCATCGCTCCATTGGCACTGCTGTGATCGCGCTGCAGCGCACCGAACAGATCGGCAGCTCCCTGAGGCTGGGCCGTGTTCTGGCCCAGCGCACCAAACAGCATGGGCAGCGCCACGCCCACGGCCTGCTCGGCCTGCACGGAGTCAATGCCCAGTTGCTGGGCCAGGCCCTGCATGGGAGCGCCCTGCAGCTGGCCCATGAGTTCGTCGGTCAAAGATGCGTTAGCGGTCATTTCAACACTCCTCAAAAACAGCGCACATGGTACGCGCGCTCTGTGTCCCGAAATGTGATCAATGTTCATCCACTGCGCAAGCCCCTGCCAAGCTATAGACCATTGAGGCGGCCTGCGCCCTGGACTGGGCCTCCTGCAGGCCGCAGCGTCCGGTGACGGCTTGGCTCAGAAGGAGTGCGAGATGCCGACCAGCAGCGAGCGCGGCTTGCTGCCCTTGGGAACCGAAGGCCCGGCATTGCTGGCGCTGTTGATGGTGAAAGCTGCATCCGCCTCGTTGCGGATCGCGGAGACGCCCGCATACAGCTTGGTGCGCTTGGAAAGCGCATGGTCGTAGCGCACGCTCAGGGCGCGGGCATCGCTGTTTGCGCGCGCACGCCCCTGGAACTGCCCATAGGACAGCAGCACCTGCCCTGCCGCGCTGACCGGTATGGTCATGCTGGCTTCAAAGAAACGCCCGCGCTTGCTCGCGGCATCCGGCAGATCATCTTCGCGGGTGGACAGCAGCAAGGCCGCTCGCGCCAGCTTGAAGTCATAGGAGCCGCCCAGCAAGCGATAGCGGTCGGTATTCTGGGCTGTGGTGCGACGCTCCCACAGCGAGGCCCCCAGGCTCCAGGGGCCGCGCGTGTAGTCCAGCGAGCCGCCGAACTGGCGCCCGACATTGGTGTCGGCGTTTTCCCCGAACGAGTACATGCCTCGCACCACCAGCCCTGCCATGGAAGCCGACTGAAAGCGCAGCGAGTTGTCAGCGCGCAGCACCGTGCCGTCACGGAAATAGTTGGCGGCATTGCCCCAGATCAGGCCCGTCAGGGCGTAAGAAGCCAGCGAGGTATGAAACGTGGTGTAGTGGCGGCCCACCGTCAGCTGGCCCCAGTCGCCCCCCATGCCGACAAAGATCTGGCGACCGAAGGCAAGGCCCCCCTGACCGCGCTCACCGGTATCGGCATTCAGTCCGGCCTCCATCACGTACAGCGCACGCAGGCCGCCACCCAGATCCTCGGAGCCGCGAACGCCCCAGCGCGAGCCCGCCAGGACACCGCTTTCCGCGCGCAGGGTGCGACCCGCACCGGTGGACACAGACTCGGCGGCCATGTCCACCACGCCGTACAGCGTGAGCTGGGATGTGGCGGGCGCAGCGGTCTGGGCCTGGACCAGCGAGCATGTGGAGATGAAGGCGGCGGCCACGGCCAGGCCTCCCGATTGCAAGGATGTCATGAAGTCTCTCTTTTTAATAATGGATGGGGCTCACGGCAGAGTCCTGCCGCTGTCGAGCCGCTGACAGCAGCATCCGCCGCAGTTGCGGCGGATGCCGTGTGGGAGTCCGGCGCCTCAGATGGCGCCGGCCGCACTCATTCGAGGCGGATGTTCTTTTGCGTGATCAGGCTGCCGTAGATGCGGGCATCGTTTTCAATGCGCCTGGCCAGCGAGGCAGCGCTGGTATCGTCGATGCGCCAGCCCTGGGCCAGCAGCTTGCTGCGGATATCGGGAGCATGAAGAATCTTTTCCAGGGCCGCAGCCAGCTTGGCGCGATGCTCGGCGGGCATGGAGGCCGGCGCCATGACCGCATTCCAGACTTCGATGTCCACATTGCCAGCGCCGATCTCGGGCATGGCCGGGACGCCGGGCGCCAGCGGACTGCGCTTGCTGGAGCTCACGGCCAGGGCGGCCAGCTTGCCGGACTGGACCAGCGGCATGACGGTGGAGGCCGGCAGCAAGGCCATCTGCACCTGATCGCCCATCAAGGCGTTGACCACAGCCGGGCCGCCGTTATAGGGCACATGCTGCAGATTCAGGCCCATGGCTTCCTTGATCAGCTCCACGCCCAGGTGGCCGCCGGACCCCGTTCCCACCGAGCCGTAGTTGCCCTGGGCTCCGGTCTTGAGCGCCTTGAAATAAGCCCCTGCATTCGCGGCCATGGCCTTGGGAGCCACCAGCACCAGAGGCGCCGATCCGATCATGCCCAAAGGTGCGAGATCCTTGATCGGATCGTAGGGCAGCTTGCTGTAGAGAAACTTGGAGCTGGTCAGCGGGCCGTTGCCGATCACGCCTATGGTGTGCCCGTCACCGGCCTTGGCTACGGCATCAGCGCCGATATTGCCGCTGGCACCGCCTTTGTTCTCCACCACCACGGGCTGGCCCAGGGCCTTGGTCAGGGGCTCGGCCAGCAGACGGGCCTGCACATCGGGCGAAGAGCCGCTGGAATAGCCGACGATCAGACGTATGGGGCGAGTGGGCCAGTCAGCCTTGCCCTGGGCCTGAGCCGCCAAGGGCAGGCAGGCTGCGGCGCACAGCAGCAAGGCGGCCCGGCGCACGGGCATCGATTTTTTTGTCATCTTTATGTCTCCAGAATCTCAGTCTCAGTCTCGGATCAACAATCGGCGTATCCAGCCATCAGTTCCATCATCGGTGGCAGGCGTCCGCTGGCGGGCAGGGCCAGCTGCGAACGGCACACCCGGGTTTGCAGGCCAAAAGCCTGCTGTGCAGGCGTTTCGAGGTGATGCGCCTGCATTCGGTCGGCCCACCATTGGGTGCCTTGGGTGCATGCCGGCCCATCCAAATGCTCGGCCAGCATGACCACCGTGACTTCCCCCTGGGCCTGCTCGGCAATGCGCTCCCCGCCAACGGGGTAGTGCAAGGAACGCTCCACCGGCACCACGCCCGCCATGACCCGCAGCAGACGCCCTTGCAGCACCGCCTGCTCCGCCCAGCGGGCTGCCTGCGCGGCCCAGGCCTGCACATCGGTGGTGACGGCCTTGAGCGTCGTCAGCGCCACACCGCTGGATGCTCCAGCCTGGACCTGCAATATGCAGGGCCTGCGCATGAAGGCACTCAGGCGCGGCCTCATGCGTGCCGACCAGGGCGTGGGATTGGCGATCACATCCGCATACTCGGCCGAGTCCAGGGCCGCCAGAGACTCCAGACCGTAGAGCGTGAAATACCCGGAAGCGCCGACATAGCGATGGCCGTAGACAAAGCCCGGCAAACCCACGCGCTCGGGAACATGCTCGAGGGCATGCCAAGCCTCGTATTCTGCGCGAGCCTCGGGCCGGTCGATGTCGTTCCACAAGGCCAGAAAGGCGGTGCTCATGATGTCCGGCCCGCCCCGGGCTGAATCAGCACCTTGCTCGCCAGCCGCGCCCGCGCCAGCTCAAACCCCTGCCCGGCCTGCGCAAGCGGCACGCGATGGGTGATCATGAGGCGCAGCTGATCCTGATGGGTTTGCATGAATGCAACGACCTCCAGCCAGCAGCGCTCCGGCGTGCGATAGGAGCCGCGCAGCTGCTGATGACGTCGCACCAGGGCCGTCAGATCCAGCGGCACGGGCGCGGAATGAATGCCGGCAATCACCAGCACGCCGTGGGTCTTGAGCGCACGCAGGGCCGGCGCCAGCACGGCCGCCGCCCCGGTGGCTTCGATCACTACGTCAAAGTGAGCTTCTTGCGTATACACGGCAAGGGCTTCGTCAATGTCCAGCCCCTCGAAGTCCAGCAAATCGTCGAACCCCATGGAGCGCAGGACCTCCAGCCGCGCGGCGTCGCCATGGCCGGCAACCACCACCTGGGCCGCCCCTGCGGCACGCGCAAACAGCGCAATTCCCTGGCCGATATTGCCGGGCCCCAGGATCAGCACGCGATCGCCGGGCTGGACATTGCCCGTGCGCACGGCCTCGAAGCTCACCGACAGCGGCTCGGCCAATGCAGCAACCTCGGGGTCCACGCCCTGCGGAATCGCCACGCAATTGCGCAGGGGCACGGCCACATACTCGGCAAAGCCGCCATGGCGCATGACACCGATGCCGCGACGGGTGGTGCAGGCATCGAAGTCGCCGGCACTGCAGCTGGGGCATCTGCCGCAGGTGACCGAAGGCCGCACGGCCACCAACTGGCCCAGGGGCAGATGCTCGGCCCCCTCGCCTCTGGCCACGACCACGCCGCTGAACTCGTGGCCCACGGTCACCGGCAGCGCGGCCTGCAAAAAGTGATAGCTCGCCGTCCAGGCATCAATATGCAGATCCGTGCCACAGACACCTGTGGAATGAACCCGCAGCAGCACCTCACCTGCGGCAGGCGACGGCATGTCGACCTCGTTGAGCTTCAGTCCCTTGGCGGACTCGGTTTTTTGCAAGGCTTGCATGAGACAGGCAATGCATGCGTGGACATGCATCTCAGAACGAACAGGATCGGCAGTGTTGCCGCCCTTCATTCATATGTCCAACACTGATTTAATATAAAAATCATACTTTTGAAATATGGATTGATTCAGGCATGGAACTGAGACATCTGCGCTACTTCGTGGCGGTTGCCGAGCAGGGCAACGTCAGCAGGGCCGCTCGCAAGCTATTCATCGCCCAGCCGCCGCTGTCGCAGCAGCTCAAGCAACTCGAGGACGAGGTCGGCACGCAGCTCTTCACCCGCCTGCCACGCGGGATGCAGCTCACTGCTGCGGGCGAGTCGCTGCTGGAAGATGCGCGCGTCATATTGGCGCGTGCCGAGCAAGCCCCCTTGCGCGCGCGCGAACGAGAGCGCAGCAGCCAGACCGTGCTGCGCCTGGGGCTGGTGCCCTCGGCCATGCAGTCCCTGCTGCCCGGCTTGCTGCAGGCGGTGGCACAGGCCGGCTGTGAGGTGCAGATCGAAGCCCGCGAAATGATTTCCTCCCAGCAGCAGCGGGCCTTGCGCCAGGGCGAGCTGGAGCTCGGCTTTGCCCGCCCCGGGCACAGGGAGGCCGACGAGCTTGAGCTGGCCAGCATTGACGACCCCTATTGCCTGGCGGTTCCGGCCTCCCACCCTCTGGCCGGAGGCAGCGCAACGCTGGATCTTCAAGCCGCCGTGCATCAGCCCTTTGTGGGCTTCACCCGCTATCAGGACACCGACTACTTCGACCGCACGGTCGCGCTGTGCGCCGAGGCCGGCTTCACTCCGCTGATACGCCACGAAGCCGGTCAGTTGGTGAATGTGCTGGCGCTCGTGGCCTGCGGTCTGGGCGTGGCCATCGTGCCGGCGTCTTTCGCGATGTTCCACCGCGAGCAGATCGTGTTCCGACCGCTTCGCGCTTCGCGCCAGGTCAGCCGGCTCGCCGTCCTGGCGTCTGCCCAAGCGCTCAAGAGCAACCCCATGCTGGACCTTGTCGCCCAGCTCGCGCAATCCCAGCTGCAGGCCCTGGCTGCACAGCTGGCGCAACGGGGAGCGACGGCTTCTCGACCACGGCCGGTTTGATTTATATAACCAAATCGTCTGACAACTCATGGTTTTTATAGCGACAATTGCGTTAATCATGAGCATCAGCCACTACATCAAGGAAATCGGTCGCGGCACCAAGGGCGCGCGTTCTCTTTCGCGGGCTCAGGCCTGCGATCTGATGGGGCAGGTGCTGGACGGCAAGGTCAGCGATCTGGAGCTGGGCGGCTTTTGCATCGCCATGCGCTTCAAGGGCGAAAGCGCCGAAGAGCTGGCAGGTTTTCTCGACGCCACCCAGCAGCGCCTGCCCGTGTGGCCGCAGGCCCATAAGGCCCGGCCCGTGGTCATCATCCCCAGCTACAACGGCTCGCGCAAGCTGGCCAACCTCACGCCGCTGCTGGCAGGTCTGCTGGCACAGCAAGGCCTGCCCGTGCTGGTGCACGGCAGCCATACCGAGGACAAGCGCCTGGGCACGGCCGAGGTGTGGCAGCAACTGGGCTGGACGGCCATCGAACGCCCCGTCGCCCTGGCGCCTGGCGACAAGGTCTGGATGCAGACCCGTCACCTGCTGGCACCGCTGGATCGGCTGCTGCAGATTCGCCGCCAGATGGGCCTGCGCAACCCCGCGCACAGCATCGTCAAACTGCTGGACCCTATCCACGGCAGCAGCACCGCGCAATCCGGGCTGGTGCTGGCCAGCTATACCCACCCGGCCTATGCCCAGCCCATGCTCCAGACGCTGGCCATGCGCGCGAGCAGTGCGCTGCTGGTGCGCGGCACGGAAGGCGAGGCCGTGGCCGCCCCCCACCGCGAACCCGTGAGCACGGGAGTGATTGCCGGAGAAATCTGCTTTGAGCGCTCTTCCCTGCACAGCAGCCAGCTTGCCTCGGGCACTGAGAGCAGCGCCCCGCAGCAAGATCTGAATGCCGAGCAGACAGCCCGGCTGACGCTGGACATATTGAGCGGCCGGCTTGCTGTGCCGGCCCCCATTGCGCAGCAGCTGGAACAGATACAAGCCCTGCACCAGGCCATGCAGGCCACAGATGCCGCCGCCAGCCGCGCCGCACTGCAAGCCTATAACCGCAGCCCCGACTGCCGCAGCCCCGACTGAGACCCCACAATGACTGCCATCTCTCACAACCCCAATCACCGCGGCTCATGCACCCTGGTGGGCGCCGGCCCTGGCGACCCCGAGCTGCTGACCATCAAGGCCGCCAAGGCCATTGCCTCGGCCAGCGTGTTGTTTGTCGACGATCTGGTCAGCGATGGCGTGATGGGCCATGCCTCGCCCAGCGCCCGCGTGGTCTATGTGGGCAAGCGCGGCGGCTGCAAGAGCACCCCCCAGGCCTTTATCGAAAAGCTCATGATTGCCGCCGTGCAGGACGGCGAACGCGTGGTGCGCCTCAAGGGCGGAGACCCCTTCATCTTTGGCCGTGGCGGCGAAGAGGTCGAACATCTGCGTGAGGCCGGCATCGAGGTGGATGTCATCAACGGCATCACCTCCGGTCTCGCGGGCCTGACCAGCCTGGGCGCCCCGCTGACCCACCGCGACCGCGCGCATGGCGTGCTTTTCATGACCGGCCATGCCAAGCCCGGCGACAGCGGCCCCGACTGGCGCCAGATCGCCGCCACGGCCCATGCGGCCAAGCTGACGCTGGTGATCTATATGGGAGTGAGCAGCGTCGAGCGCATCAGCGACGAGCTGCTCAGCAGCCTGCCCGGCAGCACGCCCGTGGCCGTGATCCAGCATGCCAGCCTGCCGCAGCAGCGCCATGCGCTGACTTTCCTGAAGGATTTGCCGCAGAGCATTGCCGATCATCAGCTGGGCAGCCCCAGCATCATCATCGTCGGCGATGTGGTCCAGGGCATTGCCGCCTGGCAGAGCCAGCCCCAAGCCTTGCCGCAATCAGCAGTGGCCTGAGCGAGGCCGCGCCCACACAGAAGCGGCGACGCGACTCAGGGAGTACGAGTCTCGGCAAAGCGCTCGGCCAGCTCCTTGCGCAGTTCCTTGCGGATGATGGCAGCGCCCCAGCGGCGCTTTTCCTCGTCGGTTTCGAGCTGCAGCGGGGGCACGGGGGCAGGCTTTTTGTCATCGTCCACGGCCACCATGGTGAAGAAGCAGCTGTTCACGTGGCGCACCACCTGGCTGCGAATCTCCTCGGCAATCACCTTGATGCCGATTTCCATGGAAGACTTGCCGGTGTGGTTCACGCTGGCCAGAAAAGTCACCAGCTCGCCCACATGAATGGGCTGCAGAAACATCACCTGATCCACGCTCAGCGTCACGACATAGCGGCCCGCATAGCGGCTGGCGCAGGCATAGGCGACCTGATCCAGCAATTTCAAGATGGCGCCCCCGTGCACATTGCCGGAGAAGTTGGCCATGTCAGGCGACATGAGCACGGTCATGCTCAGCTGGTGGGATGGTGTAGTCATGGGGCGCGATTCTAGAAGTGATCCATGGCACATGCAGACGCTTGACGCATATCCCAACAGGACAACGGGCTGACGGCTGCACAGGCATCACGATCCACGCATTTCGGGACTTTGTCAGCCCTTCAAGCCCCGGTGACCGGCCATCTGGGACAATGACCGGCTTTGTTGTTCGTGCTTCAGCGCCCTGCCCGCCGTGTCCTCCACCCCACAGGTCCCCTTCCAGATTTTTGACGCCATCATCATCGGCGCCGGTGCCGCCGGCCTGTTCTGCGCGGCCCAGGCCGGCCAGCAGGGCCTGAGAGTGCTGCTGATCGATCATGCGCCCAAGGTGGCCGAGAAGATCCGCATCTCGGGCGGCGGGCGCTGCAACTTCACCAACCGCGATCTGGACGTGCGTGCGCCGCACAAGCATTTTGTGGGGCAGAACCCTCAGTTCTGCCGCTCGGCCCTCTCGCGCTTCACGCCTGCCGACTTCATCACGCTGATGGACAGGCATGGCATTGCCCACCATGAAAAGCACAAGGGCCAGTTGTTTGCCGACCATTCGGCCGAGGACATCATCGCCATGCTGCTGGCCGAGTGCGCGGCAGGCGGCGTGCAGCGCTGGCAGCCTTGCCAGGTCAAGAAAGTCGTGTTTTCGCAGTCAAGCCAAGACACAGAAAGCGATTGCAGCTATCAGATTGAAACCGATCGCGGCATGGTGCAGGCCGCCAATCTGGTCATTGCCACCGGCGGTCTGAGCATTCCCAAGATAGGCGCCACCGACTTCGGCTACCGGCTGGCCCAGCAGTTCGATCTGCCGCTGATCGAGCGCACGCCCGGCCTGGTGCCCATGACCTTCGACGGCGAAGGCTGGCAGCCCTACGCAGGCCTGGCCGGTCTGGCCCTGCCCGTGGAAATCAGCACCGGCAGCAAAAAGGAGCGCATGAGCTTTCACGAGGATTTGCTGTTCACCCATCGCGGCCTCTCGGGTCCTGCGGTGCTGCAGATCTCCAGCTACTGGAAGCCCGGCACCCCGCTGCAGATCAATCTGCTGCCTGGCGTGGATCTGGCCGAGGTGCTGGCCCAGGCCAAGCTCCACTCGCGCAAGCTGGTGACCAACGAGCTGGCCGCCCACCTGCCCGCACGCCTGGCCGATGCCTGGGTCGGCCGCATGCCCGAGCTGCAGCGCCCCATCAACGAGGCCAGCGACAAGGCCCTGGCCAGACTGGCCGAACAGCTGTCGCGCTGGGAGATCACGCCCACGGGCACTGAAGGCTATAAAAAAGCCGAGGTCACGCTCGGCGGCGTGGACACCAAGGTGCTGTCCCAGCAAACCATGGAGTGCAAGAGCCGCCCGGGCCTGTACTTTATCGGCGAGGTGGTGGACATCACCGGCTGGCTGGGGGGCTACAACTTCCAGTGGGCCTGGGCCAGTGCCGCCGCCTGCGCCCAGGCCATGGCGGAAAAACAGTCAGTCCAGGCTTGAGCGACAGGAGCCGAAGCGGCAGCCCCCATGAAAAAAGGATGGGTGAACCATCCTTTTGGGCTGTCTGCGCCTGCGGCGCACCATCCGATCAGGCAGAAAACTCCTTGCCTTCATAGTGCTCGGGCACCTTGAGCTGCCCCGAGGCGATGGCAGCCGACGCCCTGGCCACGCGCTCGCGCACAGCGGCTGCCACGCCCTGGCCCATGGTCAGGCGTACGGCCGCCGGGTCGCTCAGGCCAATCTTGCGAATACCCGGGCCGGGCGCACCGCGCTGCTGCATGTCCTTGACGGCCAAAAACGCGCCAATGCCCACATCGGCCCAGGCGGAAGCGACAAACACCTGCGGCTCCACCGTGGTCCAGTCGATCACATTGCCGATCTGACGCGTGCCCGCCTCGCGGCAGGCCTGGGTCACGCCATCGCGGCCGGAGTTGAGCATGGTGAAGATCACATCGGCACCGGCAGCCATCTGGGCCTTGGCGATGCGGTGCGACAAGGCGTTATCGTCCTGATCGCCCGAAAAGTTCGTCAGCAATTGGACCCTGGGATCGGTATCGCGCACACCGGCCGCATAGGCGGCACGGCCCTTGAGCCCCGGTGGCACGCGAATGCCCGACATATGGCCGACCACCCCGGTTTTGGTGGTCAGGGCCGCCAGCACGCCGGCCAGATAGGCCGACTCCTCCTGCAGCACGTCATAGCTGCAGAGATTGCTCCCCTGCACCGCGCCCTGGGTCACGACGAACTGGGTCCTGGGAAAGCGCGCCGCGACTTCGGCTGCGGCCTGATTGTTCTGCCCGCCATGGGCAATCACCAGCTGCGCCCCCTGCTCCGCGAGCTGCGCGAGAGCCGGCACCAGCAACTCCTTCCTGGGTGCCATGCCGTCCAGAAAACGGATCTGCACGCCCAGCTCCTGACGCGCCTTCTCCAGACCGCGCCAGCCAGCCTCCATAAAACCCTTGTCGCTGCGCGAGCCCGCAAACAGACCGCCCACCACCAGGGAACTGCCGGACGCAGCAGGCCCGGAAACTCCGGCCCTGCCGGCACAGGCCGTCAATGCCAGCAAGCCCGGCACGGCGATGGCCGAAGCCATCCATTGACGACGCGAAATGAATGAGCAATGAGAAGCGCTGGACAAGATGGAAGCTCCTTGGACACGGAAAAAACAGCGACGCGTACTGGCACCAAGCCACTTGCCTTCTGACTTGAGTCAAGCAACTGAGTCTTCAAACTGTATGCAATTTCCGTGCACAAGATGCTCCACACAAACCCCAGCGCCCAGTTGCACTGGCACAGGCTTGAGGCCCGCCTGCCGAAGGCCTATGTATTGCACGCGTCAGAGGCATCAAGACAGGCATGAAGACGGGCACAAAGGCAGGCGGCATAAAGGCAGGCATAACGGCACAGCAGCGGTGCCTGAACCAGGCCTCAGACTGCGCAGCCGGTAGCAGCAAAGCCCTGCCATTCTGACGAGCGCAGACTTGCTTGGCCGTGCAATGCAGACGCAGCCCAAGTCTTGGTCTATAATGCTCGACTTTGCTGGCATTACCCCGTCGGCCATACTAGTTAAAAAGTGGCGGGGAAACCGCTGTTCACGGCTCTCAGGCCCGATCTTCCCGAGAACCCTCTGTCAGCACAGATATATCTGGAAATTAAATGACTACCATCCGCGTCAAAGAAAACGAGCCCTATGAAGTTGCCCTGCGCCGCTTCAAGCGCACCATCGAAAAGCTGGGTCTGCTGACCGATCTGCGTGCTCGCGAGTTCTACGAAAAGCCCACAGCCGAGCGCAAGCGCAAGAAGGCTGCTGCCGTGAAGCGTCACTACAAGCGCGTTCGCAGCATGCAACTGCCTAAGAAGCTGTACTAATCGTTGATTAGGACCAGTCGGCCTTAAAACAGCCGCAAACCCGCGCTCGGGACGCCAGGCGCGGGTTTTTTGTTTTCTGGCCACTGCCAAGCCTGCCCGGCCGCGCAGTGACCTCCCAGCGCATGGATAGTCAACGCCGTTCACACGGCGCACCACCATTCGCCCACCCCAAGGAGAAAGCCATGAGCCTGAAAGCCCAGATTACCGAAGACATGAAGACCGCCATGCGTGCCAAGGACAGCACACGCCTGGGCACCATCCGCCTGCTGCAGGCCGCGATGAAGCAAAAGGAAGTGGACGAGCGCATCGAGCTCGATGACGCAGCCGTCATCGCCATCGTGGACAAGCTGATCAAGCAGCGCAAGGACTCCATCGCCGCCTTCGAAGCCGCCAACCGCACCGATCTGGCCGATGTGGAAAAGGCCGAAATGGAAGTGCTCAAGGTCTACCTGCCCGAGCGCATGGGCGAAGCCGAGATTACCGCAGCCGTGCAGGCCATCGTGGCCGAGCTGGGCGCCTCCGGCCCCGGCGACATGGGCAAGGTGATGGGCGCCGTCAAGGCCCAGCTGGCCGGCAAGGCCGATATGGGCCTGGTGTCCGCCGCCGTCAAGGCCGCGCTGACAAAGTAATTGGCAACCGGCCTGAGCCGTCACGCGGCATCAGGCTCAAAAAGAGAAGCTGCTTGCGCTTGCTGTACATACATTTCAGATAATAAACACTCTGAAATTCATGTATATCAATCGATAGCAGCTTCTTTTTTCATAGCAATCCTGAATCCTTCTGGAGCTTGCCTGCCGAAGAACTCCTGCAGGAACTCGACGCAGACCCGCACCTTGGCCGAGCGCTCCAGCCGCGTCGGATAGACAGCCCAGATATTCGCCTGCTGCTGCCACTCAGGCAGCAGCTGCACCAGGCTGCCGGCCTGCAGATCGGCCGCCACATCCCAGAGCGAGCGCAGCACGATGCCATGGCCGTCGCGCGCCCATTGCACAGCCATCTCGCCATGATTGGTGGACAGCGGCCCGGTCACTTTGACGCTGCGCTCCTGACTGCCCGAGCGCAGCTTCCAGACACCAAAGGGGTGATCGCGCTCCTTGATGACCAGGCAGTCATGCGCGGCCAGCTCGTCCAGCGTGCGCGGGCTGCCGCGCCGCTGCACATAGGCCGGGGCCGCGCACAGCACGCGATGGTTGTCGGCCAGATGCCGGGCAATCAGATGCGGGGCGATCTCGTCGCCCACGCGCACATCGAGATCGAAGCCCTCGGCCGCGACATCGACGATGCGGTCAAACACTTCCAGGCGCAGCTGCAGCGCCGGATATTGCGCAATCAGCTGCGACAGCGCGGGCGCCACCACATTGCGGCCAAAGCCGAAGCTGGTGGACACCCGCAGCAGCCCGCGCGGCTGGCGGCGCGTCACATCCACCTCCTGCAGCAAATGCTCGACCTCGTCCAGAATGCGCTGCGCCCAGTGGTAGACGCGCTCGCCCTGCTCCGTGACAGCGACCCGCCGTGTGGTGCGATGCAGCAGCTTCACACCCAACTCCTGCTCCAGCAGACGGATGCGCTTGCTGACAAAGGCCGGCGACGCATTGTGCGCGGCCGCAGCCTCGGCAAAGCTGGCTTTGCGCACCACGGTGGTGAAGACACGCAGGTCTTCGGGAGAGGGCATTTTCTGCACAATCTGTAAACAATCAGGCCACGATCGGTCAATTGTATTCAGTTAAGTACGATGCAGAATACCGTCAGGCACAGGCCGAGCCGCTGCCTCGCCACCCAATACATTCACGAGAAAGCACCATGTCCACTCCCAAAAAGATTGCAGTCATCGCCGGCGACGGCATCGGCAAGGAAGTCATGCCCGAAGGCCTGCGCGCGCTGCAAGCCGCAGCCAGGCGCTTCGAGCTGCCGCTGGAGTTCCACCATTTCGACTGGGCCCACTGCGACTACTACGCCGAACACGGCCAGATGATGCCCGATGACTGGAAGGAGCAGCTTTCGGGCATGGACGCCATCTTCTTCGGCGCCGTGGGCTGGCCTGCCACCGTGCCCGACCATGTCTCTCTGTGGGGCTCGCTGCTCAAGTTCCGCCGCGAGTTCGACCAGTACATCAATCTGCGCCCGGTACGCCTGTTCGAAGGCGTGCCCTGCCCCCTGGCAGGCCGCAAGCCCGGCGACATCGACTACTACGTGGTGCGCGAGAACACCGAGGGCGAGTACACCGCCCTGGGCGGCATCATGTTTGAAGGCACGGACCGCGAGATCTGCATCCAGGAATCGGTCTATAGCAAGCATGGTGCCGACCGCCTGCTAAAGTACGCCTTCGATCTGGCGCAGAGCCGCGCCAAGAAGCACGTAACCCTGGCCACCAAGAGCAACGGCATCGCCATCAGCATGCCCTGGTGGGACAAGCGCGCTGACGATGTGGCCAAGGCCTATCCCGAAGTCACGCTGGACAAGCAGCACATCGACATCCTGACGGCACGCTTCGTGCTGCAGCCCGGCCGCTTCGACGTGGTGGCCGCCACCAATCTGTTTGGCGACATCCTGTCCGACCTGGGCCCCGCCACCACGGGCACCATCGGCCTGGCGCCGTCGGCCAACCTCAACCCCGAGCGCAGCTTCCCTTCGCTGTTCGAGCCCGTGCATGGCTCGGCACCCGACATCTACGGCAAGAACATCGCCAACCCCATCGCCATGGTCTGGTCGGGCGCGCTGATGCTGGACTTCCTGGGCCGCAGCGAAGGTGCCTGGCGCCAGGCCCATGACACCATCGTGGCCGCCATCGAGCACACGATCAAGGCCGGTCCGCTGACGCCCGATCTGGGCGGCAAGGCCGACACCACCGAGGTGGGCGAAGCCATCGCGGCTGCCATCGCCAAGGACTGATGGCTCCAGGCTGGCTGCGGCCGGCCTGATTCAAAATCAGAAGCACCCGTGCAGGCAGCACCTGCACCAGGGTGCTTTTCACGTGTGAACGCCCAAGGCCGACTGCGGCGGGGGCGCGGGCGTCAGAGCGGAGATTTGGCTTTGGCTTGCGAAGCCGGTTTTCTGGCCGACCGTGCCTGGGCATTGCGTTGGGCGGCGGCCCGCACCAGCGCCTGGAACGCTGCGGTGTCGAGCACTTCGCCAACATGCAGGTCTATGGCCCGGCGCGTGGCGCCTTCAAGACTGGCATTGAAAAGGCCGGCCGGATCGGCCAGGGCCGCGCCATGCGCAAAGGTCAGCTTGACCACGGTCTTGTAGGTCTCGCCCGTGCACAGGATGCCGTCCTGCGACCAAACGGGCGTACCGCGCCATTTCAGCTCTTCCACCACGGCGGGCAAAGCCTCGCGGATCAGCGCCCGCACGTGGGCCAGCGTAGCGCCGCGCCAGTCGTCCAGGCCGGCAATCCTGGCATCGATCAGAGCCGAAGCCTCGGGGCCGCTGACAGGCTCGACCGCAGGTGCTGGCATGGATGGCAAGGCAGTCATAGATGGGTCTCCATGGTTGGACCTGGAGCCATGTCCGGCACAGGGCTCAAGGACAGGGGGCCAAGGATTGCACCACAGTAGCACGCCAGCGCAGAGCGCCCCCAGAGGGCCTGCCCGCCCTACACCAGACTCATGCCAGACTCATGCCAGGCTCGTGCCCGGCTCGTGCCAGACTCAGCCCAGCTCCCCCGCGACCTCGCGCAGGCATTGCAGCAGCAAGCCCGTGGTCGGCGTCAGCGGCTGGCCGCGCAAGGTGATCAGCCCCACGGGCGGCAGATCTATGGGCACGACCAGATCCAGTATGGCCAGCGTACCCAGGGCGGCATGACAGCGGGCCACACCGCGCGCCATGAAGGCCACGGCGCCGCGCTGGTGCACAAAGGTCAGTTGCGAGAGAAAGGACGCAGTCTCCACGATGTCGACCGGCGGGTGCAGGCCGTGGGCATAGAACTGCTGCTCCAGCTTCACGCGCAGCGAGGCCCAGGGTGGAGGAAGCACACAAGGTGCTTCTGCCAGGGCCTGCCAGCTGGCCGCACCCGGCGCCAGCAGCGCATGACCGGGCCGCACCACGGCCACCATTGGGTCGTCGTACAGCGCCTCGGTCTCCAGGTCGGGCGCGGCATAGCCGGGCTCCAGCCGTCCCACGAACAGATCCAGCTCGCCCAGGCGCAGCTTGGGCAGCAGGCGCGTCAGATCCCCCTCCTCCACCATCACCGTGGTCTGCTCCGACCGCGCTTTTAACCGCTCCACGGCGCGCGCCAGCAACACGGGCGTGGCCACCACCATGGCACCCACACTGGTGCGCCCGCGGGCACCGCTGGCCTCGGCAGCCATCTCGTCGCGCGTGCGCTCGAAACCAGCCAGCACCGAGCGCGCAAAACGCACCATGCTGACGCCGGCTGCCGTGGGCTCGGTGCCGCGCGTGGAGCGCTCGAACAGTGCCATGCCCAGCATGCGCTCGATCTCGGCCAGGGTCTTGGAGACGGCGGGCTGGGTCACTGCCAGAAACTCGGCCGCACGGCCCAGGTGACGGAACTGGTCCAGCGCCACCAGCAGCTGCAGATGGCGCAGCTTGAGGTTGGAGCGCAGCACACGATCGATCTTGCTCATGGGGCTTCATTACCTTTTGGTTATGAAGAGAGTCTATCTTTTCATTGGATTGTCATGGAGCAGTTTTGAACAATCGGGGCAGGCAGTTCAAATAACGACAGGAGACAAGCGATGACCCCCCCACACAGCAGCCGGCGCAGTTTTGTGCTTGGCGCCCTCGGCGCAGCCACGCTCGGCAGTTCCACCCGCCTGCTGGCCCAGACCTGGCCCGAGCGCCCCATCACCTTCATCTGCCCCTGGCCTGCCGGCGGCACGGCCGACCAGTCCATGCGCGCGCTGTGCACCGTGGCCAGCCGCATCCTGGGCCAGGCGATTGCGGTGGAAAACCGCGCCGGAGCCTCCGGCATGATCGGCTCCAAGGCCCTGGCCTCGGCCAAGCCCGACGGCTACACCATCGGCCAGATCCCGATCTCGGTCACGCGCTTCTCCCAACTGGGCACGCTGCAGGCCGATCCGCGCAAGGACTACACCTATATCGCGCGCACCTCGGGCCAGACCTTCGGTATCGCCGTGCCGGCCAACTCGCGCTTCAAGACCCTGCAGGACCTGGTCGCCGCTGCCAAGGCCAAGCCCGGCAGCATCACCTACGCCCACGCCGGCGTGGGCGGCGCCACGCATGTGGGCATGGAGGAATTTGCGGCCGCAGCGGGCATCCAGCTCAGCCATGTGCCCTACAAGGGCGGCGCCGAGGCGCTGCAGGGCGTGCTGGGCGGCCATGTGGACGCGCTGGCCGACTCCAGCTCCTGGGCCCCGCATGTGGAAGCCGGCAAGCTGCGCCTGCTGGCCACCTGGGGCGAGCAGCGCACGCCGCGCTTCAAGGACGTGCCCACACTCAAGGACCTGGGCTACAACGTGGTCGTCGATGCACCCAACGGCATCGGCGCGCCCAAGGGCCTGCCGCCCGCCGTCGAAGCCAAGCTGCGCGATGCCTTCCGCCAGGCCGTGGCCAGCCCCGAGTTCAAGTCCGTGGCAGACAGGCTGGACGCGCCCTTGCTCTACCTGGACGGCCCCGACTACGCCAGGTATGTGAACACGGTCTACCAGAAGGAAACCGTGCTCATCGACAAACTCAAACTGCGCGACCTGATGCGCTGACGCGCCGCGTCCCCCCGCGCCCCCACTGCGTCCCAACCGCCTCAGGCCCGCCATCCCCGGACTCCAAGATGCTCTCCTCCTCCTCTTCCCTGCTGCACCTGCACCCCAACGACAACGTGCTGGTGGCCAAGACCGCCCTGGCCCTGGGCCAGGACATTCCCGAGCTAGGAGTGCGCACGCGCGCCCAGGTGCCGGCCGGCCACAAGATCGCGGCACGCCGCATCGCCGAGGGCGAGCAGGTCAAGAAGTACGACACGGTGATCGGCGTCGCCACACGCAACCTGGAGCCTGGCGACTATGTGCACAGCCACAACCTCAAGCTGGTGGACTACTACCGCGACCCGTCGTTCGGTGCCGACGTGCGGCCCGTGGATTACGTGCCCGAGGAGCAGCGCGCCACCTTCCAGGGGTTTGTGCGAGCGGGCGGCGGCGTGGGCACGCGCAACTTCATCGGCATCCTGTCCTCGGTCAACTGCTCGGCCACCGTGATCAAGCGCATCGCCGCCCACTTCACGCCCGAGCGGCTGGCCGCCTTTCCCAATGTGGACGGCGTGGCCGCCTTTACCCAGAGCAGCGGCTGCGGCATGTCCTCGCCCAGCGAGCACTTCGATGTGCTGCGCCGCACCCTGGCCGGCTATGCGCGCCACCCCAACCTGGCGGGCGTGCTCATCGTGGGTCTGGGCTGCGAACGCAACCAGGTCGATGCGCTGGTGGATTCGCAGGGCCTCAAGGAAGGCCAGTTGTTGCGCACCCTGGTGATGCAGGAAGTGGGCGGTACACGCGCCACCATCGAGGCCGGCATTGCCGCCATCGAGGACATGCTGCCCATCGCCAACCAGGCGCAGCGCAGCACCGTCAGTGCCGCCCACCTCAAGATCGGCCTGGAATGCGGCGGCTCGGACGGCTTTTCGGGCATCACGGCCAACCCCTGCCTGGGCGCGGCCATGGATATTCTGGTGCGCCATGGCGGCACGGCGATTCTGTCCGAGACGCCCGAGATCCACGGCGTGGAGTTCATGCTCACGCGCCGTGCCATCAGCCCCGAAGTCGGCCAGAAGCTGCTGGACCGCCTGGCCTGGTGGGAGCGCTATGCAGCCGGCCAGAACGCCCAGTTCAACGGCGTGGTCGGTCATGGCAACCAGGCCGGCGGTCTGGCCAACATCTTTGAAAAATCCCTGGGCAGCGCCATGAAGGGCGGCACCACGCCACTGCGCGCCGTCTATGAATACGCCGAGCCCATCACCGAGCACGGCTTTGTCTTCATGGACTCGCCGGGCTACGACCCCGTGGCCTCCACGGGCCAGATCGCCAGCGGCGCCCAGCTGATCTGCTTCACCACGGGTCGCGGCTCCATGTTCGGCAGCAAGCCCGCCCCCACCATCAAGCTGGCCAGCAACACCCCCATGTACCAGCGCCTGCAGGAGGACATGGACATCAATTGCGGCGTGGTCGTCGACGGAGAGCTGACCGTGCCCGAGCTGGGCCAGCAGATCTTCGAGCAGATCCTGCGCCATGCCAGCGGCGAGCAGACCAAGAGCGAAGCCCTGGGACTGGGCGACCATGAATTCGTGCCCTGGCACCTGGGTATCGTGAGCTGAAGAAAGCGCATCTTCCAGAGCTTTGCGCCCTTATCCAACCTTCACTTTCTGCAATTTTCACCATGAACGCCACGCCACTCAGACTGCAACGCACCGAACTGCAGCGCAGCGCCAACTTCATCGCCGGCACCTGGACGCCCGCTGCCAGCGGCGCCAGCTTTGCCGTGACCGATCCGGCCACGGGCTGCACCATTGCCGACGTACCCGATTCAGGTGCGGCCGATGCGCGCGCCGCCGTGGACGCCGCCCAGGCGGCCCTGCCGGCCTGGCGCAAGCTGCCGGCCAAGCAGCGCGCTGCCATCATCAAGCGCTGGAACGATCTGGTGCTGGCCCATCAGGACGATCTGGGCACGCTGATCTCGCTGGAGCAGGGCAAGCCCCTGGCCGAAGGCAAGGGCGAAGTCGCCTATGCCGCCAGCTATATCGAATGGTTCGGCGAGGCTGCCACGCGCATGAATGGCGAAGTCATCCCCGCGCCCGTGCCGGGCCGGCGCATGTTCGCCCTGCGCGAGCCCGTGGGCGTGGTCGCCGCCATCACGCCCTGGAACTTCCCGGCCGCCATGATCGCACGCAAGATCGCGCCCGCCCTGGCTGCGGGCTGCACCGTGGTCTGCAAGCCGGCCGAGGACACGCCGCTGACCTCGCTGGCCCTGGTGCTGCTGGCACATGAAGCCGGCGTGCCGGCCGGCGTGCTCAACATCGTCACGGCCTCGCGCGAGCGCACGCCCGAGGTGGTCGATCAATGGCTGGATGACAGCCGCGTGCGCAAGATCACCTTCACCGGCTCCACGCCCGTGGGCAAGCATCTGGCGCGCCGCAGCGCCGACACGCTCAAAAAGCTCTCGCTGGAGCTGGGCGGCAATGCGCCCTTCATCGTTTTCGAGGATGCCGATGTGGCGGCTGCCGTGGACGGCTTCATGGCCGCCAAGTTCCGCAACGGCGGCCAGACCTGCGTCTGCCCCAATCGCGTCTTTGTGCACCGCTCGGTGTACGAGGCCTTTGCGAGTCAGCTCAGCGCCCGTGTGGCTGCCCTGCACGTGGGCCCGGCCAGCGAAGCGGCCTCGCAGATCGGGCCCATGATCAATGACCGCGCGGTCGAGAAGATCGCCCGCCATGTGGAGGACGCCGTGGCCAAGGGCGCCAGGGTGCTCACGGGCGGCAGGCGCCTGACGGATCTGGGCCCCACCTACTACGCCCCCACCGTGCTCTCGGGCGCCACTGCCTCCATGGCCTGCGCCTGCGAAGAAACCTTCGGCCCCGTGGCGCCGCTGACCATGTTCGATGACGAGGCCGAGGTAATCGCCGCCGCCAACGACACGCCGTTCGGCCTGGCCGCCTATTTCTACAGCCAGGACATACGCCGCATCTGGCGCGTCGCCGATGCGCTGGAGTCGGGCATCGTGGGCATCAACGAAGGCGCGCTGGCCGCCGAGGCCGCCCCCTTTGGCGGCGTCAAGGAGTCGGGCTACGGCCGCGAAGGCTCCACTCACGGGCTCGACGATTACCTGCATATCAAATACGTCTGCCAGGGTGGGTTGGACTGACAGCTCCCCCTGAGCGGCTTTGCCGGGGCGGCCCCGCCGCTTCCCCCGTGGCACGGCGCCCTCTCTCGCTGCGCGGGAGGGGGACGACGCCCTCGCTGCGGGGCGGCGCGGCCAGCCCAGGCCCTTGCTCGGCGTCTCTGGCCTGGGTCGCGCCAGTTGTAGGCGCCACGCCCCCAACCCCCCTATGAAAGCGTACACCCCATGCCCGCACTGAACCCCTTCAAGACCGCCATCGCCGCACGCCAGCCCCAGATCGGGCTGTGGCTGTCCATGGCCGATCCCTACCTGGCCGAAGCGGCCGCCACCACCGGCTATGACTGGCTGCTGATCGACGGCGAGCATGCGCCCAACGATCTGCGCAGCACCCTGGGCGCCCTGCAGGCAGTGGCCTCGCACCCGGCTCAGCCGGTGGTGCGAGTCGTGGAAGGCAGCACGACCCTGATCAAGCAGATGCTGGACATAGGCGTCAAGACGCTGCTCGTGCCCATGGTGGACACGGCAGAGCAGGCCCGGGCCATCGTGGCCGCCACGCAATACCCGCCCCTGGGCGTGCGCGGCGTCGGCAGTGCCGTGGGACGCGCCTCTCAATGGAGCAGCCGCGCCGACTATCTGAATGTGGCCGACGACGAGATCTGCCTGCTGGTGCAGGCCGAGACCACCACGGCCCTGAAAAATCTCGAAGCCATCTGCGCCGTGGACGGCGTGCACGGCGTCTTCATAGGCCCGGCCGACCTGGCAGCCTCCATGGGCCATCGCGGCAACCCCGGCCACCCCGAAGTGCAGGCTGCCATCGAAGCAGCGATGCGCACCATTGTTGCCAGTGGCAAAGCGGCAGGTACGCTGACCTCGGACCCCGCGCTGGCACAGCGCTACCTTCAGCTCGGCTGCAGCTTTGTGGCCGTGGGCGTGGATGTGTTGATGTTCGTGAATGCAGCGCGCAAGCTGCGCAGCCAGTTTGCCGGCTCCACGGTGGCGGCCCCGGCACTGCCGGCAGCCGCCTACTGAAGCCTTGAGGCACGACGTCGAAGTTGCCACCAAGCCCGCATAACCTGAGGGCAATGCCGCACCGCCGCCAAAGCCTCGGCCGCGTCACCGTACGCGCGGCCTCTCAGCCGCCTCTGCACATCACTTCATCGCTGCCGGAGCGATCTGTGCCGAGAACCTCTGCACCGCAAGTTCATGCGGCGACGGCGCCGTGCACGGTCGGCACCGGGGAGGCCGGGTTGGCCGCCAGCCAGTGCTCAAACTCTTTTGGAGCCAGCGGCCGGGCGAACAGAAAGCCTTGCGCCACCGGGTAGCCCTGCTCGCACAGCATCACGCTCTGCGTAGGCGTCTCCACGCCTTCCGCCACCACGGTCAGGTGCAGACTCTTGCCAATGCCCAAAATAGCACGGCTCAACGCCCGAGCCGCCTCGTCATGCTCAAGATCGGCCACGAAGCTGCGATCCAGCTTGAGCTCGCTGACCGGCAGGCGGCGCAGATAGCTGAGGCTGGAGTAGCCGGTGCCGAAATCATCCATGGACAGGCGCACGCCATGCGCATGCACCTCGTCTATGGTCTTCATGGTGCTGGGATTGGTGTCCAGCAAAATGCTTTCCGTCAGCTCCAGGGTCAGGTCCTGCGGCGCCAGGTCATTGCGGTCCAGCGTATCGGCGATCATCCGTGGCAGATCCAGGTTGTGAAAGCTCGATGGCGACAGATTGACCGACACTGCGGGGACTTCCATTCCTTTGGCCCGCCACTGCGACAGCTGGCGACAGGCCTCCTCCAATGCCCAGCTTCCAAGATCGGCGATCAGCCCGCACTCTTCGGCCAGCGGGATAAAGCGGGCGGGCGAAATCTCGCCAAGCTCTGCATGGGTCCAGCGCGCCAGGGCCTCCACGCCATACAGGCGGCCGGTGGCCATTTCGATCTGAGGCTGATAGTGCAGGCGCAGGCCGCCGCTTTTGAGCGCCTTGCGCAGTGCCGTCTCCAGTGCCAGACGCTCCTGGGCCAAGCGGTTCATTTCGCTGCTGAAGAAGCAGAAACGGCCGCGTCCCTTGCTCTTGGCCTGGTACATGGCCATGTCGGCGCGGTGCACCAGGGTCTCCATATCCCTGCCGTCCATGGGAAACATTGCAATGCCCACGCTGGCGGATATGGCCAGCGAGGTGTCCGCAATAATCAGGGGCTCCGCCAGCAGCTCCTGCAGGCGCTCGATGGTATTGGCCACATGCTCCGCATCGCATTGCGGCAGCACGGCAACAAACTCGTCACCCGACAAACGCCCGGCAATATCACAGCTGCGCAGCACGCGCTGCAATCGCGTCGCGACATTGCGCAGCAACTCATCCCCCACAGGATGGCCCAGAGAGTCATTGACCTGCTTGAACCGGTCCAGGTCGATGAACAGCACCGCCAGCTGTTCGTCATTGCCGGCAGCTGACGCAATCGCCTGATCGGCCTTGGCCTGCAGCAGACTTCGGTTGGGCAATCCGGTCAGGCCGTCGTAGAAAGCCAGCTGGCGAATGCGCGCGCGCGACAGCTCGCGCTCCAGCGCCAGGGCGCACAGATGGATGCAGGCATCCACCAGTTGCTGGTGAAAAGTCGAGCCCTCCCCGCTCAGCTGCTCCCGGTAATAGAACGCGAAAGTGCCGATCGGCTTGCCGCCGCTGTTGCAGATGGGAGTGGACCAGCAGGCTCTGAACCCCAGCGGCAGGATCAGGTGCTTGAAATCCGTCCACAACGGATCATGTGCAATATCGTCCACCAGCACCGGCGCGTTGCGCCAGGCCGCCGTTCCGCAGGAGCCCACATTCGGCCCTATGGCCACCCCGTCTAGCTGTGCTGAATAAGATTGCGGCAGGCTTGGTCCCGCCAGCGGATGGAGCAGCCCCTGGGCATCCACCTCGAGAATCGATGCCGTCACCTCGGGAGCAATCCTCTCGACCTCCAGGCACACCATCTCCAGCACCTCCACCAGCGGCCGCTCGCGCGCCATGGCCTCCAGCACGCGGTGCTGCAAGGCCTCATGCATCTTGGAACGCGTGATATCGGTCAGCATCGAAACCGTGTATTGCCAGCGCCCGTCCGCGTCGAGGATGGGGTTGCTGATAACCTTGGCCCAGTAGCGCTGCCCATGCTTGCCGACCACGATTTCCTCACGCCCCACAGGCTGGCCAGCGCGCAATTCCGAGCGATAGCGGTCCACAAAGGTCTCGGACAATTGAGGAGCCAGCAAGGTAATCGGCGTGTGCCCCGCGACCTCCTCGGTGCGCCAGCCGAACATGCGCGTAAAGCCACCGTTGACATGCACGATGCGTGAGCTTCCATCACTGATGACGACTGCCGTGTCGGAGGCATCGGCCACCAGGGACAGGCGACGCAGGTGCTCCTGCTGCACCTGCTCCCGGGCTCGCCGCTGTGTGACGTCGGTAGCGATCTTCAGGATATGCACCACCCTGCCCTGGGCATCCATCACCGGTGAATAGGTAGCTTCCAGCCAGCAACTGCTGCCATCGCTGCGTAGTCGCTCCACCACTCCGGAGTAGGAATTGCCTGCGCACAGATGCGTCCAGATTTCCCGATACCTGGCACTTTCGGCCAGACGCGCAGAGCAAAAGCTGCGATGTGGGCGACCCAGAGACTGCTCACGCGTAAACCCCATGAGCTGCAGATAGTTGTCATTGGCACGGTGCAACGTCCCATCCAGGCCAAATTCAGCCATGGCCATGACCCTGTCCAAGGCCTGCAGCTGGGCCAGCTGCAGCTCAGGAGGCATCGCGCCAATATCTCCCTCACACATCATTATTCCTTTGCATATTCGCATCCCGGGTCGGATCGAATCCGGAATGGGAAAGTCATGCTTTTATATGGATGCCGGTAATAATAATGACGAAAACGAGCTTCAATATTCGTGATTCAGGCCGAGTGCTCAAAAAAAACTTCAATTGGCAACAGCTATTGACTTGCGAGCCTGTGCTGCGCTGGCAAAGTGCTCTGCCAGGCAGTCACAGGCCGCCCCGGCAGAGCAGCGGATGTGCCCTGCTATCAGCCAGCCGGTATCTCAGCGCCGCCATTTGCCGCCAAACTGGTTGACCACCATGCCCAGCAAAACGCCCAGCGTCCCCAGCCACTGCAGGCCATTGGGGGCCTCTCCCAGCAGCAGCATGGCCGACAGCAGGCCGATCACCGGCACCAGCAGCGACAAAGGGGCCACGGTGCTGGCCGCATAGCGCTGCAGCAACCGCGTCCACAGACCATAGCCCAGCAAGGTGGACAAAAAGGCCAGATAGGCGATCACTCCAAGCTCGCTCCAGCCTATGGACTGCAGCTGCGAAGTCACCGAGTCCACGCCATCCACCCACAGGGACAGCAACAGCAGCGGCAGCATGGGAAAGACGCTGGTCCAGACGATGAAGGACACCGGTTCATACGAGCCTTGCTTGGCCGCCATCCGCGTCAGCAGGTTCGAGCCGGCCCACATGGCTGCGGCACCCACGGTCAGCACAAAACCGATCAGCGTCATATCCGATGTCCCCTCACCATGGGCGGCACCGATCAGCAGCAGCCCGGCAAGAGCAATAAGCAAGCCCATCCATTGCCAGCGCTGCGGCTTCTCGTGCAAGAACGCCGCCGCCAGCAGCATGGTGATGAAGGCCTGGGTCTGAAGCACCACGGATGCCATACCGGCAGGCATGCCCAGCTTCATGCCGGTGAACAGCAGGCCGAATTGCCCAACCCCCTGCACCAGACCATAGGCGGCCAGCAGCCCCCAGGAAAGATTTTTGGGCGCACGCACAAACAGCAGAAATGGCAGCGATGCCGCGGCAAAGCGCAGCGCGCACAGCAGCAGGGGCGAGATCTTGGCCAGCCCCCACTTCATGACCACAAAATTAAGACCCCAGACCACGATGACGATGATGGCGCTGAGCCAGTCCGGACGACTCATGCCGGAGGCGGGCGAGGATGCAGAACTCATGAACTGATATTGGATTTTCTAGAGCAAGCCCTAGTATGACTTGCCATCCGTCATGGCTGGCGGCGAAAGCGGTCAAATCGAACGCCGGGACGGCAAACGGTATTACTTGAGCTGATACCGGTCCGTTTTGATCGGCAGCATAAGCAAGGCCTTGAATACATACAGGACGATCAACGTGCCGCTGAAGTCGCCCAGAATCATCACCAGAAGCTGGTCCAGCTGAAAACCATCCCCGATGACGACGGACCAGGCCTGGTGCAGCAAGGCATTGCTCAGTCCGTAAATGACACTGAGCCACAGCAGGCGACGCGGGGTGAGATCACTGAGTGATCGCCCGAGCCCCATCCATTTGCGGGCTGCGCAATAGGTGCCATAGGGGGCCAGCGTGGCCATGATGCCGCCCGCCAACGCACGCAAGCCGTCATCCGGGAAGAAGTAAAAGTTGCAGACCAGCCATGACACGACAAAAAGCCCCACCACGCCCGCCTCCGCAAAAAGCAGCGTACAAAGCAAACGCACACCTGCAGGCAGGTAAATCCAGTTGACGCCTCTGACAAATTCCAGTTCGGAGAAAATCCACTGATTCAGAGCCAGCGTCGCCAGGAACAGCAAAGCCGTGATAACCGCCACCGAAAATTGCGTCCAAATGTTCTTCATGCGCTACCGCCGAGCTTGTTCACTGTCTGCGCAGTATTATGAGCGCCGTTTATTCAATCTTCGTTAGCGGCGCGTCGTCTGTTTTTGCCTTCCCATGCCAAAGTCCCTGTCTGCCGATATCTATTTACGCTTTCTGCACCTGGCAGCGACCATTCGCAACCTGCCCATGCTGCCGGCACTGGATCCCCTGGAGGAGCGCCTGCTGGAGCAAATTGCCAATGCCGGCACGCGTCAGGAGCGTCTTTGCGTCAGAGACCTGATGGCCCAACGTGAGCTGGGGTCTCCGGCCACAATTCACACCCGTCTGAAGTCCATGCGCCAAAAGGGCTGGATCCTGCTGGCCGATACCGAGGATGCCAGACGCAAGCAAATCGAGCTCAGTGCCGATGCCCACAAGCATTTCGAGAAACTCTCGCACTGCATTGTTCAGGCCGCCGCCGAGAGCTGATTCAGACACAAAAAAAGCAGCCACCGGCTGCTTTTTTCATGGAGCGTCGGCGCTCTACGGCGATCAGCTGCCCGCCACCTTCATGCGATTGACAAGAATGGAGCCCACGGTCTTGGCACCGTAGTTATAGGCATCGGCTCCGATGGCCTCGATGCCCTTGAACATGTCCTTCATATTGCCGGCAATCGTGATTTCGTCCACGGGGAAGGCGATCTCGCCGTTCTCCACCCAGAAACCGCTGGCGCCGCGCGAATAGTCGCCGGTCACATAGTTCACGCCCTGGCCCATCAGCTCGACCACGAACAGCCCCGTGCCCAGCTTCTTGAGCATGGCATCCAGATCGTCGCCCGCCTTGGTGCGGCGCGAAGTCATGACCAGATTGTGCGAGCCGCCGGCATTGCCCGTGGTCTTCATGCCCAGCTTGCGCGCCGAGTAGCTGGACAGGAAATAGCCTTGCACGCGGCCGGCATCGACCACCTTGCGCGCCTGCACGCGCACGCCCTCTTCGTCAAAGGGCGAGCTGCCCTTGCCGCCCAGGACGAAGGGGTCTTCCTCGATATCGATGTGCTTGGGGAAGATGGGCTTGCCCAAGGAGTCCAGCAAAAAGGTGCTTTTGCGGTACAGCGCGCTGCCGCTGACGGCCTGCACAAAGCTGCCCAGCAAGCCTGCGGCCAGGGGCGACTCGAACAGCACCGGGCACTCGGTGGTCGGAATCTTGCGGCTGCCCAGACGGCTCAGCGTGCGCTCTGCCGCGTAGCGACCCACGGCCTCTGGCGAGGCCAGATCGGCAGCATTGCGCATGGAGCTGTACCAGTAATCGCGCTGCATCTCGCCATTCTTGCCGGGCAGCTTGGCGATGGGCGCCACCGACATGCTGTGGCGCGAGCTGGCGTAGCCGCCACGAAAACCATTGGTATGGGCCGTGAAGAAATGGCTTTGCTGGGCCGACACGCCCGCGCCTTCGCTGTTGCTCACGCGGCGGTGAGTCTTGAAGGCGGCCTCCTCGCAGCGCAGCGCCATCTCTGCAGCGGCTTCGCTGGTGATATCCCAGGGATGGAACAGATCCAGATCGCGGTGCGTGCCAGGCAGCGCGATATCTGCGCTGTCGGGCAGGCGGGCAAACGGGTCTTCGGCCGTGAAGCGCGCGATGTCATAGGCGGCCTGCACGGTCTGCTTGATGGCGGCTTCGGAGAAGTCCGAGGTGCTGGCATTGCCCCGGCGCTGGCCCAGATAGACGGTCACGCCCAGCGACTTGTCGCGGTTGCGCTCCACGGTCTCCAACTGGCCCTTGCGCACGCTGACCGACAGGCCGCAGCCTTCGGAAGCCTCGGCGCCGGCATCCGTCGCACCCAGCTTCTTGGCATGCTGCAGGGCCTGGTCCACCAGCCCCTCGAAAAAGGCTTGGCTGAAGCTGAAACCGGCTTGCGGTGCGGATTGGGCCTGTGCACTGGAAGTGCTTGTATTGCTGGAGCGAGGTTTTTTCATAGCGGCGGATATGATAGCCGGCACTGCAGCGCGCTCTGCGCTGCCACCGATATTGCCCCCTTACCATGTCACGCAAACTCACCAAAGGCTATTTTGTTCGTGGAAAGTTCGTTGCCGAAGGCAGCGAGCTGGACCTTGAACTCAAGGCCGAACTCAAAGGCACGTACGACTCCACCAAGACCGACCTCAAGCGCGAAAGTGATGCGCTGCAGGATCTGGGCAAGGAGCTGATGACGCTGCGCAGCGACCTCTTCAAGCGCCTGCAGCTGTCCGATCAGCTGATCGACGCGCTGGCCGAGGCCAAGCGCATCACCAACTTCGAAGGCAAGCGCCGCCAGATGCAATATGTCGGCAAGCTCATGCGCAAGCTGACGCCTGAGCAGGTCGCGGCCGTCAAGCAGGCGCTGGACGAGCAGCGCAATGGCTCGGCCAGCGAAAAAATGTCGCTGCAGGTGGCAGAGCAATGGCGCGACCGCCTGGTCGTCGAGGAAGCGGCCCTGTCCATCTGGCTGGAGCATTTCCCTGGCACCGATGTGCAACAGCTGCGCTCGCTGATCCGCCAGTCGCGCAAGGACATCGAGAAAGCCAAGGAACAAGCCGCAGCAGCCGCTGCCGCCGCCAGCCCCGATGCCGAGCCCAAGGAAGTCAGCAAGGGCCGCGCCTACCGCGACCTGTTCCAGCTGGTGCGCGAGCAACTGGCCAGCGCCGGCAAGGCCGGTGCGGCTGCCCAGGACGACGGCGATGAGTGATGCGCCCGCATATCTTCACGATGCCGTGAAGATCGGCATCGTCTCCATCAGCGACCGCGCCAGCAGCGGCGTCTATGAAGACAAGGGCCTGCCCGCGCTGCAGCAATGGCTGAGCCGCGCACTCAAGAACCCCATCGAGTTCGAGCCACGCCTGATTCCCGACGAGCAGGCCGGCATCAGCGCTGCGCTGATCGAGCTGGTCGATGCGGGCTGCAGCCTGGTGCTGACCACCGGCGGCACCGGCCCCGCGCTGCGCGATGTGACACCCGAGGCCACTTTGGCCGTGGCCCACAAGGAGATGCCGGGCTTTGGCGAGCAGATGCGCCAGATCAGCCTGGCCTTTGTGCCCACGGCCATCCTCTCGCGCCAGGTGGCGGTGATACGCGGCAGCAGCCTGATCATCAATCTGCCGGGCCAGCCCAAGGCGATTGCCGAGACGCTGGAAGGCCTCAAGGACGCGGACGGCAAATCGAGGGTCAACGGCATTTTTGCCGCCGTACCCTATTGCATCGACCTGATCGGCGGCCCCTATCTCGAAACCCATGACGAGATCTGCAAGGCCTTCCGCCCCAAGACCGCGATCCGCGCGCCCCGCACGGCGTAGCCTGCAGCGCCAGGTGCAATCCCTGCCAGAACATCCACAAAAGCAGCCTGAGGGCTGCTTTTTTCATGGTGCTGGCGTGGCATCTGAGCCGCCGGTATCTCGCTGCAACCGCTATCAAAATAAAAGCACGCTGCACCTTTCCTTCATGAATTTCAGCAATAAAACTATCTGAAATCGATTAAAGACAAGCGATAGCAGCTATCAAATTAGCCATACCCCTTGGGATTTCCCGCAAGTGCTTGCCCCGATGCCAGACGCAATCGCCGCCCCTAGCATATTTGCTGCGATGCAGCGACAGCGGCCACCCGCCGACCGGACGCTGCACGCGCTCTCTCCACATTTCTCATAATTTTCAGGAGACTCCATGCATCGCTTGTCCCAGTCTGCACCCACTGCTTCCCTGCTGGCTCTCGCCCTGACGGCCGCCTTTGCGGCCCCCGTCATGGCGCAGGAAAAAGTCAAGATCGGCTTCATCACCGACATGTCCAGCCTTTATGCCGACGTGGAAGGCAAGAACGGTGCCGTTGCCATACAGATGGCGATTGACGACTTTGGCGGCAAGGTACTGGGCAAGCCCATCGAGCTGCTGACGGCCGACCACCAGAACAAGGCCGATATCGCGGCCAGCAAGGCCCGCGAATGGATAGACACCCAGGGCATCAGCCTGGTGTTTGGTGGCACCAACTCCGCCACGGCCCTGGCCATGGCCAAGGTCGCCCAGGAGAAAAAGCGCGTCTTCATCGACAACGGTGCGGGCAGCTCGGCGCTGACCAATGAACAGTGCAGCCCCTATACCGTGCACTATGCGTTCGATACCGTGGCCCTGGCCAAGGGCACGGGCGGCGCGGTGGTGGACACGGGTGGCAAGAGCTGGTTCTTCGTGACGGCCGACTATGCCTTCGGCCACGCCCTGGAAGCCGACACCAGCAAGATCATCGAAGCGCGCGGCGGCAAGGTGCTGGGCTCGGTCAAGACGCCGCTCAACGCCAGCGACTTCTCCAGCTTCATGCTGCAGGCACAGAACAGCAAGGCGCAGATTCTGGGCCTGGCCAATGCCGGCGGAGACACCATCAACTCCATCAAGGCAGCCAAGGAGTTCGGCGTCACCAAGAACATGAAGCTGGCCGGCCTGCTGGTCTTCTTCAGCGACATCCACAGCCTGGGCCTGAAGAACACCGAAGGCATGCAGTTCACCGCCCCCTGGTACTGGGACATGAACGACGGCTCGCGCAAGTTTGCCGACGCCTTCATGGCCAAGACCCAGCGCCGCCCCAGCGAGATCCAGGCTGCCGACTACTCGGCCACCATGAACTACCTCAAGGCCGTGGAAAAAGCCGGCACGCTCGATGCCGACAAGGTCATGGCGACCTTGAAAAGCACCAAGATCGACGACTTCTTCGGCCAGGGCTACATCCGTGAAGACGGCCGCTATGTGCACGATATGTACCTGATGCAGGTCAAGTCGCCGGCCGAATCCAAGGGCACCTGGGACTACTACAAGATCATCAAGAAGCTGCCTGCCGAGCAGATCTGGACCACCAAGGCGGAAAGCAAATGCCAGTACTGGCGTTGAGCCGGATCGCGCTTGTATCAGCGAAAAGGCTTTGCATTTTGCAAAGCCTTTTCTTATCTCGGTGAACCGTCCTGCCAGAAGCAGCCACTCCCCGCCTCCTTCCTGACTGCTTGCCTGTTTACACAGCAGCCCTTTCCTCGGGTTTCCACCCTCTCCTGCTTTTGCATGCTTTGACCTGGAACAACATACCAGGCTTCAATGATTGCCCCGTGCGCGAGCTTGCGCCCACACTTGACTTTTTTTGAAAGTAACAAGTCATTAGCTGTGCGCATACAAATCCCAGTCGCCTCCCAAGCCCTCACCCTGGCCACCTGCCAGACTGCTGTTCCCAGCTCCTTCACACGCTCCAGCTCCGCCGGGCTGCTGGGCCTGCTGTGTCTGGGCTGGCTCTCGCCGGTGCTGGCCCAGCCGGTCTCTATTCCCGATGCGGGCAGCCTGCAGCGTGAAACCGAGCGCAGCCTTCAAGCGCCGGGTGCCGTCCCCCAGTTGCGCCCCAAGCCGGCGCAGGAGCAAGCCGCAGACCCCGATGCCCCTCGCGTCACGGTGCGGCGCTTTGTCATCGAAGGCGCCCAACTGCTGCCAGAGCCCGAGCTGCAGGCCTTGCTGGCCGATTTGCAGGGCCAGTCGCTGAGCATGCAGGAGCTGGAGCAGGCCGTGTCCCGCATAGAGCGGGCCTACCGCGATGCCGGCTGGTATGCCCGGGTCTGGCCGCCGCCCCAGGATGTCACCCAGGGCGTGGTGCGCATCCAGGTGCTGGAGGGCCGCTTTGGCCAAGCCAGCGTGCAGCCTGCAGCATCGTCCGCCGGTGCTCCGCTGCGCGCCGATGCCCAGCGCGTTTTGCGCACCGTCACAGCAGGGCTGCAAACAGGCCAGCCCCTGTCGGCGGTCAAGCTGGAGCGCGGCCTGCTGCTGGCCGACGACCTGCCCGGCATGGCGGTCACGGCCGTGCTGCAAGCCGGACAGGCCACGGGCAGCAGCGACCTGGCCATCGAGGTCGCAGACCAGCCCCTGCTCACCGGCGATATGGCCCTCAGCAACTACGGCCTGCGCACCACGGGAAAGGGCCAGCTCTCGGGCGGGCTGGCCGTCAATAATCTCTCGGGCCGGGGCGACCAGCTCAGCCTGCGCATGCTGGGCTCGGCCCACCTGGGCAGCGTGCAGGCCCGCTACAGCCTGCCCCTGGGCTACGACGGCCTGCGCCTGGCGGTCTGGAGCTCGGCCATGGGTTACAAGCTGGCCGGCAGCTACAGCAGCCTGGACGCCAAGGGCCAGGCCTATAGTGCCGGCATGGGTCTGAGCTATCCGCTGCTGCGTCAGCAGGCCCGCAATCTGCAGCTGCATGTGGGCCTGCAGCACCGCCGCTACGACGACGACATGCTGGACACGGCCGTGCGCCGCCAGCGCAACGAGGTCTTGAACTTAGGGCTCAGCGGCGACCTCAGCGACAGCCTGGGCGGCGGCGGCATCAACTGGGGTAGCGTACAGCTGCTGCATGGTCGGCTGCGCATGCAGGCCCGCACCGGAGAAGTCACACAAGACGCGGCAGGCCCCAACACCCGGGGTGATTACACCAAGCTGGCCTGGCAGGCCAACCGCCTGCAAAACCTGGCGGGCTGGCTGGGCCAGGGCTGGCAGCTGCAAGCCAGTGCCAGCGGGCAATGGGCCCATCAAAACCTGGGCAGCGCCGAGCGCATGAGCCTGGGCGGACCCGACCAAATCCGCGCCTACCCCGTCAACGAGGCCATGGGTGACCAAGGCCTGCTGCTCAAGCTGCAGCTGCAGCGCGAGCTGGGCAGTGCCCTGGGCGGGGGCTGGCAGGCCCAGCTGTTCTACGACTGGGGCCAGATTCGCCAGCACAAAAAGCCATGGCAGGGCTGGGATGGGGGCAGCGGCATGGCCAACAGCTACCACCTGGCCGGCTGGGGCCTGGGCCTGCGCTGGAGCGGCCAGGGCGACTGGCGTGGCTGGCAGGTGCAAGCCAGCGTGGCCACCCCGGTGGGCAACAACCCTGCTGCCAGCCAGGGGCGCAACAGCGACGGCAGCAGCCAGCGCAGCAGCCGGGGCTGGTTGGTACTCAGCCGCAGCTTCTAAGGGGTAAGGGACGGCCCAGCCCCCATCGCTTGAACTCACAGAACCATCGCTGTCAGCGCAATACGGATAGGTGCGCACAGCGTTTTTAAACCCATTTTTTTGCAGGTGCATCGCATGAACCACTACTACCGCCTTGTACGCAGCGCCGACGGCACGCGCTATATGCCCGCCCCCGAAACCGCCAAGAGCCAGGGCAAGGCCGTGGCCTCGGTCAGCGTGCTGCTGGGCCTGGTGGCGGCAGGGGGCAATGCCTGGGCCCAGGCGCCACCGGCCAATGCATTGCCTACCGGCGGCCAGGTCGCGGCTGGCCAGGCCGGCATCGGCCAAAACGGCAAGCAGATGACCATCAACCAGGGCAGCGACCGTGCCGTCATTAACTGGCAGGGCTTTGACATTGGCAGCCAGGCTGCCGTGCGCTTTAACCAGCCCGGCACCAGCTCCGTGGCCCTGAACCGCGTGGTGGCAGGCGATGCCAGCCAGATTCACGGCCAGCTCAGCGCCAATGGCCAGCTCTGGGTGCTCAACCCCAACGGCGTGGTCTTTGGTGCCGGCAGCCGGGTGGATGTGGGCGGCCTGGTGGCCAGCACCATGCACAGCAGCGACGCCGACTTCATGGCCGGCAAGGCCGTGTTCCAACGCAACGGCAGCACAGGTAGCGTCCTCAATCAAGGGGAGATCACCGCCCATGGCGATGGCGGCCAGGGCGGCCTGGTGGCCCTGCTGGCCCCCACCGTGAAAAACGAGGGCATCATCCGCGCCCAGCTGGGCAGCGTGGTGCTGGCCGCGGGCGATCGCATCACGCTCAGCACCGGCGTGGGCGGCAGGCTGCAGGTGGCGCCAGACCCGGCCACCGTGAAGACGCTGATCGAGAACAAGCAACTCATCGTGGCCGATGGCGGCCAGGTGCTGATGACCAGCCGCGCCGCCGATGCGCTGTCGGCCGGCGTGGTCTCCAACAGCGGCACCGTGCAGGCCCGCACCCTGGCCCACCAGGAAGGCCGCATTGTGTTGCTGGCCGATATGCAGCACGGCAGCACCCAAGTGGCAGGCCTGCTGGACGCCAGCGCCCCCGATGGCGGCAATGGTGGCTTTGTGGACACCAGCGCAGCCCGGGTGCAGATCCAGGCCGGCACCCGCGTGACCACACAGGCCGCCAGTGGCAAAACCGGGCAGTGGCTGATTGACCCCACGGACTTCACCATCAGCGCCGGCGCAGCTACCCAGACAGACAGCGGTATTGGCGCAGACACCCTGGTTGCCAACCTGGCCAGCACCGATGTCACACTGCAAACCGTGGCCGCCGGCAGCGACAAGGGCAGCATCCATGTGAATGCCGATGTGCGCTACGACGCCAACCAGCTCACGCTCAATGCTCACCACGACATCAACATCAACGCCACCATGGATGTGGGCGGCACGGGCAGCCTGGCGCTGAACCATGGCAACACCCTGGGCAACGCCGCGACTGCTCCGGCAGCAGACAGCCAGCTGAGCATCAATGGCCGGGTGAACTTTGCGCAAGCCGGTGCGGGCCTGCTCAGCATCAACGGCCATGGCTATACCGTGATCAACGATGTGGACGCCCTGCAGGCCATGCGCATCAATCTGAGCGGCAAATACGCCCTGGGTGCCGACATCGACGCCAGCGCCACAGCCGGCTGGAACTGGAACTGGGATGTCAGTGTCAACAACGGCTTTGTGCCCATTGGCAGCAACCGCGACAACACCGACGCCACGCGCTTTACCGGCAGCTTCGATGGCCTGGGCCACAGCATCCGCAATCTGACGGTCAATGTGACCCAGGCACAGGGCTTCGCTGGCTCCAGCAACGCGGGCCTGTTTGGTGCTACCGGCAGTGCTGCGCGCATTGCCCATGTGGGCCTGGACAATGCCAGCATCAAGGCGTCGGGGGGGAACACCAACTACGCGGGCGCGCTGGTGGGGTGGAACAGCGGCGCCATCCTCCAAAGCTATGCCACGGGCAGCGCCACGGCAGAGGGGGGGGACTGGGGGAACTACGCGGGCGCGCTGGTGGGGGCGAACATTGACGGCAGCATCAGCCAAAGCTATGCCACGGGCAGCGCCACGGCAGAGGGGCAAAGCAACAGCACCAACTTCGCGGGCGCGCTGGTGGGGGCGAACATTGACGGCAGCATCAGCCAAAGCTATGCCACGGGCAGCGCCACGGCAGTGGGGGCGGGAGGCTACAGCAAAAACTCCGCGGGCGCGCTGGTGGGGGAGAACCTCGACGGCAACATCAGCCAAAGCTATGCCACGGGCAGCGCCACCGCATCGGGAGGGAGCTACGACAACTCCGCAGGCGCGCTGGTGGGGACGAACGTCTACGGCAACATCAGCCAAAGCTATGCCACGGGCAGCGCCACGGCATCAGGCGGAAGCGACAACTCCGCGGGCGCGCTGGTGGGGATGAACAACGGCAGCATCAGCCAAAGCTACTGGAACAAAGACCTGGCCACCAGTGCGGTGGGCGACGGCAGCGCCGCTGGTGCGACGGGGTTGACCACGGAGCAAATGTTCGACGCCAGCCACTTTGCGGGTTTTGCATGGGGCACGGTCTGGGGCAATGCAGGCAACCAAAGCACGCCCTATCTGCTGGGGATGGCAGGCAATCAGGTATTTATCAAGACCGATGTGCCCAGCAGCGTCAGCCATGCCAGCCGCCCGCCGCTGTACACCGCCATTCAGGATGTGCAGCAATTGCAGGCCATGCAAAACGATCTGGCAGGCCGCTATGCACTGGTCAACCATATCGATACCAGCGCCACCGCCGGCTGGAACTGGGATGCCGGCATCTACAACGGCTTTGTGCCCATTGGCAGCAACAGCGACAACACCGACGCCACACGCTTTACCGGCAGCTTCGATGGCCTGGGCCACAGCATCCGCGATCTGACGGTCAATGCGCGGTACCCCAACTTTGGCTACGACAGCACCAGCTATGCGGGCCTGTTTGGCACTACCGGCAGCGCTGCACGCATTGCCCATGTGGGCCTGGAGAATGCCCGCATCAAGGCATCGGGGAGCTGGAGCTACGCGGGCTACGCGGGCGCGTTGGTGGGGTGGAACAACGGCGCTATCCTCCAAAGCTATGCCACGGGCAGTGCCACGGCAGAGTGGGGAGTCGACAACTACGCGGGCGCGCTGGTGGGGTGGAACCAAGGCGCTATCCTCCAAAGCTATGCCACGGGCAGCGCCACGGCAGAGGGGGGAATCAACAACTACGCGGGCGCGCTGGTGGGGGTAAACGACGGCGGCAACATCAGCCAAAGCTATGCCACGGGCAGCGCCACGGCATTGGGGGGCATCGGCGACTACTCGGGCGCGCTGGTGGGGATGAACGGCTACGACAGCATCAGCCAAAGCTACTGGAATAAAGACCTTGCCACCAGTGCGGTGGGCGGCGGCAGCCCCGCTGGTGCGACGGGGCTGACCACGGAGCAAATGTTCGATGCCAGCCACTTTGCGGGTTTTGCATGGGGCACGGTCTGGGGCAATGCAGGCAACCAAAGCACGCCTTATCTGCTGGGGATGGCAGGCAATCAGGTGTTTATCAAGACCGATGTGCCCAGCAGCGTCAGCCATGCCAGCCGCCCGCAGCTGTACACCGCCATTCAGGATGTGCAGCAATTGCAGGCCATGCAAAACGATCTGGCAGGCCGCTATGCACTGGTCAACCATATCGATGCCAGCGCCACCGCCGGCTGGAACCTGAATGCCGGCATCTACAACGGCTTTGTGCCCATTGGCAGCAACAGCGACAACACCGACGCCACGCGCTTTACCGGCAGCTTCGATGGCCTGGGCCACAGCATCCGCGATCTGACGGTCAATGTGACTCAGCCGCAGTACCCCGGCAGCTCTGGCTACAGCGCCGGCTACGCGGGCCTGTTTGGGTATACCGGCAGCGCTGCACGCATTGCCCATGTGGGTCTGGACAATGCCAGCATCAAGGCGTCGGGGGGGAGCACCAACTCCGTGGGCGCGTTGGTGGGGTGGAACAAAGGCGCTATCGAGCAAAGCTATGCCACGGGCAGCGCCACGGCAGAGGGGGAAGGCGACAGCACCAACTTCGCGGGCGCGCTGGTAGGGGTAAACGACTTCAGCAGCAGCATCAGCCAAAGCTATGCCACGGGCAGCGCCACGACAGACGGGGGGGGCGACAACTCCGCGGGTGCGCTGGTGGGGTGGAACAGCGGCAGCATCCGCCAAAGCTATGCCACGGGCAGCGCCACGGCATCGGGGGGGAGCTACAACAACTCCGCAGGCGCGCTGGTGGGGGTGAACATCAACGGCAACATCAGCCAAAGCTACTGGAGCACGGACCGCAATCCCGGGCACCCAGGGGTGGGAAATGACAGCGGTTTAGATGCCGAATCCCAGGGGCTCACGGATGCCGCGTTCCAAAAAGCCAGCAGCTTTGCGGCCTGGGGCAGCGATATTGATGACCAGGGCGGCACGGGCGCAGCCTGGCGCATTTACGAAGGTCACAGCACGCCGTTGCTGCGCACGTTTTTAAAGCAGGTCACGGTGGACGTGGGAGCATTAGCGAGCAAGACCTACGATGGCACCACAGGCAGCGGCGTAATCGGCGGCTCGGATTACAGCATTGCACCAGGTGTTGTTCTAGGCGGTGCAGGCAGCGACCTCAGCTACCAAAGCAACAATAAGAACGCCGGCAACTACAGCACCAAAGATGGCGGACTCTTGGTAAGTGGGCTGTATTCAAACCAACAAGGCTACGACATCAGCTACCAAGGCAGCTTAGAAATCACCAAAGCCCCACTGACCGTCACCGCCGATGCGGCCAGCAAGGTCTATGGTGATGCCGATGACCTGAAGTACACCAGCAGCGGCCTGATCCACGGCGACCGCCTGGGCGGCAGCCTGGGCCGTGCTGCGGGTGAAAACGTGGGCAGCTATGCCATTAACCAGGGCAGCCTGGCCCACAGCAACTACAGCATCAGCTTCACGGGCGAGCAGCTGCAGATCACGCCCAAGGCCCTGAGCGTCACCGCCGATGCGGCCAGCAAGGTCTATGGCGATGTCGATGACCTGAAGTACACCAGCAGCGGCCTGATCCACGGCGACCGCCTGGGTGGCAGCCTGGGCCGTGCTGCGGGTGAAAACGTGGGCAGCTATGCCATCAACCAGGGGAGCCTGGCCCACAGCAACTACAGCATCAGCTTCACGGGCAACCAGCTGCAGATCACACCCAAGGCCCTGAGCGTCACCGCCGATGCGGCCAGCAAGGTCTATGGCGATGCCGATGACCTGAAGTACACCAGCAGTGGCTTGATCCACGGCGACCGCCTGGGCGGAAGCCTGGGCCGTGCTGCGGGTGAAAACGTGGGCAGCTATGCCATCCACCAGGGCAGCCTGGCCCACAGCAACTACAGCATCAGCTTCACGGGCGACCAGCTGCAGATCACGCCCAGGGCACTGACGATTACTGCCGGCAATGCACAGAAAACGGCAGGTCAGAGCCTGGTGTTTCAGGGCCATGAGTTCACGACCCAAGGCTTGGTGGGTGCAGAGCAGATTCAGAGCGTGCAGTTGGACAGCGCAGGGGCCACGGCCAGCGCTGCTGCCGGCAGCTACGCCATCGTGGCCAGCCATCTGCGCGCAGGCGCGGGCTTTGATGCACGCAACTACGACATTCGCTATGTGGATGGGCAGCTGCAAGTGCAGGCGCAGGCACAGGCACAGCGCACCGCCCTGGGCGTGGGCGATCTCTGGCGCCTCTACAGCCCGCACCTGATGCAGCAGCCAGGCCCACAAGCCCCTCCGGCACAAAAGAAACCGCTGCTGACCATAGAGCCGGAGCACATTCAGATGGTGGCCATATAAGGTCTGACTGCCCAGCCAGAGCCGCCCTGTAGCCCCGATTCACCCCGGTGCTGTATGGCGGCTCTGCGTCAGGAAGCAGCCATTGGGGGACTTATTCCCGAACTTCTGCTTGGGTCGACAGCAGCCCTCCGACATTCAACTTCACTGTTTCCAAAATATGAAAGCGCAGGCTTTGCCCGCGCTTTCATATTAATAGCTGTCAGCGCTTGATGGTCAAGCGCTACAGCCCTGTTTTATCCGTGATCAACGTGCCGTGGTGTCGGTCGATGCATTGACGATGGGAATGTAAAAATCGCCGCCCGCCTGATTGAACTCCGCCGCCTTGGCCTGCATGCCCACGGCAATGCTGTTTTCGGCGCTCACGCCTTGCTGCTTGGCAAAGTCGCGCACTTCCTGGGTGATCTTCATGGAGCAGAACTTGGGTCCGCACATGGAGCAGAAATGAGCCACCTTGGCGCTGTCCTTGGGCAGGGTTTCGTCGTGGTAGGCCTGGGCCGTGTCGGGGTCCAGGCCCAGGTTGAACTGGTCCTGCCAGCGGAAGTCGAAACGCGCCTGGGAAAGCGCATCGTCGCGCGAGCGCGCGCCCGGGTGACCCTTGGCGACGTCGGCGGCATGGGCCGCAATCTTGTAGGCGATGATGCCCTGCTTGACGTCGTCGCGGTCGGGCAGGCCCAGATGCTCCTTGGGCGTGACATAGCACAGCATGGCGGTGCCGAACCAGCCGATCATGGCCGCGCCGATGGCCGAAGCGATATGGTCGTAGCCGGGGGCGATGTCGATGGTCAGCGGGCCCAGGGTATAGAACGGAGCCTCGTGGCAGTGCTTGAGCTGCTCGGTCATGTTGGCCTGGATCATGTGCATGGGCACATGGCCAGGGCCTTCGATCATGGTCTGCACATCGTGCTTCCAGGCGATCTGCGTCAGCTCGCCCAGCGTGGCCAGTTCGGCAAACTGGGCTTCGTCATTGGCATCCGATGCGCAGCCGGGACGCAGGCCGTCGCCCAGCGAGAAGCTCACGTCATACTGCTTCATGATGTCGCAGATGTCCTCGAAATGCTCGTAGAGGAAGCTCTCGCGGTGGTGAGCCATGCACCACTTGGCCATGATGGAGCCGCCGCGCGAGACGATGCCGGTGCGGCGCTGCGCCGTGAGGTGGATATAGGCCAGGCGCACGCCGGCGTGGATGGTGAAGTAGTCCACGCCCTGCTCGGCCTGCTCGACCAGCGTGTCGCGGAAGATCTCCCAGGTCAGGTCCTCGGCAATGCCGCCGACCTTCTCCAGCGCCTGATAGATGGGAACGGTGCCGATGGGCACAGGCGAGTTGCGCACGATCCAGTCGCGCGTGGTGTGGATGTTCTTGCCGGTGGAAAGATCCATGACATTGTCCGCGCCCCAGCGAATGGCCCAGACCAGCTTTTCCACCTCTTCCTCGATGCTGGAGGTCACGGCCGAGTTGCCGATATTGGCGTTGATCTTGACCTTGAAATTGCGGCCGATGGCCATGGGCTCGATTTCAGGGTGGTTGATATTGGCCGGAATGATGGCACGGCCGCGCGCCACCTCATCGCGCACGAATTCGGGCGTGATGATCTTCGGGATCGCTGCGCCCAGGCCGTTGCCGGCCAGGCGCAGCTCGCGCGCCGCGTCCTGCTGGTACTGCGCCATCCATTCACGGCGACCGTTTTCGCGCAGCGCCACATACTCCATCTCGGGCGTGATGATGCCGCGCTTGGCATAGTGCATCTGGGTCACGTTCTGGCCTGATTTGGCACGGCGCGGCTGGCGTTGCAGCGCGGCCGCCTCGGCGCGCAGCTGGGCCACGCGCGCATCCTCCTCGCCGCGCTTGCCACCGTCGTCCAGCGCCACACGCAGGCGACCCACATAGAACTCGCTGTCGCCGCGCTCTTCGATCCAGCCTGCGCGCAGACTGGGCAGGCCCTGGCGCACGTCGATCTGCACGGCGGGGTCGGTGTAGGGACCGGAGGTGTCGTAGACGCTGACCTGCTCGCCATTGGTGAGCGCAATATCGCGCACCGGCACCCGCAGCTGAGGGTGCAGCGCGCCGCTCAGATAGCTCTTGGTCGATGCGGGAAACGGCTGGCGCGACTGGGCCAGCAGCTCGGCAAAACGGGCGGCGTCGGGGGCATGACCTGCAGCAGGCGTAAAAATGGAATCAGGGGCGTTCATCGCAGTCTCCTCAAAGCGGTTGAAATGCATCAAACGCTCCGTGGAGTGCGGCCCTGCTCTGATCTTGCCCCGCACTGGCCCGGTCCCGAATGGGTGTCCGGCCTATGCCGCTGAGTTCTGCAACTTCAGCCTTGACCTGCACGCACCGGGCTGCCCAGAAAAGACAAAACCCCAGTGCGCGAGGCGCCTGGGGTTTGCTGTGCCTGTGGCTTTCAGGGTTGGCACTGGTGCCCGTTGTCCTGTCAATCCACCGGCCCTGCGTCAGGGTCCCGCTCTTCTTCCGCCGGTATGAACCGGATCAAGTTCGTCGGGTTCGCCTGCACTGTTTTCACAGTGACTGGCATCTCAGCGCTTTCGCACACCCCGGAGCTGCACGCAGTATAGGCTGGTTTTGCCACCATTTGCGCACCATTGAAGCTGTTTAACTATCCTGACCCTCAAGCGCCTAATCCGCCCTTCAATCCAGCCCCTGCAGCACCAGCCATTCATGGCTGTCGGCACGGCTTGCGCGCCACTGGTTGATGGGCGCGCTGGCATCTTCGTAGCCCAGGGCAATGCCAAAGGCAATCTGGTAGCCCTGCGGCAACGCCAGCTGCTCGATCAGCATGTCGTTGTACATGCGCCAAAAGCCCTGGGCACAGGTGGCCAGACCTTTTTCCACGGCCAGCAGCATGAAAGACTGCAGATAGATGCCCAGATCCACCCATTGCGCATAACCCATGCGCTCTTCCACCGCCACAAAAATGCCCACGGGCGCACCGAACATCTGGCCGTTCTTGGCCAGCTGGGCCAGTCGTGCGGCCTTGTCCTCGCGGCCGATATTGAGTGAGCGATACAGATCCTCGCCGTTTTCAAAACGGCGGCTGCGATAGGGCTCCCACAGTCCGGGCGGATAGGACAGGCCGGGGCGCGACACGGCCTCGCTCTGTCCGGCCTTGGCACACAAATCCTTGAGCGCCTGGCCACCCACGGCGCTCACACGCCAGGGCTGTATATTGCCGCCGGACGCGGCCCGCGCAGCGGTCTCCAGCAAGTCCCGCACGGTGGCTGCGGCCACGGTCTGGGGCAGAAAAGCGCGTACCGAGCGGCGCTGCTGCAACGCTTGACGAATATCCATCAGTTGTTCTTTCCAAATTTGCTGCACTGCAGTGTAGAAGCTTGCGGCATTTTCCCGAGTCGCGCCGGATACCTTGCGCGAGCCGCCCCGGTGCTTGCCCTGATGGCGCGGCTTGCGCCAGCTGCGACCATGCTGGCTGCCCGTCGCCGTGACCGGGTACCCACCATCTCAGGAGATGACTCTGATGAAGCCTCGCTCTGTTTGCCCCGCTACCGCTTTCTCCCCCAGAACATTGACGCTGGCATTGGGCTGCCTGCTGGCCGCTGCAGGCGCTCAGGCGCAGGACAAGATTCGCATCGGCTTCATCACCGATATGTCGGGCCTGTACTCCGATGTGGACGGCAAGGGGGGCGCTCTGGCCGTGCAGATGGCCGTGGACGACTTCGGCGGCAAGCTGCTGGGCAAGCCCATCGAGGTGCTGACGGCCGACCACCAGAACAAGGCCGATATCGCGGCCAGCAAGGCGCGCGAGTGGTTCGACACCCAGGGCATGAGCATGCTGATCGGCGGCACCACTTCCAGCGCCGGCCTGGCCATGGGCAAGGTGGCCGACGAGAAGAAAAAGGTCTACATCATCAACGGCGCGGGCACCTCGGCACTGACCAACGAGCAGTGCAGTCCCTATTTTGTGCACTATGCCTACGACACCGTGGCACTGGCCAAGGGCACGGGCAAGGCCGTGGTGGAGCTGGGCGGCAAGAACTGGTTCTTTCTGACGGCCGACTATGCCTTTGGTCAGGCCCTGGAGGCCGACACCACCCGCGTCATCAATGCCTCCGGCGGCAAGGTGCTGGGCAATGTCAAGCACCCACTGAACACGGCTGACTTCTCCTCCTTTTTGCTGCAGGCCCAGAACTCCAAGGCCCAGATCCTGGGTCTGGCCAACGCCGGTGGCGACACCATCAATGCCATCAAGTCGGCTCGCGAGTTCGGCCTGACCAAGACCATGAAGCTGGCCGGCCTGCTGCTGTTCAGCTCCGACATCCACAGCCTGGGCCTCAAGGCCACGGAAGGCCTGATGTTCACCGACAGCTGGCATTGGGACCTGAATCCCGAAAGCCGCAAGTTCTCGGATCGTTTCTTTGCCAAGTTCAAGAAGATGCCTACCTCGCTGCAGGCCGCCAACTACTCGGCCGCCATGCAGTATCTGAAGCTGGCCGAGAAGCTGGGCACGACGGATGCCGACAAGATCATGGCCGGCTTCAAGGCCACGCCGCTGTCGGACTTCTATGCCAAGGGCGTGGTTCGCCCCGATGGCCGCTATGCCCACGACATGTATCTGCTGCAGGTCAAGGCGCCGGCCGAATCGAAGAAGGCCTGGGATTACTTCAAGGTGCTCAAGACCCTGCCCGGCGACCAGGTCTTCACCACCAAGGAAGAGAGCAAATGCGCTCTGTGGAAATAGGCAGCCGCCGTTGAAGAAGTAGCCGGGCTGCCTGCATGGCGCCCGGCCTCATGCCTTGCGCTTCGTCGTCGGCCCCGCCTTCTTGCCATGCAAGAAGAAGCGTCAAGCGACTGCCCACACCGGAATCAAGGCATGGCTCATTCGAACCCGCGCATCTCGCACCAGTCCCCCAGCTCGGCCCGGCTGGAGCGCCACTGGTTGACGGGTGCCGCGCTGTCCTCATAGCCCAGTGCCATGCCAAAGGCGATCTGGTAGCCCTGCGGCAGCGCCAGATGCCGGCTCACAAAATCGCTGTAACTGCGCCAGAAGCCCTGAGCGCAGGTGGCCAGCCCCTTTTCGGTCGCCAGCAGCATCAGCGATTGCAGATAGATTCCCAGATCCACCCACTGCGCATGCAGCATGCGGCTGTCGACGGCGATGAATACGCCCACCGGCGCGCCAAACATATGGGTATTGCGGGCTAGCTGCTGCTGCCGCCCACTCCGATCCTCACGCCCTATGCCCAGGGAGCGATAGAGATCCTCGCCATTGTCAAAGCGGCGGCTGCGATAGGGCTCCCAGAGCTGCGCCGGATAGACCAGGGCCGCATCGGAGTCGGGTGTCGCCGCAGGCATGGCCTGGCGCAAGGCTTGAAGGCTGTCCCCCGTCAGCGCTATCACGCGCCAGGGCTGGAGGTTGCCGCCGGAAGCCGCCTGTCCGGCCTGCGCCAGCAAATCCCTGACCAGCACCGCATCCACCGTCCTTGGCAAAAAAGCACGCACCGAATGGCGCTGCTGCATGGCCTGTTCCACATTCATCATTGCTTGCCTCGGGTTAGAGTTGGTAGGCAGTCTCGGCCGGACGGGCAGGGCTTTCGCCCCTCAAATCGACTACGGGCAAGCACCATGAAAAAAGCCAGCAACAGGCGCTGGCTTTCACGATCAAGACAGAAGCATCAATCGCTTTACAGGAAAGCGCTTGAGGCCTATTTCCCTAGAATCTGATCGATCTTGTCCTTCTGGAAGGCCTCTGGGCGCTCGGACTCGCAGGGCATGCAGTCCTTGACATGGCCCTGAATCGAGAGCTTCTCGATGGCGGCCCACAGCTGCGCGATCTGCTTTTCGTGACCGGCAGCGCCTTCGGACAGCGAACGCATGGCCTGGGCCACGGGGTCGACTTCGGCCGTCACGCCATAGGCGGTGAAGCCGCTCTTGCCGCAATCCTCATCGACCACGACAGCCGCTTGCGCCTTGGCCTCGACCTTGGGAGCCAGCTCATGCTCGGTCACATCGGCGCTCTGCCCGGTCTTGCTGGGAATGATGCGCGCCGGAATGCCGACGGCCGTGGCACCTGCAGGCACGGGCTTGATGACCACGGCATTGCTGCCGATCTTGGCGCCATCGCCCACCTCGAAGCCGCCCAGCACCTTGGCGCCTGCACTGACCACCACGTTCTTGCCCAGGGTCGGATGGCGCTTGGCGCCCTTGTACAGCGAGGTTCCGCCCAGGGTCACACCGTGATAGATGGTGCAGCCATCGCCCACCACGGCGGTTTCGCCGATCACGACACCCATGCCGTGATCGATGAAGACCTCGCGACCGATGACGGCGCCGGGGTGGATTTCAATGCCGGTGAACCAGCGCCCCATGTGCGAGATGAAGCGGCCCAGCCATTTGAAGCCATGCGTCCAGCACCAGTGCGCAGGGCGCTGCAGCCAGATGGCGTGCAGCCCCGGATAACAGGTGATGACCTCCCAGGTGCTGCGGGCCGCAGGGTCGCGGTCAAGAATGCACTGGATGTCGGAGCGCAGGCGATCAAGCATCAAATAACAACGTGAGGAAGTGTTTAGCTTGTGAAGTCTAGCGGGTTGGTGGCTGGCTCTGCAGCATGGCTTTGGCAACACCGCGAAGAATATGGATTTCTTCCTGGGTCAGCTGCGCACGGTTGAAAAGCTGGTTAAGCCTGGGCATGAGCTTCTTGGGCGCTGCCGGGTCCAGAAAGCCGATATGGGCCAGTGCCTGCTCCCAGTGGCCCAGCATGCCCTGCACCTGGGCCATGTCGGCGCGATGCGCCTCGGGCGTGTGCTCCACCAAGGGAAAACCGCCCAGCGCCACGCGCCAGTCATAGGCAACGACCTGAATGGCCGAACCAAGATTGAGCGAGCCGAACTGCGGATTGGACGGAATCGACAGCGCCACATCGCAGCGGTAGACATCGTCGTTGCTCATGCCAAAGCGTTCGCAACCGAACAGAAAGGCCACGCCCTTCTGGTTGCAGACAGCATCGGGCGTGGGCTGGTTATCGGTCAGACCGGTGTCCTCCGAGGGTACAGAGCGTGCATCAAGCTCTCCTTTCAGGAGCAACTCGAAATGCTCGCGCGGAGTGCGTGTGGGCGGGCCGAAGTCGCGTGGCGTCATCGCCGTCGCGCACATATGGCTGATGCCGTCCAGGGCTTGCTCCAGGGTGTCGACCACGCGAGCCTTGTCCAGCACATCCAATGCTCCGCTGGCACGCTGAATGGTCTCTTCCTTGCGCAGCACGTTGCTGTAGCGCGGGCGCACCAGCACCAGGTCGTCGAAGCCCATGGTCTTGAGCGCTCGGGCGGCCGCGCCCACATTGCCGGCATGGCTGGTTTCAATCAGTACGAATCGGGTTTTCATCAACACAGAACAATGCAAAAGGCCCCACTTGCAGCCTTGATAAGACGGCAGACTACGCCACCTGCTCTCTCTCGCATTCGCAAGAGCTGCCAAGAAGACCCTTGGGTCGCCGGGACGAACAAGCAAAAAAAGCGCAGCCTGGGTAGAATTGCGCCCATTGTCGCCGCCCCGCATCGCCGGTCGCGGCTTTTACGTTCTTACCCGCGTAGTTCAGCCCAGTTTTGCTCCGGGCTGCATCGCCAACGCACTCACAATTTATGTCGAACTCCCTGCACCCCATGCTCAACGTGGCCATCAAGGCTGCTCGCGCCGCTGGCGCCCTCATCAACCGTGCCGCACTGGATGTGGAATCGGTGCGCGTTGCGCAAAAGCAGGTAAACGACTTTGTGACCGAGGTAGACCAGGCCGCCGAGCGCGTCATCATTGAGACGCTGCTCAACGCCTACCCCCAGCACTCTATCCTGGCCGAAGAGTCGGGCAACGAACATGGCGCCAAGAACTCCGACCATGTCTGGATCATCGACCCCCTGGACGGCACCACCAACTTCATCCACGGCTTCCCCGTGTACTGCGTCAGCATCGCCCTAGCCTACAAGGGCAAGATCGAGCACGCCGTGGTCTATGACCCCAGCCGCAACGACCTGTTCACGGCTACCAAGGGCCGCGGTGCCTACCTGAACGAGCGCCGCATCCGCGTCTCCAAGCGCACCCAGCTGCGTGACTGCCTGATCTCCACCGGCTTCCCCTTCCGCCGTGGCGACAACTTCAAGCAATACATGCTGATGCTGGGCGAAGTCATGCAGCGCACGGCCGGCGTGCGTCGCCCCGGCTCTGCCGCGCTGGATCTGGCCTATGTGGCTGCCGGCTTTGCCGATGGTTTCTTTGAGTCCGGCCTGTCCATCTGGGACGTGGCTGCCGGTTCGCTGCTGGTCAGCGAAGCCGGTGGTCTGGTCGGCAACTTCACGGGCGAAGCCGACTTCCTGGAGCAAAAGGAAATTCTGGCCGCAGCGCCCCGCATCTATGGCGCACTGATCCCCGTGATCGGCAAGTTCAGCAAGTTCGCCACTGCCGGTGAAAAGGCTGCCGTGCGCCAGGCAGTGAAGTCTGACGAATTCGAAGTTCCCGCCGAAGAAGGTGCCGAGGCGGTGGCCGAAGAAGGTCAGAAGAGCGCAGAATAAAAAGGCGGTCGCCCCACGACTGCGCAAAGGGCCTGGTCCGGTGGACCGGGCCCTTTTTTATGCCGTCAGGCCGAGTCCAGGCAGTCCACACTCCTTGGGGGCGCGTCCACCAGCAGTAGACAAGTGTTGAAGGCGTAGGTCTCTCCACAGAATCCACAAACTCCCGGTCCAGAATCTGCCCGACGATAAATGGGCACAACAATATGATGGACTTCTTCAGCCAGCACTGGACGCTGGCCATTGACTGGGTATCCGTGCATGCGGTGACTCCCGTGGTCAACGCACTCCATATTGCCGAGGCAGCGGGCGATCCGCGCGAGATTGCCGCCGGCATCCTGATCGCGCTGCTGCAACTGTTCCTCATTGGTGGCGTGATGCGGCCACTGGAGAGCCTGATCCCCGCCGAACGCTGGGCCGACCGCCGCCACACGTCGGTGGATCGCAACTACACCCTGCTGATGCTGCTGGGCCTGTTTCCGCTGTTCAGCTTTTTGATCCTCATGCCAGTCGCCCATATGCTGGGCGGCGGCCCGTCCACCTCGGAAGCCAGCGGCCTCAAGGCCTGGCTGCCCTGGTTTGAAGACCACCCCTATGTATTGTTTGCCGTGTACTACGTGGTCTACGACCTCACGTATTACTGGATGCACCGCGCCCAGCACGTCATTCCCTGGTGGTGGGCCATGCACAGCATGCACCACAGCCAGCGCCAGATGAGCTGCTGGAGCAACGACCGCAGCAACTATCTGGACGGCATGCTGCAAAGCTTTGTGCTGGCCAGCGTAGGTCTGGCCATGGGGGTGGAGCCGTCGGAGTTCGCCATGCTGGGTCTGCTCAGCGAGCTGGTGCAGAACTTCTCCCATGCCAACGTAGCGCTGCGTCTGGGCTGGCTGGGCAAAATGGGCGAGCGCCTGCTGGTCGGCCCACGCTTTCACCGCAACCACCATATGCTGCGCGATGCCGAGCGCCCCGAGCGCCACAATTGCAACTTCGGCCAGGTTCTGCCCTGGTGGGATCAGTTGTTCGGCACCGCCCTCTATCACGACGAGGAGCTGCGCCCCACGGGCGTGAGTGACCCCGAGGTCGATGCCGACAACGAGCGCGGCCTGATCGCCATGCAGTGGTTCACCTTGAAGCGCTTCTGGGGAGCCTTCAGTTGCCGCGCGGGCTGGAGGTTGGGAGATGTGTCCTTCGGCCCGGGCTACCGCCCCATTCATGACGACGATCAAGGCTCCGGCTCTCAATCCGGGCAGGGCGTGCAGACCGCCTCTGCCAAATAGCCCAAAAAAGCAGCCATGCCCCCTGCTATTGGGCATCACGGATAATGCAGCATTCGGCGCCCGCCCAGCACCGGCGCGGCGCCCCCTGTATTGCATACCGCTGAAGCGATGACCCAGAAAAGCACAGAATCCCCGTCGCTGCCCTACTCCCCAGACATGACTGACCTCTCGGCGCATACGCCGATGATGCAGCAGTACTTCAAGCTCAAAGCCGACTACCCCGACACGCTGGTGTTCTACCGCATGGGTGACTTTTACGAGCTGTTCTTTGGCGATGCCGAAAAAGTCACGCGCCTGCTGGACATCACGCTGACCTCGCGCGGTCAGACAGCCGGCCAGCCCATTCCCATGGCGGGCGTGCCTTTCCACGCCCTGGAAAACTATCTGGGCCGCCTGATCAAGATGGGCGAGTCGGTGGCGATCTGCGAGCAGGTCGGAGAGATCGGCGTGGGCAAGGGTCCGGTGGAGCGCAAGGTCGTGCGTGTGGTCACGCCCGGCACGCTGACGGACAGCGAACTGCTGTCCGACAAGAGCGAAGCCATTCTGGTGGCCGTGCACACCGCCGGTCGCCAACGCGTGGGCCTGGCCTGGATGGCCGTGACCCAGGGCCGTATCCATATGGCCGAATGCGCGGCCGATGAACTCGGTGCCTGGCTGTCGCGCATTGCGCCCAGCGAGGTGATCTACAGCGCAGGCGTGACCGAGCGTTTCGAGCAGGCTTTGTTTGCCGTCAAGCACAGCAGCGCCATCAGCTGCCCTCTGTCACCCCGCCCCGACTGGCAGTTTGACTCGGGTCTGGGCGAGCGCAAGCTGCTGGAGCTGCTGGGCGCGGCCAGCCTCAAGGCCTGGGAGGCCGAAGACCTGCCGCTGGCCCATGGAGCCAGCGCCGCCCTGCTGTCCTATGCCGAGCATACCCAGGGCCGCAACCTGACCCATATCCACGCCATCCAGGTGCAGCGCGACGACGAACTGATTGCGCTGCCGCTGGCCACGCGCCGCAATCTGGAGCTGGTCAAGACGCTGCGCGGCGAAGATTCGCCCACGCTGTTCTCTTTGCTCGACAGCTGCATGACCGGCATGGGCAGCCGCTTGCTCAAGACCTGGCTGCTGGAGCCCGAGCGCAATCGCAAGGCAGCCATGCAACGCCTGGAAGCGATTGGCGTGCTGCGCGGCACAGGTGCTGGCATGGCTCCCTGGCAGGCCCTGCGTGCCGAGCTCAAGGGCGTGAGCGATGTGGAGCGCATCACCGCCCGCATCGCCCTGCGCCAGGTGCGCCCGCGCGAGCTGGTGGGCCTGTCCAAAACGCTGGAAAAAGCGAAGCTGCTGGCGCAGTCCGGACAGACTCCATCCGCCTATCTGACGCAGATCTTCAGCGACCTGATGCCACCCGAAGGCTGCGCCGAGCTGCTGGCGCGTGCTATTCATGAAGAGCCCGCAGCCCTGGTGCGTGACGGCGGCGTGATCGCCACGGGCTTTGATGCCGAACTCGATGAGCTGCGCGCCATTCAGAACAACTGCGACGAGTTTCTGCTGGAGCTGGAGGCCAAGGAAAAGCTGCTCACCGGCATTCCCAACCTGCGCGTGCAGTTCAACAAGGTGCATGGCTTCTATATCGAGGTCACCAACAGCTACAAGGACGCGGTGCCCGAGCGTTTTCGCCGCCGCCAGACCCTCAAGAACGCCGAGCGCTACATCACGCCCGAACTCAAGGCCTTCGAGGACAAGGCCTTGTCGGCCCAGGAGCGAGCGCTGCAGCGCGAGAAGTTCCTGTTCGAGCAGATGCTCGACCAGCTTCAGCCCCATGTGCCCCAGCTCACGCGCGTGGCCCAGGCCATTGCCGCACTGGACGTTCTGTGCACGCTGGCCGAGCGCTCTCTGACACTGAACTGGGCCGAGCCGCAGTTCGTCAGCCAGCCCTGCATAGAGATCGAGGCCGGCCGCCACCCCGTGGTGGAAGCACGCATGGCCGAGACCTCCAGCGGCAGCTTCATCGCCAACCACACGCGCATGAATCTCAACACGCGCATGCAGATCATTACCGGCCCGAACATGGGCGGTAAATCGACCTATATGCGCCAGGTGGCCTTGATCGTGCTGCTGGCCAGCATGGGCAGCTATGTGCCCGCCAGCGCTTGCCGCCTGGGGCCCATCGATGCCATCCACACGCGCATCGGCGCCGCCGACGACCTGGCCAATGCCCAGTCCACCTTCATGATGGAGATGACCGAGGCCGCGCAGATTCTGCATTCGGCCACGCCCCACTCCCTGGTGCTGATGGACGAGATCGGTCGCGGCACCAGCACCTTCGACGGACTGGCCCTGGCCAGCGGCATTGCCAGCCAGCTGCATGACAAGACCAAGGCGTTCACGCTGTTTGCCACGCACTACTTCGAGCTGACCGAGCTGCCTGCCAAGGCCAAGGCCGCCGTCAACGTGCATGTCAGCGCCGCAGAGTCGGGCAGCGACATCGTGTTTCTGCACGAGATCCAGGCCGGCCCCGCCAGCCGCAGCTACGGCATCCAGGTCGCCAAGCTGGCCGGCATGCCCGCAGGCGTTCTCAACCATGCGCGCCATGCGCTGGAAGCCCTCGAATCCCAGGCCGGCGAGAACGAGCTGCAGGTCAATCTGTTCGATGCACCGGAGCTTGTGGAGGCAAGCGCCGCCCTCAGCCCGCTGGAGCAGGCCATGGCCGACGTCAACCCCGATGCGCTGAGCCCGCGCGAAGCGCTGGAAGTGCTCTACCAGCTCAAGAAACTGAGTACCAGCGCCACCTGAGAGCGTGTCTGCGCTCTAAGCCTTGCGCACTCACGCCCGGGCCTGATCTCTTCAGGCCCGGCTTGCGTTCAGGCCCGGCTTGCGCTCAGGCCTCCAGCAGTTGCCTCTGGCGCTCCTGCACGGGCGGGCGACTCTGGGGCCTGTCACCCAGCTTGAAGGCAGACACCTCGCCCATCAGACGTGCGGCCTGCTCGCGCAGGCTGACCGCCGCAGCGGCCGACTGCTCGACCAGGGCGGAGTTCTGCTGCGTGGCATCGTCCAGCCCGGCCACGGACTGATTGATCTCGGCGATGCCGCGTCCCTGGGTCTGCGAAGCATTGCTGATCTCCTCGATGATCCGCGTCACCCTGGCCACGGCGTCCAGCAGCTCCTGCATGGTGGCGCCCGCATGCTCCACCTGCTGCGATCCGCTGCCCACCTGGGTCACGGAGTCCGTGATGAGCAGGCGCACTTCCTTGGCAGCTTCGGCCGAGCGCTGAGCCAGGCTGCGCACCTCGGCCGCCACCACGGAAAAGCCCCGGCCCTGCTCGCCGGCACGCGCGGCCTCCACGGCTGCGTTCAGCGCCAGGATATTGGTCTGGAAGGCGATGGAGTCGATCACTGCGATGATGTCGGCAATCTTGCGCGACGCGTGGTTGATGCCCTCCATGGTCATCACCACCTGCTGGAAGGCCGCACCGCCACGCTCGGCCACGCCGCGCGCCGACTGCGCCAGCTCGCCCGCGCTGCGCGTGGCCTCGGTATTGGACTGCACGCTGTCCGTGAGCACCGACAGCGATGCCGCCGTTTGCTGCAAGGCACTGGCCGCCTGCTCGGTGCGCTGGCTCAGGTCCTGGTTGCCCTGGGCCACCTCGGAGCTGGCCACGGAAATCGAATCAGCGGCCTGGCGTACCGCCCCCACCATGCGCTCCAGCGACGAGACAAAGCGGTTGAAGGCCGAGGCCAGCGCACCCACCTCGTCATTGCTCTCCACCGGCATGCGACGGCTCAGGTCGCCATGACCGTCGGCAATCTCCTCCAGCATGCGCGCCGCGCGACCCACGGGCGCCGCAATCGCCCTGCTCACCAGCCAGATCACCAGCAGGCCGATGCCGCCGCCCACCAGGCCGGCCACGGCCGAGGTCAGCGCAATGGTGCGCCGCACGCCGCCCAGCACCTGGGCCTCGGGCAGCTCTGCAATCACATACAGGTCCAGCTCGGGCACATAGGAGGAAGCGATCAGTTGGCGCCCCGAGGGCGCCTCGAACATGGCATGGGCAAAGCGCTCGCGGTTCAGCAGCGCCGCGCTGAGATCGGCGCTGAAGCCGGGCCGGTCCTTGAGCCAGTGCTTGCCGTCCACCAGCGCCGGGTCGCGGTGCACGAGAATGCTGCCGTTGCCGCGCACCAGGGACACCGAGCCCGACTCGCCCACCTGGTAGGCGCGCACGGCCTGGGCCAGCTCATCCACCGACAGGCCCAGGCCCGCAATGCCGCGCCTGCCCTGGCCCGCATCGAAGCGGACATTGATGAACAGCATATAGGCGTTGGAGCGGACGTCCTTGTCGATCTCCAGCACCTGCGACTTGTCGCCGGCCAGCAGGTCGTAGAACCATTGGTCACCCTGGCCCTTGAGCGCGAGCTTGCGCACCGGCCCCTGCTCGCCGAAATACTGGCCCGTGGTGCCCGACACCCAGAACACCGATGAGGCCCCGGCCTGCTGCTTGACGGCCTGGGCGTATCTGGCCCAAGCCGCATTGCCGTCCTCGGGCTCGCCTGCGGCTTCCCAGTCCAGCACAAAGCTGTTGCCGGCCACTGATCTGGCCATGGCCAGCGGCGTGCCGATCTGGCGCAGTATGTCGTTGCGGATCTCCCCCACCACGGCCGGAAGCTCCTGCCCCACCACACGCTCGCGCAGGCTGGCACCCGTCAGCACAAAACCCAGCGCCGTGGAAATCGCCACGAACAGCAGCAGGCAGGCCAGCATGCTGGACATGAGCTTGGTGCGTATCGACAGGTTGCGGAATGCGTGCATGGGAGTCCCTCTTCTAGCCAGCTGTAAGCAAGTGTTCCATCAAGGGGCGGCATCTTCTCACGCATCCTGGGCGTGCAGCTCAGGGACTTCCTCAGCCAGGCCCCGCAGCCGTGCCTGGGCAGGGCATTGGCAACAGTTACAGGGCCGCCAACGGCACTATTAAAACCCTTCTAAAATCGCGTTGCAGCCTGCGTTTACAGCTATACATTCAGAAGCACTCGACGCTTGCTGCATCTGGTGTTCATACGTTTTTCATTATTGTCTCTATCACCCATGACATACTGCGTCGCCCTCAAGCTCAACGCCGGCCTGGTGTTTCTGTCCGACTCCCGCACCAATGCCGGACTCGACCAGATCAGCACCTTCCGCAAGGTCATGCTGTATGAGCAACCGGGCGAGCGCTTCATGGTGCTGCAGTCGGCCGGCAATCTGTCCATCACCCAGTCGGTGCGCGAGCTGCTGGAGAGCTTTCAGCTGCACGACACGACCACGGACGAGATGCTGACCATCTGGAATGTGCGCAGCATGTTCGATGCCGCGCGCGTGCTGGGCGCTGCCGTGCGCCATGTGCATGAGCGCGAGGCCACGGCGCTGCAGCGCGCCGGGGTGGACTTCAATGTCTCCATGATTTTTGGCGGCCAGATCCAGGGCGAGCGCATGCGCCTGTTCCAGGTCTATTCGGCGGGCAACTTCATCGAGGCCACGGGCGAGACGCCCTACTTCCAGATCGGCGAATCCAAGTACGGCAAGCCCGTGCTGGACCGCGTCATCACCTCCGAGACCCCGCTGGACGAAGCCGCCAAGTGCGCGCTGGTGTCCATGGACAGCACGCTCAAGTCCAACCTCTCGGTGGGCCTGCCGCTGGATCTGATCGTCTACGAGAACAACCGCTTCGCCACCGACCGCATTGTCTGCCTGGACGCCGACAACCCCTATCTGCGCATGCTGCACGACAGCTGGGGCGAGCGCCTGCGCCATGTCTTCGACAGCATCGACGATCCGGCCTGGGACGGCGGCCAGACCGATACGCCGATCCGCATTCACAGCCCGCGCGCCCATCCGCTGATCAAAGTGGGGGCACCCGTTGCAGAGCGCTCGGCCCACGGCCTGGGTGCAGGCAATATTCCGCCCGCCGCGCTGCGCCAGCCCGTGGTGCCGGCTCAGGCCGGCCTGAGCATGGCCGATGAATACCAGCGCCTGCAGACGGCAGAAGAGCAGGCGCGCATGCAAAGACAGGCAGGCCTGTCCAGGCGCTAAACTGATCGACACATCCAACGCCCCTTCGGGGCGTTTTTCCTGTCCAGCCCGTTCCGCGCCATGTCCCAACCCACAGCCACCACCAGCACGACGAACACCCTGCCCGTGGTCTTCGCGCATGCCAACAGCTTTCCCATAGGCACCTATCGCCTGCTGTTTTCGCTGCTGCGCCAGCGCGGCATCGACGCCGGCGGCGTGCAGCGCTTCGGCCATGATCCCCGGCGCCCGGTCACCAACCACTGGCCGCATCTGGTGGACGAGCTGATCGAATACATCGAGCAGCAGGTCGAGCGGCACGGCCGACCGGTCTATCTGGTGGGCCACTCGCTGGGCGGCATTCTGAGTTTTCAGGCCGCCTCCAAACGCCCCGATCTGGCGCGCGGCGTGCTGCTCATCGACTCGCCCCTGCTGGGCGGCTGGAAGGCGAACGCCGTGGGCCTGGCCAAGCAGACGCAGATCGTGGCCTCGGTCTCCCCCGGCAAGATCAGCCAGCGCCGGCGCACCACCTGGGCCAGCAACGAAGAGGCGCTGGAGTATTTCCGCGGCAAGAAGGCGTTTGCCCAGTGGCACCCGCAGGTGCTGCAGGACTATGTGCAGCACGGCCTGGAGGACGACCAGGGCAAGCGCAGCCTGCTGTTCACGCGCGAGGTGGAGACCGCCATCTACAACACCCTGCCCAGCAATCTCAACAACCAGCTCAGGCGTCACCCCGTGCGCTGCCCGGTGGCCTTCATCGGCGGTCGCTCGTCGGTGGAGATGCGTCAGGTGGGCATGGAGATGACACAGCGCATCACCCGCGGGCGCATCACGATGCTGGACGGCGGCCATCTGTTTCCCATGGAGCGGCCCGAGGCCACAGCCGCCGCCATCGAGGCGTCGCTGCTCAATATGGAGCAGACCATTCTGCAGAAATCTGCGGTAAGCACTCACAAATAAATAGCTTATTGCGCTTTACAGATAACGATTTCAGAATCAAAAAAACCTGAAATTCAATCAGAACAAGCGCTGTTAGCTATTAAAAAAGCCGCTTGCAATCACGCAAGCGGCTTTTTTTGTGGGCAGCGCCAAGGCACTCAATGGTGCCAGTCCACGATGCCGGTATAGGCCGTCACCAGCACGATGACGCCGAAAACGATGCGGTACCAGGCAAACGGCACAAAGCTGTTGGTGGAGATAAAGCGCAGCAGCCAGCGCACGCACAGCCAGGCGCTGATGAACGAGAAGATCAGGCCCACGGCAAACAGCGGCACATCCGCCATGGACAGCAGCGCACGCTCCTTGTAGAGGCTGTAGACGCCCGCGCCGATCAGCGTGGGCATGGCCAGGAAGAACGAGAAGTCGGTGGCCGCCTTGCGCGACAGGCCCATGAGCATGCCGCCGATGATGGTGGAGCCGCTGCGGCTGGTGCCGGGCACCAGGGCAAAGCACTGCACCAGGCCGACCTTGAGCGCATCGAGAGCCGTCATATCGTCCACGGACTGCACGCGGGTGGCGGCGGCGGGCCGCTTCTCGGCCCAGAGAATCACGAAGCCGCCGAGGATGAAGGTGGTCGCCACGATGACCGGCGTGAACAGATGCTCCTGCACATATTTGCCGAACAGCAGCGCCAGCACCACGGCAGGCAAGAAGCCGATGAGGACGTTGAGCGCGAACTTCTGCGCCTGGCGGCTGCTGGGCAGCTGCACCAGCGTGTCCCGGATCTTCTGCCAGTACACCAGCATCACGGCAAAGATGGCCCCGGTCTGGATCGCAATCTCAAACACCTTGGCCTTGCCGCCGACAAAACCCATCAGCGAACCGGCCAGGATCAGGTGGCCGGTGGAGGAAATCGGCAAGAACTCGGTCAGCCCTTCCACAATGCCCATGATGGCGGCCTTGACCAGCAATAAAGTATCCACGCGAATCGTCCTTTGGATGCAGGGTTGAAGCAAAGCCGCCCATTATCCGCTCGCCATTTTCCCGATCGCGCTCACAAGACCTTTTCCGCCCGCCAATCGACAGACAATCGCAAACTTTTACAAGACATGGCTTGTTGTGATGGGCAAAGTCACGCGCTTGTGCTGCAATAGCTGCGCGCCGGTTGTCGGCGTTTTTTCAAAAATCACACCATCATGAAAAAATTTGTGGTCCTGGCTGTCGTGTCCCTGGCCTGCAGCATGAGCATGGCTGCTGGCGACAAACCCAAAACCGCCCAGCAGCAGCTGATGGGCACCTGCAACACCGAAGCCACCGGCAAGAAAGGCGATGAGCGCAAGGAGTTCATGAAGTCCTGCCTGTCCGACGGCAAAAAGCGCCAGCAGGAACGCATGAAGAGCTGCAACGCCGATGCGACCGGCAAAAAGGGCGACGAGCGCAAGGCCTTCATGAGCGAGTGCCTGAAGAAGGACTGAGCGGCCCGAGCCGCTTTGCCGACCTTCTCCTGCGCGGAGGCCAGGCCCGGCGTCATCGAGCCGGGTAGCGCCATTTTCGGCGCAATGCACAAAGCCACCGCAAGGTGGCTTTGTGGTTTCAGGCGGAAGCAACCGCCGAGGCCGTTCGCCGGGCACGGCGTTTTTTCCACCAGATGATGACGCCGGTGACGGACAGCATGGCCACCATGACGCCGACCACCGATATCAGCACCCGCCCGAAGGTGCCCAGAATGCGGCCGCTGTGCAGCGGCAGCTGCAGCTGCACGAACACATCGGCTCCCGTGCCGTGCCAGGGGCGATAGCTGCCCAGCACCTCGCCGCTTTGCGAGCTCACATAGACATTGGACAGTCCCATGCCCATGGCCCCGGTCTCCTCGTCGGGATCGAAGAAGGAGACGTTGTAGAACGGGAAATCCCCGCCATACCAGATGCCTCCGGCCTCAGTCTTGATACCCAGCCGCAGCGCTTCCCGGCGCGCGATCTCGATGGCCGTGGCAAAGCCGATCTTGGGCTCGATAAAGCGGCCCAAAGGTGCCGGCTTGAGCGTCTCGTAGGGGCCGGGCGTGGTGGTCGAGACCTTGCTCATCACGGGATAGAACACCTCGCGGTAGAGATTGATCGAGAACGAGGTAAAGGCCACGATGACGATCACGCCCCAGATCCACAGCGGTTGCTGCCCGCAAAGGTGGGGCTGAGCAGGCTTTCATGCAGATGGCGCAGCCAGGGCATGAGATTGCGCCAGCTCAGGGCCAGGCTCCTGGAGTCGCGGTGGCCGGTGATGGCACCCGTCACCGGGTCCACAAACACCGTGTTGTAGCCCAGCACATGGGGCTTGCCCGTGCCCTGATCCAGCAGCGGGCGCACCAGAAAGGAAGCCGCCTCGCCCTCGCGCAGGCCCAGGCTCATATAGGAGATCTCGACGCGCGCATCGGCTGCCTGCACGGCCTGGGCCAGTTGCAGCGGCGTCTGCAGCGGGCCGCGTCCCGGCGTGTGCAGCATGTCGGCGTTGAGCCAGTCGTCGATTTCATGATCCCACGAGAGCACTGCTCCCGTCAGACCGGTCATGACCAGGAAGGCCGCGAGAAACAGGCCGACCCAGCGATGAACCACGATCCACAGAGCTCGCATCAGAAGTCCACGCTGGCGGTCAGCGGTTCCAAGCATTGAGCACAGTTTCAACCAGTACCCCACTCACACCCGTGAAGATGCAACTGGCTCCCGTGTTTGTTCACTTCGTCGCAAAGCGCTGGTCGGCAGCAGGCCCGGCTTGCACAGTCATGTGCAACCACCAGGAGCCAGCCATGCAACTCACGCCCTTGATTGCCTTTCACATGAGTTCCGCCATCGCGGCCACTCTTGCCGGAGCCATCGCCCTGTGGGCCAGGCGCCCGGCCGGAGCGCTGCCCTGGCTGCACAAAATCGCAGGCTATGGCTTTGTGCTGCTCATGCTGGCCACCGCCATCTCCGCCTTGTTCATACGCGACTTCAAGCTGCCCAACTGGGCAGGCTTCACGCCTATTCATCTGCTGATCCCCGTGACGCTGGGAGGCCTGACGCTGTCTTTCTGGCATCTGGCCCATCGACGCATCGGCCAGCATCGCAGCGTCATGCGCAAGCTGTACTTCGGCAGCTGCGTCGTCGCGGGACTGTTCACGCTGCTTCCGGGCCGGCTGCTCGGCAATCTGCTGTGGCAGCAATTGGCCTGAAACCCGCCCTCATCCCAAGCACTACAAGGAAAAGACATGAACCCGATCTCTGAAGACGCTCTGCACCGGCTGGCACGCCGCCGCGCTGGCATGAAGCTGGGCTGGTATATCCACGCTGCGGTCTATGCCGCCGTGAATCTGGGCCTGATGGCCCTGTCTCTGAGCCAGGGACGGCACTGGGCCGTCTACCCGGCTCTGGGCTGGGGTCTGGGCCTGCTGATGCATGGCGCCGTGGTCTGGCTGCTGGTCCCCGGCAGTCCGCTCTTTCAGCAACTGCTGGAGCGCGAGCTGAAAGCGCTGCAGCGCAGCGAAAAGCGCTAGATGCCAAGGCCCCCATCACCTACCATGCCCGTCATGTCCATGTTTGCGCTCGCTCCCCTCTTTCGCCATGCCGGCATCACCGTGGCGGCCTGTCTGCTGATCGCGGCAGCCCTGACGGCACTCGGCCAGGGCCTGTGGGATGTCAACCTTGCCTACTCGCTGGCCATCGGCCTGATCAGCTGGCTGAGCATCGATCTGCTCAGACTGCGCTGGCGCGAATCCGACGACATTCCCTGGCCACGCGGCATGCGCGGCATGGCCCTGGTGCCGCTGGGGATTGCAGCAGGCATGGTTCTGGGCAATCCGCTGGGGCTCCTCTACGTTCAGCAGTTCCACCCCGAGCTGCCGGCCGCAGCCCGGCCCTCGCTATGGCTGCCGTTTGCCATCACCCTGGCGACCAGCATTGCCATGTCCTGGGGCTTTTATGTGGTGGGCAAATCGCGCCATCTGCAAATGCTGGCAGAGCAGGCCCAGCGCCAGGCCGCCCAAGCGCGGCTCAGTCTGCTGCAGGCCCAGCTGGAGCCGCATATGCTGTTCAACACCCTGGCCAATCTGCGCGTGCTGATTGCCACCGATGCGCCACGCGCCGAGCAGATGCTCGACCATCTGATTGCCTACCTGCGCGCAACGCTGGCCGGCTCGCGCAACAGCACCCACAGTCTTGCCAGCGAATTTGCCTTGCTGGCCGACTATCTGGCCCTGATGCAGATCCGCATGGGCGACAGGCTCACCTACTCCTTGACGCTGCCCGCTGATCTGGCCGAACTGCCCGTGCCAACCCTGCTGCTGCAGCCGCTGGTGGAGAACAGCATTCGCCATGGGCTCGAGCCCCAGCTGGCCGGCGGCCACATTGCCGTGCAGGCCGTCATGCAGGATGCGAGCCAGCTCCTGCTCAGCGTGCAGGACAATGGCCAGGGCCTGTCAGCGCCCTCAGGCCTGCCTCCTTCGGGCTCTGGCTCCAGCTCCGGCTTTGGCTTGGCGCAGATCCGGGAGCGCCTGGCCAGCCGCTACGGCAGCGCTGCCAGCCTGGAGTTGAGAGCCGACAGCGCAGGCGCAACCCGGGCCTGCATCGTATTACCCCTGAAGCCCCAGCCATGAACACCCGCCCACCGCGCGCCCTGATTGCCGAAGACGAACCACTGCTGGCCCTGGCCTTGCAGCAGTTGCTGGGCCAGCTCTGGCCCCAGCTGCAGATCGAAGCCAGGGTGGCCGACGGCATCAGCGCCGTGCAGCAGGCGCTGGAGCGGCTGCCCGATCTGCTGTTCCTGGACATTCGCATGCCGGGCCAGACGGGGCTGGAAGCCGCCGCCGAAATCGCCGATGCCTGGCCTGAGGAGCAAGCGCTGCCGGCGATTGTCTTTGTCACCGCCTACGACCAGTACGCCCTGGCGGCCTTCGAGGCCTGCGCCATGGACTATGTGCTCAAGCCGGTGCAGGCAGCGCGCCTCGGCCAGACCGTGCAGCGCCTGCAGCAGTGGTGGCAGCAGCGCCAGCCGGCGCAGGGCACGGACCTTGCCATGCACAATCACCGTCAGCTCGAGCAGCTGCTCGGGCTGCAGCAGCAACTGCTGGGGCAGGGCCCTGCCGCGCTGCAGATCATTCAGGCCAGCGTCGGCAACCAGATCCATATGGTGAGGGTGCAGGACATCGTCTACCTCGAAGCCGCCGACAAATACCTGCGCGTGCTGACAGCCAGCCAGGAGTATCTGATCCGCACCCCGCTCAAGGATCTGCTGCCGCAGCTGGACGCCCAGCAGTTCTGGCAAATCCATCGCGGCACCGTGGTGCGGGCACAAGCCATTGCCAGCGCCCAGCGTGACGAGTCCGGGCGCCTGAGCCTGCTGCTGCGCGAGCGTCCCGAAAAGCTGGCCGTCAGCCGTCTCTACGCCACGCGCTTCAGGGCTATGTAGCCAGCTCCATCACATCCTCCCAGTCCACACCCTGCATGGCATCCCAATGCGCGACGATGACGCTGCGGGGCCGCGCCGGGTTCTTGAGCTCGGCCACCATGGCAGCCAGCGCGTGCTGCACATAACGCTCGGAGGGCTTGTCCAGCGCCGCCAGCGGCTCGTCGATCAGTACCAGCTCGGCGGCGCTGGCCCAGCCGGCGGCCATCCACAACTTGCGCTGGGTGCCCGACGACAGGGCCAGCAGCGGCTTGTGCAAATGCGGCTCCAGCCCGAAGCCCTGCACATGCTGCTCGAACTGCTGCTGTGACCAATGCGGATACAACGTGCGCTGCAGCGCCACCCAGCTTTGGGCCGACATATGGCTGTAGACATCGTTGAGCGGCTGGCGCGGGTCCTGCCAGAAGCAGGAGCTGGCAGCCAGACGGCCGTTGTCGGCGAACGGATAGTGCAGCAAGCCCATGCGCAGCGGCAACTGCCCGGCCAATGCCTTGAGCCAGCTGGTCTTGCCCGTGCCCTCATCGCCTTGCAGCAGGCACAGCCCGGCATGCCAGCAATGCGAGGCCTCCTGGGCCACAACGCGGCCGGGGTAGCCAAAGCTCACCTGCAGGGCCTGCACCATGCAGGGAGATTCGCAATCTTCATCGATATCAGAACTCATAGCTGACAACGCCTTGTAAATATAGGTTTACGGCTGTTTACTGTCCCAAAAGCCCACAGCCCTGCGCACGGCAAGGCCCAGGCACAATGGCGTCCCCTCAATAGCTCGCAATATGCCATGGCTCTGGATTATCTGGAATTCGATTACAGCGAAGATGAAGAAGGCACAGGCACCTGGGACGCCATGGCCAGCGTCAGGGCCGAGCGCGTGCCCGCTCTGGCAGGCGAAATCGAAGCCCTGCTGCTCTGGGCCAGCCGCAAGTTTGCGGGCCGCCAGGGCCCCGTGGAAGACGGCCATGACTGGGACTACGATCTACAGGCACAGGACGACGAGGGCCAGCCCCTGAACGCGCGCTTCGACAAGACCGCAGGCCGGCTGGAGCTGCAGGCATCGGCCACGGGCCGCACCACGGTCAGCCTGTCTCTTTCGGGCTCCTCGCAGTTTGGCGATGCACTGCGCCAGGCCTTCGATATCGAGGCCTGACGTCGGGCCTGCAAGCACCGCGCCTGATGCATCTAGGTACACAATGAGAGCCCAGACGCGACTTGCAAAGGCATTTCATGACCGAGCGACTCTCTGCACCATTTGTCATCGAGCAATTCATCAAGGCACCGCGCGAGCTGGTCTACGCGGCCTTCACGAAAGGCGAGCACCTGAGCCAGTGGATGCGCCCGCCCGGCATGGTGATGACGCAATGCGAAGTGGATGCACGCGAAGGCGGCAGCTTTCATTACGGCATGCGTGCCGAGGCCATGCCCCAGGCGGCTGCCATGTGGGGCAAATGGAGCTTCAGGGAGCTGAAAGCGCACGAGCGCATTGTCGTCGTGGTGCAATTCAGCGATGCCGCCGGCGGCGTCACGCGCCACCCGATGGCGCCGCAATGGCCGCTCTATACCTTGTCGACCACCACACTCAGCGAGGAAGCCGGCGGCACGCGCATTCATCTGGAGTGGCGCGCCCTCAACGCCAGTGCCGTGGAAGAAGCAGTGTTCGACAGCTCGCACGCCAGCATGAACCTGGGCTGGAGCGGCAGCATGCAGCTGCTGACCGGCTATCTGGCCAAGGTACAGGCGGCCTAGCGATCCATATCCTGGCGCTGCCTGGGCGGCTCGGCCGCATTCCTGCGACTGGCCCCGGCACGCCCGGCCTTGCTCCACTGATAGTCCACGCCGTCGGGCGTCTTGCCGTCCTCGACCGCAGACACGCCCACAGGCCCGACCATATCGCGCAGCTCCGACGAAATCACCACATGGGCATGGCGCTCGTCCTTGCGCAGCTGCTGGCACAGGGCCAGCGCCTCGCTCATCTGCGCATCGGAGAAGGCCCGGCATTGCGGCTGCCAGACCGGTGTCTGGCCCTCGGGCTCGGAATTGCGCAGGTAGAAAACAGCAATGCTCATGGTTTGATCTTCACAACAACAGAGCCACGGTTGTAACCCAGACCATAAGCCTGCACGGCGCGCTCACTCTTTGCGCAGCCCCACATCCAGCGGCTCCCAGCGCCCTGCCACATTCTTGAGCAAGGTGTTCACGGCCGTCAGCCTGCGGTTTCTGACGCTGTTGAGGCTGTTCTGGGCGCTGAGCACCGTCGTCTGGGCCGAGAGCACGTTCAGATAGGCCACGATGCCGGCCTGGTACTGGTTGTTGGCCACGGTCAGCGACTTCTGCGCTGCGGCCAGGGCCTCGGTCTGCACCTGCTCCTCCTGAGCCAGATTGACGGCGGCAACCAGGTTGTCCTCCACCTCCTGCAGCGCCGTCAGCACGGTCTGCTTGTAGGTGGCGGCATTCAGGTCCAGCGTGGCACGGGCCGACTCCACGGCCGCCGAACGCGCGCCGCCGTCAAACAGACTCATGGCCAGCGCCGGGCCCAGCGACCAGAACAGGTTCGGCGCATTGAGCAGATCGGAGAGCACGGAGTTGCGGTAGCCGGCCGATGCCGACAGCGTCAGCGATGGGAAATAGGCCGCACGCGCCACGCCGATCTGCGCATTGGCCATGGCCACGCGGCGCTCGGCGGCAGCGATGTCGGGGCGCCTCTCCAGCAAGGTGGATGCCAGCATCTCGGGCACCGCAGGCGGCGTCGGCAGGCGGCCGGTCACCGGCAGGCTGAAATTGGCCGGAGCCTTGCCCAGCAAGGCCGCCAGCGCATGCTCGTACTGGGCGCGCGTGATCCTGGCATCCAGCAGGCTGGCCTGTGTGCTCTTGTACTGGGACTGGGCCTGTGCCACATCGGCCGAAGACACCACGCCTGCCTGGTAGCGATTCTGCGTGAGCTTGAGGCTTTGCTCGTAGGCCTGGAGGCTCTCCTGCAGATACGTCATCTGCGCCTCGGCGGCACGCAGCGAGAAATAGGTCTGGGCCACCGATGCCTGGGCCGAGAGGCGGGCCGCAGCCAGATCGTCGGCACTGGCCTGGGCCGAAGCGCGGCTGGCGTCCACCGCGCCCGATAGCTTGCCCCAGAGATCCAGCTCCCAGCTGGCGTTCAGGCCCAGCGAGAAGGTGTTGTTGATGCTGCCGCTGCGCGCCACGTTCTCGCCGTTGGTGTTGCTGTAGGTGCCGCCGCCGGTCAAGGCACGCGAGCCGCTGCCCGTGGTGCCGAGCGTGGGCAATTGCGCGGCGCGGCTGCTGGCAACGGCGGCCTGGGCCGAGCGCAGACGGGCGACGGCCTGCTCCACGCTGGGATTGCCTGCGGCTGCCGCTTGCTGCAGCTGATCCAGCGTGCTGTCGCCATATACCGTCCACCACTGCTCGGGCACTGCGGCGCCCGGGTTGGCCGCCGAACTCTGCGCCGGCTGCCAGACGCCGAACTGCGCGGCCTCGGGCGTGGCCTCCTTGAACCGGGCCGGCACATCGAGCCGGGGCGGCTGATAGACGGGCTGGGTGGAACAGGCCGCCAGCGCCAGCGCCGTAAAAAGCGTCACTGTCGGCGGCATTAGACGCGGCATCCAGCGGGGCAGCGCCCTGGGAGAATTCTTCATAAAAGTGAGCTTCTTACGCTTACCCTGATTGGGGATGAAGCCGATTTGATTCAAAAACTGTGCTGGCATATTCATCTCACTTCGCCTCAGCCATGGCAGAGGCCTGGCCGCCGCGCCTTCTGGCCGGACGGCGCGCCCACAGGCGCAGCACGCTGCGGCGCACGCGGTCCAGCAGCACATAGACCACGGGCGTGGTGTAGAGCGTGAGCAACTGGCTCAGCAGCAGGCCGCCCACGATCGCAATGCCCAGGGGCTGGCGCAGCTCGGCACCATCGCCCCGGCCCAGGGCCAGGGGCAGCGCGCCGAACAGGGCCGCCATGGTGGTCATCAGAATGGGGCGCAGGCGCAGGTGGCAGGCCCGATAGATGGCCTGGGCCGCCGTGGCATGGCCGCCTTTCTCGCGCTCCAGCGCGAAGTCGATCATCATGATGGCGTTCTTCTTGACCAGTCCGATCAGCAGGATCACGCCGATGAAGGCGATCAGCGAGAACTCCGTCTTGAACCACATCAGCGCCAGCAGCGCTCCCACGCCGGCCGAGGGCAGCGTGGACAGAATCGTCAGCGGATGGACCAGGTTCTCGTAGAGGATGCCCAGCACCAGATAGATGGTGATGATGGCCGCGAGAATCAGCAGGGGCTGGCCCGCCAGCGCCTGCTGGAAGGCACCGGCCGAGCCGCTGAAGCTGCCGCGAATGGATACGGGCACGCCCAGCTCCAGCATGGCATTGCGGATCGCGTCATTGGCCTGGGACAGCGAGACATTGGGCGCCAGGTTGTAGCTCACGGTGCTGGCCGGCGTGCCGCTCTGGTGCTGCACGGACAGCGGCGTGGTCGAGGTGGTGATCTTGGCAAAGGCGGTCAGCGGAATCTGCTGGCCCGCACTGTTGACGAAGAAGAAGCCCTGCAGCGTCTGCGGGCTCTGCAGATACTGGGACGAGGCCGTCATCACCACGCGGTACTGGTTGAGCGGGTTGTAGATCACGCCCACCTGGCGCTGACCGAAGGCATCGTTGAGCGTGTTGTCGATCTGCGCCACGGTCAGGCCCAGGCGCGTGGCCTGGTCGCGGTCTATGACCAGCTTGGTCTGCATGCCGTTGTCCTGCACGTCGCTGTTGACATCGGTCAACTCCGGCAGGGTGGACAGCACCTGACGGATGCGCGGCTCCCACAGGCGCAGCTCGGCCGTATCGTCGGCCTGCAGCGTGTACTGATAGGAGGACATGCTCTGGCGCCCGCCGATGCGCACATCGCTCTGAGTCATCATGAACAGCCGCGCGCCAGGTTCGTCCTTGAGCTTTTCACGCAGGCGGTTGATGACCTCGTCACTGGACACCTTGCGCTCGGCCATGGGCTTGAGCGACATGAACATATTGGCCGCATTGGCCTGGCCGCCGCCGGTGAAGCCGGTCACATACTCCACGGCCGGGTCCTGTTGCACCACATCGAGAAAACGCTTGATGCGGCGCTCCATGGCCTGAAAGGACGTGGACTGGTCGGCACGGATGAAGCCCATGACGCGGCCCGTGTCCTCGCTGGGCATGAAGCCCTTGTCGATGGTCTGGTAGAGATGGATGTTGAGGCCGATGACCGCCGCCAGACTCAGCAGCACCACGGGCTGGTGGCGCAACCCCCAGGCCAGGGTGCGGCGGTACAGCGCTGTCACGCGCACCTCGAAGCGATCCATGGCCAGCGAGACGCGCTGCCAGAGCGCATCCCAGCGGCGCATGAACGGATGCTGCGGGCGGCGGGCGCGCTCAATGCGGCGGCGCTCCTCTTGGGCAGGCGTGCGCAGCAAGGCCGCACACATCATGGGCGTGGTGGTCAGCGAGATGACCATGGAGACCAGAATCGCCGCCGACATGACCACGGCAAATTCACGGAAGAACCGTCCCACGATGCCGGCCATGAACAAAATGGGCACGAACACCGCAATCAGCGACAGGCTCATGGAGACGACGGTGAAGCCGATCTCGCGCGCGCCTTCGATGGCGGCCTGCATGGCGGTCTTGCCGCGCTCCATGTGGCGCATCACGTTCTCCAGCACCACGACGGCATCGTCCACCACAAAGCCTGCGGCCACCGTCAGCGCCATCAGCGACAGATTGTCCAGCGTGTAGCCACACAGATACATGACGCCAAAGGTGCCCATCAGCGAGGCAGGCACGGCCACGGCCGGGATCAGCGTGGCGCGCAGCCGGCGCAAAAAGACGAACACCACCATGATGACCAGCGCTATCGAGATCAAGAGCGAGTTCTGCACCTCCTTGACCGAGGCGCGCAGCGTGGGCGTGCGGTCCGAGATCACCGTGACATCGATGGCCGGATTGATGGAGGCCCTGAGCTGGGGCAGCATGGCGCGCACCTTGTCCACGGCCTGCAGGATGTTGGCGTCGGGCTGCTTGAACACCTGCAGCAGCACGGCGGGCTTGCCGTTCATGACTCCGTAGTTGCGTATGTCCTGCACGGAGTCGGTGACATCGGCCACATCGGACAGACGCACCGCGTTGCCGTTGTTCCAGCGCAGCACCAGGGGCGCGTATTCGGCGGCGGTGCGGGCCTGGTCGTTGGTCGCCACCTGCCAGTAGTGGTCTTCGCGTTCCACGGCGCCCAGGGGGCGGTTGGCATTGGTGGCGGTGATGGCCGTGCGCACCGCATCCAGCGACACGCCGTTGGCAGCCAGCCGCACCGGGTCCAGCTCCACGCGTACGGCCGGCAGCGCGCCGCCGTTGATCGATGCCTGGCCCACGCCTTCCACCTGGGCCAGCTTCTGCGCCAGCACCGTGGAGGCCGCGTCATACATCTGGCCGCGTGTGAGCGAATCCGATGTCAGCGCCAGAATCATGATGGGCGCGTCGGCCGGGTTGACCTTGCGATAGGTCGGATTGCCCGGCATGCCCGAAGGCAGCAGCGTGCGCGCCGCATTGATGGCGGCCTGCACATCGTGGGCGGCGCTGTCCACCGTGCGCGTCAGATCGAACTGCAGCGTGATGCGCGTGCTGCCCATGCTGGAGCTGGAGGTCATCTCGTTGACGCCCGCAATCGCGCCCAGGGCGCGCTCCAGCGGCGTGGCCACGGTGGCCGCCATGGTGTCCGGCGCCGCGCCGGGCAGGCTGGCAGTCACCGAAATCGTCGGATAGTCCACCTGCGGCAGCGGCGCCACCGGCAGCTGGAAATAGGCCACGGCGCCCACCAGGGCCATGCCGATGGTCAGCAGCATGGTTGCAATGGGCCGGAAGATGAAGGGCGTGGAGATGCTCATGGACGCGCCCCGTCCTGGCCGCCATCGCCTGCCTCGCCCATGACTTCGGCCTCGGAGTGCGGCACATGCTTGACGGCCGGCAGGCCGCGCCTGGTGCGCCAGCCCTCGGCCCAGTTTTCAAAGGTCAGATAGATCACCGGCGTGGTGAACAGGGTCAACAGCTGGCTCAGCAGCAGACCGCCCACCAGGGTCACACCCAGCGGCTGGCGCAGCTCGCTGCCCACGCCGGTTCCCAGCATCATGGGCAGCGCACTCAGCAAGGCCGCCAGCGTGGTCATGAGAATCGGCCTGAAGCGCAGCAGACAGGCCTGGTAGATCGCGTCGCGCGCATTCATGCCCTCCTCGCGCTGGGCGTCCAGCGCGAAGTCGATCATCATGATGGCGTTCTTCTTGACGATGCCGATCAGCAAGATGATGCCGATGATGGCGATGATGTCCAGATCCAGCCCCGACACCAGCAGCGCCAGCAGCGCCCCCACGCCCGCCGACGGCAGGGTGGAGAGAATCGTGATCGGGTGAATCGTGCTCTCGTAGAGCACGCCCAGCACGATGTACATGGTGATGATGGCGGCCAGCACCAGCAGCAGGGTGTTGGAGAGCGAGGCCTGGAAAGCCAGCGCCGCGCCCTGGAACTGCGTGTCCACCGACAGCGGGATCTGCCCCTCGTCACGCAGCTGCGCAATGATGGTTTGCGCCGCCTCCACCGCATGACCCAGCGACACGCCGGATGCGGTGTTGAACGAAATGGTGGCCGCCGGCAACTGCCCCACATGGTTGACGGCCAGCGCCATCGGGCGCTCGCTCACCGTGGCAATCGATGACAGCGGCACCGGCGCACCGTTGCTCGATGCGGCATAGATGTTCTGCAGGGCCTCGGGACCGATCTTGAACTGCGGCGCCACCTCCAGCACCACGCGGTACTGGTTGGACTGCGTGAAGATGGTGGAGATCAGACGCTGGCCGAACGCGTTGTAGAGGGCCGAGTCCACCGACGAGACCGTCACGCCCAGGCGGCTGGCCTGGGCCCGGTCGATCTGCACATAGGCCTGGCGGCCCTGGCTCTGCAGATCGCTGCTCACGTCGAGCAGTTGGGGCAGCTGCTGCAGACGCTCCACCAGAGTTCTGGTGCTGGCCGTGAGCTGGTTCATGTCCGGCGAGGAAAGCAGCAGCTGGTACTGGGTGCGGGCCTGGCGGTCCTCTATCGTCAGATCCTGCACGGGCTGGGCATAGAGGCGGATGCCGGGCACGGCGCGGGAGTCCTCGGCCAGGCGTTTGAGCACCACGGGCAGGCGCTCACGCTGGGCATGGGGCTTGAGGTCGATCTGGATGCGGCCGGTATTGAGCGTGGTATTGGTTCCATCCACGCCGATGAACGAGGAGATGGAGGCCACGGCCGGGTCCTCGAGCAAATGCTCGGCCAGTGCCTGCTGGCGCTCGGCCATGGCGGCAAAGGAGATGGACTGGTCGGCCTCGGTGGTCGCGGCAATCGTGCCCGTATCCTGCTCCGGGAAAAAGCCCTTGGGCACGACGAAGTACAGCAGCACCGTGACCACCAGCGTGGCGATGAACACCAACCAGGTCAGCTTGCTGTGATCCAGCACCCAGGTCAGCATGCGGCCGTATTCGCCAATCACCTTGTCGAAAAAGCGTGCGACGGCTGCGCCCAGGCCCCGGGACTGCGCCGGGTTCTTCTCGCCCTCGGGCTGGTGGCGCAGCAGGCGCGCGCACAGCATGGGAGTGAGCGTAAGCGAAACCACGGCCGAGATCAGAATCGCCACCGTCATGGTGATGGCGAATTCGTGGAACAGACGCCCCACCACATCCCCCATGAACAGCAGCGGAATCAGCACCGCGACCAGGGAGATGGTCAGCGAAATGATGGTGAAGCCGATCTGCTTGGCGCCCTTGAGTGCGGCCTGCATGGGCGGCTCGCCCTTTTCCACATAGCGGGCGATGTTCTCGATCATCACGATGGCATCGTCCACCACAAAGCCCGTGGCAATGGTCAGGGCCATCAGCGTGAGGTTGTTGATGGAAAAGCCCGCCAGATACATGACGCCGAAGGTGCCTACCAGCGACAGCGGCACCGCCACGCTGGGAATCAGCGTGGCCGATGCGCTGCGCAGGAACAGGAAGATCACCATCACCACCAGGGCGATGGCCAGGGCCAGCTCGAACTGCATGTCCTTGACCGAGGCGCGAATGGTCACGGTGCGGTCGGTCAGCACCTGCACGTCGATGGAGGCGGGCAGCGTCTCCTTGAGCTGGGGCAGCAGGTTCTTGATGGCGTCGACGGTGTCGATCACGTTCGCGCCGGGCTGGCGGCGGATATTGAGAATCACGGCCGACTTGGAGCCGGTCTCGGGCGTGCCCGACCAGGCGGCCAGGCGCGTGTTCTCGGCGTCGTCCACGGTCTGCGCCACATCGGAAAGGCGCACGGGGTTGCCGTTCTTGAAGGCGATGATCAGGTTGCGGTACTCGGCCGCCGACTGCATCTGGTCGTTGGCATCGATGGTCGATGCGCGATTGGGGCCGTCAAAGCTGCCCTTGGCGGTCTTGACGTTGGCCGCAGAGATGGCGGTGCGCACATCATCCAGGGTCATGCCGAAGCTGGCCAGCGCTGCCGGGTTGGCCTGGATGCGCACGGCCGGACGGCGCGCACCGGCAATGGCCACCAGGCCCACGCCCTTGACCTGGGAGAGCTTGGGCGCGAGGCGGTTCTCCACCAGGTCGTTGATCCTGATGACGGGCAACGAAGGCGAGCTGACGGCCAGCGTCAGCACCGGCGCATCGGCCGGGTTGACCTTGCTGTAGAGCGGGGGCATGGGCAGGTCGCTGGGCAGCAGATTGGTGCCCGCGTTGATGGCGGCCTGCACCTGCTGCTCGGCCACGTCCATGGACATATCGAGCGCAAAGCGCAGGCTGATCACCGATGCGCCGCCCGAACTGGTCGAGGACATCTGGTCCAGCCCTGGCATCTGGCCGAACTGGCGCTCCAGCGGTGCCGTGACGTTGGAGGTCATCACATCGGGGCTGGCCCCGGGGTAGAGGGTGGTGACCTGAATCGTGGGGTAATCCACCTCGGGCAGGGCCGAGATGGGCAGCAGGCGGTAGGCAAGAATGCCCGAGATCAGCACCGCCACCATCAGCAAGCTGGTGGCGATGGGCCTGAGAATGAAGAGGCGCGAGAGATTCATGATGGCCGCAGGCTCTGACTATGCTCAGCGACCCGTGCCGCCGGCTGCCGTACCGGCCTGGCCATTGACTTCGCGCTCGGCGCGCAGCTTCTGGAAGAAAGCGCGGCGCTCTTCGGGCGACAGGGCCTCCAGCTTGGCGCGCTGCTCGGGAGTCAGCTGGGGGCGGTCACCCCGGCCCTCGGCTCTTTCCGTGCGCGCCTCACCGCCTTCACCACGCTCGGCACCGGCCTGAGGCCTGGCCTCGTTCGCAGCCGCAGGCTTGGCGTCCGGCTTGGCGTCGGCCTTGGGCTCCGGCTTGGAGGGACTGCCCTGCGCCTCGCGCGGCTGATCGCCACGGGCGTCCGTGCCACGCGGTCCCTGGCCGGGACCCGCACTGCCGCCATTGGCACCGCGCTCGGCGCGCAGCTTCTGGAAGAACGCCTTGCGTTCCTCGGGCGTCATCTTGGCGACTTTTTCACGCTGCTCGGGACTGAGGTTACGCATCATGCCGCGCGGCTGGTTGGCCGCATCCTGCACGGCCTGGTCGACCTTATTGACCTTTTCGGAGTCCACCACCGTCACCTGGGCGCCTTCGCGCAGGCGGTCGATGCCATCGGTCACCACCTTGTCGCCGGGCTCCAGCTCGCCGCGCACGCTGACATAGTCACCGTCCGTCACGCCCACGGTGATCTTGCGCTGGGTGACCGTGTTGTCGGGCTTGACCAGATAGACAAAATTGTTCTGCACCGCATTCGCGGGCACGACCAGCGCCTGATCGATCTGGCGCAGCTGCAGCTTGACGTTGACGAACTGATTCGCGAACAGCTTGCGCTCGGCATTCTCGAACGAGGCCTTGGCTTTGACGGTGCCCGTGGTCGTGTCGATGGTGTTGTCCAGCGCATTGAGCTGGCCCTTGGCCAGTATCTGCTTTTGCTCGCGGTCCCAGAGCTCTACGGGCATGACCTTGCCCTCGCGCAGCTGCTGGGCCAGCGTGCCGACATGGGTTTCGGGAATGGAGAAGACGGCATCGATGGGGCGAATCTGGGAGATCGTCACCAGCCCGTTGGCGTCGGAAGGATTGACCACGTTACCGAGGTCGGCCTGGCGCAGACCGAGGCGACCCGAGATGGGGGCCGTGATCCTGGTATAGCTCAGCTGCAGCTTGGCCGCATCGACCTGGCCCTGATCGGCCGCTACCGTGCCCTGCAGCTGGCGCACCAGCGCGGCCTGGGTATCGACCTGCTGGCGGGCAATCGAGTCCTGAGCCTGCAGCTCCTTGTAGCGCTGCAGATCGAGCTGCGCATTCTTGAGCTGGGCCTGGTCGCGCGCCAGAGAGCCCTGCACCTGCGCCAGCGAGGCCGCAAAACTGCGCGGATCGATCTCGGCCAGCAACTGGCCGGCCTTGACCTCGTCACCTTCCTTGAAGTGCAGCTTGATCAGCTCGCCCGAGACCTTGGCGCGCACCACGGCCGTGGCACGTGCATTCATGGTGCCGATGGCGCTGACGAGCACGCGCATGTCGCGCTGCTCCACCACACCTACGCTCACCGGCTGAGCCTGGCTCATGCCGCCGGGGCCGCCGGGGCCGCCCGGCCCTGCGCGACCATTGCGCCCAGCGCGTGCACCGGGCCCGCCCGCTGCCTGTGCAGGAGCTGCAGAGGCAGACGTATCGCCGCTTGCACCCTGTTTTTGCGCATACCACCAATAGCCACCGCCAGCGGCTGCCAGCGCGAGCGCCACACTGGCAAGCAAGGCGGGCCGGACCTTGCCATGCTGTAAAGAATGACGATTGGGGAGCAATTTGGATGAGCTGGACATGGTTGAGCGCAGGAATTTCGAGCCTGAATTGGAGCCAATGGTATCCAGTTGCAATCAAGCCCCGGGTCAGGCAGAGCCGGCTTTGCCAGCATTTACCCCCCCTTTACCTTGGGTTTACCTGCTGAAGTTCCCCATTCGGAGACTTAAACAGTGCTGACTTTCATCGCAGCAATGACGGCGTTTTCAGGCCTCATGCTTGGCGGCTGACACTGCCATTGCTGCGTCCGCCATGCGGCGCAAGGAATCCAGCTCCAAGGAGAAACCCATATGACCACCGAACGCCTGACCAATCACCCCGAAGAAGCCGCCGTGCGCGTGCCGCTGGAGCTGTATATGCGCGGCCATGCCGAAGACAATGCCGAGCATATGCGCGCAGCCTTCATGCCCACGGCCCGGCTGGAGTCCGTGCGCGAAGGCCCGCTGACATCCTGGGACCTGGACTTCTACTGCCAGCGCTTCAAGAACACGCCCGCTGCCGACGAAGCTACGCGTCGCCGCGTCATCGACTCCCTGGACATCGTGGGCACGGCCGCCATGGCCAAGGTCACGCTCTACCACGGTGCCGTGACCTTCACCGACTACTTCGTGCTGCTCAAGACCGAGCAGGGCTGGAAGATTGCCAACAAGGCTTTCCACGCCCAGCCTCAATAAGGTTGAGCCACCTCCACCAAGCCCCTGGCCTTCGGCTCATGGGCTTTTTATTCATGCGCTGGTCAGCGAGTCAGCAGCCAGAGCGCGCCCAGCACGATGACAGCCCCCAGGCCCCAGGCCCAGACCGGGATGCCAGACGATTCGCGCGGCGGCGCCGAGGGTGTGGCGTCCAGCGGGGCGTAGCTGGTGGAGGCCGCGTCGTGTTCCCAGGAGCGCGTATCCGGCTCCTGCGCACTGCCTTCGTCTTCGGGCTGCTCGCTAGCGTGGCGCTGCTGCATCAAGGCTTCGAAGCGCGCAAAGAAATCCTCGGCCATGCTCTTGGCTGCGCCGTCAATCAGGCGCTGGCCCAGCTGGGCAATCTTGCCGCCGACCTGGGCCTGCACCTCGTAGTGCAGCTCACAGTGCCGTACATCGACGGGAGTCAGATCCACCTTGGCCTGGCCCTTGCCAAAGCCGGCCACACCGCCCTGCCCTTCAAAGGCAATCGTGTAGCTCTTGGGCGGCTGCACGTCTGACAGCGTGACCCGGCCATTGAACTTGGCCGATACCGGACCGATCTTCACGGACATGGTCACCGCATAGGAGCCATCGCCCGCATCCTCGAACTTCTCGCAGCCGGCCAGGCATTGCTGCAATGTTTGCGGATCGTTGAGCGCCTCCCAGGCTTGCTGCTGGCTCACGGCAAGAGGACGACTGGCATGCATTTCCATGGTGTTCTCCTTTTCAATCTCGGTGCGGCAGCTGCAGCAGCTTTGCCAGATGCGCAGCCAGTTGCTGCAATGACTGCAGGTTGTGCACGGCCAGCATGGCATGGCTGTGACGATGCAGCACGGCCGCGCCTTTGGCCAGCGGGGCATACCCGTCAAAGCGCAGCAAGGGGTTGAGCCAGAGAATGCGTGCGCTGTGCCGAGCCAGCCATTGCAGCTCTCGCTCCAGCAGCACGCTGTCGCCGGTATCCAGCCCGTCGCTGACAAGAAGCACCAGGGTGCGCCGCCCCACCAGATGGCGTGCCCCCTGCCGGCGCAGCTGTGCCAGACATTCCCCCAGACAGGTGCCGCCGCCGAAATCGTCGATGTCTTGATTGAGCTGGGCCAGCATGGCATCGGGGTCGCTGTGGGCAAAAGCCCGGTTCAGCTCCTGCAGGCTGGTTCCCATGCTGAAGACATGGCGGCGCAGCTGCGGATAGCGCCGGGGGCTGGTGGCCTGGTGCAGAAATGCCAGCAGCAGACGCACATAGCGCTCCATGGAGCCCGAGACATCGACCAGCGCCAGCCAGGGCATGGGCAGCCGCTTGCGCCTGCGCCATTTGAGACTTGCCAGCTCGCCGCCCGTGGCTGCCGCAGCTTTCAGGCTGGCGGGCCAGTGCACGCGCAGTCCCGAGGCGCGCAACTCGCTTCTGCGACTGCGATAGCTGGGCAGCGGCAAGCGGATATCGCGCGCCAGTTGCTGGACCAGGCGGTACTCGCTGGCACTGAGCTGGTTGAAATCCGCATGCTGCAGCCTGTGCCGGTCGCTGGCCGACATGGCGGCATCCAGCGTCGACTCCTCGCTCGCGGGTGTTTGCCGTGCGGCACGAATCGCCGACAAGGCCTCCTGCACACGCGGCCGGTGACGCGGCTTGGCCGCCTCCGGCGCACCCGGCAGCAGCTGGCCCAAAAGCTGCTGAGCCACCTCGGGGTTGCGAAAGTAGGCCGCAAAAAGCTCGCGAAAGACCGCCAGATCCTGTTCACGCGAAACCAGCACGGCCTCCAGCGCGGCGGCCACGTCCTCGCGCCTCATGCCCACCAGCAGCAGGCCTTGCTGGGCCAGCGCCAGGCGCTCGGCATCCACCGCCAGCCCCGCGCGGCGCAGGGCTCGGCCAAACCCCAGCAAATTGATGGGTAGCTTGCCGCTGCGCGCGTCCCCCCACCAGCTCACACTTGCGGGCTGCTGTGGCGACTGCGCTTGCCGCTCAGGCTGTGGCATCGTGCTCCAGCAATTGCTGCAGACGCTCTGGCGTGAGCGCCGCCACATCTTCGCGCTGCTTGAACAAAATGCCCGCCGTCTCGTGCACCAGCTCGGGGTCTATGACCAGGGTGTCGAGCGCCACCAGCGCCTTGGCCCACTCCACGCTTTCGGCAATGCCGGGCGTGCGCTCGAAGGCATCGGCAAACGGGCGACTGCGCAGCCGGTCCACAAAGCGGGCGATCTGCTCGGTCAGGGCCGCTGCGGCCTCGGGCACCTTGGCCTGAACAATGGCCAACTCGCGCTCGCGTTCGGGGTAGTCCAGCCAGTGATAGAGGCAGCGACGCTTGACCGCATCATGCAGATCGCGCGTGCGGTTGCTCGTGAGAATGGTGACGGGCGGCACCTGAGCCCGGACGACCCCGAGCTCGGGAATGCTGACCTGGTACTCGCCCAGATATTCGAGCAAAAAGGCCTCGAAAGGCTCATCGGCCCGGTCCACCTCGTCAATCAGCAGCACCGCGCCAGGCGCGGGCGCCTGCAGGGCCTGCAGCAAAGGGCGGCGCACCAGATAGCGCGGCTGATAGACCTCCTGCTCGACCGCCTCCAGTTCCGCCGCGCCACGCAGCTCGGCCGCGCGCAGATGCAGCAGCTGCGCCGCGTAATTCCACTCATACAGCGCCTCGCGCTGCTCCAGGCCGTCATAGCACTGCAGCCGAATCAGCGGCCGCTCCAGCACCTGGGACAGCGCCTGGGCCAGCGAGGTCTTGCCAACGCCCGGCTCGCCCTCCAGCAGCAAAGGCCGCTGCAGCCTGAGCGCCAGAAACACCGACGTGGCCAGACGCCGGTCCGCAAAATAGCCCACCTTCTGCAAGGCGGCCAGCAGCCCGTCCACAGACTGCAGAGCGCTTTTCACTTCAGTATTCATAGCTTCTTGCGCTTTACTGATAAGGGATCAAGCCACTTTTCATTCAAAAACACCCCTCAACGAAGGCAGACCGCCACACAGAGACCGCAAGCAGGCGTCTATGCCGTTCGCCCCTTCGCCCCCGCCCGTCGCGAGGCTGCCTCCCTCGTCCTTGGCACGCAGTGCCCGGCCAGGGAGGCGAGGCCGCCCAGGTGGGGGGCGCCAAGGTGGGGCCACCAAGGCGTAGCCTCTCAGACCAAGCCGCTCAGGCACAGAGCATCTGATCCACCGCTCGCTGCGTCAGGACGCTGATCAGCTGCGCCCGGTAGCGCGCGCTCGCGTGCAGATCGCTGTTGAGTTCGCTGTCGTCGATCGGCACCGAAGCGGCGGCTGCGGAAGTGAAGCTCTGATTGAGCGCGGCTTCCAGCTGTGCATGCCGGAAGACCGACAGCCCCGCGCCGGTCACGGCCACGCGCACGCCCTGCGCCGTCTGCGCCACAAACACGCCCACCAGCGCAAAGCGCGACGCGGGCTGCTTGAACTTGATATAGGCCGCCTTACTGGGCACCGGAAAGCGCACGGCCTTGATCAGCTCGCCCTCTTCCAGTGCCGTGGTGTACATGCCCTGGAAGAAGTCGTCTGCCGCTATCTCGCGCCAGGTCGTGACCACGGCGGCGCCCAGCCCCAGCACCGCACTGGGATAGCAGGCCGCGGGGTCGTTGTTGGCCAGCGATCCGCCAATCGTGCCGCGCGCGCGCACCTGCCGATCGCCAATGCCGCCTGCCAGTTCGGCCAGCGCCGGAATGGCGTGCTGCACCTCGCGGCTGGCGGCGACATCGGCATGACGGGTCATGGCGCCGATCTCGACCTGATCACCGCTGACGCGGATTCCCGCCAGACCATCGACCTGGTTGAGATCCACAATCGCACCAGGCTGGGCCAGGCGCAGCTTCATGGAAGGAATCAGGCTCTGGCCACCGGCCAGAAACTGCCCGCTGGCAGCGCTCACCTCATCCAGCGTCCGGGGATTGGAGTAACTGAAGGCATACATATGTGTTGTCCTCTCTTCCTCTCAGTCGGGTGTATTCAGGCAGCGGTCAGGGGCGTGCAGCATCGATGGCCTCCCACACGCGGTGCGGACTGGCAGGCATGTCCAGATCCTTGACACCCAGCGAATGCAGGGCATCGAGCACGGCATTGATGACCGCAGGCGGCGAGCCTATGGCCCCGGCCTCGCCACAGCCCTTGGTGCCCAACGGGTTGTGGGTGCAGGGGGTGCAGACCGTACCCAGCTTGAAATCGGGCAGATCGTCGGCGCGGGGCATGGCGTAGTCCATGAAGCTGCCGGTCAGCAACTGCCCCGAGTCCCGGTCGTAGACGCAGTTCTCCAGCAACGCCTGTCCTATGCCCTGGGCCAGTCCGCCATGGACCTGACCCTCCACGATCATGGGGTTGATGATGGTGCCGAAGTCGTCCACGGCACTGAAGCGGTCGACGCGCACCACGCCCGTGGCCGGGTCGACCTCGACCTCGCAGATATAGGTGCCGGCCGGGAAGGTGAAGTTGGTGGGATCGTAGAAAGCGGTCTCGTCCAGCCCCGGCTCCAACTTGTCCAGCGGATAGTTGTGAGGCACATAGGCCGTCAGCGCAATCTGGGCAAAAGGCAGCTTCCTGTCCGTGCCACGCACCGTGAACTCGCCTCCCGCGAAATCGATGTCGGCATCGCTGGCCTCCATCAGGTGCGCGGCAATCTTCTTGGCCTTGGCCTCGATCTTGTCCAGTGCCTTCATGATGGCCGCGCCACCCACGCTGATGGAGCGCGAGCCATAGGTTCCCATGCCAAAAGGCACGCGGCCCGTATCGCCATGGACGATCTCGACATGCTCGACGGGAATGCCCAGCCGCGCCGCCACCACCTGGGCAAAAGTCGTCTCATGCCCCTGACCGTGGCTGTGCGAGCCCGTGAACACCGTCACGCTGCCCGTGGGGTGGACGCGCACCTCGCCGCACTCGAACAGACCGGCACGCGCGCCCAGCGCCCCGGCGATATTGCTGGGCGCCAGGCCACAGGCCTCGATGTAGCTGCTGTAGCCCAGGCCGCGCTTGAGCCCTCTGGCCTCGCTGGCTGCGCGCCGCGCCGCAAATCCCGCCACATCGGCCAGCTGCTCGGCCTGATCCATGCAGGCCTGGTAGTCGCCGATGTCGTACTGAAGCGCCACGGGCGTCTGATACGGAAAGCGGGTGATGAAGTTGCGGCGGCGGATCTCGGCCTGAGACAGATTCATCTCCCAGGCACAGCGGCTGACCAGACGCTCGAGCAGGTACGTGGCCTCGGGGCGGCCTGCGCCCCGGTAGGCATCCACGGGCGAGGTGTTGGTAAACCAGGCATCGACCTCGATATGGATTTGCGGCGTGGTGTACTGCCCCGCCAGCAGCGTTGCGTAAAGAATCGTCGGAACGGCGCTGGCAAAGGTGGACAGGTAGGCACCCAGATTCGCATCGGTGTGCACGCGCATGGCGAGGAACTTGCCGTTGGCATCCATGGCCATCTCGGCATGGCTGACATGGTCGCGGCCATGGGCATCGGTCAGGAAGGATTCGCTGCGATCGGCCGTCCACTTGATATTGCGGTTGAGCTTTTTGGCGGCCCAGGTCAGGCAGACATCCTCGGCATACAGAAAGATCTTGGAGCCGAAGCCGCCACCCACATCGGGAGCAATCACGCGCACCTTGCTCTCTGGCAGACCCATGACGAAAGCCGTCATCAGCAGCCGCTCCACATGCGGGTTCTGGTTGGCCACGTACAGCGTGTACTCGTCCATGGCGCGGTTGTAGCTGCCTATGGCCACGCGCGGCTCCATGGCATTGGGGATCAGGCGGTTGTTGACCAGGTCCAGCCGGGTCACATGGGCGGCCCCCGCAAACACGGCATCCACGGCCGCCTTGTCGCCAATCGCCCATTGGTAGCAATGGTTGTCTGGGGCAATGTCGTGAACCACCGCCCCGGGCTTTTTGCCGCCCGCTGCATCGGCCACATTCACCACCGCAGGCAGCACCTCGTAGTCAACCTCCACCAGCTCTGCGGCATCGCGTGCCTGCTGCAGGGTCTCGGCAACCACCATGGCCACCTGATCGCCCACATAGCGCACGGTATCGAGGGCCAGAATCGGGTGCGGCGGCTCCTTCATGGGCTCGCCATTGGTGCTGGTGATCAGCCAGCCGCAGGGCAGGCCGTTGATACCGGCGGCCGCCACGTCGACGCCCGTGAGCACACCGATCACCCCCTCGGCCGCCTTGGCCGCATCGATGTTGACGCTGCGCAGCCTGGCATGCGCATGGGGCGAGCGCACAAACACCGCATAGGTCTGTGCGCCCAGCGTGATGTCGTCCGTGTACTGGCCGGCTCCGGTCAGAAAGCGCTCGTCCTCGCGGCGCAATAGGGGCTCGCCGATATGCGGCAGCTTGGAAAAGTCAGATGCACCCATGGTGTGTCTCCTCTTCTAGTTGTGATGCGCTGCTCAAGCGGCGTTCATGCCGTCGCGACCCGCTTTGACGGCGGCGACGATGTTCTGATAACCCGTGCAGCGGCAGATATTGCCTTCGAGCAGCTCGCGGATCTCGGCATCGGTGGCCTGAGGCTTTTGGCGACACAGGTCCACCGCACTCATGACCATGCCCGGCGTACAGAAGCCGCACTGCAAGCCATGGCACTGCTTGAAGGCCGCCTGCATGGGGTGCATGGTGCCGTCGCCAGCGGCCATGCCCTCTATGGTCTGCACCTCGGCGCCCTGGGCCTGCACCGCCAGCATGGTGCAGGACTTGATGGCCTTGCCATTGACCAGCACCGTGCAGGCTCCGCACTGGCTGGTATCGCAGCCCACATGGGTGCCCGTCAGGCGCAGCTGTTCACGCAGCGCCTGCACCAGCAAGGTATTGGGGGGAACGTCAATGCTGGCCGCCCGGCCATTGACCGTGAACTGAACATTCATCGTGATGCCTCCTGCCTGAGTCCGGAGAATTGGGTAACAAAGCACAACCGCACTCTCTATGGTGGGCAGTCAGCGCGATGCAGGGCGCTAGGGTTGACCCCCAAGCCATGCGAAACACGCACAGATATTCTCAAAATGAAACACTGTCCGGAGTCCGCATGCCGCCCGCCAGCCCCGCTTCTTCCGCACAAGCCGCAACCCATGCTGGCGCACGCCATGCACTGCTTGTCCAGGCCAGGCAGCAGCTGCTGGCGATGGACTCATCCCATGCGCTGATACCGTCCGGCCTTGCCCCCTGGCTGTGGCGCTCATGGCAGCGCTGCGTGGCCCAGGGACGCCATCCCGCGCAAAGAGTGGAGTTCGAGGCCGTAGGTCCTCATGCGCTGCGCCACGCCCAGGAACAGCATCAGCTGCTGCTGCAGGCCGCACGCCCGGTCATGACGCAACTGGTGGCGGCCGTGGGTGCCATGCGCTACTTCTGCCTGCTGACCGATGCTCAGGGCCTGACGCTGGAGGTGCAAGGCCCCGTCGATCACCGCGATCTGCGTGCGCTGGCCGTGGGCCGGGTCGGCGTGGACCTGTCCGAGCGCGGCGTGGGCACCTCGGCCATCGGCGCGACGCTGGCCGAGCTCAGTCCGGTATGGCTGCACAGGCAGGAACATTTTTTTGACGATCTGCGCGACTACAGCTGCGCGGGCGCCCCGGTATTCGGGCCGCAGGGCGAATGCCTGGGCATGCTGGACATCACCGGCATCGATGTACCCGAGCGCCCCGAGCTGCTGCTGCTGGCACTGCGCTGCGCACGCGCCATCGAAGATCGATTGCTGCGGGCCCTGCCCCATGCCCTCTTGCTGCGCGTGAACTGGCCCGGCGGCCCGCTGGGCCAGGAAGGCGAAGGCCTGATGATCTTTGATGCCGAAGGCCGATTGCTGGGCAGCAACACCGTGGCCAGGCAACTGGTACCGCGTCCGCTGCAAGCACCTGGGGATGAATCGCTGATGCAGAGCCATGAGCTGCTGGCCCTGCCCTGGAGCCATCTGATCGAGCATGCGCGCCAGCGGCCTGAGGCCCCGCTGCAGCTGCCGCTGTGGTCCGGCATGCGCCTGCTCGCTCTCGCGCAGGCCGGCCCCCTGCTGCGCGCGCCTGTCATGACGGGGGCCGAGACCAGCCGCTGCGCACCGGCCAACACCATGGCCACGCCGCTGCGCACCAGCGAGCTGCTGTTGATTCAGCAGGCCATGCAGGAAGCCCGTGGCAATGTAAGCCTGGCCGCCCGCAACCTGGGACTGAGCCGGGCCACCCTGTACCGGCGGCTGGCCAGCAAGTAAGTAAAAGGTCTTGAGCCCGATCCGATGCAGTTTGGCCCTCTACGGATTTGCCCTAGTTTCCGTGCGAAAACACCCTCCACGACAGCAGGCACACACTACCAGGCAAGCCCATGAGAAACTAAAAATACCTCAATAAAACAATCATCTAAGCTGCACCAGTCATGCACTTCAAGCTATCGTACGCATAGCAAGCACCACTGACGCTCGGGCACCACATTTACGTGCGTATTTGTAAAAAACACCATACCTGCGTCCGTAGAATCTCCAGTTCGGTTCAAAAACTCAGATCGCCCTGAGGCTTACCAGCCGCAATAGCGCGACGCATACACAGCCTACTTTTTGGAGACACCATGCAGGCTTTACTCGCCCTGTCCAGGGCTATCGACAGGCTCAACGCCTTTGTCGGCAAATATTCCATCTGGCTGATATTTGCCGCCACCTTCATCAGCGCCGCCAACGCCATTGTTCGCAAGACCTTTGACACCAGCTCCAACGCCTTTCTGGAAGTCCAGTGGTATCTGTTCGCATGGTCCTTTCTGATTGCGGCGGGCTACACCTTGCTGCATCGCGAGCATGTGCGCATCGACGTGATCAACAGCCGTCTGTCCAAAAAGGCCCAGGTCTGGATCGACATCATCGGCTTTGCCTTCTTTCTCACCCCGCTATGCCTGACCATTCTGTGGCTGAGCATGCCGGTGGTGATCCAGATGTACCAGTCCGGCGAGGTGTCGGGCAACCCTGGCGGGCTGATCCGCTGGCCCGTATGGACGGCGATTCCTGTAGGCATCACCTTGCTGCTGGCACAGGGCATCTCCGAGCTGATCAAGCGCATTGCCTTCCTGACCGGTGACGGCCCCGACCCCATGGGCAAGCTCAGTGACAAGAGCGCCGAGGAAGAGCTGGCCGAGGCCCTGCGTGCCGAAGCCGATCGCAAGCAGGCTGAGGCGCTGGCCGCCCAGGCCAAGGCCTAACGGTAGCGGGAGAGACAATCAATGGAATTCATCGCTACCAACTACGCCCCCATCATGTTTGCGGGGCTGATCTGCTTTTTGCTGCTGGGCTTTCCCGTGGCCTTCAGCCTGGGTGCAGCAGGCCTGGCCTTCGGCTTTCTGGGCATTGAACTGGGGGTCTTTCCCTCCTCCGTGATGGCCTGGCTGCCTCAGCGCCTGATCGGCATCATGGCCAACGACACCTTGCTGGCCGTGCCCTTCTTCACCTTGATGGGCCTGATTCTCGAACGCTCCGGCATGGCGGAGGACCTGCTCGACACAGTCGGTCAGGTGTTCGGGCCGATCCGAGGCGGTCTGGCGCTGGCCGTGATCTTTGTGGGCGCGCTGCTGGCTGCCACCACTGGCGTGGTTGCTGCTTCAGTGATTTCCATGGGCCTGATCTCTTTGCCCATCATGCTGCGTTACGGCTATGACCGCCGCCTTGCATCGGGCGTGATTGCGGCCTCGGGCACGCTGGCCCAGATCATCCCGCCTTCGCTGGTGCTGATTCTGATGGCCGACCAGTTGGGCAAGAGCGTGGGCGACATGTACAAGGGTGCCTTCATCCCCGGCTTCATGCTCATGGGCCTGTATGTGCTGTGGGTGGTGATTCTGGCCATCTTCAAACCCAAGATGGTGCCTGCTCTCCCCGTTGAGGCGCGTATCTATCGCGAAGCCAATGGCAACTCCGGCTATACCTCGCTGGCCGTGGTCATGGGCATCTCGACCATCGTGGCCATCTTCCTGGCCAGCCACATGGCCGACCTGCACACCTGGTGGCAGGGCAAGGAAATCACCGAAGTCGCCACCGACGAGAAGATCGTCACCGCCATGTGCGGCGGCACCTTCATCGCCTTCGTGATCGCCTCACTCAACCGGGTCCTCAAGCTGGGCCTGCTGTCCAAGCTGGCCGAGCGCGTGACCTTTGTGCTGATCCCTCCGCTGCTGCTGATCTTCCTGGTTCTGGGCACCATTTTCCTGGGCATTGCAACACCTACCGAAGGCGGCGCCATGGGAGCCATGGCGGCACTGCTCATGGGTTTTGCCCGCCGACGCCTGAACATGGATCTGCTCAAGCAGGCCCTGGCCTCGACCACCAAGCTGGCCAGCTTCGTGATGTTCATCATGATCGGCGCCACCACCTTCAGCCTGGTGTTCCAGGCCGCCGACGGCCCCAAGTGGGTGGAGCATCTGCTGACCAGCCTGCCCGGCGGCCAGGTGGGCTTCCTGATCGTGGTCAACATCATGATCTTCTTCCTGGCCTTCTTCCTGGACTACTTTGAGCTCTCGTTCATCGTGGTGCCGCTGCTGGGCCCCGTGGCCGAGAAGATGGGCATCGACCTGATCTGGTTCGGCGTGCTGCTGGCCGTGAACATGCAGACCTCGTTCATGCATCCGCCCTTCGGTTTTGCACTGTTCTTCCTGCGCTCGGTCGCTCCGGACAAGCAATACGTCGACAAGGTCACGCACAAGGTCATCGATCCCGTCACCACCATGCAGATCTACAAGGGTGCCGTGCCCTTTGTGCTGATCCAGCTGGTGATGGTGGGTGTGCTCATCGCCTTCCCCGGCATCGTGACCGGCGCGCTCGACAAACCGGTGGTCGTGGACATGAACAAGGTGGGCGACGAGATGCTCAACCAGCTCAACGACGCTGGCGGCGGCTATGGTGCAGACAACCCCTTCGGGGCCCCTGAGGGCGGCGAAGAAGGCTCTGCAGTGCCTGCGGCCCCTGCCGAGGGCAGCCAGCCTGCCCCGGCCGCACCCGATGCGGGCGGCTATGGCTCGGATGATCCGGCCAAGGCCTTGCAGGATTCACTGAACGCAGCGCCTGCCGCCAAGTAAATCAGGCTCACTTGCGCTGATACAGCCCCGGCTCGCCAGAGCCGGGGCTTTTTCATTGAGCACAGATGGCTGAGTGATGGATTTGCTGCGTTCCCAGCAAACCGCAAGGACCATCGCCGTATTGCTGACGGCCATCCGCCCACCATACGCAGACCTGCTGTCACAGGCTGCCAATGCCCGGGCATCATCCGCGTGTCAGAAGGCACCACCGAAGCGGTGCAGGTGGATTCACTGACACGGCGCAAGTTCGAGCCCGTTAATTTGCACTTCATTTGCACTTCATTTGCACGTCATTTGCATTTTGGCGATACCGCCGTGCAGTTGCCCCTTTGCCTGGGGCTGGCTGCCACTGGAAGTGCAAGGCCTGCCACACTGGGTGTCTAAAACCTTCGCAAGTGGAATGAATATCAACAGAGTCCCAGACAGACGGTACTCGGCAAATAATATAGGTCTGATCAATCGTCTCGCTAACGGCGGCGGCAACGGATACTACAAAAGACAGGCCTATACCGCCTATGCGGCCTATATACTTCGAAAGCTCACAGACAGCATTTCTGAAACTCAAATAATAATCACATCCCCTACAGGGAAGGCTTCCATCCATGCAAACATGCAGCCTGCGGAGTAGTTCAATGAATAACAAGAAGACGATATTGGCAGCGCTATTAACTCTTTTTTGTGTGTCTACTCAAGCGCAATCGTTAAAATTCAATCCCGACAAAGAAAATGAGGTGACGCTTTCATGGGGCGGATCAAGCCTGAATGTAGATGTAAAAAATAATGGCCGTCACAAAATAAGCGACTTGTTTTTTGAAACGAATAAGGAGCTGCATGTAAAGCTCGATGACTTCAATTTTGATGGGATTGGGGATTTTGCTGTTTGGCACATTGACGACGGGATGGGCACTTACACGATTTTCAGAGTGTTCGTTTACGATGCCCAAAAAAGAGAGTTTATAGAAGCGTCCCCAAGCTGCGGTGATGAATTTATCAATCTCATCGTTGATAAAAAAAACAAAAGCCTCAAAAGCACCTATTACGAAGCCAACATCCCAAAGCAATGCGTTACCAAGCTTGCGACGAAAGCAGCCAACCACTAATCAGCACTTGCCCGCAACCAAGGCCCACGGCCACCTGAGTCGTGGTGCCAGACCAGCACATCAAGTTGGGCGCCGCGCAACGGTTGCAGGCCGGCCAGAAGCTGGTGATCGAAGCGGCCAGCGCACTGACGGTGAAGGCCGGGGCATCCGCGTGAATGGGGCACAGCTCAAGGTGCATATGGGGGGGGCGGCGGTGCTGCCGCATCAGGAGCCGTCGGCACCGTTGCAGGAACAGGCCGCACTGGCGGCCCTGGATTTCCATGACGGCCTGGTCAACCAAGGCCTGGCCCAGGCCCGCAGCCAACAGGACACCCTCTGCGGGGACGATGTCTACAGGCAACTGCAATCCAGGAAGGATCGAGCATGACAGCCAACCCGGCACCGCAAGCAGGAGCCGCTCAACTCAGGCTCGCATCATTTCGGGCGCATGAAAAAACCGCAGCAAGCTGCGGTTTTTTTGCAGCCAGCGCATGGCGCTGGAAGTCTTGGGTCTGAGCGAAATCAGATCTTGGCAGTCGCCATGTACTGATTGAAGGGGTACTCGGAGAAGCGGTTCCACAGAATCTGGTCGCGCTGGAAGGCACGCATGTCCTGGTGGATCTTCTTGAATTCGGGCGACTTGGCTTCGTGCTCGGCAAACACTTCCATGGAGGCCTTGAAGCCGGCATCCATCAAAGGCTTGGGGAACATCTTGAGCTGAGTCTTGTTGGCCACCAGGCGCTTGATGGCCTGAGGATTCAGCACCTGGTACTTGCTGGTCATGTCGGCGGCAGCCACGCGGGTTGCAGCGTCCAGGATCGCCTTGTTCTCGGGCGACAGCGCGTTGTACTTCTTGATGTTGATGAAGAACTCCAGCTCGGCAGAGCCTTCCCACCAGCCGGGGTAGTAGTAGTAAGGCGCAACCTTGTTGAAGCCCAGCTTTTCATCGTCGTAGGGACCGACGAATTCCACGGCGTCCAGCGTACCCTTTTCCAGGGCCTGGTAGACATCGCCAGCAGGCATGTTCTGCGCAACCACGCCCAGCTTGGCCATGGCTTCGCCGAACACGCCGCCGCCCAGACGCATCTTCAGACCCTTGAGGTCTTCCACGGTCTTGATTTCCTTGCGGTACCAGCCGCCCATCTGGGTCGTGGTGTTGCCGGCCGATGCGGTCTTGAAGTTGTACTTGGCAAAGAAGGCATCAAGGAGCTTGCGGCCGTTGCCATGATCCTTCCAGCCGTTCATCTGCAGCGCGGTCAGGCCAAAGGGCACGGCGCAGCTGAAGGCGAAGATGGGATCCTTGCCGGTGAAGTAGTAGGCAGCGGTCTGTGCCATGTCAATGGTATCGCCCTGCAGCGCATCCACCACACCGAAAGCAGGCATCAGCTCGCCAGCCGGGTGCACCGAGATCTCGAACTTGCCACCCGACATGGCCTTGACCAGTTGCGACAGCTTTTCAGCACTGCCGAAGATGGTGTCCAGCGACTTGGGGAAGCTGGAGGCCAGGCGCCAGCGCACAGCGGCCTGGGCGTGAACAGCAGGTGCAGCACCCGCGGCCAGCACGCCGGCGATACCGGCATTTTTCAGAATGGAACGACGATCCACTTTAGTCTCCTTGAGGAACGAATTGAGCTGATACAGACCACTGATCTATGCCAGCTTGTTTTATGCAACAGGCACAAAATGTACACGAGCCAACCGTTTCACAAGCGCTAAAAAGTGACCGTTCGCTTAAGAAGTTCTACCTAGTGAGGTGCATCAAGTCAGGCCTCGGCGGGCAGCGGCCGATGCTTACAGTCGTACCGCGCTCATATAGCTGGCATAGCGGAACTCGGAGAAACGATCCCAGAGCAACTGGTCGTGCTGAAATCCGCGCAGGCTTCTGTGAATTTTCTTGAACTGTGCCGACTTGGCCTCATGCTCGGCCATGGTGGCCATCACGGCCTTGAAGCCCGCATCCATGAGCTCGCGCGGAAAGGCGCGCAGCTGCACGCGTTCGCTCAGCAGCTTCTTGAGCGCTGCGGGGTTGTACGCCAGGTACTTGGCAGTCAGATCCTTGGCGGCCAGCGCTGCGGCGGCCTCCACCATGGCACGCAGCTCGGGGCTCAGGGCTGCAAAGGCCTTGGCATTGATGAAATAGGCCAGCTCGGCGCCGCCCTCCCACCAGCCCGGATAGTAGTAGTAAGGCGCGATCTTGCCGAAGCCCAGCTTCTGGTCGTCGTAGGGGCCGACAAACTCCACCGCATCGAGACGACCTTTTTCCAGCGCCTGCTGCGCATCGGCAATGGGCATGTTGACGGCCTGCACGCCCAGCTTTTGCAGCGCATCACCGAGCAAGCCGCCGCCAGCGCGCATGCGCAGACCATGCAGATCCTGCACGGTCTTGATTTCCTTGCGGTACCAGCCCCCCATCTGCGTGCCGGTATTGCCAGCGCTCAGACTCTTGATGCCGTACTGGGCGTAGAAATCATCCATGAGCTTGCGCCCGCCGCCCCACTCCATCCAGGCATCCATCTGCCGCGCCGTCAGACCAAAGGGCACGGCGCAACCCAGTGCAAAGCAGTAGTCCTTGTCGGTGAAGTAGTAGGGAGCGGTCAACGCCATTTCGACGACGCCGTTCTGTACCCCCTCCATCACGCCAAAGGCGGGCATCAGCTCGCCTGCGGAGTGCACGCTGACCTCGATCTGGCCGCCCGACATGAGACGCAGCGACTGGGCAAATTTCTCGGCCCCGCCAGAGATGGCGTCGAGGACCTTGGGAAAACTCGTCACCAGGCGCCAGCGCAGCACCTCCTGGCCGCGCACCGCAGGAGCCACGCCCGCTGCCAGCACACCGGCCATGCCCACATGTTTGACGAGTGAGCGACGATCCATGAATATTTCTCCGCTAGTAGTTGTCGATTGCCAAGCCGGCTGCAACGGCCTGATCACAGGCCGGCAGCCACAGGCATTCTAGGAACGCAGACGCCGCCCGTGTGGCGATTCGCGGTTGCCGTCAGTTTTCTTGACGACATGCAAAGAAAAAGGCCCTTCGATGAAGGGCCTGGTTTCAGTCCATCAGGACTGACGCAAACAGGGATTCAGCCACTGCCTGAGCCCGTTTGCACAAACGATGTCCCTGTCGCCTCAGCACGCAGCCAGACGCTTTCGGATGGAGGCCTCGATGCCTGCCGCGTCCAGCCCCTGCAGTGCAAGCAGCTTGGCGGGATCGCCATGCTCGATGAACGCGTCGGGCAGGCCCAGCTGCAGCACGCTCTTGCTCAGGCCATGGGCGGCAAGGCTCTCCATGACGGCACTGCCAGCGCCGCCCATGACGCAGCCTTCTTCCAGCGTGACGATGAGCTCGTGATCTGCCGCGATCTGGAGCAGCAGCTCTTCATCGAGAGGCTTGGCCCAGCGCATATTGGCCACGCTGGCATCCAAGGCTTCGGCGGCCTGCAAGGCCGGGTACAGCAAGGTCCCGAAAGCCAGGATCGCCACTTTTTTGGAAGCCGACTCACGGCGCATCTCGCCCTTGCCGAAGGGCAGGCCTTCCAGGCTTTCCAGCGGAGTCACGCCCACACCGGCGCCGCGCGGGTAGCGCACGCAGACAGGGTGATCCTGCTCATAGGCCGTTGTCAGCAACTGGCGCGTTTCGCGTTCGTCGGCCGGGCAGGCCATGCTCATATTGGGAATGCAGCGCACAAAGGCGATGTCATAAGCACCGGCGTGCGTGGCACCGTCGGCGCCCACCAGACCAGCGCGGTCCAGAGCAAACACCACGGGCAGGTTCTGCAGCGCCACATCGTGGATCAGCTGGTCATAGGCACGCTGCAAAAAGGTGGAATAGATGGCCACCACGGGCTTGACGCCTTCGCAGGCCATGCCACCGGCGAAAGTGACTGCATGCTGCTCGGCAATGCCCACGTCGTAGTAGCGGCCGGGAAAGCGCTTGTGGAATTCCACCATGCCCGAGCCTTCACGCATGGCAGGCGTGATGCCGACCAGGCGCTGGTCCTTGGCCGCCATATCACAGAGCCAGTGGCCGAACACCTGGGTGAAGGTCTGCTTGGCAGGCGTGACCGGCTTGACCAGACCGACGGCCGGGTCGAACTTCCCGGGGCCGTGGTAAGCCACGGGGTCGGCCTCGGCCAGCTTGTAGCCCTGCCCCTTCTTGGTGACCACATGCAGAAACTGCGGGCCCTTGAGACCCTTGATGTTCTCCAGCGTGGGAATCAGCGAGTCCAGGTCATGGCCGTCGATGGGGCCGATGTAGTTGAAGCCGAACTGCTCGAACATGGTGGCAGGCACGACCATGCCCTTGGCCTGCTGCTCCAGACGCTTGGCCAGCTCCAGCAAGGGCGGCACCTGCTTGAGAACGCTCTTGCCCACATCGCGGGCCTTGGCATAGAACTGGCCGCTCATCAGTTGCGCCAGATAGCGATTGAGCGCGCCCACGGGCGGGCTGATGCTCATATCGTTGTCATTGAGAATGACCAGCAGATTGGCATCGTGCACGCCGCCGTTGTTCAGTGCCTCGAACGCCATGCCGGCCGTCATCGCGCCGTCGCCGATCACGGCTATCGCACGGCGATCCTCACCTTTTTGCTTGGCGGCCAGCGCCATGCCCAGCGCCGCAGAGATGCTGGTGGACGAGTGCGCCGTGCCAAAGGTGTCGTACTCGCTCTCGGCCCGCTGGGGAAAGCCGGACAGGCCGCCGAACTGGCGCAGCGTGTCCATGCGATCGCGGCGGCCGGTCAATATCTTGTGCGGATAAGTCTGGTGGCCCACATCCCAGACGATGCGGTCATAGGGCGTGTTGAACACCGAGTGCAGCGCCACGGTCAGCTCCACCGTCCCCAGGTTGGAGCTGAGGTGCCCGCCGGTCCTTGAGACGCTGTCGATCACATAGTTGCGCAGCTCTGCGGCCAGGCTCTTGAGCTGGGAGCGCGAGAGACCGCGCATATCTGCGGGATCGTTGATGTTGTGCAGCAGGGAAGAGGTATTCGTGGACATGTTCTATATTTTTAATAGCTGCTAGTGTTTACCAGTACTGGATTACAGGGCTTCTCTATTAAATCTCAGTGGGTACGCTGCACGACCATATCGGCCAGTGCACCCAAGGCCTGCGTGTCGGCCAGACCGCTGCGCGTCAAGGCGGCATGGGCCTGCTGGCGCAACTGCTCGGCATGGGCTCTCGCAGCCTCCAGCCCCAGCAGCGACACAAAAGTGGGCTTGTCATTGGCCGCGTCCTTGCCGGCCGTCTTGCCCAGCGTTGCGGAGTCGGCCACCACATCCAGAATGTCGTCCACCACCTGGAAAGCCACGCCCAGTGCCTGACCATAGTCGGTCAGCGCAGCCAGCGCCCTGGCATCGGTCTGCGCATTGCAGGCAGCCCCCATGAGCACGCTGCCCAGCAGCAGCGCGCCGGTCTTGAGGCGGTGCATTTCGCGCAGTTGCGCCTCGCTCAGTTGCTTGCCCACGCTGGCCAGGTCGATGGCCTGGCCGCCGGCCATGCCCTGGCTGCCCGCCGCCGCGCCCAGCAGGCGGCACAGCTTGGCCTGCATGGAGCAGGGAATGCCGTCGTCTTCAGGCAGCAGCAGCTCGAACGCCAGAGCCTGCAGAGCATCGCCGGCCAGCAGGGCCGAGGCTTCGCCAAACTGCACATGCACGGTGGGCTTGCCACGGCGCATGGTGTCGTTGTCCATGCAGGGCATGTCGTCATGCACCAGGGAATAAGCGTGAATCAGCTCAACGGCGCAACCTGCGCGCAGCGTGGCCGCAGCCAGACCGCCCACCGCCTCGGCAGCCGCCCAGACCAGCAGCGGTCGCAAGCGCTTGCCGCCATCGAGCACGGCGTAGCGCATGGCTTCGCCCAGGCCCGCAGGTGCATTGATGCCCACCCAGCGCGACAGCGCATCTTCGGTGCGCGCCAGTCGCTCCTGCATCCAGACGGAAAAATCCAGGGCAGGCTTGCCCTCGTTCAAAGGCGTCGATGGTTCGGCAATCATTGATTCATTCATGGGCTGCATCTTCAAGGCAAAAAGCGCGGACGCCGGGATCAGTCCTGGGTCCAGGCGGACAGCTTGCCTTCATCCAGTACCTTGACCTGCTCCTGCACGGCTTCGAGCTGGCTGCGGCAAAAGCCCAGCAGCTCGGCCGCACGCTGGTAGCCGCTGAGCATCTGCTCCAGCGGCAGCTGACCCGATTCGATCTGCGCAATCAGTTGTTCCAGCTCCTGCAAAGCAGCTTCATAGCTGACAGGCTGTTCGGATTTTTTGGCGGCAGCGGCCTTGGGCATGGAGGGTGTGGCTTATGTTGGACGGAAACGACGATTTTAGGCGTCCCCGCACCATTGGCGTGCAATGCCCGCAAAGCCGGCCGGCGCGAGATGTCTTGGCTGTGACTTGCGGCCAGGTCGGCGGCGTTCAGGCCGGCTTTTTTGGTGCCCTGCCAAGGTTTGCGCACGGCTGGCAGCTTGCTGACAGGATTTTTCGCCACACCGCCCCAATAACGTCAATACACGTACCAGACAAACGGAAATAACCCCACAGCCTATAATCCCATTCCCGTCAAACCGGCCCCGTGCCTGGTCATCCGGTCGGGCAAACCAGTCGGCTGGCCAAGCCACCGCCTATTGCCTCAAGCCCGTGTCCAGACAAGGCCGGTTTCGTTTTTTACCGTGTGCGCACGTGCACCCTCCCTGTGGGGAGTCTTTAGGTCAGGTCATCCATGACTGATTTAAGTCTTCAACTGCAGCAGGCCGCAAGCCAACTACCAGTTTCAAGTTATTTCGACGAGGCGCTGTTCCAGCGCGAGTTGGAAACGATTTTCAAGCGCGGCCCGCGCTACGTAGGCCACCAGCTGGCCGTTCCCGAGATAGGCGACTACTACGCCCTGCCTCAGGAAAAAGAGGGGCGGGCGCTGGTACGCAATGCCAAAGGCGAGATCGAGCTGATCTCCAATGTCTGCCGCCACCGCCAGGCCGTGATGCTCAAGGGACGCGGCAATCTGCTGTCCGAGGGCAAGGGCCATGCCGGAGGCAACATTGTCTGCCCGCTGCACCGCTGGACCTACAGCACCAGCGGCGAGCTGCTGGGCGCGCCCCATTTCAGCCACGACCCCTGCCTGAACCTCAACAACTACCGTCTGCGCGAGTGGAACGGACTGCTGTTCGAGGACAACGGCCGCGACATCGAGGCCGACCTGGCCGGCATGAAGCTGCGCGAGCAGCTCCAGTTCGACGGCTTTGTGCTCGACCATGTCGAGATGCACGAGTGCAATTACAACTGGAAGACCTTCATCGAGGTCTATCTGGAGGACTATCACGTCGGTCCCTTCCACCCCGGCCTGGGCAACTTCGTCACCTGCGACGATCTGAAGTGGGAATTCGCCAGCGAGTACTCGGTGCAGACCGTGGGCGTGGCCCCCAGCTTCGGCAACCCCGGCTCGGACATCTACAAGAAGTGGCACGAGGTGCTGCTGGCCTACCGCAATGGCGATCTGCCCGAGCGCGGTGCCATCTGGCTGACCTACTACCCCCACATCATGGTGGAGTGGTATCCGCATGTGCTCACGGTCTCGACCCTGCACCCGCTGGCCGTGGACAGGACGCTGAACGTGGTGGAGTTCTTCTACCCCGAGGAAATCGCCGCCTTCGAGCCCGAGTTCGTGAAGGCCCAGAAGGCCGCCTACATGGAAACCTGCATCGAGGACGACGAGATCGCCGAGCGCATGGACGGCGGCCGCAAGGCCCTGTATGAACGCGGCGACAACGAGGTCGGCCCCTATCAGAGCCCCATGGAAGACGGCATGCAACATTTCCATGAGTGGTATCGCCGCATCATGGGCGACAGCGTTCCCCAACGCTGAATGAGGTAAGCCTCAAGACTGATAGCTGCTATCGCTCCATGAGCGCAGCAGCTATTTTTTATGCTGAATTGAGTGAGATATGCAAGCCCTGTGGATGGTGTTGGCCGCGTTGATTTTTGCGGTCATGAGTGTGTGTGTGAAGTTTGCCTCCCAGGACTTCAATGCGGCAGAGATCGTGTTCTACCGCGGCCTGGTCAGCATGGCGCTGCTGGTCTGGCTGGCCAGGCGCAGCGGCGTGACGCTGACCACCCAGTACTCGCGCGAGCATGCCTGGCGCAGCTTTGTCGGCGTGATCTCCATGGGTGCCTGGTTCTACGCCATCGGCCATCTGCCGCTGGCCACGGCCACCACGCTCAACTCCATGAGCAGCATCTGGATGGCGGTGTTTCTCATCGCCCAGGGCCTGTGGATGCGCCACACCCTGCGCAAATCCTATGCAGCCGAACCCGAAACCCGCCGCGCCATTCCGCCCTTCCCCTGGGGACTGGTGTCCACGGTGGTAGCAGGCTTTGTCGGCGTGTTGCTGGTATTGCGCCCGACCAGCGCCCCGGCCAGTGAATGGGTGGCCGCGCTCGGCGGCCTGTTTGGCGGCATGTTTGCGGCCATGGCCTATATGCAGGTGACCACCCTGTCGCGCCTGGGCGAGCCCGAGACACGCGTGGTGTTCTATTTCTCGGTGGGCTCGGCCGTTGCCGGCGGCATCACCATGCTGTTCACCGGCATCTCGCCCTTCCCCGGTTGGAGCGCGCTGTGGCTGGTGCCCGTGGGCGTGCTCGCGGCCGTGGCACAGGTCTGCATGACCAAGGCCTATGCCTCGGCGGGCAGCAAGACCAACACTCTGGTCGTCGCCAATCTGCAGTACTCGGGCATTGTGTTTGCCGCCCTGCTCAGCCTGGTGCTGTTCGGCGAGAGCATCCCCCTGATCGGCTGGGGGGGCATTGTGCTCATCGTCGCCAGCGGAGCCGCCGCCACCACCTTGCGCTCCAGGGGCTAGCCATGCCAGGGGCGCGCCCGGCGCCTTCTCCATGCACGTCAGCAGCCCCAGCCTGCCGCGCAGTCCACGCCGGATCTGCGCGGCTTGCCATATCCAAACAATGAAGCTGCGGGGCTGCGGCCCGATCGCATAATGGTTTGTATGCCGCAAGACTGCACCCCATGCCGTCTTCAGCCGTTCAATCTTTGGAGCAGCAAGCCATGAACCACTCGACGCCCGAGCACTACAACACCCTGATTTCCGTCGAAGAGCTGGCCCGGCTCAAGGCCAGCGGCAAGCCCTTGATGGTGTTTGACTGCAGCTTTGACCTCATGAACCCGCCTGCCGGTCGCGAGCAATATCTGCAGGTCCATATCGAGGGAGCCCTGTTCGTCGATCTGGACAAAGACCTCAGCGCACCGCACGGAGCGCCCGGCGAAGACGGCCAGGTCGCCACCAGCGTGCAGTCGGCATCCGGTGGCCGCCACCCCTTGCCCACGCGCGAGCGCTTTTCCGCCTGGCTGTCCTCCATAGGCTTTGCCAACGATATGCAGGCCGTGGTCTATGACCGCAACGCCGCCAATTACTGCGGTCGCCTGTGGTGGATGCTGCGCTGGGCCGGCCACGATGCCGTGGCCGTGCTCGATGGCGGGCTGCAGGCCTGGCAGGCGGCCGGCCAAGCCTTGAGCAGCGGGGAAGAGCCCGGCCATTTCCAGTCCAACTTTGAACTGGGCCAGCCGCTGGAGACGCTCAAGACCGTCGCTCAGGTCGAGGCCGATCTGGGTCAGGCCACCCAGACCCTCATCGATGCCCGGGCCCCGGCTCGCTACCGCGGCGAGGTGGAGCCCCTGGATCCCGTGGCAGGCCATATTCCGGGCGCGCTGAATCGCCCGTTCGGCAGCAATATCGCCGCCGACGGACGCTTCAAGCCCGCAGCGCTGCTCAAGGCAGAGTTTGACCAGTTGCTGGCCGGACGCGATCCCGCCAGCGTGGTGCACCAGTGCGGCAGCGGCGTCAGCGCCACCCCCAATGTGCTGGCCATGCGCATTGCCGGCTTTGCGCCCACGGCCCTGTTTGCCGGCAGCTGGAGCGAGTGGTGCAGCCAGCCCTCCCGCCCGGCCGAGAAGGGCTGAGCGTGCCGCACGCCAGTGCCAGTGCCGATGCCGCGCCAGGCACCGGCCTAGAACAGACATGCCCGCACGCCGCCCCGCGCTTGCCGGCTTCGCTTCCTGGGCCGCGGACAGAGCGCGCCGCGATCACGGCAGAGCGGCGCAAACTCGGTGCGATGCAGTGCGGTGCGGTGCGGTGCGGCGCGCTTGATCAACGCCAAGCCAGACCCAGCCAGACCAAGCCCGCTCCTTCGCGATGCTCCAGGCCTTGGCGGCATGGCCCACGCCCATGTCCGCGCTCCCGTGTCGATGCAGCCTGGCAACCCGGATTCGGGCCGCTACCACAGGACATCCGGGCCGCCCTGTTTCATAGGCCATCAGATACCGAATAAAAAGCCGCTTATTTGCTCGTTTGTCATCTTTCGGACAGATTCACAATACATGCACCAGCGGAATCCGGCCTGATGCAATGTCAGCCCCCACCCAGCACTCCGAGTCATCCCGAAGGACGGCAAGGCAGTAAGGGAAATCCTACATGCCTGCCTGTAAAACCAGACCGGCGATACCGACACTCCCCGACTTCAGTTCGATCAAGGCTTGAAACACAATTCACTTCAACAGATCGAAACACTTTTAACGTCTTGTTTATGTGTGCCGTGACGGTCTGTCGAGATTGAAAGGACTGGACCCCATGAACAACGAACAACTGCTTGCCGAGATCCGCGAAGCCAACCTCACCTATCTGATGCTGGCCCAGACCATGATCCGCCAGGACAAGGCAGAGGCTGTGTTCCGTCTGGGTCTGAACGAAGAGTCCTGCGAACTGCTGGGCTCGCTGTCTTCGGCCCAGGTGCTCAAGCTGGCATCGCGCAACACCTTGCTGGCCAGCTTCCGCGCCGATGACGAAATGGTCTGGAGCCTGCTGACCAATCACAGCAGCAACAAGATCGGTAACGCCGCCACCAATACGCTGCACGCCAACATCCTGATGGCCAGCCGTGTCTCCGAAGTGCTCTGAGCACCCGCTAGCGACTACCTGGTTTTTAGGAGAGATTGATGCCCGCCGCCAAGACTGCCACCAAAAGCGTTCTGAACGAATCCAAGCAAATCGAGCGCGCCGCCATGCTCATCGAGATGGGCGCCCGCATGCAGGTGCTGGAGTCCGAGACCACGCTGTCCTATGAACGCCTGATCCGGCTGTACAAGGAAATCTCGGGCAAGTCTCCCTCCAAGGGCCAGTTGCCGTTTTCCACGGACTGGTTTCTGACCTGGCAGGAAAACATCCACAGCTCGCTGTTCCTCAATATCTACGAATACCTGTCCAAGGGCGTGGAGCTGGACTCGGCCGAGCAGCTGACCAAGGCCTACCGCCTCTATACCGAACAGATTCAGGCTGCCGAACTCGAGGTGCTGCTGTCCTTTACCCGCGCCTGGCGCCTGGTGAAGTTTGTCGATGCACAGATGCTGACGCGCACCCAGTGCTCGGTCTGCAAGGGCCAGTTCGTGACCGAGCCTTACGAGAATGCGCGCCACTACCAGTGCGGCCTGTGCAATCCTCCCGCTCGCGCCGGCAAGAGCAAGGCGGCCGGCTCCTTGATGCTTCACTGAGGGGTTGACTCCCCCTGAGCCGCTGTGCGGCTTCCCCCTGAGGGGGACAACATCCTCGCTGCGCGGCGGCGCTTGCTTGATGTCTCGCTTTTGGAGCATGCCTGCTTGAAGGCTCTTCAACTTTCATAGCTGTTAGCGCCATACCAAAAAGGGTTTGAAGCATTTATCTGCCTCAAACCCTTTATGCATTGGCGCAGGCAGCTCCTAAAATTGCTGCATCTGCCTATCCCTCTGCCTCTGCCTCTGTGATCTGCGGCGAAGCTGCGACAGCGATTGCTTGATGGCTTACCGTGCAAGCGCGCTGGTTTGACGCCACATCAACTTTCATAGCTTACAGCGCAATGCAAAAAAGGTTTTCAAGCATTTATATACCTAAAACCCTTTATTCATAGGCGTATGCAGCTCCTAAAGTTGATAGCCATCCCTCTTCTGCTTCTGTGATCTGCTGCGAAGCTGCGACAGCGTTTGCTCGATGGCTCACCGTGCAAGCGTTCTGGTTTGACGCCATTTCAACTTTCATAGCTGATAGCGCCATACAGCAAATGGTTTGAAGTACTTATATACCCCAAACCCTTTATTCATTAGCGATACCAGCTCCTTATTCAGGAGCATCCGCCAGCGCTCTCAACCCGTGTTGCGCACTCCGGCAGCAATGCCGTTGATGGACAGATGGATGCCGTTCTTGACCCTGTCGTCGGTCTGCCCCGCACGCCAGCGGCGCACCAGCTCCACCTGCAGGTGGTTCAGCGGGTCGATATAGGGGAAGCGGTGGCGGATGGAGCGCGCCAGTGCGGAGTTGTGCTCCAGGCGCTGCTTGTCGCCCGTGATCTGGTTGAGCGCCTCCACCGTGCTGTGCCACTCGGCCTCAATTGCACCGAAGATGCGGCGGCGCAAGCGCGTGTCGGTCACCAATTCGCTGTAGCGCGAGGCCAGGTTCAGGTCGCTCTTGGCCAGCACCATGTCCATATTCGACAGCAGGGTGCGGAAGAACGGCCACTGGCGGTACATCTTCTGCAGCAGCGCCAGTTGCGCCTTGGCATCCTTGCCCGGACGGTGGATGAAGGCCTGGATCGCCGAGCCGAAGCCATACCAACCCGGCAGCGTCAGGCGGCACTGGCCCCAGCTGAAGCCCCAGGGAATGGCGCGCAGGTCTTCGATGGCCTGGGTCGCCTTGCGCGATGCGGGACGCGAGCCGATATTGAGTTCGGCGATCTCGCGAATCGGCGTGCTGCTGAAGAAGTAATTGGTAAAGCCCGGAGTCTCGTAGACCAGCGCGCGGTAGGCCGCCATGCTGGTTTCGGACAGAAACGCCGCAGCCTCCAGAAAGGCCTTGGTCGCCGGCTTGGTCGGCTGCAGCAGCGTGGCCTCCAGCGTGGCGGCCACCAGGGTTTCCAGATTGCGGCGCCCGATCTCGGGGTTGGCGTATTTGGAGGCGATGACCTCGCCCTGCTCGGTCAGGCGGATCTGACCGCGCACCGTGCCCGGCGGCTGCGCCAGGATGGCCTGGTAGCTGGGGCCGCCGCCACGCCCCACGGTGCCGCCACGGCCATGGAACATGCGCAGCCGGATGCCGTAGTGGTCGGCCAGATCGTCAAACAGTTCGACCAGCGCAATCTCGGCCCGGTACAGCTCCCAGTTGCTGGTGAAGATGCCGCCGTCCTTGTTGCTGTCGCTGTAGCCCAGCATGATGTCCTGCTCGCCGCCGCTTTTGCGGACCAGCTCGGCAATGCCGGGCAGCTGGTAGTAGCGGCGCATGATGGGCGCGGCATTGCGCAGATCCTCGATGGTCTCGAACAGCGGCACCACGATCAGGTCGCATTGCGCACCGTCCTGCAAGGTGCCGCGCAGCAGGCCCACTTCCTTTTGCAGCAGCAGCACTTCGAGCAGATCGCTGACGGTCTCGGTGTGGCTGATGATGCAATGGCGAATCGCCTCGCCGCCCAGGCGCTCGCGCAGGCGCTTGGCGGTCTCGAAGATGGCCAGTTCGCTGCGCGTGTGATCGCCGTAGTCGCCGCCCATCACCCGCAAGGGGCGTGCGTCTTCGAGCAGGCGCACCAGCAGCGCGCATTTGGCGTCTTCTTCAAGCAGGCTGTAATCGAGCTCGACCTTGGCGACCGAGAGCAGCTCGCGCACCACTTCTTCGTGCTTGTCCGAGCTTTGGCGCAGGTCCACCGTGGACAGGTAAAAGCCGAAGACCCGCACGGCACGCATCAGCGGGCGCAGGCGCTGCGGCGCCAGGGCATTGCCGTGGTAGCGCGACAGCGAGTCGTCGATGATCTGCAGATCGGCCAGAAACGCGTCGGCCGATGCATAGGCATTTTGCGGCGCCACGGCGTGGCGTGCCGCCTCGCCGCCCGTCAGCTGCCTGAGCGTCGCGGCCAGCCGCGCATAGATGCCCGTCAGCGCCCGGCGATAAGGCTCGTCGCTGCGGTGCACATTGTGGTCGGGCGAGGCATCGGCCAGCGCCTGCATCTCGGGCGTGATGTCCACCAGATTGGCCGACAGCGACAGCTCGCCGCCCAGATAGTGCACCTCGCGCAGATAGTGGCGCAGCGCCACGTCGGCCTGGCGCGTCAGGGCCAGCTCCAGGCTCTCGGCCGTCACAAAAGGGTTGCCGTCGCGGTCGCCGCCAATCCATTGGCCCATGCGCAAAAAGCTCTGCTCGGGCAGCTTCTCGCCCAGCTCCTGCTCCAGCTGCTCGTAGATCTTGGGGATCTCCTGCAGAAACGTCGCCTCGTAATAGGACAGGGCGTTCTCGATCTCGTCGGCCACCGTGAGCTTGGAATGGCGCAGCAGCCGCGTCTGCCAGAGCTGGGCCACACAGGCACGCAGCTGCGCCTGCACCCGCGTCAGCTCGCGCGGGGTCAGCGCATCCTTGGCACTGTTGTAGAGCTGGGCGCGCATCAGGATATCGTCGCGCTCGGCCAGCAACTGGGCAATGCGGCGCTCGGCCGCCAGAATGCTCTGGCGCTGCACCTCGGTGGGGTGGGCCGTTAGCACGGGGGAGATGAAACTCTTGGCCAGCGTGTCGACCACGTTGGCAGGCGAGATGCCCGCCCAGCGCAGGCGCGCCAGTGCCACCTCGATGCTGCCCTCCTGCGTGTTGCCGGCACGCTCGTGCACGGCACGGCGGCGGATGTGGTGGCGGTCTTCGGCCAGATTGGCCAGGTGCGAGAAATAGGTGAAGGCGCGAATCACGCTCACCGTCTGGTCGCTGGACAGCCCCTTGAGCAGCTTCTTGAGCGCCTTGTCGGCCGCTTCGTCGGCATCGCGCCGGAAGGCCACCGAGAGCTGGCGTACCTGCTCGACCAGCTCGTAGGCCGGCCCGCCCTCCTGCTCGCGAATCACATCGCCCAGAATGCGCCCCAGCAGCCGTATGTCCTCGATCAGCGGCAAATCCTTGTCGGTCTTGCGTGCCGGCTTGTCGCCATGTTTGTCTGCATGTGCGGCGCTCTTGGGGCGGGCGGAAGGCATGAACTATTCTCCTTGGGCACGGTGTAAGGCAACTTGCCATGCTAGCATTCCCTGTTACCCGCTTGAGACCGCGCCGTCATGAAATTTTCTGCATCCTCACCCACAGTAATCGTCATTGCCACACGTGAGAGCCAGCTGGCCATGTGGCAGGCCGAGCATGTGCAGGCGATCTTGCGCGGTCGCGGCCACAGCGTCGATCTGCTGGGGATGACGACCAAGGGCGACCAGATTCTGGACCGAGCCCTGTCCAAGGTGGGCGGCAAGGGCCTGTTCGTCAAGGAGCTGGAAGTGGCTCTCGAAGAAGGCCGCGCCGATCTGGCCGTGCACTCCCTGAAGGATGTGCCCATGGAGCTGCCCGAAGGCTTTGTGCTGGCCTGCGTGATGACGCGCGAGGACCCGCGCGACGCCTTTGTCTCCAACCGCTATGCATCGCTGGACGAGCTGCCCCAGGGCGCGGTGGTGGGCACCTCCAGCCTGCGCCGTCAGGCCCTGCTGCAGGCGCTGCGCCCCGATCTCAAGATCGAGGCCCTGCGCGGCAATGTCAACACCCGCCTGCGCAAGCTCGACGAAGGTCAGTACGACGCCATCGTGCTGGCAGCCGCCGGCCTGATGCGCCTGGAGATGAGCGAGCGCATCCGCGCCAGGTTCGAGCCGGCCCAGATGCTGCCCGCCGCCGGTCAGGGCGCATTGGGCATCGAGGTGCGCGCCGACCGTCAGGACATCATTGACGCCCTGGCTCCGCTGGCCCATATGCCCACCTGGCTGACCGTGACTGCCGAGCGCGCCGTCAGCCGCTGCATGGGCGGCAGCTGCTCCATGCCGCTGGCCGCATACGGCCGCTTTGAAGGCGACACCCTGCACATGGATGCGGCCTGGGGCGATATGGAAGGCAGCAAGGGTCTGGTTCGCGTACAGGCCAGCGCCCAAGTCACGGACTTTGCCAGCGCCAACGCCCTGGGCGAGCAACTGGCCGCGCAGTTGCAAGCCGCAGGTGCCGTGCCTGCGGCGCCCAAGCAGGACTGAGCCGCGCCTGCCCATGCGCCGCATTCTGGTCACCCGCCCCTTGCATGATGCAAAACCATGGGTTGATGCGTTTCGCGCCCGCGGTCTGCAGGCCCAGGCCTTGCCGCTGCTGGCCATAGGCTCCTGCACAGACCCGGCTGCGCACCAGGCTCTGCTGAGGGCGCGCGAGCTGGCACTGAAGTCAGGCCACTACCGCGCCGTGATGTTTGTCAGCGGCAATGCGGCGCAGTATTTCTTTACGCCAGACTCATCCCAAACACATACCGGTCAGGCGTTACTGGCGCCTGATACAAGAGCGTGGACTCCGGGGCCGGGTACGGAGCGTGCCTTGCTGGAGCTCGGCTTGAGCTGCCGCCAGATCGACGGCCCCAGCCCCGATGCCGCCCAGTTCGAGTCCGAAGCGCTGTGGCAGAACGTGCACGGCCAGGTTCGAGCCGGCGACCGCGTGCTGATCGTGCGCGGCACCAGCCCGGCGACCGCCCCCGTCGTCGGCAATGCCGACACACCCATGCCGTCCACACAAGGCGCAGGCCGTGACTGGCTGGCAGCCCGCCTGCGCGAAGCCGGAGCCGAGGTGGAACTGCTGGCCGTTTATGAGCGCCAGCTTCCTGCATGGACGGCGCAACAGCTGGATCTGGCCCGGCAAGCCGCCAGCGACGGCAGCCTGTGGCTGTTCAGCAGCTCGGAAGCTGTTGCCAACCTGCAACAGTTGCTGCCCCAGCAGCAATGGCACTCCGGGTTAGCGCTCACCACCCATGAGCGCATTGCCAGCAAAGCACTTTCAGCAGGTTTCGGTCGGGTTTTGCACAGTCGCCCAAGTCTGGACGATGTGGTGGCGTCTATAGAATCGGCGCTATGAGCTCCGATGCCATCCCCACCTCCGACAAGCAACCCATAGCCCCACCGCCCAACCAGGACCATTCCGTGCCCGCTCAGACCGGGCGTGGTGCTCCCACGGCTGTGGTGCTGACGCTGGCAGCGGTGGCTGCCGCAGCCCTGGTTGCCTGCGGCATGCTGTGGCAGCGCGTGGGCAATATGCAGGAGCAACTGGCGCGTCAGTCGGCGCAGTCCGGCGCGCAGTCGGTGGAGGCTCGCACCCTGGCCAAGGACGCGCAGGATCTGGCTCGCGACAGCGCAGCGCGTGTCTCCGTGATGGAGGCGCGTGTGGCCGAACTCAGCCTGCAACGCAACCAGCTCGAAGAGCTGATGCAAAGCATGTCGCGCTCGCGCGATGAAAACCTGGTGGCCGATATCGAATCCTCGGTACGCATGGCCCAGCAGCAGGCTGAACTCTCGGGCAGCCTGCAGCCGCTGGTAGCGAGCCTCAAATCGGCCAGAAAGCGCGTGGAAAGCACGGCCCAGCCGCGTCTGGCTCCCGTTGTACGAGCCATTGATCTGGATCTGGACAAGCTCGCGCGCATGAGCGTGACGGACACCACGGGAGTGCTCAGTCGTATTGAAGACCTGATTCGCCAGGTGGACGACCTGGCCCTGATCAACGATGTGGGCCGCCCGCGCGCGCGCGATGCCCAGCCCCGCAAGACGGCGGCCGCTCATGACACGCCCGAGGACGCCAGTCTCTCCCTCACTCAATGGGCCTGGTGGCAGGGCCAGGGTCAGCGGGTCTGGGACTCCTTCAAGGATGGCGCGGCCGATCTGGTGCGCGTGCGCCGCATTGATCACCCCGAGGTGGCCCTGCTGGCCCCCGAGCAGGGCTATTTCCTGCGCGAGAACCTCAAGCTGCAACTGCTCAACGCCCGTCTGGCCCTGCTGTCGCGCCAGTGGGAATCGGCGCGCGCCGACCTCAGCGCTGCGGGCACCCTGCTCAACAAATACTTTGACGCACGCTCACGGCGTACCCAGATCGCCCAGGCGCAGTTGCAGCAGATTCAGGCCAATCTGCATACGGGCGGACGCGTAGAGCTTGAAGACACGCTGAACGCTTTGACCACAGCGGCCGCCGGCCGCTAATCGAGGAGGACACAGAGATGCGCGCCGCCTTGTGGTTGATGGGTCTGTTTGCCGTGGCCGTGGCCATGGCGCTGTTTGCCGGCAATAACCAGAGCTCGGTCACCTGGTTCTTGTCGCCCTACCGGGTGGACATGTCGCTGAACCTGGCCCTGGCTCTGCTCTTTCTGGCTTTCGTGCTGCTTTATGCCGCGCTGCGTGCCCTGGCAGTGCTGCTGCAGATGCCGCACCAGGCACGCCGCTGGCGCATGCAGCAAAAAGAGCGTGGCATGAACCAGAGCCTGCTCGAAGCACTCTCGCACCTGCAAGCCGGCCGCTTTTTGCGCGCCCGCAAATCGGCCCTGGTCGCCTTGTCCACCGAGCAATCGCTGCGCGAAGCAAAGGCCGGCCTGCCGTATGGCGAGCGCCTGAACGCCACGGCCCATCTGATCGCCGCCGATGCCTCCCACGCCCTGCAGGATGCCGCCTTGCGCGACAAGCACTGGCAGCAGGCCCTGGACGTGCTGCCCATACCCGGCAACACCCAGGACATGGAAATTCGCGAAGGTGCCCAGATGCGCGCCGCGCGCTGGGCACTGGACGACCGCGATGCCGCCGAATCGATTCGCCGCCTGGGCGAGTTGCCCCTGGGCGCCGGCCGTCGCACGATTGCCCTGCGCATCAAGCTCAAGGCCGCACGCCTATCCGGCGACACGCAGGCGGCGCTGGACACCGCCCGCCTGCTGGCCAAGCACCGCGCCTTCTCTCCCGCAGCCTCGGCCAGCGTGGTTCGCGGCCTGCTGCTGGCCAGCATCCGCGACGCACGCGACACCTCGTCGCTGCAGCAGTTCTGGCTGTCGCTGGACGAAGACGAGCGCGCCATGCCCGAAGTGGCCATCCCTGCCACGGAACGCCTGATCGAGTTGGGTGGCGAAGCCCTGCAGGCACGCGCCTGGCTGCTGCCCGTGTGGGAGCATTTGCTCACCCAGCCCGGACCGCGTACGGAAACCCATCTGCCCAAGCTGGTGGAAGTGTTGCAGTCAAGCCTGGGCAAGCTGGATGGAGCCTGGCTCGCTCGCATGGAAGCTGCAGCCAATGCCAACCCGCGCGAGCCGCGCCTGCAATACCTGGCCGGCATGGCCTGCGTGCAGCGCGAGCTCTGGGGCAAGGCCCAGCAGTTGCTGACCCGCGCCGCACCGCTGCTGCAAGACTGCCAACTGCGTACCCGCGCCTGGCAGCGCCTGGCGCTGATGGCCGAGCACCGTGGCGATATGGAGGCCTCGGCCATCGCCTGGAAGCTCGCAGCCCAGGCCATGGTGGTGCTACCGGACAATCCGGCGCAGGACGAATAGGCGCAGCCTCGCAAGGAAACACGGCGTCGAGCGGACGCTGTGAGGCCAACGCCCCTGCTGCCCTCTGGCGCAAAGCAAAAGGCCACGGCCGCCGCGGAAATCCGCGAGCGACCGTGGCCTCTAGCCAGGTCCGGAGTTACTTGCTGTGCTCTATGGTCTTCACATGCTCCGCCACCTCAGCGGCGGTCACGTCGCCAGGGCGGCCGCCCCAGGTCTGACGCATGTAGTTGACCAGATCGGCCATCTCCTCGTTGCTGAGCTTGTCGGCATAGCCCGGCATGGTCTGCATGCGTTCGCCATGGGCCAGATCACGCTCGTGCACACCCTCGCGGATCACGCGAATCAGGTTGATGGGCGTGGGGAACATGGCCGTGGTGTTGGTGCTCATGGGCACCGACGAATGCGGCTGGCCCTGGCCCTGCGCACCGTGGCAGCCTGCGCACAGGCCCAGGTACAGGTTCTCGCCCTTGACGCTGGTCTGCCCCTCGGCCGCCTTGACCTTGGGCCCGGGCATCTCGCGGTTCTGGGTCAGATAAGCGGCCATGGCGCGCACATCGGCCTCCGCCATGCGCGAGGTGGAATGCTCAAGCACTGATGACATGCGAAAAGTCATCACCCCTTGCGGCGACAGCCCGGTTCGGAAGAATCTGACCAGATCGTCCTTGGTCCAGCCGCGCTCGCTCAGCGCATCGGGGGTCAGCGCCGGAGCGTAGGAGCCTTCGATGGTGTTGCCCTCGAGATAGCGCGAGCCATCCATGGCAAAGGTGGCCTTGGTGCGCGGGCTGTGGCATTCGGCGCAGTGGCCCAACACATCCACCAGATACTTGCCGCGCACCAGCTCGTCCACCGACATGTCGAACTCCTTGGCAGCGGGGCGATTGAGCGCATTCCACATGGCCACGGCAGGACGGATGTTGAAAGGGAAGTTCATCTCGCTGGGCTTGTTGGCGACCTCCACGGCCGGCTGCTTCATCAGCCACACCCACAGCGCATCGACATCGGCACGCGTGATCTGGTGGTAGCTGGCGTACGGCATGGCCGGATACAGGTTCTTGCGCCCTGGCGCCATGCCGGCAGCCACTGCGCGGTACAGATCGTCGGCCGTCCAGCCGCCGATGCCGTGCGCCTTGGAAGGCGAGATATTGCTGCCGTAAAGCGTTCCCATGGGCGTGACCATGGGCACACCGCCTGCCAGCTCCGCGCCCGTGGCGGGCGAGCTGTGGCAGGCCGCGCAGTCACCGCCGCGAAACACCTGCTCGCCGCGCTTGTACAGCGCATCGAACTCCTGCGGGCCCAGCTTGGCAAAGTCCACCGTGGCCGGCGGGACGTCGCCGCTTGCGCTGCCGTACAGGTACATGCCTCCAGCCACGAGCACGCCCACAACGGCGGCTGCGCCCAGGCCCTTGATCCAGGTCTTAGCCATTGTTCACGACCTCCTTGCTGCGCTTGCCCGTGGTCAGGCCCGGCGTCTTCAGGATCACGTCGCGCACGGCGTTGTAGTAGCGCACATAGCCGGTGCAGCGGCAGATATGGGGCTCCAGCTGCTCCTCGATGGCTTTTTCCACCTCATCGGCGGGCACGGGGTGCTTCTGCAATTTTTCCACCAGCACGGTGGCCGAGTTCACGAAACCGGGCGTGCAGTAGCCGCACTGGAAGGAGTAGTGCTCGAGAAAGGCCTTCTGCACCGGCGAGGGATGGACCACGCCCTTGTCGTCCACCGAGGCAATGCCTTCCACGGTACGAATGGTCTTGCCGTTGAGCCAGGTCACGCCGGTCACGCAGGCGGGCACGGTGATCGAGCCTTTTTCAGGGTCGTCGACGATGATGGTGCAGGCGCGGCACACGCCCTGGCCGCAGCCCAGGCGCGTGCCGTTCATGCCCGCGTATTCCTGCAGGAACTCGATCATCATCAAATCCTTGGGAACGTCGACGGGGCCCACCTGTTTGCGATTGATGGTGGCGGAGAATTGAATACGGTCCTGCATCACAGTGCCTCTTTGATTTTGTCGGGGGTCACGGGGGTCGCATGGAAGCGCTTGCCCGTGGCATGGGCGATGGCGTTGACGCAGGCGGCGACCACCGGAATCATCACCACCTCGGCCATGCCCTTGGGCGGATCAGTGCGCGACAGCGGCGGCAGCACCACGCCCTCGGCCTTCCACACGGCCACTTCGCTGGCGCGCGGCACGTGGTAGCGACTCAGACTCCACTGGCCGTTGCCGGGGCCGGTCTCATGGAGCGGCAGCTCTTCGTACAGCGCATGGCCAATGCCCATGGCCACACCGCCCTGAATCTGGCCGGAGACCAGCTCGGGCACGATCTGCGTGCCGCATTCCAGCCAGGTCTTGTGCGAGAGGATGTTCACCTTGCCCGTGCCCGGGGAGACGGACAGCTCCACCATGGTGGCGCAGGGCGCGTAGTACACCGTGCCCGCATTGGTGCGCTGCACCGGCGGGTAATAGACCTTGTCGCGTGCGATGAAGGCATAGCCGCCGGATTTCATCGCGGCCTTCTTGGCCTCGCCTGCACCCTTGCCGTACTGCACGGAAAGGGCGTCGATCATGGCCTGGAACTTCTGGCCCTCGACCGTGAAGTCGGCCTTGGCCCAGGCCCAGCGGTTGAAGGCATGCACGCAGACGCCGGTCACGACGCCCAGCTCGTGCGCGCGCTCGGCCAGGCGCTCCAGGCTCAGCGGCTCCAGGCCTTCGGCAACGAGCATGCGCTCGCGCCACTCCAGCATGTCTTCCGTGACGGTGCTGGGCAGCAACTGGCCTCCGCCCTCCTTGCCAGACCAGATCGACTGGGCCGCAGGCCACAGGCAGAGCTTGAGCAGCAGCTGCGCCGCCTGCTGCGTGGCATGGCGGAAGTAGTAGGCCGAGTTCGAGGCCGATACCGGCGACACCAGACGCGGCGTCCAGGTCGGGTCTCTGGCCAGCTCGTCCTCCTTGGCCTGGGGCGTGGTGTAGGGCTCGTCCTTGGTATGCAGCGGCAGGTTGTCCCAGTGATTGACAGCGAAGTCCACATCGTCCGCCGGGCGCCCCAGGAAGGGCTCGACCGCCACCAGCTGCGCCGTGGTGCTGCCGGTTCCGATCTCGGTGGCGATATGGCGCATCTTGATGCGGCCCTCGGGCGTGATCTCCAGCTGCGCGATCGAGGCTTCCGCCCCCGTGCCGAAGTCCTTTTGCACCGCACCGAAGCCTATGCCGTAGCGCAGGCCGGGGTTGGCCGCCTCGAAGTCGGCCTTGCGCTTGGCGCGCTCGGTCCACATCGCATCCTTGGCAGCCATGTCCAGGATCTCGCCAATGCGCAGATGCCCCGAGGGCGAGGCGCCCTGCGTGTTCTTCATGCTGCTCTTGAGCACATTGCGTCGGCGCAGCTCGATGGCGTCCAGGCCGATCTCCTGGGCGATCTCGTCGACCAGCATCTCGGTATAGGCCATGGACTGCACCGTGCCGTAGCCGCGCATGGAGCCGGCCGTGACGCCGATGGAGGGGTACACCTCGGTCGACAGGTCGCTCTCGGGGAAGTAGTAAATGGATTGCGCCGCCGTCACCGCCACCGTGCCCACCGAGGGGCTGAAGTTGGTCACGCCGCCGCCGTCGCCCACCATGTGGCAGGTCAGCGCGTGGAACTTGCCGTCCTTGTCCACCGAGATCGCGGTCTCCACATCGAAGGGATGGCGCTTGAGCGCGAACTGGAAATGCTTCCAGCGGTCCAGCGCCAGCCGCACCGGGCGACCCTGGGCGTACAGCGACGCCAGTGCCACATAGAACGGGAAGGGATGGTGCTCCTTCTGGCCGTAGCCCACAGTGTAGGAGCTGATGTAGTCGAGCTGGTTCAGCGCCAGCTTGCTGTCCTTGAGCATGTGCATCACATGCTCGGCCGTGCCGTACGGGGCCTGGCTCGCGGCGACCATATGCAGCGCACCGCTGCCCTGCTCATACCAGGCCAGGCCGTTTTCCATTTCCATGGCCACATGCTCGATGGACTGGCTGTAGTACTTGCGTGCAAAAGCGCGCAAGCCGTCCTTGGGCTGCTTCATCTCGGCCTGAATGCGGGCCGACTCGCCCATCAGCGCGCCGAAGGCAGGGTGGCTGCTGTCGGGCCAGTGCACGCCTTTTTCATCGAGCTGCGGCCAGATGACGGTGTTCTTCATGGGCGAGAACCTGTCCTCGCCATAGCCGTCCTCGCCCTGCACGCGTACGTAACGCGCTGCCACATAGGGCGCGCGCGGCGGCTGGGCAGCCTCGGCACCGAAGCGGAAGATCGCGTCATTGAAGCGCAGACGCTGGTTGGCCACGCGGAACTTCTCGTAGTCGTGCCAGATGGCCACGGCCACCGGGTGCCCCAGCATGGGCGAGACCTGGCCCTTCTTGACGAAGAATTCGCCGTAGAAGCCCGGCTCGGGCATTCCCACGCCGTCGGCGGCAATGGACTCGGCATCGATCAGCACATCGGGCTGGTAGTCGCTGCCCAGCACCGACAGATCCAGGCCTTCGTAGATGCGGTCGGCGCGCGGGATATGGATGGTCAGCGCATGCGACTGCTGCGCAGGCCAGCCCTGCATGTCCCTGGCGCGCAGATCGATGGCAAAGACCTTCTGCCCCGTGACCTTGGCCAGGCCGTCGCGGCGGTAGTTGAGGGTGTTGCCACTGATCCAGTGGGTCTCCTGACCGCTGGCGGGCGTGATCAATTCCGCAAGCGCGTCTTTGACCGGGCGCACACTTGCGATCACGCCCATGGCGGCGGCAGTCTTCAGAAAACTGCGCCGATTCAAGTCCAGTTTGGACACGGTTCCAACTCCTTGCTGCAATGCGCACAGCTACAGCAAGGACTGGCGTGGGCACATCGCTAGATGACTATGTATTCCTGAACGTTGTATGCGTCCAAGAGTCAAAAAGCAGGTGATAACGGCTGCAGTTGTTGTCGGCATTTCTACCCACATATCGCCAGCCTTGGCCGTCCGCCACGCTTTGGTCTTTTAAAAGACTAAGAGGCGCGAAGTATAGAAACAGCGGCCAGCATGATTTCTCGCCACCCAAATTCACAAGTCAAATACTCGGAAAATTGATATGCATCAATGCCGACTTCCTTCATTGGTGCTTGTCGCGCAAAACGGCATGCGCCCACTTCGCTCTGCATCGAAGGCTCGATGACCTTGCAAATGCCAAAGTTTCTTGGCTCGGACATTCAGCGTTTTTGAATCAAGCCCTCAATCCTGTTGAACCTTTTTGCATTCGCCGCTTCATACACTGCATATCAATTTCAGCAGGCCCCCAGCGCCCGCAACCCGCACTTTCTGATTGCAGTTTCCATGAACTCAAGCCCCCGCTACAACGGTACCGCCATCGCCCTGCACTGGGTTCTGGCCTTGGCACTGATCGGCATCTTCGCCTTTGGCCTCTATATGACAGGGCTGCCTTTCTCGCCCACACGCCTCAAGTACTTCAACTGGCACAAATGGGCCGGCATGACGATTCTGATCCTGTCCGTGCTGCGCCTGGTCTGGCGCATCACCCACCGACCGCCGGAGCTGCCCGAAGCCGTCACCCGCACCATGCCCGCCTGGCAGCGCATGGCCCACCATGGCGTGCACCACCTGATGTATGCGCTGTTCTTTGCCATCCCGCTCGTGGGCTGGATGTACAGCTCGGCAGCAGGATTTCCCATCGTGCTGTTCGGTCAATTGCCGCTGCCTGACCTGGTGAGCAAGAGCCCTGAACTGGCCGAAGCGCTCAAGCCCTGGCATGGCTATCTGGCCTATGCGCTGGCAGCCCTGGTGGTGATGCATATCGCTGCCGTCATCAAGCATCAGATCATTGACCGCGACGGACTGCTGTCACGAATGATTCCGGGGAAATAACACCCCCTGAGCGGCTTCGCCGGGGCGGCCCCGCCGCTTCCCCCAGGGGACGACAGCTTTGCTGCGCGGCGGCGCTTGCTCGCTGTCTCACTCCTTCAAGCCGAACCGGTTTTTGAGTTTTTTGTATGTTCATCACAAGGAGTTTTTGATGAAAGTCCTTTTTTCCTCCGCACTGATCGCCACCGCCTTCATGGGCACTGCTGCGCAGGCGGCCCAAGCCCTGGTGCCTGCACAGAGCGCCGTCAACTTTGAAGCCAAGCAGATGGGCGTGCCGCTCAAGGGCCACTTCAAGAAGTTCGACGCCCAGATTGCCTTCGACGCTGCCAAACCCGAGAGCAGCAAGATCCATTTCACGGTCGATACCGGCAGCGCCACCATGGGCGCCAAGGAAACCGATGCCGAACTGCCCAAGGCAGACTGGTTCAACGTTGCCAAATTCCCTCAGGCCACCTTTGACTCCAGCGCCGTCAAGGCTCTGGGCGGTGGCAAGTTCCAGGTGGACGGCACGCTGACCATCAAGGGCAATGCACAGAAAGTGAGCCTGCCCGTGACGCTGACCCAGTCCGGCGCCACCACCACGGCCGCCGGAACGATGGCGCTCAAGCGCCTGAACTTCAAGATCGGCGATGGCGACTGGAAGGACACCTCCATGGTGGCCGACGAGGTCAACGTGCAATTCAAGCTGGCTCTGACCGGCGTCGGCAAGCTCTAAGCGTTTTTTTGGCTCCAGCCCTTGGTAGTCAATGGCTGGTAGCTCATGTCTTGATAGTTCCAATCCCTGAAGGAGTATTCACCATGCGTTCCACCCTGTTCGCCCTGGCCGCTGCGTCCCTGTTTGCCACCGCTGCCCAGGCGGCACCAGCCACTTACGCCATCGACCCCACACACACGTTTGCCACTTTCGAGATCGATCACTTTGGTGCCTCCACCAACCGTGCCCGCTTCGACAAGAAGAGCGGCAACGTGCAGTTCGACAAGGCTGGCAAGACCGGCAAGGTCGATGTCGAGCTGGACATGACATCGGTGAACTCCGGCACCGCCGCTTTCAACAAGCATCTGCAAAGCGCCGACATCTTTGACGCCGAGAAATTCCCCAGCGCCAAGTTTGTCTCCGACAAATTTATCTTCGACGGCGACAAGCTCAAGGAAGTGACCGGCCATCTGACGCTCAAGGGCAAGACCGGCCCCGTCACTCTCAAGGCCAACAAGTTCACCTGCTACGAAAGCCCCATGCTGCAAAAGCGTGAAGTCTGCGGCGGCGACTTTGAAGCCTCCATCGACCGCACCCAGTGGGGCGTGGACTACGGCATCCCCTATGGCTTCTCCAAGCAAGTGCGCCTGGTCATGCAGATCGAAGCCGTGAAGCAGTAATCCAGGTCCGCAAAGACTCTCGAGTGAAGCCCTTTGCGGGCTCTCTCTTTGGCCTGGCCCGTGCAAGCGGTCCAGGCTTTTTTACGCCTGCGACCTGCTTCAGACACAAATCCCCTTCATCAAAAAATTTACTTTAGGTTAATCAATTACGAATAGTAGAATAAAACCACTCACACAATCGAAGGAGACATCGCATGAGCCAAGCCGCCCCTACTCCGGTTTACTCCCAGCCTCGGCGCGCGGACATGAGTCAGCTGCCCGCACCTGCCGCCGTGCAGCAGCTGCACCACTACGCCTACAAGGCCAAGGATGCGGAAGAGACTCGTCACTTCTACGAGGACATTCTGGGCCTGCCGCTCTATCACATCATCCAGAGCGACTACGTCCCCTCCACGGGCGAATACTGCCCTTACACCCATTTCTTCTTCCGCCTCAAGGACGGCTCCTTCATCGCCTTCTTCGACATTGGCGACGACGAAGCGGCCCTGCCTTCACCCAACACCCCGATCTGGATCAACCACATCTCCTTCCGTGTGGACTCCGTGCAGGAGCTGGAAAACACCAAGGCCCGCCTGCAGGCCTGCGGCGTGGAAGTGCTGGGCGTGACAGATCACCACATCTTCAAGAGCATTTACTTCTTCGACCCCAACGGCATCCGCCTGGAGCTGACGGCCCAGCTGGCCGACGAGCTGCAGATGCTCAAAGAAAGCAAGACCGCCCATGCACGCCTGGACGAATGGACGGCCCGCAAGGAACAGTGGCGCAAGGAACGTGCCGAGGGCAAGTCCAGCGCTCCGCTCAAGCCGCAGAGCAACGACCGGCCGGAATTCGTCCCTGCCTCCTGAGGCGCTTTGCGCTTTCCCCCAAGGGGGACGGCGCCCCCGCTGCGGGGCGGTTGGGGCCGCCCGGGCCTTGGTCGACGTCTCTGGCGTGGTACATACTTATTCAAGCGGTGTCTCGCTCATTTAATAGCTACAAGCGCTTGATAAATAAGCGCAGAAGGGCGAAATAAGACCTACCGCGCTCATCACTGGATCGGATCGCTAAAATCATTGGCAATCCGTCCTTATCTTTCATGCAGACGGCATCCCTTTTCAGGATGCCGTTTTCATTTCCAGAGTTCTTGTAACGCAGCCATGAGCGACACCATTCAACAGCCCGGCCTCGACAGCCTCTCCAAGTCTTTTGAACCTGCCTCCATCGAGGCCCATTGGGGCCCTGAGTGGGAAAAGCGCGGCTACGGCAATGCCGGCTATCGCGGCACAGGCAAGCCCGGTACCGAAGCCACGGCGGCAGGCAACAACTTCTCCATCCAGCTGCCCCCACCCAATGTGACAGGTACGCTGCACATGGGACACGCGTTCAACCAGACCATCATGGACTCGCTGACGCGCTACCACCGCATGAAGGGCTACAACACGGCCTGGATTCCCGGAACCGACCACGCAGGCATCGCCACCCAGATCGTGGTGGAGCGCCAGTTGCAGACCCAAGGCGTGAGCCGCTATGACCTGGGCCGTGACGAGTTCACCAAGAAGGTCTGGGAGTGGAAGGAAAAGTCCGGCGACACCATCACCACACAGATGCGCCGCATGGGCGACACCGTGGACTGGAGCCGCGAATACTTCACCATGGACGACAAGCTGTCCAAGGTGGTGACCGAGACCTTCGTGAAGCTGTACCAGCAAGGCCTGATCTACCGGGGCAAGCGCCTGGTGAACTGGGACCCGGTGCTGCAATCTGCGGTGTCTGATCTGGAAGTCGAGAACCAGGAAAAAGACGGCTCGCTCTGGCACATCGCCTACCCATTGAGCAGCGGTGAAGGTCAGCTGGTGGTGGCCACCACCCGCCCCGAAACCATGCTGGGCGACGTGGCAGTGATGGTGCACCCGGAAGATGAGCGTTACAAGCACCTGATCGGCCAGACCGTGACCCTGCCTCTGGTGGGCCGCCAGATCCCCATCATCGCCGACGAGTATGTGGATCGCGAGTTCGGTACCGGCGTGGTGAAGGTCACGCCTGCGCACGATCAGAACGACTATCAGGTGGGCCAGCGTCACAAGTTGCCCATGATCTGCGTGCTGACGCTGACCGCCAAGATCAACGACGAAGCGCCTGAGAAATACCGCGGCATGGACCGCTTCGTGGCCCGCAAGGCCATCGTGGCCGACCTGGAAGAGCTGGGCCTGATGGTCGAGATCAAGAAGCACAAGCTGATGGTGCCGATCTGCGACCGTACCGGCCAGGTGATCGAGCCCATGCTGACCGACCAGTGGTTCATCGCCATGAGCAAGGTGGCCAACGAAGGCACGGGTGACGCCACAGGCAAATCCATCGCACAAAAGGCCATCGATGCAGTGGCCTCGGGCGAAGTGAAGTTTGTGCCCGAGAACTGGGTCAACACCTACAACCAGTGGATGAACAACATCCAGGACTGGTGCATCTCGCGCCAGCTGTGGTGGGGCCACCAGATTCCGGCCTGGTACGACGAAGAAGGCAATATCTACGTTGCCAAGAACGAAGCAGAAGCCCAGGCACAAGCCCCGGGCAAAACATTGCGCCGCGACGCCGACGTGCTGGACACCTGGTACTCCTCCGCCATGGTGCCGTTTTCCACCATGGGCTGGCCCGAGCAGGGCAATGCAGCCGATGATGACTACAACCTCTACCTGCCCTCCTCGGTGCTGGTGACGGGCTACGACATCATCTTCTTCTGGGTGGCGCGCATGATCATGATGACCACGCACTTCACGGGTCGCGTGCCGTTCAAGCATGTCTACATCCACGGTCTGGTGCGTGATGCGCAAGGCAAGAAGATGTCCAAGTCCGAAGGCAATGTGCTGGACCCGGTCGACCTGATCGACGGCATCTCGCTGGAGCCGCTGCTGGAAAAGCGCACCACCGGCCTGCGCAAGCCCGAGACCGCTCCTCAGGTGCGCAAGAACACGCAAAAGGAATTCCCCGAAGGCATTCCCGCCTACGGCGCGGACGCACTGCGCTTCACCTTTGCCGCGCTGGCGTCGCTGGGCCGCTCCATCAACTTCGACAGCAAGCGCTGCGAGGGCTACCGCAACTTCTGCAACAAGCTCTGGAATGCGTCGCGCTTTGTGCTGATGAACTGCGAAGGCCATGACTGCGGCCTGGCTCCTCACACCAAGGAACAATGCCAGCCCGGCGGCGAATTCGCAGGCTATATGCACTTCAGCCAGCCCGATCGCTGGATTGCTTCGCAGCTGCAAAAGGTCGAGGCCGAAGTGGCCAAGGGCTTTGCCGAGTTCCGCCTCGACAACGTGGCCAACGCCATCTACGACTTCGTCTGGAACGAGTTCTGCGACTGGTATCTGGAAATCGCCAAGGTGCAGATCCAGACCGGCAACGAAGCCCAGCAACGCGCCACGCGCCGCACGCTGATCCGCACGCTGGAGGCGATTCTGCGTCTGGCCCACCCCATCATTCCGTTCGTGACGGAAGAGCTGTGGCAGCAGGTCGCTCCCGTGGCCGGCCTCAAGGGCGAGTCCATCGCGGTGGCACGCTACCCCGAAGCACAGCCGGAGAAGATCGACGAAGCCGCTATCACCTATGTGGGCCGCATCAAGCAGATGGTCGATGCCTGCCGCGCGCTGCGCGGCGAGATGGGCGTGTCGCCCGCCCAGCGCCTGCCGCTGCTCACCGTGGCTGGCAATGCCGAGGACTCGGCATTTCTGCGCGCCAATGCCGATGTGCTCAAAAACCTGGCCAAGCTCAGCGAAGTCAAGGTGTTCGATGACGAAGCCGAATGGGCTACCGCCGCACAGTCCGCTCCGGTCAACGTCCTGGGCGACATCCGCATGGCTTTGTTTGTCGAAATCGACGTGGCCGCCGAGAAGGCCCGCCTGTCCAAGGAAGCCAAGCGCCTCGAAGGCGAGATCGTCAAGGCCAACGGCAAGCTGAGCAACGAGGCCTTCTGCGCCAAGGCTCCTGCTGCGGTGCTGGAGCAAGAGCGCAAGCGTCTTGCCGACTTCGGCTCGACACTGACACGCATCAACGAGCAACTCGCTCGCCTGGGCTGAAACGAGACCCCCCTGAGCCGCTACGCGGCATCCCCCTGAAAAGGGGGACGTCACCCTCGCGGCGGGGCGGCCCTTGCTTGGCGCCCCCAGCGTGGGCTGCACCAAATGCAAGCCTCAGGAAAATGGAATGGAGAGAGTTTCTATGAGCAATCAAACCCGCGTCCGCAAAGCCGTGTTCCCTGTTGCAGGCCTGGGCACCCGTTTTCTGCCAGCCACCAAGGCTTCACCCAAGGAAATGCTGCCTGTGGTGGACAAGCCGCTGATCCAGTACGCCGTGGAAGAGGCGTACGAGGCAGGCATCCGCGACATGGTCTTTGTCACCGGCCGCAGCAAGCGAGCCATCGAAGACCATTTCGACACCTCCTACGAACTCGAAAACGAGCTGGAGAATGCCGGCAAGCAAGCCATGCTGGACTTGGTGCGCAGCGTCAGCCCTGCCGATATGAACTGCCTGTTCGTGCGCCAGCCCCGCTCCCTGGGCCTGGGACATGCCGTGCTGTGCGCAGAGCCGCTGGTGGGGAACGAGCCCTTCGCCGTGATTCTGGCCGACGACCTGATGACCGGAGAGAGCGGCGGCCCCGGCGTGATGGCGCAGATGACGGCCGCCTTCCAGAAGCAAGGCCGCTCGCTGCTGGCCGTGCAGGAAGTGCCGCTGGAGCACACCAAGCGCTACGGCATCGTCAAGGGCGAGCCCGCTGGCGGACCGCTGATGCGTATCGACGAGATCGTGGAAAAGCCCGCTCCCGAAAAAGCCCCGTCGCGCATGGGCGTGGCCGGCCGCTATGTACTGACCCCCGCCATCTTCGAGCAGATCCGCAACCAGCCCCTGGGCGTGGGCGGAGAGATACAGCTGACTGATGCCATAGAGCGCCTGATGCAGCACGAGGCCGTCTACGCCTTCCAGTACGCCGGCAAGCGCTATGACTGCGGCAGCAAGGAAGGCTTTTTGCAGGCCACGGTAGAGCTGGCGCTGCAGCATCCCGAAGTGGGAGACAGCTTTCGCGAATACCTCAAAAGCTTGAGCCTCTGAGTCTGACCGCCCAAGCTCCTGAGGACAAAAGGCCTGCAAATGCAGGCCTTTGTTGCGTCAACCAATGGTTTTCAACGTCGGCGCAGGATATGGATGAATTCATCACCCACCGTCTGCTGCTCGACCAGCTCATTGCCGGTCTGCTTGGCAAAGGCCTGGAAGTCCCGGATGGAGCCGGTATCCGTGGCCACGACCTTGAGCAACTGGCCACTTTGCATGGCAGCCAGTGCTTTCTTGGCCTTGAGAATGGGCAGCGGACAGTTCAGGCCGCGGGTGTCAACTTCTTGGTCTACGTGCATGGGTTGGATTCCTCGTCAGCGCCGATTGTAGAAAAACCGTGCGCTGGCAGCACCAGCGCGGTCTTTGCTCAAACCAGAGCCGGGGCCACCGTAAAGCGAGGGTCATCGGCCCAGCGTCGCACGGGCCATTTTGCGGGGTCAGGCTCGGAGTTCTGACCGGGACGGAAAGCGCCAAAGCGTGGCTCAAAGCCTTTTTGCTTGATCCACTCGGCCAGAGCGTAGCCCGTGCCCGCAGGCCAGCACAGTGACTCCTCGGCCGTCTGCCAGCGGTATTCCAGCAGCTCGGGCGAGAGCCTCACATCCTCTGGCCGGCCCTGCACGCGTACATGGTAGGCAATCAACACCTGATTCATGCGCAGAAACTCCGAGCAACACAGCAGACGCAGCGCCTTCACACGTAGCCCCGTCTCTTCGAGAACCTCGCGACAGATACCGGCTTCTGGCGATTCACCGGCTTCCATGAAGCCCGTAATCAGGCCGAAAACGCCCTCTTGCCACAGTGCATTGCGCGCCAGCAACACCCGGCCATCATCACCCTCCACCACAGCCGCCAGCACCGGCGTGGGATTGCCCCAATGCGTGAACCCGCAACTGGGGCAGCGCAGACGCTGTACCTCGCCGCTGTCCTCGCTGGCCACAATCCATTGCAGCTCGGTCGCGCAGTTGGAACAAAAGCGGACTTCATAAGCCATGAGGCTCTCCGTATTCTTCACGACTTACGCAAAACGGGTTCATGCGAAGCGACTGTCTCAGAAGGCAGGCCGCCGTTGCGTTCTTGTTTGCGTAAGTCCTATGCTTGATATTGATAGCAGTCAGCGCTTGATGGACAAGCGCTGACTGTCATTTAGAGCTTTGACTCGCTTTTGCGCTATCACGCAAAAGACATAGCTCATGCCGGGAACACGCCCGTAGAAAGGTAGCGATCACCACGGTCGCACACCACAAACACGATGGTGGCGTTCTGCTCGCGCTTGGCGATCTCTTGGGCCACCCACAGTGCACCGGCTGCCGAGATGCCCGCAAAGATGCCCTCTTCGCGCGCCATGCGGCGGGCCATGTCTTCGGCATCGTCCTGGGTCACATAGACCAGTTCGTCGACCAGCGAAGCGTCATAGATCTTGGGCAGATACTCCTCGGGCCACTTGCGGATGCCAGGAATGCGCGATCCCTCGGAAGGCTGAGCGCCGATGATCTTGATGTTCGGGTTCTTTTCCTTGAGGAACCTGGCCACGCCGGTAATGGTTCCGGTAGTGCCCATGGCACTCACAAAGTGGGTGATCTCGCCACCGGTCTGCTCCCACAGCTCCGGCCCTGTCGTTTCATAGTGAGCCCTGGGATTGTCGGGGTTGGCAAACTGATCCAGCAGCACACCCTTGCCCTGCGACACCATCTGGTCGGCCAGATCGCGCGCATATTCCATGCCGCCGCTCTTGGGCGTCAGAATCAGCTCGGCACCGTAGGCCTTCATGGTCTGTGCGCGCTCAATGGACAGGTCCTCGGGCATGATCAGAATCATGCGATAGCCCTTGATGGCTGCAGCCATGGCCAAGGCAATGCCGGTGTTGCCCGACGTTGCCTCGATCAGTGCGTCGCCGGGCTTGATCTCGCCACGCTCTTCAGCACGCTGGATCATGGACAGCGCAGGCCGGTCCTTGACGGAGCCAGCCGGGTTGTTGCCTTCGAGCTTGCCCAGCACTACGTTTGCACGTTCACGGTTTGCATCCGCGCCGATGCGTTGCAATGCCACCAGCGGCGTGTGACCGATAGCATGTTCGATGGTCGAATAAGTTTTCATGTCCAATACTGTGCCATAATTCGCGTCTGCGCTAAGCGAAGCCCGGGTGGTGAAATTGGTAGACGCAGGGGACTCAAAATCCCCCGCCGCAAGGCGTGCCGGTTCGATTCCGGCCCCGGGCACCACATGCAAAAAAGCCGTTAAGTTCCAAAGACTTAACGGCTTTTTCATTGGCCGCAATGCTCCCCCCGCAAATTGCGATTTGGCGCATCTCAAAAAAACGATTGGCGCAAAGACCATTTCGCAATTGGGTTGAAGCCCCTCTCTTTCATTGGCCGGGGCTCCACCTCATTCCCCAAGGTGCAAGTGTCAAAGTCGCTTGCGGGCACGCCGCCCCATGCGTTGATGGCGTTTTTCATGCGCACCTGAAGCTGCACAAGCTCATTGCGAGTGAACCAAGCCCAAGGCCTGACGCAAAGGCGAATTGAACAGGCAATTGATGGTCAGGCAAAACTGCGAGGGCAGCATCTGAGAAGGTCTTGTTGCGCCCAGGCTTTGTGCCTGGAGCGGCCAACCATTGCATGTCCTTATCCAGCCAGATGCTCAAATCACCTCGGGCCTTCAAGGCTGCGTTGTACGACTTCCAGCTTGTGGTGCGGCAAGCGCTGCTGGCTCCTGCTCGATTCACTCATCCGACGATGGCTATCGCAGTTGAGTGCTGGAGTGATGCAACCACGCCGACTTCCTCGTGAAGTCGATAGCTCACTTCATTGGCAGGCCAATCAGATCGATTCTCAAAGGTAACGAGATCCACATTCGCCAGCCCCCAAGGGGCAGGAAGCAAAGACAAGCACTTGCATAGCTTTGCGTAGATTTCAGAAGGACTTTCGTCGAAGTCGAAAACTCTGCAAACTCTGACAACGTTATGCGTATTTTGCATTTGATCCGCTACCGGACATTCATTCTGCCCGGATAGGCCGAGTGGATTCCGAAACTCAATCTACGCTTTTCTCCCACGCTTTTTGCTCTGGTATCTGCAGGCAATTACCGCTCGGCACACACACCATTGAGGTGCAGCACAGTCGCGCAACGATTCATGCAATGCCTTCTCCGAATTTGGATCGCTGAATCAGGGGGCCGGAACGAGAAACCTCTTCTGTCAGGCCGGCGCGAACTGGGCCTTGGGGCTTCGAGCGCCTTGCAGGCTTCTGACAATACGATCACCCGTAACTAGCAGTAACTAGTACGCATGTCCTATAACGATCGAATCAGGCCTCCTAGCATAAGGACGGATCGCCAACAGAGCCATCCGGAACTAATGTACAAGCCACCAATATCTAGACGAATATTCACGCTCCAAGCTACTCGACTCCATACTTTAGCTAAATCAAGGCTAGCTCTTCTCGCCCAGTCAGTTGCCGCAATTGCTCTGAACCAAGCTCTTTTCGCAAGCAAAGCACTCGCCCAGCCTTTTGATTTTGATCAGGTCATCAGCACCGATCAATCGAGCACTGTTGTGCTATCCAAGCCTGGTACGACCCTGCATGTCGAATCCGGTGTCACCGTGTCTGCTCCTGGATCCTCAAGCGATGGGATCGTGGGGCTAGGCGGCACGTGGATCATCACAAATGATGGATCCATCAAAGCTCCAAACATAGCAATTGCGCTGTACGGCCCTGGCAGTGGCGTCATCAATAACAACCTGATTTCGGGTGGCTACGGGATTCGCAGCTTTTCGGATCTGACGGTCCGGAACAATGCTGGTGGTGTGATTCACTCAACCAATGGCGCTGGCGTCATGGCGGCAAGGTCGCTGACGCTGAACAATGCTGGCACGATTTCAGGGGTCACCGCTGTCGGCGGATATCTTCAACATGGCAGCTTTGGGGCGGACATCACGAACAGCGGCACCCTCGACGGGATACATGACGGCATCAAGGTGACGGGTAGCTCCTCTCTGGTCTCTACGAATACGATCCGCAATCTGAATGGAGGGCAGATTCTTGCCACTTCGCCTTCTTTTGGATACGCCATCTCTCTCCTGCACGGGGTGAGCACCGTTGTGAACGATGCTGACGCCATCATTCGTGGTGGAGTCAACGGTATCCATGGAAGTGATTTCTATACCATGGTTGATGTCAACAACGCTGGGCGCATCGAAGGGACGGCAGGCACCGGGATCTTCTCGTATGGCGGCGGCAAAATAGAAAACCAGGCGGGTGCAGAGATCGTCGGCCTGGGTGGCGTCGCTTACGTGCGCAGCCTCTATGGCGAGGTGAATCTGACAAACGCGGGCTCCATCAGGGGAACAGCGACGAGTTTCACGGGCGGCAATCGCGTAGGTGCTGGCAACGGCGCCGGTGTTTACGTGGGTGGCACCACGGTTGGAACCATTGACAACCTCGCGACCGGTCTCATTCAAGGCGGCGCCTACGGTATCTATACCGGACAGGCAGTCGCGGCTGGCGATGCAGGTCCGATGTTCATCACCAATGCCGGGGAAATCACAGGTGCCACCGGAATTTCTGTGAATGGAGCTCTGGCAAACATCCACAATTACGGCACCATCACTGGAATCGATGGAACTGCGATCAGCTTTGAGCAGACTGAAGCGCACGCCAACACGCTGGCGCTCGACACCGGATCCGTGCTCAACGGAGCGGTGCTGGGTGGGGCCGGGCACGACGCTCTGAATCTATACGGGAACGGAAGCGAAGACATCTCGAAGTTTCAAAACTTCGAGCGCTTGACGATGCATGGGTCAAACTGGGCACTCAACGGAAATGGAAACTTCTCCGCCGGGACGAACATCTATTACGGACACCTTGAGGTCAACGGCACGTTGACCACTCCTACGGTCGATGTGAGCCATGGGTCCTCGCTAGGAGGCAACGGCACGATTGTCGGCAACCTGACCAACGAGGGCCAACTCTCGCCCGGCACCAGCTCCTCCGCCGGAGCACTCACGATTGACGGCGATCTGGCACTGACGGGAAGCTCCGTGCTGAATTACCAGCTGGGCGAGGCTGGAATGGCCGGCGGTGCCCTCAACGATCTGATCAATGTCAGCGGCGATCTCACTCTCGGCGGGACGTTGAACGTCAGCTCGTCTCTAGGGAGCCTATTTGGTGCGGGTGTCTACCGGATCATCAACTATGGCGGCAGCCTGACCGACAACGGGCTTGCTCTAGGCGAGATGCCAGCGGGCAGCACCAATACCATTCAGACATCGGTCGGAGGTCAGGTCAACCTGATCAACACGACGGGGCCAGCGCTGAGCTTCTGGGACGGAAACGCCGGCCCGAAGGGCAACGGCGTCATCGATGGCGGCAACGGCTCGTGGCAAGGATCGGGGGGAAACAACAACTGGACCGAGGCATCGGGTGTCCTGAACGGCAGTTACTCCGAGGGTTCCTACGCAGTATTTGCGGGCAAGGCCGGCGCGGTGACGGTCGACAATGGCTTCGGATACGTTGCCGTCGCAGGCATGCAGTTCGCTTCCGACGGATACAAGATTGAGGGCGGTCAGATCACGCTTTTGAGCGGCGAGGCCTCGATCCGCGTTGGCGACGGCAGCCAGGAAGGCGCTGGGTTCGCTGCGGAAATCGCATCGGAGCTGACAGGGGCTGGTTCGCTTGCGAAGACAGACGCCGGCACGCTGATCTTGAGCGGCGCGAACACCTATACAGGTGGCACCTCAATCAAGGGCGGAATACTGCAGGTTAGCTCCGATGCCAATCTCGGCGTTTCGACAGGCGGGCTAACGCTCGAAGGCGGGGCGCTGCGGACGACGTCGAGCTTCGACACCTCTCGTGCACTCTCTCTTCTATCGACCGCGCTTGTGGAAGTCGCCGATGCGACGACGCTTGGGCTTTCCGGCGCGGTCACGGGGCCTGGCGATCTGTTGAAGGATGGAACCGGAACACTGATCCTCGGCGGCCAGAACAGCTATGGCAACACGCTCATCCAAACTGGCACTCTCATTGGCAACGCTGGCTCGATCTCGGGTGACGTCGGCAACGCCGGCACCCTCGTCTTCGATCAAAGCGCGGACGGTCGCTTCGCGGGCAACATCGTGGGCCTTTCGGACTCGAAGGGAACCGTGGTCAAGACCGGTATGGGCTCTCTTGTCCTGGAGGGAACGTCGACGCTGGACTGGACCATCAATGATGGAAAGATCGTCTCCGAGGCAGAACGCTTCGGCGGCAATGTCGAAATTGCCTCCTCCGGAACGATGTCGTTCGAGCAAACCGCAAATGCGGTTTATAGCGGCACGATCTCCGGAAAGGGTACGTTGGAGAAGACCGGCGCAGGCGCAACGGTACTGTCTGGTGACAGCTCGGCGTTCGGCGGTCTCACAGCCATCAATGCCGGTACGCTGTTCGTCGACGGCAAACTCGGTGGCACGCTTGGCGTCGCAGACAGCGGTACGCTTTCCGGGAATGGAACTGTCGGCAGCACCGTTGTTGAAGCGGGCGGCACGCTGTCGCCTGGCAAGGCTCTGCCGGGTCCGACCCCCAACGGGGATTCTGCGATGGGCATCCTGACCGTAGAGGGCGACCTCACGTTCAAGGACGGATCCACCTTCGCCGTGGATATGTCGCTGGAAAACGCCGATCGCGTTGATGTTGTGGGGCAGGCCAATATCGCGGGCGGCTCGGTTTCGGTGCAGAAGGCCGGAGGTGTATACCTTCCTGGAACCCGCTGGACCATCCTGAACGCCAGCGACGGGGTCGCCGGCTCGTTCACGTCGATCACGGAGAACCTGCCCTATGTCGGCCTGACACTCGGTTACGACGTCAACAATGTCTATCTCGATATCAAGCGCAACGACACCGCCTTTTGCCTGTCCGGGTTCACCTTCAACAAGTGCTCGACGGCCAATGGCGCTGAGAGCCTCGGCGAGCGTAATGCCCTTTACGACGTGATCGCATCGCAGGGCGACGGGGCTGCCGCCGCGTATGCGCTCGATCAGTTGTCTGGCGAAATCCATGCGTCTGCCAGGACCGCCATGATCGACGATAGCCGCTATGTTCGCGAGGCCATGAACGATCGCCTTCGTGGCGCATTTGGCTCAATCGGTGGTGTTCCAGCTCAAGGCTATGGCGGCTCTGCGCCTACGCCATCCTTTGCGCCTTCCGGCTGGATGCAGGGCTTCGGGGCGAAGCGTACATTTGCGTCGGATGGGAATGCCGCTCGAATGTCGCAATCCACGGGTGGTTTTTTCACCGGGTTCGACGGTGCTATCGGCGAGAACTGGCGGGTGGGCGTACTCGGCGGCTACAGCCGGACGAACTTCGCCGTTGATGGGAGGTTTTCGTTGGGCACGATCGACAATTATCATGTTGGCGCCTATGCGGGCACTCAATGGAGAAACCTCTCCTTGCGCACCGGTGCAGCCTACACGCGGCACGATATCTCGACCAACCGCTCAGTCGTCTTCCCCGGGTTTACCGATCGGCTGACCGCTCACTACAGCGGCCAGACCGCCCAGATCTTCGGCGAACTGGGCTACCGTATCCATCTCGGCGAAACTGCGCTCGGAAACGTCTTGCTGGAGCCGTTCGCCAATCTTGCCCATGTTCACGTATCGAGCGCGGGTTTCAACGAGCAGGGTGGGATCGCAGCCCTGTCTGGAAAGTCTGGCAGTTCCGACCGGACATTTACGACACTCGGCCTTCGTGGACAGACGGATTTCGAGCTGGACAATGGGATGAAGGTCACCGCTCGTGGAGCCGTCGGTTGGCGCCGAGCTGCCAAGAAAGCGCCGCCCCAGGCAAAGCTCAACTTCGCCGGTGGAGCCGTGTTCGACATTGCTGGCGTTCCAATGGCTCGGGATTCCCTAGTGCTGGAAGCTGGCTTCGACGCCAAGGTTTCCAAGTCGATGACGATCGGGACGTCCTATGTGGGGCAGATCTCTGGCTCCCAGAAGGCGCACGGCTTCAAGGCCAGTCTCCGCTGGAAGTTCTAGAAACACGAAGCCGGGGCATTGCCCCGGCTTTTCATCCTGCTGCGTCGAGCTCAGCAGCCTGCTACTACCGTACTGTTCATATTTCCCGGGCCTTGTTAGTCGAAGACTCATCCTGACTTCCTGTCCGTACGTCCTCACTGTTAAACATCATTTCAATATTCGATGTCAGACAGATTATTTTTTCATGTAAGACCTCGAACACAGCCAACAGCAGTATTCAAATAACTCCTATCAGGATTGCACATCTGACGGCTTGCGCTCTGGTTCTTACTTGCATTTTTCCGTAAATATTTTTTATATGCGTTGACACAGTCAAAGGGCTTATTTGCAAGCAGGATGCAACCTCGAGAGAGCTTTTTCCTTGAGCTATCAATTTCAATATTTCCACTTCTCTTTCAGTCAGCGAATCAAATATCTTGTTTTTGAAGATACTTTCCTCAGGCAAAGTGGCCTTGAATATTTTTGGAATGATTTTCTTCGCCACGACTGGAGATATAGCCGCTCCGCCATTGGCCACCTCCAGCACAGCTTGCGAGTAACTTCCAAACCATGAATTTTTTACCAGATATCCAACAGCGCCTCTTTTAAGAGCATTCATTGCCACATCTTCGTTTTCACTTGCAGAAATTGCAATGCTCAGCACGTCAGGCCTCTTTATTTGGATCGATTCCAGCAACTCGACCCCTTGACCTTCACCAATAGACAGGTCGATGAGGAGCACATCGAACTCTTCCCAAAAGACGTTCTTACGAGCCTCTCTGTAGCTGCAGGCCTGCCCGACCAGAAGAGTGCGCGGGTCACGCATGAGCTCCTGCGAGATCACATTCCTGACATGGCTGTCTTCGTCAACCAGAAAGACTCGCACCGGCTGGTTCTGCTGCCCCTTCATGTCGGACGGCCACATGCGCCCAAAGACTGTAGATGTGACTTCTGCACTGCCTGCATCATCAAACCGTGAGCTCATAAATGCGTCGGATAGATACATGTGACACTCCATTTGATGAGTCTATTACTTAGGAATCCCGCGAAAAATATAATTCCTCCCATTGAAAATCCACAAAAAACAAATAAAGAATAATAAGGTTTAAATTTTTACAAATTAATACTGAAATACAAGGTATTAACTTATTTTCATCATAGAAATAGATGTAAACCCTTTATTTTTGAAACAATGGATAGATAAAATAAAATGAAATATAGATTACATTTTTTAGCATTGCAAGAATTTTCCAACAGGCACTATTTTTTCAATAGCACGTCATTCACAAACCACAACAAATAAATCATTTTTTTCATCATTTAAAATTTTTCAAAAATCTCTTTGAATTGGGTATTACTGTTTCTCCGTCGTTTTCTGAAACTGCCTTCACCGAAAGCAGTTTTGGAACGTAACAAAGCACTTCAGAACTTGTTGACGGTTAACACTGGCCTTTGCGAAATTGCATCGGTCTTTCGCTCACACACTCTCAGTTGTCTGAGAACTCGCTATTCAAAGGAATGATCATGAAAAAGTCTCTGATTGCCATGGCGGTTATTGCGTTGGCTGGTGTTGCATCTGCTGCTGTGAGCAGCTCAAGCATTGCAGCCACAAACACGACGTCGAGTGCATCGTCTGCCACGCTGTCGGGAGCTGCCAGCTCGGGCAACGGAAGTGCGCTGAGCATGAATAGTGCAACCTCCGGTGCAACGTCGAATGCAAACGCAGCTGGCGGTGCGATCGGCGCAGGCGGTTTTGGCATCGGTGGGGCAGCTGTCGACGGTAGCGCAACTACTTTTGGTAATGTGAAGAGCCTTTCCGCAACCACCGGCAACGGTGTTGCGGGCGGCGTAGCGGCTACCAATGCCAATGCGGGCTCGGCTGCTGCGGCCGGCTATAACGCTGGACCCGTCAACGGTACGGCCTTCGGCGGCGCTTCCTCTCAGACCGCAAATGTTGCTGCAACTGGCGCAGGCCCTGGCGGCGGCCTGGCCTACGTCAACAACAATGCGGGCACCACCTCTGGCTACAACGCCACATCGGGAGCCATTTCCTCACCTTGGGGCTCGTTGACCAACACCACATCGAACGCAGGCTCTGTGGGTACCGTCCACCAGAACGCCGGCTCCTGGGGTAACGCTGGCTACTTCTCCAACGGTGGTGGCACCTCCGGCACTGCTGGTGCAGGCTCTACTGCCAATGCCAACTAAGGCAGCTGTCCCAAGATAGTTGTGTTTGTCCCGGGTCTGGCTGCCTGGCCGGGCTCGGGCAACATAGGAGCAAAGCATGAAATTCTCACTAGCTCTGTTAAGTCTTTGCGTTCCTTTGTGCAGTTATGCGCAAAGTGCCGACAGCAGCGCGCAAAGCTCCTCTAGCTCCTCTTCCGTGGGGGCGCAACAGAATCAGTCGGTCACCATTGTCAATCCGGTCGTTGCCCCGGCGGAAAGTCGATCTGTATCCACGATGGACAGCAGATCCACTTCAACCTCCGATCAAAACATAACAACGAACGGCACGACCACTCAGAACCTGAACAGCACTGTGTCCGGGACATCCAAGAACATTGTGGAGTACACAGGCACTTACACCATGAAGAACGTTCCCAGCGTGAACGGCCCCAACCTCACGACCAGCAATGACACCTGCATGGGCAGCAGCAGCGGCAGTGCCAACGGCCCAGGCTTTGGCGTGAGCTTCGGCACCACCTGGACGGACGAGCATTGCAAGCGCCTGAAAATGAGCCGTGAGCTCTGGAACAAGGGCATGAAGGCCGCCTCGCTGGCAATGGACTGCATGGATCCCGCCGCTCGCGTGGCACTGGAGATCACGGGTTCGAAATGCCCGCAATCCATGACAGTAGAAGAGCGCCGCAACAACTACGGGCCGGATGCTTCGGCACAAGGTAGTCCCGCTTCAGCGCCCACAGAGGTTCAGTCAAGTTTGGCACCTGAAGTCACTCGTCCCTCGCTTGTAACATCTGTGATGGAAGATCCACGTACAGCACAGCTGTACGACAATTAGTGGGCGTGATTCCTAATCTAGGAGGCCGCTATGGGCAAGACTCTAGCTCTTTTAGCGATTGCACTATGCTGCGCTTCGTCTTTGGCGGCTCCCGACTCCAGGGCCATCAATGAACCGTTGAGCATTCAACGCCAGATCTTCGGAAGTGGCGAGCAAGGTGCAGCAGGCTCGCAGCAAGCCGAACCAGTAGGCGACTATGGCGTCTGGCATGTGCCGCAGTACCTGCCTGGCTACCCTACTGCGGCAACTATCTGGCCCCGCGCTATCCCTGTGAAATGCAGGGACAGGCAGTGCGAAGGCTATGTGATTACCCCGCAGATGGGGCCGGGTGAGTACCTGTTTTTCGTGCCTACAAGTGAGTAGGCTGGTCAAAAGCGAACAGGGCTAAAGCACTTCATTGGCGCTGACAGCAACTCACCTAACAAGGGCGGGCTTCAACCCGCCCTTGTTGATTTTTGCGCTTCAAATACGCAGCCACTCCGCACTGATCGGCACCAAGCACAGTACCCGCTGACAAAGCGACTCAGCTTGGCCCCTCCCATGTCGACATCATGGGCGCAACGCGTTTTTTGTCCAAAGGAACGCCACGACAATTTTTTGCGCCTAAATATCGAATACAATCCGCATCCCTCCAGGGCGAGCGCTGGGAATTGAAATACCCACAGCAGGGCGTTCCGGTCCAATCCGGCACTGCATACCCAAGCCAAGAAGGCAGCTTCGCTCCATCCAGCCTTCCGTTCTCCACGCGAAAAGCCGGCGCATATCAATTACGCCACAGCCGCATGCCTTTCCCTTGCCGGGATAAGGCAGGATCTCTCTTGCTCGCTCATTTTTTCGAAATTGCACAGTCACTGTGCATAACTTTGCACAATCTGGTGCGGCCCCATATCTTGCAATGCCAGGCTTGGCACCGGCAGCATCGCCCCATCTGGCAAACATCCATTCGCTTCAGTCCTTAGCACATAGCAGGTCACCAGGGTCATTTCTCTCTGAAAAATGCCTTTTGAGCATCGCTGTACTTGTACTGTCAACGAGATCCCTTGCTGTCAATCCGAGCAACCCTGGCTTGAGTCAAGGCACAAAAAAAGCGCTGTCCATGACAGCGCCTTTTTCCACAGATCGTGTGGACATTATTGTGGATATCCGGTGAAATCCTGGTGATAACAACTCACAAGCCCTTGTACTTGCGGGTTGAAAGGTAGGTTGCCTCCAAATCAGGCAATTGCAACCAAAGGGTTAACCCTTGATGATTTTCAGAGCTGACGCCGGATCACCATACGCCCCGAATCAGTGATATGCCAGTGCTTTTCTGCGTCCTGCTCCACCAGCCCCCGCTCCAGCAGACGCCTGGAGAGATACTCCTTGGCAGCAGACCACAAGGAGACATCCTCGCCCAGCTCCAGCTTCTTGAGCGTTTCCAATTCATCGACCGTAGGTTCATACACAGGTGCGCGATAGACTGCGGTTTGCATGGTGACTTCTCCTAAGCTCGTGCGATGACTGGCCGCTTCGGCTCCGAAGCGCCTGAGATCCAAGATAAACCTGTCATCAGCGACGCGCAATAGTTACCCACCGGCTTTACCTTTATTCACCCGAGCTATACCCCACCCTCACAGAGTTGGCAGCCTGGCAAC
>NZ_JBXARF010000008.1:142101-317337 GCF_058807955.1 Comamonas sp. GW821-FHT11H03
GCAACAGGCTGCCAACTCATTATTCAGGAGCTGACCACCTTTATGCTGTATGCGCTTGCTGTACTTTTCGCCTTTCAGCTACTGGGTGAGTTCCTGGCCCGCTTTACGGGCTTGCCTCTGCCCGGCTCGCTGATCGGCACCCTGCTTTTGCTGCTGGGCCTGCTGTTTTACAAACGTCTACCCAAGTCACTGGAAGACACGGCTCAGGTGCTGTTGCAAAACATGATGCTGCTTTTCATTCCCGTCATTGCGGGCGTGATGCTGGAATTCGACCATCTGCGCCGCGAATGGCTGCCGTTTGTGCTGGCCTGCATTGCCGGCGCGGCCATCACATTCACCGCTACCGCCCTCACCTTCCGCTTGTGCCTGCAGCGCCAGCGCACTCGCCAGCCGGATGAGGAGTCCGCCGCCAAACAGGAGCACAACGTATGAGCCCCTCACTGCTTGAGCGTCTGCACACCACCTGGCTGAGCCTGGCCGAAGGCTCGCCCCTGCCCTGGCTGGTGCTGACCATGCTGGTCTATATGGCGGCCATGGCCGTCTACAAAAAAAGCGGTAACCGCCCCCTGCTGATACCGGTGTTTACGGGCGTGGTGGTCATCGTCGCCATTTTGATGATCACAGGCACGCCTTATGCGACCTACCGCAGCGGCGTATCCCTGCTGGGCCTGATGATAGGGCCGGCCACCGTGGCACTGGCCATCCCGCTGTACGCCCAGCGCGAACGCATCAGCCAGCTGTGGTTGCCCATCAGCGTGGCGCTGCTGGTGGGCTGTCTGGTCGCACTGTTTTCAGCCCTGGGCATTGCCTGGGCTTTCGGCGGCTCGCACGCCACGCTGATCGCCGTGGCCCCCAAGTCGGCCACCATTCCCATCGCCCTGCCCATGGCAGAGCGTTTTGGCGGAACGCCCTCGCTGGCTGCAGTGGCCGTGGCCATCACCGGCATCAGCGGCACGATGATGGCACCGCTGCTGTGTCGCGTACTGCGTCTCAAGGATCCGGCGGTGCAGGGCTTTGCCATCGGACTCACGGCCCATGCGATTGGCACAGCGCGCGCCATTCAGCTCAACCCCACAGCCGCAGCGTTCTCCGCCCTGGCCATGGGCTTGAACGGCGTGGCCACGGCTGTACTGATGCCACTAGTGCTGGCACTCACTCCCTGGATCTAAAACAATAGCTGCCAGCATTTGATTCATAGACGCTGGCAGCTATTTTTGACTAACTTTTACGCTCGCTACGCCTGTAGGCTGCAAGCGCCCCCAGAACCAGAGTCATCCCCAGCCACTGCACCGGCTGCGGCTTGGCACCAAACCAGAGCAAATCCACCAGCAAAGCCATGACGGGGTAAATAAAGGACAGACCGGCGATCGCCTGTGCCTTCAGTCTTTGAAATGCCGTGTACATCAGCGTGTACATCCAGGCCGTATGCACCAGACCCAGCACCAGCACCGCCCCCCAGACCTTGGGACTGAAGAGTGCCTGGGCGCGCAGCTCCCACACCCAGGGCAGCAAGCTCAGCGCCCCCACCAGCATCTGCAGCATCGCGATCTGTGCCGGCGCAAGCCGCCTGAGCCGCTGGGTGGCCAGGGTGGCCATGGCATAAAGACCGGCTGCCAGCAGCGCCAGCACAATGCCCAAGGATTGCCCTTGCCACGCCTGCTGGTCAGCCATCCCGACCAGGCCGCTGCTCAAGCCCACGCCGATCAGCGCCAGTACCAGCCAGGGCAGCCGGCTGAGCGGCAGAGGCTCGCCCTGCAACAGAGCGGCCAGCAGCAACAGCAAGAAGGGCTGCACGTGATAGACCACCGTGGCGATGGCAATGCCGCTGTATTCATAGGCACGAAACAGGCACAGCCAATTGACGATGAGCGCCACCGCCCCCAGCAGCAGCCAGCCGCTCTCGCGCCAGCTCGGCCTGGACCACTGGCCCGACCAAAGCACCCAGGCTGCCAGCCCGAGGCCGCCGAGCAGACAACGCAACCACACCACCCACAGCACGGGCAGGCCGCTCTCCAACACCAGCAGGCCGATGGTTCCGGAAAGCGCCATGGCCAGCACCATGCGCCAGTTACCGCCAGTGGCTGCATTGGGCGGCGACGTGGCGGCCACAACCGGCGTGGCAGCCAACGCTTGCAAAGAAGAAGAAGAGGTCTGAGAAGTCATGATGGCATCGTCCATCAATCACATTCATGCATCAATATGGCTTTATTCCACTTACTATTACCTATAGATCAACAATCAAACTGAGCCATGAGCACAGAGTCCGGCCTGCTTCCCGAAATGCTGGTTTTCGCCAAGGTGGTGGAGCTGCGCAGCTTTGCCGCCGCCGCGCGGCAACTGGATCTGACCACCTCGGCCGTCAGCCGCAGCGTGGGCCGACTGGAAACCCATTGGGGCGTGCAGCTGCTGCATCGCACGACCCGCTCCCTGTCCCTGACCGAGCTGGGTGCCGAGATCTATGCCGCCTGCACCCAGCTGGCTCAGACCGCCAGCGATATCCACGCCATTGCCGGCCATTACAGCGGCGTGCCGCGCGGCACGGTGCGTCTGACGGCACCGACCATCTTTGGGGAAATCTGGCTCAGCGCACAGTTGCCCGCCCTGCGCCGCCAATGGCCCGAGCTCGAGGTCGCCGTCAGCCTCAGTGACCAGATGCAGGACCTGGCTCAGCAAGGCCTGGATCTGGCCATTCGCCTGACCCGGCCCGAACAGCTGCCGCCGCATATGGTGGCGCGCGAGCTGCGCCAAGTGCGCTACATCGCCGTGGCCTCGCCGGCCTACCTCAAGGGCCTGATCAAGCCCCCCAAGCACCCGCAGGAGCTGGGCCGCGAGCATGGCGTGGCATGCATCACGTTGGGCTATGGCGACTTCCAGAACCGGCTGCAATGGGTGCACGGCCAAGATCGCAGCCCGGCGCCTGCCGTGACCGAAGTCGCCGTTCACTCTCCCTTGTCCATGGACAGCAGCACCGGAATCATCCATCTGGCGCTGCAGCACCAGGGCATAGGCCTGGTGGCAGACTTTGCCGCCCAGGCGGTATTGCACAGTGGCGCGCTGGTACAGGTTCTGCCCGACTGGCAACTGACGAGCAATTACGCGCCGCGCACCGCTTATGCACTGTATATGCCCTCGCGCCACCTGCCGCTCAAGGTGAGGGCGCTGATTGATCACCTGGTCGAAGCAGGCAAGCATTGAACCCATGGCTCAAACTGGCCCAGCCGCAGCGGCCCGACGGCCAGCCGTATCGACAGTCGCTGCGCCGGCTTCCGGCCAGAAGTGCGCCACGCTGCCATGTAAACCGACTTCAGACTCGCCGGGAGCAGCGTGAAATAGGAATCCAGGCACGGGCCGCCGCAGGAATAGCCATGGAGGCAAGAACTATGGCCCGGTATGTCGGCTTTTCCAATTCCCGCCCCTTCGCTGGTTACGCCGCACATCGTCTCGGGATATCCCCATTCAACCACGACAAGCTTGTGGACAAAGTCAAGCACTCAGCGGGATAAGCCAGTCAAGCCGTTGTTCTCAAACGATTTTTGAAAGCATGATTAAATTTTAAGCAAATCACGCTCTGGGTCGCTCAAAACCTGCGAAATCTGCATTTCATAGCAGCTCAGGCAGGTCTGAATTGGGCTGCAGAGCAGTTCTCCCCAGTAAATCGCTACAAGCTTGTGGACAAACCCCGGCAACGCCTTGAATAAGCGAGCTAAGTCCTTGTCGGCGCAGGACAATCGGGGAGCTGATTATTTTTTAATCAACACCCCATCGGTGCCACCCAGCTCTCAGCGCAGCGGCCCTTGCCAATCGGCCAGGCGATAGGCACTGTCCCAGAACTGCCATTCCAGCCGGGCCGCATCCTTGTAGGCGGCATGCATGGCCGTGCGCGTGGTCTCGGTGGCCTCCTCGGCCAGGCGATCCACAGTGGCGCAGACGCCGCGCACCGCCGCATGAAACTCCTCGCTGGCATAGGTGTCCACCCAGGCCTGATAAGGATTGTCTTTGGCCGAGCGCGCATGGATGTCGCGCCCCACCTCGGCATAGATCCAGAAGCAGGGCAGCAGCGCGGCCACGGCCACCGGGTAAGTGGCGCTCCAGGCCGTGGCCAGCAGATAGCTGGTGTAGTGATGGCAGGCCGGCGTCAGCGGCGTGGCTGCAAACTGCTCGGGCGTCACGCCGAAGTCACGCATGAAGCCGCCATGCAAGGCGCGCTCCACCACCACGGCCTCATTGGCGGCATTGGCAAACTGCACCACGCCTTCGGCGTTATCGGATTTGGCCGCCGTCACGGCCAGCGCGCGGCCATAGGCGACGAGGTAGTGCGCATCCTGAATCATGTAGTGGCAAAAGCGCTCCCGGCTCAGCGTGCCGGCCGCCAGTTCCTGGTTGAAGGGCAGCTCCAAGGTGCTTTGAAACAGCGCCTGGTTGGCATTCCACAGACTTTGGCTGAATGACATGATTCGACTCTCCACTGCAAAAATTCATAGCAGCCAGCGCTTTACTGGCTGGTCTAGAAGCTGTTTTTACCTGAAATTAGCCATTGGCCATTCATACCGCTACGGCTTTGAGGTCAAAGCTGTATTGCAGCTGATGCGCGCCATTCGCCCCGAACTTGTCCGCTGATTCATGCAAGCGCTAACCCAATCGACGCGACTGAGGAGGCAATAGGCTCCAAAGGCCTCATTAGCCCCATTGACTGACTGATCAGTCAGTTTATAGACTTGCATCCAGGAATCACCCAAACATCACAGGTATTAGAAGGAGCCAGGGGAATGAATACCAGTTTTGCAAACGAGCTTCACCGCCGCGCCACACATGCCTTGCAGACCGGACTGGCCGACGCCGACACACAGGACGGGCAGGTCGCAGTCTCCCAATACACCAGCGACGAGCAGACCACGCAGGAGCTGCGCCTGTTGCGCCAGTTTCCCCAGCCCGTGGCCGGTAGCTCATCCATTCCCACGCCCGGCGCCTGGCTGTCGCTGACTCCATTTGATGTTCCGCTGTTGTTGGTCAGGCAATCCGACGGAGCCGTCCACGCTTTCTTGAATGTCTGTCGACACCGCGGCGCACGCGTTGTGGCCGAGGGCAGCGGCACCGAAGCACGAGCCTTCACCTGCCCCTACCACGCATGGACTTACCAGCCCGATGGCGACTTGCGAGGTGTTCCCGACGCCTTCGGCTTCCCCCGCCTGAAGAAAGAGAAGTCCGGTCTCAAAAGGCTGGCTGCCGTGGAGCGAGGCGGTGTCATCTGGGTGGTGCTGGACCCCGCATCCCCCCTCAGAGATATCGACACACACCTGGGCCCGCTCATGGAGAACCTGGAGTCGCTGGACGGGCTCCACGCCCCCGTGTCCTATGCGCAGCGCTCGCTCGAAGTCAACGCCAACTGGAAGCTGCTGACAGATGGCATCTTTGAAGCCTATCACTTCAAGGTTGCGCACCGCCAGACCATTGCCCACATGTTCATGAACAACCTGCAACTGGTGGACGAATTTGACCTGCACCGACGCTTGTACCTCATCAAGTCCCGCTTTCAAAAAGAGCAACCCGAGGCAGACGGCTTCGACCCGCGCAAGTATGGCAACCTGACTTATTACTTCTTTCCCAACACGATGATCCTGGTCCAGCCCGACCACGGGCAGCTCAGCTACCTGGAGCCGCTCAGCGCCTCTCGCACACGGATTCATGAGATCACGCTGATTCCGTCCAAGCCCGCTACGGACAAGGCCGCTGCGTACTGGAACGCCAACGTGGACCTGTACCGCCGGACTCTGGCCGAGGACTACGCTCTCGCAGAGTCCATACAGGCCGGCCTGGCCTCGGGCGCCAATGACCGTCTCACATTTGGCTCTTTCGAGTACAGCGCGCCCCGCTTTCACACGCAGCTCCAACAGCAGCTGGACTCGCTCCAGCCCAGCCCGCAGTCCCATAAGGCTGTGAAGACCGCCGCCAGCTGACCCTCCTACCTCTGCATTTGTCTCTGCATTGGCTGCTGCGTTAGGTTGAGCCACGACCACCTGCCAAGACCCACACCGCATTTCAGGAGACGAGACGGGACCAGAGCGGCCATCAACTCAACGAGCCACAGCACACGCGCCGCCCACCGGCCTGTGCCCTCCCATTTCTATAATCACTGGATGCCCAGCCAACCGCTCTCTCGTAAAGAACTGATTCTGGATCGTGCCGAACAGCATTTCGCAGACCACGGATTTCAGGGCGCATCACTATCGGCCATTGCGCGGGACTGCCAGATTGGCAACCCCGGCCTGCTACACCACTTTCCCAGCAAGGAGGTGCTGTATCGCACCGTGCTTGAGGCTCAGGCACACGAGTTGATGCAGCGCATGGAGCAAGGCGTGCAGTCCGAGGATCTGCTGCAGCAGCGCCTGCAGGCCTTCATCTCGCTGCAGATCGAATGGATGCAGGCCCGCCCTGCGGGCTTCAAACTCATTACTCGCGAGCTGCTGGATAACTCCGAGCGCATTGAACAGGCTCATACCCGGCCGCTAGAGATCTTTTTGCTTCAGAGTGTGGCCTTGATTGAGGAAGGTCAGGCCGCCGGATTGCTGCGCCAAGACATCGCTGCCGTTGCTTTGCTGACCATTATTTTGGGCAGCCTCAACTACGCACAGATTGTGCGCCCCACCTTCAGCAAAGCCTTTACCGAGCCGACCCTCAAGAGCAACAGCCACTGGATGCAGCGCATCGCTGCCGATGTACTGCTGCTCATCAGCGCTTCCAGCTTCGCCTTGAAAAAGGCATAACGCAGCCAGTTCACTCACTCTGTTTTTCCACCACGAATTTCCTGTGCGCGGCCCTGCAACCACTGGCTGAACACCCGCAGCGCCGGCGACGGTTGTGCATCGGCCGCCAGCGCAGGCGTGACCAGATAGTAGGCACGGTTGCCGCGCAGCGGCTGGGGACAGGCGACGATGAGGTCGCCGCGCGCCAGCTCCTGCTCGATCAGCATGGGCGGCACCAGGGCCACGCCCAGCCCCTGGCTGGCGGCCACGGCCAGCATGGAAAACAGCTCCAGCCGCATGCCGTCGAGCGCCCGCGGCGCATCGACATGCATCGCATCGAACCACTGGCGCCAACCCTGGGGGCGCGTGCTTTGCTGCAGCAGCGGCAGGCGCGCAATCACCTCCGGGCCCACCGGCAGCCAGGCGCGGCCCAGGTCGCGCTGCTGGGCCGTGGCCAGCAGTTGCGGGCTGCACACGGGCACCACCTCCTCGTCCATCAGCCACTGCGCCTGCACACCGGGCCAGCGGGTCACCTGCTCGGGCGTGCCCGCATAAAGGGCCGCGTCAAACACGGTGTCGGCAAACAGAAACGGCCGGGTCTGCACATCGATGTGCACGGTGATGTCGGGGTGCTGCTGGGCCAGTTGCGGCAGGCGCGGCAGCAACCAGCGTGTGGCAAAGGTGGGGACGGCCGCCAGATTGATGGGCCCTCCCTCGCCCTGATGGCTCATCAGATCCAGCGTGTCACGCTCCAGCCCCTGCAGCCAGCGTCCAACCTGCTTGGCGTAATGCAGGCCCGCATCGGTGAGCAGCACGCCGTGGCGCGTGCGCTTGAACAGGGCCACGCCCACAAACTCCTCCAGCGCAATGATCTGGCGCGAGACGGCACTTTGCGTCAGCGACAACTCCTGTGCAGCCTTGGTGTAGCTGATATGGCGGGCGGCCGATTCAAAGCAGGCCAGAGCCTGAGTGGAGGGCAGAACTCTGCGCATCTCTCTTATTCCTTGCTCGCATACATAGGAAACAAACAAAAGGGAAAACCCTTGATAATTAATTTATACATGCATTTTTCTCATCCATAGATGATTATTCATCGTTTGCCAGCCCCTGTTCTGCAAACCTAATATGTGTGCAAGCACTCAGGCGGAAATGCGCCTGCAACCCGACACCTTGCATTCAGGAGATGAACATGGCCAATGGCTACCAGTGGGACGACTGCTTCCAGCTCGACCAGCAACTGACCGAAGACGAGCGCATGATCCGCGACGCAGCGCGCGAGTACTGCCAGGACAAGCTCAAGCCTCGCGTGCAAGCCATGTTCCGCAACGAGTCCGTGGACATCAGCATCTTCCGTGAGATGGGCGAGTTGGGCCTGCTGGGCCCCACCATCCCCACGCAGTACGGCGGCGCGGGCCTGAACTACGTGAGCTACGGCCTGGTGGCGCGCGAGATCGAGCGTGTGGATTCGGGCTATCGTTCCATGGCCTCCGTGCAATCGTCCCTGGTGATGGTGCCCATCAACGAGTTCGGCACCGAAGCGCAGAAGATGAAATACCTGCCCAAGCTGGCTTCGGGCGAGTTCATCGGCTGCTTCGGCCTGACCGAGCCCGACCACGGCTCCGACCCCGGCTCCATGGCCACGCGCGCCTACAAGGTGGACGGCGGCTATCGCCTCAAGGGCAACAAGATGTGGATCACCAACAGCCCTGTGGCCGACGTGTTCGTGGTCTGGGCCAAGGAAGTGACCGAAGACGGCACCGTGGGCCAGATCCGCGGCTTTGTGCTGGAAAAGGGCATGAAGGGCCTGTCCGCCCCGGCCATCCACGGCAAGGTGGGCCTGCGCGCCTCCATCACCGGTGAAATCGTGATGGACGATGTGTTCTGCCCCGAAGAGAACGCCTTCCCCGAGGTGCGCGGCCTCAAGGGCCCGTTCACCTGCCTGAACAGCGCCCGCTTCGGCATTGCCTGGGGCGCGCTGGGTGCGGCAGAAGACTGCTGGCACACCGCCCGCCAGTACACGCTGGACCGCAAGCAGTTCGGCCGCCCTCTGGCCGCCAACCAGCTGATCCAGAAGAAGCTGGCCGATATGCAGACCGAAATCACGCTGGGCCTGCAAGCCGCGCTGCGCGTGGGCCGCATGAAGGACGAGCACCAGAACGTGATCGAGATCACCTCGCTGGTCAAGCGCAACAACTGCGGCAAGTCCCTGGACATTGCCCGCATGGCCCGCGACATGCTGGGCGGCAACGGCATCAGCGACGAGTTCGGTGTGGCCCGCCATCTGGTGAACCTGGAAGTGGTCAACACCTACGAAGGCACCCATGACGTGCACGCGCTGATTCTGGGTCGTGCCCAGACCGGCATTGCTGCGTTTGCGAACTGATCGCACCCCCTGAGCGGCTGGCCTAGACGGCCCCGGCTGGACGGTCCCGCCGCTTCCCCCGGGCGGGGACGCCCCCTCTCTGTACGCGCTTTGCGCCACGGAAGGGGGCGGCAGCTTCGCCGCGAGGCGGCGCTTGCTTGTTGCCCTTACCGTGGGTTAACGGCAGAGATTCGAGCCTCCTTTTCGCTATATATTTGCTAGCAACTACCGCTTGATTAGTATGTGTTTTGAATAGTTTTTATATCAAAATCCATACCAATAAAGCGCAAGCAGCTACTGTTTTCATAGTTTCTCCACCCGGTTTCTGGACTCCTCCGACATGAACGCATCGACACGCACTCCCACCGGCGCACTGGCAGGCATCAAGGTGCTGGATCTGTCTCGCGTGCTGGCAGGACCCTGGGCCACGCAGATGCTGGCCGATCTGGGCGCCGATGTGGTCAAGGTTGAGCGCCCGGTTGCTGGCGACGATACGCGCCACTGGGGCCCTCCGTTCCTCAAGGACGATGCGGGCAACGACACGCGCGAGGCCAGTTACTTCACGGCCTGCAACCGCAACAAGCGCTCCATCACCGTGGACATGGCCCACCCCGAAGGCCGCGCCCTGCTGCAGCGCATGGCGCAAGAGGCCGATGTGGTGGTGGAGAACTTCAAGACCGGGGGACTCGCGCAATACGGTCTGGACTATGCCAGCCTGAAGGCTCTGAACCCGCGCCTGGTGTACTGCTCCATCACCGGCTTTGGCCAGGACGGCCCCTATGCAGAGCGCGCCGGCTATGACCTGATGGTGCAGGCCATGACCGGCCTGATGAGCATCACCGGCCATGCCGATGGCGAGCCCGGCGGCGGCCCGCTGAAGGTGGGCGTGGCGGTGATCGACGTGTTCACGGGGCTGTATGCCAGCAACGCAATTCTCGCAGCCCTCAATGCGCGCCACACCACAGGCCAGGGCCAGTACATCGACATGGCGCTGCTGGATGTGGGCATGGCCGTGCTGGCCAATCAGGCTGCCGGTTTTCTGGCCACCGGCCAGGCACCGGGCCGCGCCGGCAACACCCACCCCAGCCTCGCGCCCTACCAGGACTTTCCAACGCTGGACGGCAATGTGCTCTTGGCCATTGGCAACGACGGGCAGTTCGCCCGCTTCTGCGCCGCCATCGGATATGCCGAATGGGCACAGGACGAGCGCTTTGCCACCAACACCGCCCGCGTGCAAAACCGCAGCGCGCTGCTGGCGTTGATGAAGCCCGTGATGCTGACACGCAGCACTACAGACTGGATTGCGCTGCTGGAAGACAAGGCCGTGCCCTGTGGCCCCATCAACACCATTGCCCAGGCATTTGAAGACCCCCAGGTCAAGGCGCGCGGTATTCAGCAAAGCTTGCCGCGCAATGCAGGCGACGGCATTGGCCACATTGCCACGGTTGCCAATCCCATGCGCCTTTCGGCCACACCGGTTACCTACCGCCTCGCACCGCCCGCCCTGGGTCAGCACACCGATGAGGTGCTGCGTGAGTTCGGGCTGGATGAGCAAACCATCGCTGATCTGCATGCACAAAACGTGGTTTGAGCCATGGTTTGAAAGCCTGCCGATCTGAGCGTTCCACCCCACAAAAAACAGAGGGCAAAAGCCCCAAAAAACTGCAGCCATCTTTCACAAGAAGCGCACTGCACATCACACTTCCAAGGAGACAGATATGTTCAAGTTCACAGCCACCGTTTTGGCCACCCTCGCGCTCTGCGGCGCAGCACAGGCTCAAGGTGCCTACCCCAACAAGCCAATCCGCCTGCTAGTGCCTTTTGCGGCTGGCGGCACGACGGACCTGATTGCCCGCGTCATCGCCGAGCCTCTGAGCCGTGAGCTGGGCCAGTCGGTGGTGGTGGAAAACAAGGGCGGCGGCGGCGGCACCATTGGCGCAGCTGAAACGGCACGCGCCAAGCCCGATGGCTACAACCTGGGCATTGCCACCGTGTCCACCACGGCCACCAACCCGGCCATCAACCCCAAGATCACCTACAACGTCGCCACCGATTTCACGCCCATCGTGAACATCGCCGCCACGCCCAACATCATTGCCGCCAACCCCAAATTTGCGGGCAAGGATTACAAGAGCTTCCTGGCCGAGGTCAAGAGCAACCCCGGCAAGTACTCTTACGCATCGCCCGGTCAAGGCTCCATCACCCATCTGATGATGGAAATGTTCAAGCTGGAAACCAAGACCGACGTAGCCCACGTGCCTTACCGTGGATCGGGCCCTGCGCTGAACGACGCGGTTGCCGGCCAGGTGCCGCTGATTTTTGACAACCTGCCCTCCACCCTGCCCTTCGTCAAGGAAAAGCGCCTGACGGCTCTCGTCGTCGCCGCTCCCCAGCGTCTGGCTGCACTGCCTGATGTGCCCACCTTCAAGGAAATGGGTCTGCCCCAGGTCAACCGCATGGCGTACTACGGCATCGTTGGCCCCAAGAACCTGCCAAAGGAAGTGGTGGACAAGATCAACGCCGCCGTGCGCAAGGCGGTGCAAGATCCTGCGGTGAAAAAGCGCATTGAAGAAAGCGGCTCCATCATCATGGCCGACACCCCTGAAGCCTTTGCCAAGCAGATGGCCGAAGAGCTGGCCGTCTACAAGAACGTGGTGCAAAAGCAGAACCTGAAGATGGAAGACTAAGCGTCGTCATCCCCAAAAAAGTCCTCGCAGGTGTGAATGCCTGCGAGGACTTTTTGCTTTGTACCGCTCATGCACAAGCAAGGTGCTGGTGCATGAAACTGGTGCAGCTTAGAAACGATGGCGAATACCCACCACCGCGCTGGTGCCGGATTTGTTGGGAATGTCCATGCTCACGCGGTCATACATGGCCACGGCGTAGACATCGGTGCGCTTGGACAGGAAGTGGTCGTAGCCCAGGCTGACGGTGGTGCGTGTGCCGCTGACGTTGCCCACTTCCGACTTGGTGCGTGCAGCCGCAGCCTTGATGGTGCCTGCCGTGCCGCTGACGGGTACATCCAGACCCAGCGAGTAGGTGGTGTTCTCGCGATCCTGGGCGTTGATCTTGGCCTGGCCGTAGGTGGCATAGAGCTTGGCCACGCTGAAGTCATAGCTGCCGCCCACCATCCAGTTGCTCTTGGTCGGCATCACCGCCAGAGAGACCGGGTTGTTGATCTGCGCGCGCTCGTAGAACGCGGTCAGGCTCAGCGGGCCGCCGAAGTACATCAGGTTCAGGCCCACATTTTTCTTGCCCTTGTTGCCGCTGCTGGTCTGCTCGCCGAACTGGTAATGCACATTGGCCTTGAGACCGCCAAAGCTGGGCGTGGTGTACAGAACCTGATTGCTCCAACCCGTGTTGGAGGCCGTGGTCAGGCTGTCATTGCCCCATGCCGCTGTCGTCATATTGGCATGCAGCACCAGCGGGGAGACCGTGAAGGAGTCGCCGAACGGATTGGTCAGCACCGTGGGCAGGAAGTTCGGTGCCAGACCACGACCCAGGCTCACACGACCCAAGCTGCCGGCCAGACCCACATTGGCATCACGCGAGAAAAAGGGATCGGCATCGAAACGGCCAGGGGTGCCTGTATCGGCACGGAAAAAGCTGGTGATATTGAAGTCGGCCTTGAGACCGCCGCCCAGATCTTCCACGCCCTTCACGCCCCACCACGAAGTGGTCAGGCCGCCAGAGCCGACCGAGGCCACGCGCTCCTGACCTGCCATTTTCATGGAGCCCACATAGGTATCGACGGTACCGGTGAGCTGCACCGAGCTTTGGGCCTGAGCCGACAGACTGGCGGCTGCCAAGGCAATAGTGGTAAAGGTTGCGGCAAACGCTTTCATGGATGATTTCCTCTCTTAAAAATTGGAGACAAACCACCCATGCAAGAGTCAGGCCAGTTTTGTATACAAAACTAGGACCTCAAACGAAAGCTGTCGGCCAGCTTCAGCATCATGAACAACCAGAGCGCGCCGCCCATGGCGATCAGCAGGCCGCCCACCACACCGATGTGCGTCATGCCCCATTGCTGACTGACGATGCTGCCCAGCAGTGCGCCGCCGCCAATGCCGATATTGAAAATGCCCGAGAACATGGACATGGCCACATCGGTGGCATCGGGCGCCAGATTCAGCACCTTGGACTGCATGGACAGCGCAAAGCAGATCATGGCAATGCCCCAGACCGAGCTTTGCAGATACAGGCTCCAGACATGCGTGCTGCTCATGACCAGCAGCAACAGGCTCAGCGCCAGCACGCCGATGGATGCCAGCAGGAAACCGCGTGGAAAGCGCATGCCGAACCAGCCAAACAGCACGCTACCCACAATGCCCATGCCGCCATACAGCAGCAGCACGGCCGTGGTCACATCGCCAGCGTGGCCGGCGGTGTCCTGCACAAAGGGCTCGATATAGCTATAGGCGGTGAACTGGCCGGTAATCACCAGCACCAGCAGCACATAGATGCCGACCAGGGCCGGGCGCCTGAACAGCATGGGCACACTGGACAAGGAGCCTGCGTTCTCGCTGGGCAGCCGAGGCAGCAGCTTGCCCAGCACCAGCATCACCACCGCAGCCACCGCGCCAATGGCCAGAAACGTCATGCGCCAGCCCAGCCATTCGCCCACGATGCGACCCAGCGGAATGCCCAGCACCATGGCCACGGAAGTGCCCGTGGCCAGCAGGCTCAATGCCATGGCCTTCTTGCCCGCAGGTGCCACCCGCACGGCCAGCGAGGCCGTGATGGACCAGAATACCGCATGCGACAGCGCAATGCCGATACGGCTGATGACCAGGGACGCATAGCTCCAGGCCACACCCGAGAGCAGATGACTGAGTACGAACACCGCGAATACGCCCATCAGCAGCTTGCGCCGCTCCACCTTGCGTGTGAGCAGCATGAAGGGCAGTGAGGCCAGCGCCACCACCCAGGCATAGATGGTGAGCATCAGCCCCACCTGCTCGACTTGCATGTCAAAACTGGCACCGATGCTGCTAAGCAGGCCGACGGGCACAAACTCGCTGGTATTGAAAACAAAAGCGCCCAGCGCCAGCGCAATCACGCTGAGCCAGGCCTGGGTGGGAGATCGGGTCGATTCGACAGGGGCAGTCAAGGTTTGTGTCATGCAATCAAGGCGTGCCGGCGTCTGGCGCCGCAAAACCCGAAATTGTGCGCTTGCAGCATGGCAGCAGACAGGCAGCCCGGCCTTGCCCCATCAATCAATGGGGTCGGACCGGGCTGCGGCAGATCCCGATCTCAATAGGCGACGGTGAAACGGGCCTTGAGGTGTTCGTTCCTGTCCAGGGCATCGATCAACGCAACGGCCAGGTCCTGCACCGAAATATCGCCAGGCTGACCGTCAGCCTGCACCAAAGGTTCATCCTTGCCCGTGCGGTACTGACCGGTTCGGCCCCTGGATTGCGCATCGGAGCCGCCATGAAAGCCCACGGCCGGGCTCAGCATGGTCCAGTCCAGAGCGGCTTCCTTTTGCAGCTCGGCAAACATGTCGCGCGCCGCCGAGGCACCGGGCTTGATGAACGCAGGAAAGTCCGGCGAATCCACCAGTTGCTGGCCATTCACATACAGGCTGCCGGCTCCGCCCACGACCAGATAACGCTTGATGCCCGCAGCCTTGACGCCTTGAACGATGGCACGCGAGCCCTGCATGAAATCGTCATAGATATTGGGATTGCTCCAGCCTGCGTTATAGGCGCTGACCACCGCATCGCAGCCCGTCACGGCGCGCTGCACCTCGTCGGCGTTGAGCACATCGGCCTTGACGAACTGCACATGCTCGCGCGCGGCAGCGGCCTCGGGTTTGCGTACCAGGGCCACGACTTCATGACCGCGACGCAGCAACTCATCCAGCAATCCGGCACCGACAAAACCCGTGGCGCCAATCAATGCGACTTTCATTGGAAAACTCCTTGTATCTTCAACAGAGCTAAAGATTAATCGGCATCAATCGCGAGAAAAACCCCTTTCAGCCACCATGACCTTGAAGGAGAACTTCAAAATAGCCTCATGGAAGATTTCAGACGCATGGCCATTTTTGCCGCCGTGGTGGAGCGCGGCAGCATGAGCGCGGCCGCCCGCCAGCTCGACATGACGCCCTCGGCCGTCAGCCAGCATATCCGTCAGCTGGAGCACGATGCCGGCCTGACGCTGCTGCACCGCTCCACGCGCCAACTGACGCTGACCGATGCCGGCCAGCGCTTCTACATCCAGTGCGCCGCCATGTGCGAAGCGGCCAGCCGGGCGCGCGCCGAGCTGGCCGCCGAGCATCAGCGGCCCAGCGGCGAGCTGCGCCTGGCAGCCCCGGCAGGTTTCACCCAGCATGCGGCCCCGGCGCTTGGCCAGTGGCTGGCCATGCACCCTGAGCTGCGGCTGCGCCTGCTGATGGATGACGCTCCCATAGACCTGATCCAGGCGCGCGTGGATCTGGCACTGCGCTTCGGCAATCTGCAGGACTCCAGCTGGGTGGCCCGCCACCTGGGGCGCAGCGCCACCGTGCTCTGCGCCTCGCCGCATTGGATCAAGGCCCACGGCAGCACACCCCAACACCCTGGCGAGCTGGCACAGCTGCCCTGGCTGGAGATGAGCCGCAGCGACGACGCCCATGCCGATTTTTTGTGGCGACAGCAGGGCACGGCGCAGGAATACCGGCTGCAGGTGCGCCCGCTCATGGTCAGCAACCACCGCAGCGCGGTGCAGCAGTTCTGCGAAGCGGGTCTGGGGCTTGCCCTGCTTTCGGCCCATGACGTGGCGGCAAGTCTGGAGACGGGCAGCCTGGTACGCCTGCTGCCTGACTGGAACATGGGCATGCTGGATATCTGGGCCGTCACCGCAAGCCGCGACAGCCTGCCCGCCAAGGTACGCGAGGCCATCGAGGTGTTGCGTGAGTATTTCGCGCAGCTAGAGGGCATGCAGAACTAGCGCAATCCTTTCGCATGCAACGACCCAATCAGCGGCCATCCACGCCGGCCATCCAAAGGCCGAAAGCAAAAAAGCCTGCAAATGCGAGGCATCTGCAGGCTTTGCAAAGCAGGCCACACCACATGGCCCGGCGCACTCAAGCCATCATTTCAGATCGATAGGCGTCTTGTTGCCGCCCACATAGCGGCTCAGCGTATAGCTGGGGTTCTTCATTTCGCCGTTCTTCTCGAACTGGATCTTGGAGGTCACGCCCGAATAGTCGGACTTCTGCAGGAAGGGGATATAGACCTTGGGGTCCCATGAATTGGCACGCTTCATGGCGTCGGCCAGCAGCATGGTGCCGTCATAGAAGTAGGGGCTGTAGACCTGGAACTGGCCCGGATACTTGGCGTCATAGCGCTTCTTCCATTCCATGCCGCCAGGCATCTTGGCAATGGAGGCACCGCCGTCGGCGCAGACCACGTTCTCCAGCGGCTTGGCGCCGGCAGCCACCTTGGCCAGCTCGGTCACGCAAATGCCGTCACCGCCGAACATCTTGACGTCGTTCATGCCCAGCTGGGCCATCTGGCGCAGCATGGGGCCGGCCTGACCATACATGCCGCCGTAGAAGATGGCATCGGGTTTCTTGGCCTTGATGGAGGTCAGAATGGCCATGAAGTCCGTGGCCTTGTCGTTGGTGAACTCGTTGGCAACGATCTTGATGCCCTGCTTTTCGGCATCCTTCTTGAACACATTGGCCAGACCCTGACCATAGGCCGTGCGGTCGTCGATCACGGCCACGTTCTTGAGCTTGAGATTCTTGGCCGCATAGGTGGCAAGGGCCGCGCCCAGGGCGTTGTCGTTGGCAATCACGCGGTAGGTGGTGTTCCAGCCGGGCTTGGTCAGATCGGGATTGGTCGCCGCACCCGTGATCATGGGAATGCCGCAGTCCTGGAACACCTTGGAAGAAGGAATCGCCACACCGGAGTTCACAAAGGCCACGGCCCCGGCCACCTTGTCATCGCACAGTTTTTGCGAAGCCGCCGTACCTTGCTTGGGATCGGCCACATCGTCCTCGGCCACCAGCACGAACTTGACCTTCTTGCCGCCGATTTCCATGCCTTTGGCGTTGAGGTCCTCGATGGCCATGCGCACGCCGTTTTCATCGTCCTTGCCGAAGTGAGCCTGAGGGCCGGAGGTCGGGCCGATATGGCCGATCTTGATGATCTGCTCCTGGGCCATCACGCCCCCTGCCATACCTGCTACGACTGTCGCGATACACAACTTGCCAAAATTCTTCATTGCGCACTCCACTCGGTTGAGACAAGACGCAACCTTATGCCTCGCGACAGGCAATTGGCAATGAGGCAATCACATAGGTGCAGCGAGTGCTACACCGGCACAACAATCAGTGTTTTCAGGGATCGGCAAGCGCGCCGGGCTGTGATGGAAAAACCCGCCGCGAGCCCTCGCTCGCGAAATGGCAGCAGGGCCCCAAAAAAAACGCCCCAGACTGGGGCGTTCTTGCATCAACACATTCCGCTCAGGCTGCCTTGGCCTGCAAGAATGCATCCACCTTGGCATGCTGGTCCAGCGTGCTCAGGCAGGCATGGGCCACTTCCACGCCCTTCTTCACGAAGTGCTGGCGGAAGAACTCCACATGATCGCCATGCTCGTGGAAGTCGCGCGGTGTCAGCACGGCGGAGAACACGGGCACTTCGGTATCCATCTGCACGCGCATCAGGCCGTCGATCACGGCCGTGGTCACGAATTCATGGCGATAGATGCCGCCGTTGACGATCAGCGCCGTGGCGATCACGGCGTCGAAACGGCCGCTTTGCGCCAGCTTCTTGGCCAGCAGCGGGATTTCAAAGGCTCCGGGTACGCTGAAATGCGTGATGTTGGCGGCTTGCACGCCCTGCGCCTGGAGTTCGGCCTGGGCGGCATCGCGGGCCTGGTAGACCACTTCGGTGTGCCAGCTGGCGCTGATGATTGCAATGCGGCTGCGGCCGGCCACGGCCTTCCAGGGCGTGCCTTCGGAAGTCGCGTGAGTGGCGAAGTTCATGGAGATAGGGGTCTGATTCATGGTGGTATTTCCAGAAAAATCCAATGAATCAGGGCGTGCGCATGAACACCTGCCCATGCGGCAGCGACAGCTGCATCACGGACCGATGCTGCGCGATCTCTTTCATCCGGACTATGACCGTCGGCTCTGGCATCTCACCAGATCTGCTGACCCTGCAAGCTCTGGCGAGACTGCAGGCGCTCGCGGGCTGCTGCAGTCAATGCAAGGCATTGCCGCAGATACCGCCGGTGGGGAATTGCACCCCGCCCTGAGAACGCTGCTTTGCGGTGAACCTGAAGGCACCACAAGACGAAGTCATTCTAGCGACGCTTTGGCAGCGCTCCAGGCAAAAGGGTCACTATGGCGTCAACCTGGGCGTCAACCTGAAAATTCAATAAAAACTGCCTTGATCGCTCAGCAGCCAATCGCAAGTAGCTCTCATTGAATGGGCAGACAGCCCGATGAGGTCAACCCGGAGCTGCCGCCAAACGTTAAGAGCACAAGGCATTGCGCCCACCCACACTTCACCAGACAAGCCATGAAACCAATCTTGCAGGCCTTGATGTCCACCTCCATACGCTGGGCCAGCATGGGGGGGTTGGCGGTGCTGTGCACTGCCTGCGCGGTTCCCGGCGAGTTCGACTCCGGCTATGGCGGTGGTTACGGTGGCAGCTATGGCTCCACCACCATTTACAGCCCGCAGCCCGCTTATCCCGCCTACCCGGTCTATCAGGGTCAGGACCGCAATGACTGGGCCTGGCGCGAGCGTGAGCGCCGTCAGTGGGAGCGCCAGCGCGAACTGGAACGTGAGCGCGCCCAGAACATGCGCGATCGCGAACAATGGCAACGCCAGATGGAGCGCGACCGCGATCAGCAACAGCGCGAGCAGCAGCGCATGCAGGATCAGCAACGCCGCGAATGGGATCGCCAGCAATCCCAGAATCGTCGTGATCAGGACCAGATGCGCCGCCAGCAGGAGCGCGAGCAGCAGCAGTCGCAGCAACGCGAGCGTGAGCGCATGCAGGCTGAACGTGATCGCCAGCAACAGTCCCGCGACCGCCAACCACCAGACCGCCAACAGCAAGACCGCGAACGTGAGCATGATCAGCGCCAGCAGCAGCGCCAGCGCGAAGGCCAGCAACAGGGCTTTCCTCCTCGCGGTGACTGGCGCTGACCGGACGCTGCGGCGCGGCACCGCTTCTACTTTTCCTGCCGCCACTTCATAATTTGCAGGCACTCAAACGCCTTTGAAGGAGCGGTCATGCCAGAGCCCCTATCTCCCGCCGTCACCATGCGCAAGCTGCCGCTGAGTTTGCTGCTGGGCTGGGTGCTGATCGCAGGCACGGCCCAGGCTCAGATCATGCGCTGTGTCGATGCCAAGACCGGCGAGGTGACCTATACCAATGGCCGCTGCATTTCGGGCGAAATGAGCACGCAGATTCAGGCGGCAAAGAGCGCCGAGGAAATTGCGGCCGAGCGTGCCAATGCCAGCCAGGCGCGGGAGCGCAGCAAGGCTCAGATGGAGCGCGACGATGCCCAGCGCCGCCAGCGTGAAGAGCAGGAGCGCAAGGAACGCGAGGCCGCCGAGAGAGCCCAGGCCCGGGCCGGAGTCAATCTGGAAAACACGCCCGCCTGCCGCCAGGCCCGCGAGCGCTACAACGCCATCCTGGCCGAAGCCAGCCCCGACCCAGCCACCTGGGGCGAGCGCAGCCAGGCAGCCCAGGCCCAGATGGAGATGAGCTGCCTGGGTGCTGCCGCCTACCAACAGTTGCAGCAAAGCCGGGCCCTGCATCCCAATGCCATCAACCGCCCGCAGTGGGGCTATGGCTATCCTCCCAACCGCTACCCGCCGGCACGTCCCACGCCATCGCAGCCGCCCGCCAAGATCGTCAACTGCAATGTCTTCCGCTGCTATGACAACCGCGGCGGCGTTCATCCGATACCGTAATCCCCCTGAAGCGCTTTGCGCCTTCCCCCAGGGGACGACAGCTTCGCCGCGCGGCGGCGCTTGCTTGGTCACCCCTTGCTTGGCCGAGCCAATGCTTGAGGGTCGTGCTCTTGGCTCTGCCTAGCTTTGCAGGCCCTCGGTCACCGTGGGATAGCGCAGCCTGAGTCGCAACTCACGCTTGAGCCGCTGATTCGACAGCCGCCGCGACTCGCTCATGAAACTCAGCAGACTCGCCGGCAGTTCTGTCTGCGCCTGCTCGCGCGAAATGCGCGGCGGCCGGGCCAGGCCGTAGAGATCGGCCGCCAGATCGAAGTAATCCCCCATCTTCAGCTGCGTGTCGTCGCTGGCGTGATAGATGCGCTGCGGCTTGCCGCGCCACAGCGCAAGCAGGCAGGCACGTGCCAGATCGTCGGCATGAATATGGTTGGTATAGACGTCGTCGTCAGCCTGCAGCACGGCGGTGCCTCGCTGCAGCCGGGCGCGGGGCGTACCGCCCTCACGATCCGGTGCGTAGATGCCGGGAATGCGCAAGATGCTGGCCCGCAGGCCCAAGCGACCGGCAAAGCGCACGGCGAGCTCGGCATTCACACGGCGCTGAGCTCTGGCGGTCGTCGGCGCAACGGAGCGGGTCTCGCTCACCCACTGCCCCTCGCAGTCGCCATAAACGCCCGAGGTCGATGCATAGACCAGGCTGCGCGCCAGACTGCGCAGGCGCAGTGCCCGCATCAGCGCCGTGCTGCGGGTGTCCAGCCAACTGTTGACATCCCCGGCAGCCGGTGTCGCAGGCGGTGCCAGATGCAGCACCCGCGTCGCAATACCTGCCAGCCTGCGCAGGCTGGCAGGCTCATCCAGATCCCCCCACAAGGGCTTCACGGCCTGGGCATGCAGTTGCTCGAACCGAGCTGAGCTGCGGCTCAGGGCCAGCACCTGAATGCCGTGCCTGCCACGGCCTGAAGCGACCAGCAATCGGGCCACGCGCTGACCCACATCGCCGTAGCCGACGATCAATAAACGTTCACGACGAAAGCGCGCTGGCAGCGCGCCCAATGGGCTTTGGTTTGAAGGCAAAATCGGGACCTGCTGCGTACAAGTTCTAAGGAGCCAGCGCCGTTGCGGCAACTGCTGCAACGTGGACAAAAGGCTGCCGGATACGCCTTCAAGGATAACCAAAACGTCATGACCGAGATTGCCCACGCTTCGTTTGAAATTTCCGTCCAGCCCAGCGGACGTGCTTTTGCCACTCAGGGCGCTGAAACCATTCTGGCCGCAGCCATTCGCACCGGCGTCGGCCTGCCGTATGGCTGCAAGGACGGTGCTTGCGGCTCCTGCAAGTGCAAAAAGCTCAGCGGCGAAGTCAGCCACGGCACGCACTCGGACAAGGCTCTGACAACCGAAGAGGAAGCAGGCGGCTATGTGCTGACCTGCTGCGCCACGCCCCACAGCGATGTGGTGCTGGAGTCGCGCCAGGTCACGGACGCCAGCTCCTTTCCCATCAAGAAGATGCCCGTGCGCGTGGCCGCTCTCGAGAAGAAATCGCATGACGTGATGCAGGTGCGCCTGCAGCTGCCGGCCAGCGAGAAGTTCCGCTACCACGCCGGCCAGTATGTGGAGTTCATCCTGCGCGACGGTGCCCGCCGGGCCTACTCCATGGCCACCGCGCCCCATGTGCAGGAGACGGCGCCCGGCATCGAGCTGCATATCCGTCACATGGAAGGCGGCAAGTTCACCGATCATGTCTTCGGCGGCATGAAGGAAAAAGAAATCCTGCGTGTGGAGGGCCCGTTCGGCAGCTTCTTCCTGCGCGAGGACTCGGACAAGCCCATCATCTTGCTCGCCTCGGGCACGGGCTTTGCCCCCATCAAGGCACTGATCGAGCATATGCGCCACAAGGGCATCAACCGCCCCGTCACGCTGTACTGGGGTGGCCGCCGTCCCGCCGACCTGTATGACGCCAGCTGGATTGCCGAGCACACGGCCGCCATGCCCCAATTCAAGTATGTCCCCGTGATCTCCGACGCCCTGCCCGAAGATGCCTGGACGGGCCGCACCGGCTTTGTCCACCAGGCCGTGCTGGACGACTTTGCCGATCTGTCCGGCTACCAGGTCTATGCCTGCGGTGCCCCCATCGTCGTGGATTCGGCCCGCGCCGCTTATACCAGCGAACGCGCGCTGCCCGCCGAAGAGTTCTACGCCGACGCCTTCACCTCCGAAGCGGACAAGTAAGAACGCTGTTTTGCGCAAACCCCGATGCATTCCATGATGCATCAGGGTTTACGCGCAGTTTTCTTGCACAAGTAACCGCCAGTTTCAGAGCCGCTGCAATTTTTTGCACAATAGCGCTCTATGAACCGTAGAAACAGCCTTCTCTCGGTCATGGCGGCCGTTGCTGCCTTGGCCTCTCCCCTCTCTCAGGCCCAAGAACCCATCCGTCTGATCGTGCCCTATGCGCCCGGTGGTCCGCTGGACATCACCTCGCGCGCACTGGCAGAGCGGGTGCGCGATTCCCTGGGCGTCGTCATCATCGACAACAAGGCGGGTGCCGGTGGCAATATCGGCGCCGACGCCATTGCCAAGGCCCAGCCCGACGGCCTGACCATCGGCCTGGCCGCCACGGCCACCCATGCCGTCAACCCCTGGCTCTACACCAAGATGCCCTATGACGCAGGCAAGGACTTTGCCGGCATCACCCAGATGGTGCGCGTGCCCAATGTGCTGGTGATGAATGCCGCCAAGGCCGAGCAGCTCAAGATCCATAGCGTGGCCGATCTGATCGCCTACGCCAAGAGCCATCCCGGCAAGCTCAACTACGGCAGCGGCGGCAATGGCTCCGCAGGCCATCTGGCAGGCGAGATGCTCAAGCAAAAGGCCGGCATCTTTGCACTGCACGTACCCTACCGTGGCGCCAACCCCGCCCAGTTGGCCTTGCTGTCTGGCGAGGTGGACTTCAATATCGACAACCTGGCTGCGGCCGCGCCCAACATCAAGAGCGGCAAGCTGGTGGCTTTGGCGGTGACTTCGCTCAATGCCTCGCCGCTGCTGCCCGGCGTGCCCGCGCTGTCCAAGAGCTACCCCGGTTTTGCCATCGACACCTGGTGGGGACTGGTGGCCCCGGCCAGCACCCCAAAGCCCGTGCTGGACAAGCTGAGCAAGGCCTTCAATGATGCCCTGCAAGCGCCGGAAACCAAGACTCGCTTCAACGCCCTGATGGCCGAACCCGTGGGCTCCACGCCCGCCGAATTCGACAAGTTCATGGCCGCCGAGCGCGCCAAATACCAGCCCATCGTCAAGGCCTCCGGCGCCAAGGTCGACTGACAGGCCCCGACGCTGATTGAAAAAGCCCCGGCAGCCTTGCGGCCCCGGGGCTTTTTTATAGGTGATTTCAGTCTCTATCGCCTGCCAGGCAAGCGCGACAAGCTCTCCACTCAGAACTACGCTGACTGCACTGTCCACCAACCCTGAGCCAGACTGCGCTCTATGCCCTGGTCTGCCACAGCCTGCAGTTGATCGGCACTCACGCTGCCAGGCGCGATTTCGGCCAGCGGCAGCAGCACAAAGGCTCGCTGCCACATGCGCGGATGGGGAAGAATCAGCTCGGGATCGTCCGACTGACGGTCGCCCCATAGCTCGATATCCAGGTCCAGCGTACGCGGTGCATTGCGGTAGGGACGCTCACGCCCGGCCTGCAGCTCGATCGCCTGAAGCGCATGCAGCAGATCCAGCGGCTGCTGTTCGGTGCGCAGCAGCGCCACCGCATTCAGATAGTCAGGCCCGGAAGAATCAATGGGTTGGCTGCTGTAGAGCGAGGACACGGCCAGCAGCTCGGTCCGGGCCAGCCCGGCCATCGCCGCCACGGCCCAGGACAGGGTCTGGCGTGCATCACCGAGGTTGGCCCCGAGACCGACTGCCACCGTGTCGGCCGCCAGGACGGCTGGTCTATTCATTACCACCATCGACAGGAGCAGCACCTGCGGATGGTTTGCGGCGACGGCGGCGACGCTTTTTGGGAGCAGCGGCATCGCCTTCTGCGGCCACCAGATCCAGCGGATTGTCCTGCTCGCCTTCGGCTTTTTTCTTGGCCACGCGATGCACCTTGGGCACGGTCTGCTGCTGGGCACGCTGGCGGGCGCGCTGTTCGTCGCGGGCCTGGGCGATCAGGTCGTCGCGCTGGGCATCGTCGGCCTGCTGGAACTCCTGCCACCAGCTGGCCAGACTTTCCTCGACCTCGCCGATATCGGCGCGCAGGCGCATGAAGTCAAAACCGGCACGGAAGCGCGGCTGCGCCACCATGGAGTGCGGGGTGGCTCCGGTGCGCTTGTCAAAGCGCGGCTGCATGACCCAGATTTCGCGCATATCGGCAGCCAGCTTGCCCCGACCCGAGACATCGCCGATGCGCTGATCGAACACTTCGTCGATCGACTCCTGCAGCGCAGGGAAAGGGTGGTAGCTCTTGGCCAGACGCTTTTCCCAGCCTTGCTTGACATCCTGCCAAAGCACGCAGGCCAGCAGGAAGCTGGGTGCCACGGGCTTGCCTTCGGCCACACGGCGGTCGGTATCCATCAGTGCGGCCTGCACGAAGGGATGGTCGGCGCGCTCCATCACCACGTCCAGCAGCGGATAGATGCCGCGCGACAGACCCAGCTCCTTGAGCTGGGCCACCGAGGCCAGCGCATGACCGGTCTGCAGCAGTTTGAGCATCTCGTCGAACAAGCGGCTTTGCGGCACTTCCTGCAGCAGCGGCTCGCACTCGACCAGGGGTTTGGCCGTCTTGGCTTCGAGCTTGAAGCCCTTGCCACTGAGCTTGGCGGCAAAGCGCACGGCACGAATGATGCGCACCGGGTCTTCGCGGTAGCGCGTGGCCGGATCGCCGATCATGCGCAGCACCTTCTTCTTGGCGTCCGCTATGCCGCCGTGATAGTCGACCACGATCTGTGTCTCGGGGTCGTAGTACATGGCGTTGATAGTGAAGTCGCGGCGTGTGGCGTCCTGATCCTGCGGGCCCCAGACGTTGTCGCGCAGCACGCGGCCGCTGGCATCGACGGCATGTTTCAGCCCTGCCAGCTGATTCTTGCTGGTGCGTTCGTTGCCGCTGACCTGCTCGGCCGCGCTGTTGTCCAGAAAGGCGCGGAAGGTGGAGACCTCGATGACTTCGTTTTCCCGGCCACGGCCGTAGACCACGTGCACGATGCGAAAACGCTTGCCGATGATGAAGGCGCGGCGAAACAGGTTCTTGACCTGCTCGGGCGTGGCATCGGTGGCCACGTCGAAGTCCTTGGGACGCAGGCCCAGCAGCAGGTCGCGCACGGCGCCGCCGACGATATAGGCCTCGTAGCCCGAGCTCTTGAGGGTCTGCACCACGTCGATGGCGCGACGGTCAACCAGATTCGGGTCTATGCCATGCACCTGAACCGGCACTTCCTCACGCTTGCCGAACTTGGGCTTGCGCGAGCGGGGGGCTGCGGGCGCCTTGCCCAACAGCTTGTCAATAATGGTCTTGATCATGGTGCTTCGCTAAATAGGTCCACAATGCGCCAGCCGCGTTCCTCGGCCAGGGCACGCAAGCGCGCATCGGGGTTGGTGGCCACTGGGTGATCCACTTTTTCAAGCAGGGGCACATCGTTCATGGAGTCGCTGTAGAAGGTCGCCTCGACGTCCTCCCAGCGCAATCCGCGCTGGGTCAGCCATTCGGTCATGCGCACGACCTTGCCTTCGCGCATATTGGGAGTACCGTCAATCTCGCCCGTGAACCAGCCGCTGCCATCACGCACCAACTCGGTTGCCAGCAGATGCTGCACGCCGAAGGCCTGGGCGATGGGACGCGTCACAAACTCGTTGGTGGCCGAGGTGATGACCACGGTGTCTCCCGCATCCAGGTGCTGCTGCACCAGGGCCAGAGCGGCAGGCTTCATTGCAGGGCGAATCACCTCGTCCATGAAGCGCTGATGCGCGGCCGTGGCTTCAGCCTCGCCACGCTGCACCACGGCAGCCGTGGCAAAGCGCACATAGTCGGGGATGTTGAGACGACCGGCCAGATAGTCGTCAAAAAAGGCATCGTTCTGGCGCCCGAACTCCTCGCGGTCGCACCAGCCGATGGCAATGGAGAACTCGCCCCAACCATGGTCGGAGTCCAGCGGCAGCAGCGTATGGTCCAGGTCAAACAGGGCCAGCCTGGGCTTGATAGCCAATTCAGAAGTCGACATGCAAATCCAACAAAAAGTGCTGTGGCATGGCCAAAGCGGGGAGCGTGAGCAAAGGCCTCACTCGGTTTCCAGCATGGTCTTGAGCAGCGGGATGGTGATGGCGCGCTTGTTGCGCAGGGCAAAACCGTCCAGCATGTCCAGCAGCTGCATCAGCGAGCCCAGGTCACGCGAAAAGCGCCTGAGCATGTAATCCATCACTTCGTCGCTCAGGAACACACCACGCGCATCGGCTTCCTGACGCAGCACGGCACGCCGTGCCGACTCGTCGAGCAGATGCAGCTGATAGACATGACCCCAGCCAAGACGGGTGCGCAGGTCCTCGCGCATCTTGAGATCGGCCACCGGCAACTGGCCCGCCGCCAACACCCAGCGCGGCAGGCCGGTGGCGGGACTGGTGGCGTTGACAAACCAGTTGAAGGCACGCGCCTGCTGGAACGGGGTGTAGATGTCCACGTCGTCCATCAGCACGGCGGCCCAGCGTTCGTCGAACTCGGGCGGGAACGGAGTGGATGCATCCATCCAGCCCACCATGGCTCCTTGCTCGCGCAAAGCTTCACGTACCGCCTTGAGCAAATGACTCTTGCCGGACCCTGCCTCGCCCCAGAGATAAGTAGGCACTGGCGTGCGCGACTGCTGCAACTGGCCATCGCCCACCCAGTGACGCAGGTGATCGATCAACGCAGCATTGGGGCCGACAAAGAAACGCGCGAGCGTCGGGCCGGGCACCATGCTGATATCCAGAGCCAGCTGTTTCATCTGCGACATACGCGCAGCGCCCCCTTTCCTGGGCACTTAAAAGCCCATGCGGCGAAATCTGGCAGGAGATTCATCAGCATCAATGGTGGAAGAAACAAAGGCCCGGACGCGCATTCAGATCAGGCCCTGCAATATGCCCTAGCGTGATCACTCGGTAACAAAAGCCCCAATTTTAGTCTGCACTCGCAGCCCCCGAGCGGCTTCGGGCTGATTTTGCCTACTGCCGTTGTTGTAGTCAGGCCATGAATGCTCCAGCAAAACCCTTTGACGCATGTCCGGGCGCCCCCGCTGAATGGGCAAGCGCCGTAGAATCCCGGGGTTTCCGCCCAGCTGGGCGCCCCCGCACCGGATCCATCGATGAGCTCTTCCGCATCTTCCTCTACCCCCATTTCCTACAAAGACGCCGGTGTTGACATCGACGCAGGCGACGCCCTGGTCGAACGCATCAAGCCCCTGGCCAAGAAAACCATGCGCGAAGGCGTGATGGCCGGCATCGGCGGCTTCGGCGCCCTGTTCGAAGTGCCCAAGCGCTACAAGGAACCCGTGCTGGTGTCCGGCACCGATGGCGTGGGCACCAAGCTCAAGCTGGCCTTCGAGTGGAATATGCACGACACCGTGGGCATCGACCTGGTGGCCATGAGCGTGAACGATGTGCTGGTGCAAGGTGCCGAGCCCCTGTTCTTCCTCGACTATTTCGCCTGCGGCAAGCTGCATGTGGACACCGCTGCTGCCGTGGTGGGCGGTATTGCCAAGGGTTGCGAGCTGTCCGGCTGCGCGCTGATCGGCGGTGAAACCGCTGAAATGCCCGGCATGTACCCCGATGGCGAATACGATCTGGCCGGCTTTGCCGTCGGTGCGGTCGAAAAGTCCAAGATCCTCAGCGGCCAGAACGTCAAGCCCGGCGATGTAGTGCTGGGTCTGGCATCGCACGGCGTGCACTCCAACGGTTTCTCGCTGGTGCGCAAATGCATCGAGCGCGCAGAAGCCCAAGGCACCGTTCCCGAAACTCTGGACGGCAAGCCCTTCAAGGCCGCCATCATGGAGCCCACCCGTCTGTATGTGAAGAACGTGCTGGCAGCGCTGGACAAGCACCCCATCAAGGCCCTGGCCCACATCACCGGCGGCGGCCTGCTGGAGAACATCCCCCGCGTGCTGCCAGAAGGCACCGCAGCCCATCTCAAGGCTGGCAGCTGGCCTCAGACCGAGCTGTTCGCCTGGCTGCAAAAGACCGCCGGCATTGACGACATCGAGATGAACCGCACGTTCAACAACGGTATCGGCATGGTGGTTGTGGTGGCCGCTGAAGACGCACAAGACACGGCAGCCACGCTGGCCGAGCTGGGTGAGAAGGTCTACAGCATTGGAGCCATCGCGGAAATCGGCTCCGGCAAGCCCGTTGAAGTTCGCTAAGCAAATCTTCATCACAGCCCCTCTACTCCGAGCCTGAATGACGCAGCATTTGCCCGCCCCCATCACTACGCAACCGGGCCCTTCGCCCAAGGTCATATTGGCCAGTTACATATTGATGGGAGCAGCATTGCTGCTCGTCATGCATCAGGGAATACTCCCCGGCCTGCTGTGTGTGTGCGTAGGCTTCATGCTTACCCGCTCGCTGTCGCGCCTGCTGTCACGCGCCAATCCTCGCGCCTTTGCCAGCAACCGGCTGCCACACTGGGCCCAGGTGGTGGCCACCACCATCGTGATTCTGGCGCCACTGGCCCTGCTCAGCGGCGCCCTCTCCCAGACCCGGACCTATATCACCGAAGCCCCTGCCCAGTACAAGGAACTGCTGGACTATCTTGCGGCCACGGTGCTGGAGCTGCGAGAGAAACTGCCTTCGGACATTGCCGATCAGCTGCCTGACGGCGCCCAGGAAATTCAAAGCAAGCTGGCCGGCTATCTGGCCGCCAAGGCCGGCGTGCTGGCCACTGCGGGCCGCGCCTGGCTTACCGGCCTGCTCTATGCCTATGTGGGCCTGATCATCGGCGCTCTGGCCGCCGTGCGCCCCATCGCCACCCGCCACCCGCCTCTGGTGCAGGCCCTGCAGCAGCGCATCGGGCACTTTGCCCTGGCCTTCAAGCAGATCGTGGCGGCCCAGTTCTGGATCGCCGCCTTCAACACCTTGCTGACGTCCATCTTCCTGCTGGCCATATTGCCGATCTGGAAACTGCAGCTGCCCTACACCCCCGCGCTGATCACGCTGACTTTCATCGCCGGACTGATCCCCATCGTCGGCAACCTGCTGTGCAACGCCGTGCTGACGCTGGTCGGCCTGTCGGTGTCGCCCGTGGCCGCCGCCGCCTGCCTGGGCTTTCTGATCCTGATCCACAAGGCCGAATACGTGATCAACGCCAAGGTCGTGGGCACACGCACGCATATGGGCGTGTGGGAGCTGCTGGCCGTGATGTTTGTGGCCGAGTCCGTCTTCGGCCCCGCAGGTCTGGTGGCAGCGCCGCTGTTCTACGCCTATCTCAAGAAAGAGCTGGAAGCCGCTCAGCTGGTGTAGGCAGGCTGCTTGCCACCAAGGCGTTCAGCCCGTGCGGCGCAGCCTGGCGATGGTCTTGACGATGTAATCGACCTCCTGCCCTTGCGCAGCGGGCGCATAACGCTCCAGATCCAATAGCGCTCTTTCAATCACTCCCCATTGGGCATACGCCATACCTCGGTCCCGGAACAGCTCTTCGCGACCGGGCTGCAGCAAGATCAGGCGATTGAGCACGGCCACCAGCATGGGCCAGTCTTTCTGGACCTGATGAATCTCCTGCAGATTGCGCAGCATGCGCGCCACGACATCGCGCGGATGAGCGGCCTGCAGATACAGCCCCAGCGGCGGTGCATCGTCGGGCGTGATGCCGGCCTGATCGAGAAACGGCTGCAGGCGCTCTGCCAAGGCGCTGGCGGAGTAGGAGTCGCCTGTCAACGGGTCCTGCACCACCTGCCCCTGCGGCAGCATGACCTTGACCAGAAAATGTCCTGGAAAGCCGATGCCCTCCACCGTCAAACCGATGCCGGCAGCCAGCTCCAGCCAGATCAGCGCCACGCTGATGGGAATGCCGCGTCTTGTCTGCAGCACATGGTGGATATAGCTGTTGGCGGGGTCGTAATAGTTGTTGAGGTTGCCGGCAAAGCCCAGTTCGCCATAGAAGAACTTGTTGAGCGCACCGAGCTTGCGCAAACCGTCCTCCTCGCCTGCCAGACGCTGCACCAGGCGCACTTGCAGCCTGTCCAGCTCGGCCAGCACGGCTTGCAGGTCAAGATCAGGCTCGGCATCCTGAGCAATGCTGATGGCGGCTTCCATCAAGGCAAAGTTTTCATCACTCTGCACCAGGGACGCAAAATACTGCAGGGCCGTGGGGTACTCGTCTATCGTCCAGCTCATAGGCTGATTTGTAAGCCGCCTTGGCAGGTCATGCAAGCGAAATCCCCTTGATACGCCTGTAAAACCTGCGCTGCCCGCTCACTTTTCCATGAGCAGCCCAAGCTTTAACGGCGCAGCAACTGACGCAGATTCAGGCCCGACAGCTTCAGCGCGCCAAAGTAGAGCGCAGCGGCCCCGGCCATCATGGCGGCCAGCAGCGCTGCACGCAGCAGGCCATTGCTGCGCAGGCCCACCCAGTCGAAGTGCTGACTGCCCCAGAGCAGCAGCACCGCCAGCAAGGCGCTGGCCGCGATCACCTGCAGGATGAACTTCAGCCACCCCGGTCCGGGCTTGTAGGTGCCGCGACGCAGCAGGCCGATGAGCAGCCAGGTCGCATTGACCAGCGCAGCCAGGCCGATGGACAGGGCCAGCCCCGTGTGCTTGAGCCAGGGCACCAGCACCAGATTGAGCAGCTGCGTAATGACCAGCACCACGATCGCGATCTTCACGGGTGTGCGGATGTCCTGGCTGGCGTAGTAGCCGGGCGCCAGCACCTTGATGGCCACCAGACCCAGCAGGCCGGCGCCATAGCCCATCAGCGCCTGGGCAATCTGTCCCACATCGCTGTCGTGCAAGGCACCGCGATGGAACAGCGTGGCCACCAGCGGCGTGGCAAAAGTCAGCAGTCCCACGGCGCAGGGCACGGCCAGCAGCACCACCAGTCGCAGCCCCCAGTCCAGCATATTGGAGTAGCGCTCGCCATCCCCGGCCGCCTTGGCGGACGCCAGCTGCGGCGTCAGCACCACCCCCAGGGCCACGCCCAGCAAGGCCGTGGGAAACTCCATCAGACGGTCGGCATAGAACAGCCAGGTCACGCTGCCGGGCGCCATATAGGAAGCGATCTGGGTGTTGATCATCAATGAGACCTGGGCCACGCCAACCCCCAGCAGCGCCGGCCCCATCAGCGCCAGGATACGGCGCACGCCTGCCTCGTCCCAGGCTGCGCGAATGGCTGCGGGCGAGAAGCCGATGCGCGGCATCAGCCCCATGGAGCGCAGCGCAGGAATCTGCACCGCCAGCTGCAGCACGCCGCCCAGCATCACGCCGCCGGCCATGGCATAGATAGGTTCTATGCCCTGCTTCTCGAACCAGGGCGCTCCCAGCAAAGCGGCCACGATCATGCTGAGATTGAGCAGCACGGGCGTGGCTGCCGACACGGCGAACTTCTTCCAGGTATTGAGAATGCCTGCCGACAGAGCCACCAGCGACATGAAGCCGATATAGGGGAACATCCAGCGCGTCATCACCACGGCGGCGTGATAGCCGTCGGGCGACTGGCGCATGCCGCTGGCCAGCAGCCAGACCAGCAGCGGAGCGCCGATCACGCCCAGCAGGCAGACCACCAGCAAAGCCCAGAACAGCATGGTCGCAACATGGCCTATCAAATGTCGCGTGGCCTCCTCGCCATCCCGGGTCTTGCTGGCGGCCAGCACCGGCACAAAGGCCTGACTGAAAGCCCCTTCGGCAAACAGACGGCGAAAGAGATTGGGAATTCTGAAGGCGACATTGAAGGCATCGGTCAGCGCATTGGCGCCGAACATGGAAGCCATGAGCAGATCGCGTACCAGCCCCGAAACACGGGAGGCCAGCGTCAGAAGAGATACGGTGGAGGCGGCTTTGAACAGTGACACGCAGCGAAGTGTATGCGTTCATGCCAAGCGCTGCAGGCTGATTTGCGGCGCTTTTCACTCTGTAGCAATCCAGCGATCTCAAACCAGACACGGCCCAACACAGAGACATCGAGCAAGGGCCTTGGCGGCCCCGCCGCCCCGCCGCCCCGCCGCGAGGATGTCGTCCCCCTTAAAGGGGGAAGCGGCAAAGCCGCACAGGGGGTGATACAATCCAGGGTTTTGCTGACATCATCCTCAGACACACAAGGAAATAAATCATGGCAACTAAAGCCAAAAAGAACCCCCGCCTGGCTTCTGGCCGCAAGCGCGCCCGCCAGAACGTCAAGCTGAACGCTGCGAACACTTCGCTGCGTTCCAAGTACCGTACTGCTGTCAAGAATGTCGAGAAGGCTGTTGTGGCCGGCGACAAGACCAAGGCAGCTGAACTGTTTGCCAAGGCTCAGTCCGTGATCGACGCGATCGCTGACAAGGGCATCTTCCACAAGAACAAGGCAGCTCGTGACAAGAGCCGCCTGTCCGCCAAGGTCAAGACCCTGGCTCTGGCTGCTTAATACCAGCCTCCCTCAAGCACGGATGACTTCGGTCATCTGCCGTTTGTAACGGGTGCGCTGTCAGCAAAAACATCAAAACCGCCCTAGGGCGGTTTTTTTGTTGTCCGCGCTCGACAGTTGCCTGCCTCATCAGCGCATGCGCAAGCCGCACCCCCTTTATCACAAAGCGCCCTAATACGAATTGATTAGCGTCAGATTTTGACTTCCCTAGGACAATCCCCAGGTCGGGGAGTCTCATGTCTTTTATAGGACTTACCCCGTATCTTCGCAAAAAGCCTGCTGCCTGCCCGCAGGCTTTTTTGATAGTCAAGTCTAGAAAAAGTCATGAAAAAGTCGATCAAAGCAGGACTGGGAGCCGTCGCGGCCCTGGTCCTGGCCGCGCTGTTATTTTTATTTTGGCCAATATTTCCTCGCTCCGTGCCCAAGGCCGAGAACGAGCAGCCCGTCGATGTAGTGATGGTGGGCGCCGGTGTGATGAGCACGACGCTGGCCACCTATCTGCAGGAGCTGCAGCCCGACTGGAAGATCGAGGTCTTCGAACGCCTGGACGGCGTGGCCCTGGAAAGCTCCAACGGCTGGAACAACGCCGGCACCGGCCACTCGGGCTTTGCCGAGCTCAACTACACGCCCCAGCTGCCCGATGGCAGCGTGGAAACCAAGCGTGCCGTGGGTATTGCCGAGCAGTTCGAGGTGACGCGCCAGTTCTGGGCCCACCAGGTCGGCCGCGGCCACCTGCAGTCGCCCGAGACTTTCGTGAACGCCACGCCCCATATGAGCTTCGTCTGGGGTGACGACAACATCGCCTTCCTCAAGAAGCGCCAGCAGGCCCTGGTCCAGAACCCCCTGTTCTACGGCATGGAGTACTCCGAAGACCAGGCACAGATCAAGAAGTGGGCCCCGCTGATGATCGAAGGCCGTGACCCGGCCCAGAAGATCGCCGCCACCTACATGCCCCTGGGCACCGACGTGAACCATGGCGTCTGGACCGAGCAGCTGATGGCCTCGCTGCAGAAGGGCCCCAACTTCCAGCTGCACCTGCAAAGCGAAGTCACGGCCCTGCGCCAGAACGCAGACAAGACCTGGAACGTGACCGTGGCCGATCTGGCCAAGGGCGGCCAGGAAAAGACCGTCAAGGCCAAGTTCGTCTTCGTCGGTGCCGGCGGTGCCGCACTCAAGCTGCTGCAGGCTTCGGGCATCCCCGAATCCAAGAACTACGCCGGCTTCCCCGTGGGCGGCCAGTTCCTGGCCATCGAGAACCCCGAGCTGGCCAAGCGCCACGACGTCAAGGCCTACGGCATTGCCTCCACCGGCTCGCCCCCCATGTCCGTGCCCCATCTGGACGCCCGCCAGCTCGACGGCAAGCCCGTGGTGCTGTTCGGCCCCTTTGCTCTGGCCACCACCAAGTTCCTCAAGAACGGCTCCTGGTGGGACCTGTTCTCCTCGGTCACCCATGACAACCTGATGGGCATGCTGCGCGTGGGCATCCACAACCTGGACCTGGTCCAGTACCTGATGCAGCAGGCCGAGCTGACCGACGCCGACCGTCAGGCCGTGCTGGCCCAGTACTTCCCCGAAGCCAAGCGCGAGGACTGGAAGCTGGTCACCGCCGGCCAGCGTGTGCAGATCATCAAGCGCGACCCTGAAAAAGGTGCCGTGCTGCAGTTCGGCACCGAAATCGTGGGCTCGGAAGACGGCAGCATCGCCGCCCTGCTGGGTGCCTCGCCCGGTGCCTCGACCGCTCCCCACATCATGCTGAACCTGCTCAAGAAGTCCTTCCCCGAGCAGATGGCCAGCACCGAGTGGAAGGCCCACATCCAGCAGATCGTGCCCTCCTACGGCCGCAAGATCAACGAGGATGCTGCCTATACCAACGAGATCCGCCGCATGACCAGCTCGGCCCTGAAGCTGCCCTATGTGGATGTCCCTGCCAATCTGGGCAAGAAGGCCGAAGCGGCTCCCGCGCCTGCCGCAGCTCCCCAGAACCCCACCCAGCTGAACAAGGAAATGCAGGCCCTCTAAGCCCAGCTCTCCCCGCACCGGCGCGCCGGTGCCCGCCCCGCCGGCCTGTGCCGCGCGGGGCTTTTTCTTGCAGCGCTCGCTGCCCGGGGTCTTCGGGCCTTGTTTTCCTCCATGCACCTGCCCCTGACCCATGCACCGATAGGCCGCACCCTGCTGCGTTTTTCCCTGCCTCTGTGGGGCGGCTATGTGCTGCAGTCGCTCAATACCTCGGTCAATGCCTTCTGGATCGGACGGCATCTGGGCGAAAGCGCCCTGTCTGCGGCCGTGCACGCCAACAATCTGCTGTTTGCGCTGATTGCCCTGGTCTTCGGCATCAGCCAGGCCGCCAATCTGCTGGTGGCCCAGGCCGTGGGCGCGGGCCGCTGGACTCTGGCGCGGCGCATCACGGGCAGCAGCGCCAGCCTGTTCCTGGGCATGTCCCTGCTGATGGTCGCTGTGGGCTGGCCGCTGGCCGCCCCCTTGCTGGGCGCCATGGGCGCAGCGCCCGCCACCGCCGCACTGGCCGTTGACTATCTGAGGGTGCTCTTTCTCGCGCTGCCACCCATGCTGCTGCTGATCTTCGTGGCCGCCGTGCTGCGCGGCACGGGCGACAGCCGCACGCCTTTCGTGGCCCTGTTGGCCGTGGCACTGGGCGATGCCCTGCTCAACCCCTTGTTCATCTTCGGCGCCGGCCCCCTGCCAGGCCTTGGCATGGCAGGCTCGGCGCTGGCCACCCTGGTGGCCAACAGCCTGGGCCTTGCAGGCCTGCTGGCCTGGATACGCTGGCAGCGCCTGCCGCTATGGATAGGCTGGCGCCAGCGCCGCCATCTACGGCCCGAGCCGGCGCTGGTGCGCTGCCTCGTCACCAAGGGCCTGCCCATGGGTCTGCAGATGCTGGTGGTCTCTCTCTCCCTGGTGCTGATGCTGGCCCTGATCAACACCCATGGCGGCCAGGTTTCGGCCGCCTACGGCGCAGCCCTGCAACTGTGGGCCTATGTGCAGATGCCGGCCATTGCCGTGGCCTCGGCCTGCACCACCATCGCCGCCCAGAATGTGGGGGCCGGCCACTGGCTACGTGTGGCGCGCACGGCGCGTGCCGGCGTGGCCTGCCACCTGTTGCTGACCGGCGCCTGCGTGGCCCTGATCCTGGCCTGCGACCGCAGCGTGCTGGCCCTGTTCCTGCCCGAGGGCAGCACGGCCCTGGAGCCCGCGCGCCACCTCAACCGAATCGTGCTGGGCTCGTTCATGCTGCTGGGCGTGAGCAGCGTGCTGGCCGGCGTGGTGCGCTCCACGGGCGCGGTGCTGGCCCCTCTGGCCATCCTGACCGTGACGCTGTGGGGCCTGCGCCTGCCCCTGGCCTGGGGGCTGCAGCCGCTGTGGGGGCAGGATGCGCTGTGGTGGAGCTTTCCGCTCAGCGCGCTGGCATCCATGCTGCTGTCCGTCGCCCACTACCACTGGGGCTCCTGGCGCCGGTCACGGCTGCTGGACAGCACGACAGCGCAGAGCTAGACCTGCAGCGCGCAGAGACAAAAAAAGCTTCCCGTGGAAGCCTTTGTCGTTTGCGCGGCACCTTTGGGCACCTGAAAAATCACTTCTTGCCGGCTGGCAGCTTGTCAGGCAGCAGGCAGGCCTCGGCCACTTGCAGATCGTTGTCCTTGGCGAAATTCAGGCAGAAGTCCCAGGCCATGGGTTCGTAGTCGCGCAGATCCCGGTTGATGACCACGCATTTGGTGCCGTTCATCACCGTGGGCACGCACCAGGGAGAGTAGCTCAGATGGCTTCCGGCGCAGGCACCGCCAGGGCGAAACTGACTCATGACCCCGGCCAAGCGCTCGGCCCAGTCGCTGGGTCGAAAGGTTTTTCCGGCATGGGTCATACCCATGATGAACAGTTCTTTGCTGGAAGGGGTAACCATCAAATATTCGCCAAAAAGATCCGGCAACCAGGCGGGATCCCCGCCAACATGCCTAAACGAGCATTCTAACTCTTGTATAAGAGCCATGCTGTCAACCCCACAATGGCGTAGGTTGATTGCATGGCAGCGATGCGCAATCCGCAATGTTGGGGTTATCCGGGCACTCTAGAATCAAAGCTCGCATTTTTCAGGTGCCGCCGTGCGCCGTTGACCTTCCTTCTCAGGAGATTCTTGCAATGACCGCTTTCATCGAGGCAGCTTCGCCCCACGTTATGCCCACTTACGGCCGCGTACCCATCGCGCTGGAGCGCGGCCAGGGCTGCCGCGTTTGGGACGTGAACGGCAAGGAATATCTGGACGCGCTGGGCGGCATCGCCGTCAACACCCTGGGCCACAACCACCCCAAGCTGGTGCCCGCGCTGCAAGATCAGCTGACCAAGCTGATCCACACCTCCAACTACTACCATGTGCCCGGCCAGGAAACCCTGGCCAAGCTGCTGACCGAGCGCTCGGGCATGACCAATGTGTTCTTCTGCAACACCGGCCTGGAAGCCAACGAGGCGGCCATCAAGATCGCCCGCAAGTACGGCGTGGACAAGGGCATTGCCAAACCCGAGATCGTGGTCTATGACCATGCTTTCCACGGCCGCTCCATCGCCACCATGAGCGCCACGGCCAACCCCAAGGTACGTAACGGCTTTGGCGATCTGCTCGCAGGCTTCACGCGCGTGCCCCCCAATGACTACGAAGCCCTGATCGACGCGACCGAAGGCAATCCCAACATCGTTGCCATCATGATGGAGCCCATCCAGGGCGAAGGCGGCCTGCACCCCATGCGCGCCGACTACCTCAAGAAGGTGCGCGAGCTGTGCGATGCCAATGGCTGGCTGCTGATGATGGACGAGGTGCAGGCCGGCATGGGCCGCACCGGCAAATGGTTTGCCCACCAGTGGGCCGGTATCACCCCCGATGTGATGACCCTGGCCAAGGGCCTGGGCTCTGGCGTGCCCGTGGGTGCCGTGGTGGCGCACAAGGCCGCTGCCGAAGTGCTCAAGGCCGGCAACCATGGCTCCACCTTTGGTGGCAACCCGCTGTCCATGCGTGCCGGCGTGGAAACCATCCGCATCATGGAAGAGGACGAGCTACTGGCTCATACCACTGAAGTGGGTGAATATCTGAAGGCTAAACTGCAGGCTGAACTGGGCAACCTCGAAGGCTTTGTCGAAGTGCGCGGACAGGGTCTGATGATTGGCGTGGAGCTGACCAAGCCCTGCGGTGAGCTGATTGGCCAAGCCGCAGAAGCCGGCCTGCTGCTGAGCGTGACCGCCGACACGGTGATTCGCCTCGTGCCGCCGCTGATCCTGAGCAAGCCCGAAGCCGATGAAATCGTCGCCAGGCTCAAGCCCCTGGTTCAAGCCATTCTGGCAGCCTGATCCTCAAGGAATACTGCATGAAGCATTACCTGCAATTTAGCGACTTCACCGCTGACGAATACGACTACCTGCTGGAACGTGCAGCCCTGATCAAGAAGAAATTCAAGGGCTACGAAAAGCACCACACGCTGACCGACCGCACCATGGCCATGATCTTCGAGAAGGCCAGCACGCGCACGCGTGTGAGCTTCGAGGCCGGCATGTACCAGCTCGGCGGCTCCGTGGTGCATCTGACCACCGGCGACAGCCAGCTGGGCCGCTCCGAGCCCATCGAGGACAGCGCTCGCGTCATCAGCCGCATGACCGACCTGGTCATGATCCGCACCTTCGGTCAGGACAAGATCGAGCGCTTTGCCGAGTTCTCGCGCGTGCCCGTCATCAACGGCCTGACCAACGAGTTCCACCCCTGCCAGATCCTGGCCGACATCTTCACCTTCATCGAGCACCGCGGCTCGATCAAGGGCAAGGTCGTCGCCTGGGTGGGCGACGGCAACAACATGGCCAACACCTGGCTGCAGGCCGCCGATCTGCTGGGCTTCACGGTCCATGTCAGCACGCCCGGCGGCTACGAGGTGGACGAACAGCTGGCCTTCAACGGCAAGCCCGTCAACCCCGGCTGCTACAAGGTGTTCAAGGACCCCCTCGAAGCCTGCAAGGGCGCCGATCTGGTCACCACCGATGTGTGGACCAGCATGGGCTACGAGGCCGAGAACGAAGCGCGCAAGAAGGCTTTTGCCGACTGGTGCGTGGATGCCGAGATGATGGCATCTGCCAAGGCCGACGCCTTGTTCATGCACTGCCTGCCCGCTCACCGTGGCGAGGAAGTGGAGGCCGAAGTCATCGACGGCCCCCAATCCGTGGTCTGGGACGAGGCTGAGAATCGCATGCATGTGCAAAAGGCACTCATGGAGTACCTTTTGCTCGGTCGCGTGGACTGATGGCGCAGACATCGGTGCACGCGGCGGCTCGCCAGAGCAAGCATGCGATTCGGGCGCAGGCTCATACCCGCTTGGTGGGTGTGAAGCGGCAGCATGCCGCGTGCCAAAGCCAATGCCGAAGCCAAAATCGCATGCATGTGCAAAAGGCACTCATGGAGTACCTGCTGCTGGACCGCCAGCCAGGCTGATTCGCCGCGTCCGGGCTCATCTGCATACCTTCACCTCCATGCACCTGAGCCACATCACATCCCCACACCGCCAGAGGGCCCTGCGCCAGCTGGCGGTGTTTCTGTTTCCGCTGCGCCCCGCCCAGGGCGATGCCCGCTACGGCCAGCGCGGCGGGCTGCTGGCGCTGCGCCAGCCGCATATGGCACGCCACACGCGCGTGCCCTCCTTCTTCGGCCCGCGCAAATCCTTTGCCGCGCGCGTGCGGGCGCTTTATGTGCGCATTCACACCTTCTATCTGAAGTTTCTTCAAGGCCATACCTAGTGGCCCGGCACCGCCGCCGCAGGCAGCCCTGCGCGCTGGCTTCTCCCCTCGACCTCGAACAGCCGTCCTTGCCCAAGGAGGACGGCGCGACCCCGATGCCTGAACCCTTGAAGAAACACGATGTCCGAATCCGTCCATCCCTGCCTGAACTGTGGCGCCTGCTGCCAGAACTATCGCGTGGAGTTTTCCATTTACGAGCTGCAATCCATGGGCGGCACCGTCCCCGATGAGCTGGCCCATGAAGTGCCCGGCAAGGGCAACCGCGCGCGCATGAACGGCACGGAGCGCCACCCGGTGCGCTGCGTGGCGCTGCGCGAGCTGCCCGAGGTCGGAGCGGGCTGCATAGGCTGCGGCATCTACGAGCAGCGCTCGCGCCCCTGCCGCGACTTCCCGTTTGCCTCCTACGGCTGCCACGACACGCGCGCGAAGTTCGGCCTGTCGGCGCTGAGCGAGGAAGAAGTCCAGCCCTGGCTGGAGGCTGCCTGAGCTTTCGGCAAGCCGCCAAGCACCAGTACCAGCGCTAGTGCTAGTGCTATCAAATAAAAAGCTGCCTGCGCTTGTCAATCAAGCACTTCAGATACAAAAGCATCTGAAATGCATAAATGACAAGCACAGACAGCTATGTTTTTAGCCGATGCGTTCAGGTCTCGCCAGTGTTTCAGGCCTTGCGGGTATCCGAGCAGCTGTCGCCGCCACAGGCGCTGCAACCGCCGCAGCTGCCGCTCTTGCCCGCCGGCGCCAGCGAGGGATGAACCCGCGTCAGCTTGCTGCGCAGACCGGCCGGCATGAAACGCCAGGCCAGCGATACGGCGGCCACCAGCACGATGGCGCCCACTATCAGTTCCTGCCACATAGACAATCCTTTCTCAGCTTTCTCAGCCCCAGCCCAGGGCCACGGCGACGCGATAGGTCACGAAGCTGGCCAGATAGGCCAGAGCAAACAGATAGCCGGCCATCAGCAGCGGATAGCGCCAGCCATTGGTCTCGCGCTTGACCATGGCCAGCGTGGAGATGCACTGGGGCGCAAACACGAACCAGACCAGCAGCGACAGCGCGGTCGCCATCGACCAGCTGCTGGCGATCAGCGGGCTCAGCTGCTGGGCCATGGCATCGTCGCCCACGGCCGACAGCGCATACACCGTACCGAGCGCCCCCACCGCCACCTCGCGAGCGGCCATGCCGGGCACCAGCGCAATGGCGATCTGCCAGTTGAAGCCGATGGGCGCCAGCACCACTTCCAGCGCACGGCCGATCTGGCCCGCGAAGCTGTAGCGAATCGCGCCTTCGGTCACGCCCTCGGGAGCGCCGGGGTAGCTGGAGAGGAACCACAGCACAATGCTGACGGTCAGGATGATGCCGCCGACGCGGCGCAGGAAGATCATGGCCCGCTCGTACAGGCCCAGCACCAGGCTGCGCAGGCTGGGGATGCGGTAGGAAGGCAGCTCCATCAGCAACGGCGTGCGGGTCTTGACCCTGGTGGCCAGCTTGCCCACCCAGGCCACGGCCATGGCGCTGACGATGCCGCCCACATAGAGGGCAAACAGCACCAGGCCCTGCAGATTGAAGAAGCCGGCCACGGTCTGTTCGGGGATGAAGGCACCGATCAGCAGCGTGTACACGGGCAGTCGTGCCGAGCAGGTCATCAGCGGCGCGATCATGATGGTCAGCAGACGGTCGCGCCAGCTGGAGATCGAACGCGTGGCCATGATGCCGGGCACGGCACAGGCAAAGCTGGACAGCAGCGGAATGAAGGAGCGTCCGGACAGCCCCACGCTGCCCATGATACGGTCCAGCAAAAAGGCGGCGCGCGGCAGATAGCCCGAGTCCTCCAGCACCAGGATGAAGAAGAACAGAATCAGGATCTGCGGCAGAAAGACCACCACCGAGCCGGTGCCGGCGATCACGCCGTCGACCAGCAGGCTGCGCAGCACGCCATCGGGCATCACCCCATGCACCCACTTGCCGAAGTCGCCGACCAGCCCTTCGATGCCGTCCATCAGGGGCTGGGCCCAGCTGAACACGGCCTGGAACATCAGAAACAGCGTCACCACCAGCACCAGCGTGCCCCACAGCGGGTGCAGCACCACGGAGTCGATGCGATCGTCACGCTGGGTGGGAGCTGCGGGCTCCTGCACGGTCAGGCGCATGATCTCGGCCACCTGCTGGTGCAGGGCCAGCAGCTGGGCGCGCGAGTTGCTGCCCGTCACGGGCTTGAACTGGCCTTCGAGCGTCGGAGCCTTGAGCTGCCTGGCCTGATCGCTGTCCAGCCATGCCAGCAGATCCTTGGCGCCGGACAGATGCACGCCCACGCTCTCCACCACGGGCACGCCCAGCAGCTCGCTGAGCCGGGCCTTGTCGATGACCAGTCCCTGGCGGCGCGCCATATCGCTCATATTGAGCACCACCACCATGGGCAGCCCCAGGGCGCGCGCCTCCAGCACCAGACGCAGGTTCAGGCGCAGATGGGTGGCATCGGTCACGCAGACCAGCAGTTCGGGCGGCGCTTCGCGCGGATGCATGCCCTTGACGATGTCGCGCGTGATGCGCTCGTCCTCGCTGTGCGCATCCAGGCTGTAGGTGCCGGGCAGGTCCAGCACGCGCACGCGGCGCTTGCCGGGCGTGCTCAGCCAGCCTTCCTTGCGCTCCACGGTCACGCCCGCGTAGTTGGCCACCTTCTGGCGGGCGCCGGTCAGCAGATTGAACAGCGCCGTCTTGCCGCAGTTCGGGTTGCCCAGCAGCGCGGCGCGCAGGGGTGCCTGCTCCGCAGCCTGAGGGCTCATCATGGTGATCTGGGATTCGCGCGCGTTCATGCTGCGGCCTCCAGTTTCACCAGCACCTGGGCCGCCTCGTGGCGGCGCAGGGCAAATGTCGCCTGACCTATGCGCACGGCCAGCGGGTCCGGGCCGGGAAAGCCGGTGGCGACGACGCGCACGGATTCGCCGGGCAGAAAGCCGATTTCCATGAGTCTGAGCAGCAGGCTTTCATCCTCGCCTTCGCAGGAGGCCAGATCCACCACCTGGGCCGGCTGGTTCACCGCCAGCTGGTCCAGGCCCATGACCGGCCCGGCCGCGGCTGCAGTCGCTGCAGCGCTGGGAGATGGCACGCAGGATTCAGACGCTTGAACAGAAAAAGCATTCATGGACGAAGTAACTGACACCGGCTCAGAGATCGCCGAGGGGGACTGCAAAGAACTCATAGCGCATTATTAATTGATTTTGATTCTCATTTTCCATTTACTGTAGGCGATTGGTGCACAAGGGTGGCGAATTGGCACCAGCAGCATGGACTTTTGGGCGGGTATTGAGCAGCGCGGTTGACAAATCTGCGGCCCGGCACAACCAAAGGGTTTGCACAGCTGCGAAAATTACCGCCCCACGGAAAAATTCCGCCTCTCCCATGACCCATCCCTGCCTTAGCTGCGGCGCCTGCTGCGCGTCCTTTCGTGTCGATTTTTCCGTACACGAGTCCCAGGAGCATGGGGGCAGCGTCCCCGCAGGACTGGTCGAGGAGGTCACCGACTACACCTGCCGCATGCGCGGCACGGACTGGGCCAGGCCGCGCTGCGCAGCCCTGGTGGGCAAGGTGGGAGAGAAGGCGTGTTGCGGCATCTATGAATGGCGCCCCTCGCCTTGCCGCGAGTTTGCTGCGGGCTCGGATGCCTGCAACCGCGTGCGCCAGCGCCACCAGCTGCCTTTGCTGGAAAGCGGTCTGATCTAGAAAACCGGGCGGCCATCGTCCGCCATATCGGCAGATCAGGCGTCCTGCTCGATCAGTACCACGCCGATATTGTCCTTGCCGCCCGCAGCATTGGCCGCCTCGATCAGGGCCTCCTGCAATTGCGCCAGCGGCAGGTTTTCCTCGAACAGGGTTTCAAGACTGGCGTCGCTGAGCATGTCGGTCAGGCCGTCGGAGCACAGCAAAATGCGATCTCCCTGCTGCAGCAGCCAGTGACTGAGCTCGGGCTCCACCTGGGGCATCACACCGAGCGCTCTTGTCACCAGATGACCATAGCGCGAAGTCCTGGCATCTGCCTCGGTGATCAGGCCGGCATCGATATCCTGCTGCACCAGGGAGTGATCGCGCGTCAGGCGCTGCAGCCGGCCGGCGCGCCAGGCATAGGCCCTGGAGTCGCCCAGATGGGCAATCAGCACCTCGCTCGCCAGCACCAGTGCGGCCACCACCGTAGTGCCCATGCCGCTGCAGCCGGGCGTGGTCTGCGCGGCCGCATAGATGGCCGTATTGGCCATGTGCAGGGCGTCCGTCAGCTCGCACTGCGCAGCCAGCATAGATTCATCGGTGGCCAGGCCGTGCTGCACGCTGGTCGTGATCAGCTCCACGGCCATGACGCTGGCCACCTCGCCCGCGTTATAGCCGCCCATGCCGTCGGCCAGCACGGCAACCGGCCAGGGTCTGGCCTGCGGCTCCAGGCCCACCGAGTCTTCGTTATTGCTGCGCTGGCGCCCCATGTCGACACGCCCCACCATGCGTACGGCTGGCCAGACTCGGGATGGGCTAGAAGCTGCTGCGGATGACATGGAAGATGGGACGGGGGTCAGGTTCGCGAAAGCATTCAAGCGTAACGCAAGTCAGCTTCGCTCCTTGTCCGAAAAAGACACTGTTTTGCACTTGTTAACCAAGCAAAGGCGCAATTTTGTTCAATACCTGAGAACGCCCAAAGCTCAGACTGGCGGCCTCTTGTTTCAGGTTTGCCCATGCTTTCTTCTGTTCTGGCCATGGCCGGATTTGCACTGGCCGGTGCCATCACGCCAGGACCGGTGAACGTGCTGGCCCTGCGCCATGGCAACGGCCGCGCCGGAGCCGCCTTCTGCTATGTGCTGGGAGCCAGCCTCAGCTATGCCCTCATCGTCTGGCTGATGGGCCAGAGCGGGCAATGGCTGCTCAAGCAGCCAGAGCTGCTGCGCTGGGCACCGCGCGTCTGTGCTCTCTATCTGCTGTGGCTGGCCTGGCAGCTGGCCAAGGCCCCCGGGGACCATGGCCGCGCGGCCAGGCAGAGCGCCCCCGCATCACTGCCGGCCGGCCCAGGCGGAGCGTTCGTGCAAGGCATTGCCATTCAAAGCCTCAACCCCAAGGCCTGGCTGGTGGCGCTTTCGGGCATCGGCATGTTCGTGGCCCCGCTGGCCGCGCAGCAGGTCTCGCTGCCAAGCGCATTGCTGCTGTTTTGCACCGTCTCCTTGCTGGCCTGCCTGCTCGGCGTCGGCTGCTGGGCCGCTCTGGGCCATGCACTGACCCGGTGGCTGAATACGCCACTGCGCCGCCAGCGGCTGAACCAGGCCCTGGCCATGGTGCTGGTGGCAAGCGTGGTCAGCATGCTGGCATGATGAGGCCGTCATGCCAGCCCCCAGCCACCATTTCCACCGCCACCCGGCCCTGCCCTGGGCCGAGCTGCGCATCAGCCGACAGTCCTGCTACAGCTACCGGCTGCATGCGCATGCCCAGTACTCCATCGGCATCGTGGATGAGGGCGAGACCCTGTTTCTGCACGACGATGGCCCCGAAACATTGGGCGCGGGCAGCGTGGTGCTGATCGAGCCCGGCCACTGGCATGCCTGCAACCCCGAGACATTGCAGCCATGGTCCTACCGCATGCTGTTCGTGCAGGCCGACTGGGTTCATGAGCGGCTCGGCGTCGGCGCCCTGCGCTTTGCCCGGCGTGCCCTGAACGAGCCGGGCATCTCGCGCTGGGCCGACAGTCTCTGCCAGCCGCTTGCCAGCAGCGCCACGGACACGCAGCTGCAGCTCCATGCGCAATCGCTGGCGGATTTCCTGCAGCTGCTGGGCAGTGCCGCCCACACTCATGCCGCAAAGCCCCAGCTGCCCGATGCCGTCCTGCCTGCGCTGCAGCACATGCACCGCAGCCCCGAAGACGAGACCAGCGTCCAGGCCCTGGCCCTGCGCTGCGGCATGAGCCCCAGCCGTTTCATCCGCCGCTTCAGGGCCGTCACCGGCGTCACGCCCGGGGCCTACCGACTCAATCTGCGACTCAATGGCGTGCGCCACCTGCTGGCCCAGGGCGAGCCCCTGGCCTCGGTCGCGCAACAGATGGGTTTTGCCGACCAGGCCCATATGCAGCGCGCCTTCAAGGCCCATCATGCGCTGACGCCCGGCAACTACGCCGCAATGCCGCGCTGAGCCGGCTGGGCCTGCGTCAAGGACATTCGCCGCCACGCCGCTGCAGCCGGTCATTCGCGGGATACTTGCCGCTTCGACTTTTTCGCATGCGCAAGTCAGCAATGGCCAACTTTGACAGTATTCAGCAACGCGAGACAGGCTTGCAGCAGCACCTGAACTCCGCCCAGATGACCATGATCGCCATCGGTGGCGCCATCGGTACCGGCCTCTTCATGGGCAGCGCCTTCGCCATCGGCTTTGCCGGCCCCAGCGTGCTCATCAGCTACGCCATCGGCGCCTTCATCGGCCTGCTGCTCATGGGATGCCTGGCCGAGATGACCGTGGCCCACCCCACCTCGGGCTCCTTCGGCGCCTATGCAGAGCACTACATCAGCCCGCTGGCCGGCTTTGTGGTGCGCTATGCCTACTGGGGAGCCGTGGTGCTGGCCGTGGGCATGGAGGTCACGGCCGTTGGCAAGTACATGGCCTACTGGTTCCCCGCGGTGGACCCATGGATCTGGGTGGCGCTGTTCTCGGTCCTGCTGGCCGCCGTCAATGCCACCAGCGTCAAGGCCTTCGGCCAGGTCGAGTACTGGTTCTCCATGGTCAAGGTGATTGCCATCGTGGCCTTTATCCTGGTTGCGGCCTATGTGGTCTTCGGCACCCGACCCGAGGGCGTGGGGTTCGACAACTATGTCGTCGATGGCGGCTTCTTCCCCAACGGCTGGTGGGGGACCTGGGTGGGCGTGATCGTGGCCATCTTCAGCTATCTGAGCCTGGAATCCATTGCCATCGCTGCCGGCGAGGCCCAGAACCCCAAGCAGGCCGTGACCCGCGCCTTCCGCACCACGGTGCTGCGCCTGGTGCTGTTCTATCTGCTGTCGCTGGCACTGATGCTGGCCATCGTGCCCTGGAGCCATGCGGGCACGGACAAGAGCCCGTTTGTCAAGGTGATGGAGATTTTGCAGATCCCGGGCGCGGCTGCAGCCCTGAACTTCGTGGTGCTGCTGGCCTCGCTGTCGGCCATGAACAGCCAGCTCTATGTCACCTCGCGCATGATGTTCAGCCTCTCGCGCGGCGGCTATGCCCCCAAGGGCCTGAGCAAGCTCAGCAAAAGCGGCGTGCCGCTGGGCGCGATTGCCGTTTCCTGCCTGGGCATGGCCGTGGCCATGGTGCTCAACGTGCTCAAGCCCACGCAGTCGCTGGAGCTGATGATGTCGATCGCCATGTTTGGCGCGATGTTTGCCTGGTTCATGGTGTTCGTGACCCATCTGTTCTTCCGCCCGCGCTGGCAGCGCGAGCATCCTGGCCAGAAGCTGGAGTTCCGCATGTGGGGCTTTCCCGTGCTGACGCTGGTCGGGGCGCTGCTGATGGCGGGCGTGATCGTCACCACGCTGTTTACCAAGGAGTTCCACACCACCGTGCTGGTGGGCGTGCCGTTTCTGATCGTGCTGGTGCTGGTCTATGCTCTTTGGTACCGCAAGAAAATCGCCCCCTGAGCGGCCCCGCCGCTTCCCCCTCTCTCGCCTTGCTTCGCAATCCGGGAGGGGGGACGACACCTTCGCTGCGGGGCGGCCCTTGCTCGGCGTCACTGGCTGGAACTGCGCCAGTTGCCAACCCACTGCTCAAACATAGACATCGCGAGCCACACCATGACACGCCAGATCTGGGATATTTCTCCTGCCATCCATCCTGCCGCACCGGTGTTTCCGGGCGACACGCCCTATAGCCAGGAATGGGTGGCCAGCATTGGCCCGGGCTGCCCGGTCAATGTCAGCGCCATTCATCTCTCGCCCCATGTGGGCGCGCATGCCGATGCGCCGCTGCACTACGATGCGCAGGGCGCGGCCATTGGCGCCGTCGATCTGGATGCCTTTCTGGGCCCCTGCCGCGTGATCCACGCCATAGGCTGCGGGCCGCTGATCGAGTGGCGCCACATAGCGCACGCCATCGATGCCGGCCTGCCCGGGCGCGTGCTGGTGCGTACCTACGAGAAAGCGCCCACCGGCTGGGATGCCGACCTTGCCGCCTATGCCCCCGAGACCGTGCAAAGGCTCGCCGATCTGGGCGTCAGGCTGATCGGCATAGACACTGCCAGCATAGACCCCGCCAGCAGCAAGAGCCTGGACAGCCATATGGTGATCCGCCAGCGCGGCCTGCGCGTGCTGGAGAACCTGGTGCTCGACGAGGTCGGCGAAGGCGACTATGAGCTGATCGCTCTGCCGCTCAAGCTCACCGAGGCCGATGCCTCGCCGGTGCGAGCCGTGTTGCGCAGCCTGCTCTGAAGCGCTTGGCGCAAATAAACCGATGTCCTCGCTGCGAGGCGGCTGGGCTGCCCCGGTCTCGGACACAATGGGCGAACCCGAATCCAGCCATATTTGAATCAGAACCGGCTCTGGCGTAGACACAATCAGCGTCAGCAGCTATCAAAAATGAGAAAAGGAAGACAAATGACCACTTTGCAAGACTGCCAGGCGCTGGACGCCCAGGACCCGCTGCGCGCGCTGCGCGAGCGCTTTGCCCTGCCCCAGGGCGTGATCTACCTGGACGGCAACTCCCTGGGTGCCCAGCCCAAAGCCGCCGCCGCGCGCGTGGCCGAAGTGGTGACGCAGGAATGGGGCCAGGACCTCATCACCTCCTGGAACAAGGCCGGCTGGATCACGCTGCCCGAGCGCCTGGGCAACCAGTTCGCCCCCTGGCTGGGCGCGGGCCAGGGCGAGCTGGTGTTCACCGACACCACCTCCATCAACCTCTACAAGGTACTGAGCGCCGCCGCCCGCATCGCCCGCGAAGATGCGCCCGGCCGCAAAAAGCTGATCAGCGAGCGCAGCAACTTCCCCACCGATCTCTACATCGCCCAGTCCGTGTGTCAGGAATACGGCCTGGAGCTGGTGCTGCTCGAGCCCGAGGAAATCGCCGGCGCGCTGCAGACCGACGTGGCGATCTCCATGCTCACCCATGTCAACTACCGCACGGGTGCCATGCACGATATGGCAGCCGTCACGGCCGCCGCCCATGCCCAAGGCATTCTCTGCGTCTGGGATCTGTGCCACAGCGCAGGCGCCGTGCCCGTGGACCTCAAGGGCGCCGATGCCGACTTTGCCGTGGGTTGCGGCTACAAATACCTCAACGGCGGCCCCGGCGCGCCGGCCTTTGTCTGGGCGCATCCGCGCCTGATCAACCGCTTCTGGCAGCCGCTGTCGGGCTGGTTCGGCCACGCCGAGCCTTTCAAGTTCGTGCCCGACTACCACCCCGCCCAGGGCATACAGCGCTATCTCTGCGGCACCCAGCCCATGATCAGCATGAGCGTGCTGCAGTGCGGTATCGATATCTACACCGAGGCCGAGGCTTTTGGCGGCATGGCCGCGCTGCGCAAGAAGTCGCTGGCGCTGACCGATCTGTTCATCCAGCTCGTGCAAGAGCGCTGCCAGGGCTACGGCCTGGGTCTGGCGACACCGCGCGAGCATGCGGCACGCGGCTCCCAGGTCTGCCTGACCCGGGAAGAAGGCATGGGCCTGAACGGCCAGGGCAGCGGCGCTTACGCCATTGTCCAGGCGCTGATTGCACGCGGCGTGATCGGCGATTTCCGCAAGGGCGACGGCGGCACGGGCAAGCACAAGGACATTCTGCGCTTCGGCTTCACACCGCTGTATGTGGGCTTTGTCGATGTCTGGAACGCCGTCGAGCACCTGCGCCAGGTGCTGGAATCGGGTGAGTGGCAACAGCCCGAGTTCAATACCGTGCACGCGGTAACCTGAGGGCTTCGGCCCGGGCACGGGCCGGCCGGCATCCGGTCAGGCCCGCGCCCAGCTCCAATTGAGTACGCCCATCAGCGCCACGGCGGCCAGGTCCAGCATCAGCACGCTTTGCTGCACCCAGCGCCGCTGGGCAGTGCCTTGCGCCAGCAGTTGCACCGCCATCTCCACCTTGCCGGGCGAAGCCATGAGCAGCAGCGAGGCACTGACGTTGTGCACAGCCATGAATGGCAGCAGAGGCGCGCCCAGCGCCTGGGCGATCTCGGCCTGCGTGGCCGCGAACATGGCATTGGCCCCGGTATTGGAGCCGGTCACGAAGCCGCCCAGCGCTCCCACAAAGGGCGCGCCCAGCAGATACAGCGGGCCGCTGCGGGCCAGCGCCTGCGCCAGTTGCGCGGCCATGCCCGAAACCGCCATCAGCACGCCCAGCACAATGAACAGCGCCGTGACCGGAGCCACCTGCAGCCAGGCGCGCCAGACCTTTGCCAGCGATGGGCGCGCCGGCCGGCCTCGTGTGAAAAAAACCGCCGCCACCAAAAGCCACAGCCCCGGCGAAGCCAGCCCATGCCAGGCAGCGGGCAGATCCAGGATGCGCAGCAGCGCAGCGGCCGCCAGCACGCCGCCCAGCAGCAGCGCATAGGCCGCCAGCGCACGCCGCTCCGGCGCGCTCAGGGACGGCTTGTCCGCGTCCGCCCGCGACACGCGCAGGCGCAGCAGATGCCAGCCCACCACCAGCAAGGCTCCGAGCGCCCCTGCGGGCGCCGTGCCGGCCAGGGTATTCATCAGGGCCACGGCCGCCGTCAGCGACAGACCCGACAGCAGCCCCTGCAGCAGCGCCGGCCCACGACGCCCCGGCGCACTCGCCAAAGCCGCCGCCGCCATGCCGGTGATGACAAACGGGATCACGCTGACCAGCGCCGAGGCCTGACCCAGCTCCTTGAAGGGCAGGCCGGCCATGGTGGCCGCCACCAGCGTCCCCGGCCCCATGGAGCCCCAGGGCACGGCGCACAGGCCCAGCAGGCCGATGAGCACCACCTTGCGCGGCGGCAAACCGAAGTGCGCGAGCAGCGGTATGCCTATGGTCACGCCCACGCCGAAGCCGGTGACCGACTCGGCAAACGGCGTGATGCCATGCACCACCAGCAGCACGGCGCCCGTGCCGCTGCCGGCCCTGGCCAGCAGCCAGTCGGCCAGGGCCTTCTGCGCTCCCGACGCGCGCAACACCTCGGACAGCAGCAGCCCGCCGGCCACGATCAGCAGCACTTCCAGCAGCACCGGCGTCCAGTGCGAGCCTGCGGCCAGCCACTGCGATGCGGGCTGGGCAAACGCCAGGGCAATCACCGGCAGCGCCACCGCCACGCCGAGCGCCGCAGCATGCAGCGAGCGCCAGCCCGCCAGCAAGGCGGCAATGACGGTGGCCACGGGCAAGGCGCTCAGAAGCATGTACATTGCATTCATCCTTGAAAAATAATTTCCTATACGCAAAATTATTTTCTCATAGGAAAATTTTCAGCACAAGAACAGACGCCATGACAAGGAGCCGGACTTGAACTCCACCACCGCATCGCAGGCATCGGAGCAGGATGCGCTTTTCGGCGCTGCCGTCCGCGCACGCCGCGCCCAGTTGGGCATCACACTGGATCAGCTGGCCCAGGCCAGCGGCGTCTCACCGGGCGCGCTGTCGCGCGTGGAGCGCGGCCTGCTGGCCACCAGCCTGCGCAATGCCATGGCGATTGCGCAGGGCCTGGGCTGCGAGCTGGGCGAGCTGGTGCAAAGCGCACCCAGCGCGCAGATCACGCGCGCCGGCGAGAACCTGCGCTTTGTCGACGAGGCCAGCGGCGTCGAGCGCCTGGCCCTGGCCAGCCCCAGCGCGGGCGTGAGCCTGGTGCACTACCACTTTCCGCCGCATGCCGCCTCCAGCCATTTCGCGGCCCACCGCGCAGGCACGCGCGAGGTCTTTCACGTGCTCGAAGGCAGCATCCAAGTCTTCACCGCCCAGGAGCAGGTGCTGCTGCATGCGGGCGACACGGCTACGCTGGTGGTGGACAGCGAGCACCGCCTGGCCAATGCCTCGGGCCAGCCCGCACGCCTGCTGCTGCTGGTGCTGTCGCCGCTCTGAAGCGCTGCGGCCTGTCGCCTCTCAATAGGCACCTCTCAATAGGCGCCTCTCAATAGTTGCCTTTCAATAGGCGCTGTCGGCCAGCGAGGCCCACAGGTGCGCGGCCACCAGCGCGCGCCAGGGCCTGAACTGCTCCAGCCAGTCGCTGGCGGCACGCGCATCGGGCTTGTCGCCGCCCGTGAGCAGACCGATGGCCCGGCGCACCGCCACATCCCCGTGCAGGCTGCCGTCGGGCCAGCCATAGCCGCGCAGCAAGGTGTAGTTCACCGTCCACGGCCCTATGCCCTTGAGCGCCAGCAATTGCGCCGAGGCAGCGGCCACATCCTCCTCATCCCAGCGGCCGGCGGCGCTGCGGGCGGCCCAGTCGTCCAGCGGCAGGCTATCGTCGGCAACGGCCTGGGCCACGGCCAGCAGGGTCTGGGCCTTGGCCTGGGAAAAGCCCGCGCCGCGCAGCACGTCCAGCCCCAAGGCCGCCACGCGCTGTGCATCGGGATAGGCGTGCAGGGCCGGCATGTCCCCGCCTTGCGCCAGCGGCTCGCCCGCCAGCGCGATCAGCTTGCGCCGCAGCGAAACGGCCACGGCCACCGTGATCTGCTGGCCGGTGATAGCCCAGGTCAGCGCCTCGAAGGGCGTGGGCGAGCCGGGCACATGCAGGCCGGCCTGGCGCGAAAGCAGCGCGCCCAGCTCGGGGTGATCGCCATGCGTCAGCTCCAGCTGGCCGGGCGCGTAGACCAGCCCCAGCATGCGTTTGACCATCGCTTGCAGCGCAGCCCGGTCTGCCGCAGCCGGCTCTGCCTGCGGCGCATGCAAGCTGGCCTGCACCTGTCCGCTCTGCCATTGCAGCTGCAGCAAGGCGGGGCTGCGCTGCCACATGATGGCCTTGTGCAGGCTGCGCGCACCCGCATCGACCCGCTCGGCCAACTGCTGCTCGTCGCGATCATGGAAATGCACGAATTCGTCGAAGCGGTAGCGCGCGGGCAGGGCAATGGAGACTTCAAGCAGCATGCGGTTTTCTATCACAGGGGGCAGCGTTGTCGCGAGCCCGTGCTTCATTTGTAATATTGATAGCTTCTATCGCTCATCAGAGAATGATTTCAGATAGATTTCTATTCGAAATCCTTGAGTAGCATGCGATAGCAGCTCTCTTTAAGAGAGCTTGAGCTGGGCCTGCTGGGCCTCGCGCAGCAGCAGCGCACGCTTGCGCTCCACGCCCCAGCGATAGCCCGAGATGCTGCCGTCATTGCGCAGCACACGGTGACAGGGCACGGCCACTGCAATCGGGTTGGCAGCCACCGCGCTGGCCACGGCCCGTGTGGCGCTCGGCTGACCCAGCTGCCGGGCGAGCTCACTGTAGCTGACAGTCTTGCCGGCCGGAATGCTCTGCAGCGCCTGCCACACGCGCTGCTGAAACGCCGTGCCCTGAATATCCAGCGGCAGGGCCAGCCCCAGCCTGGGCTGCTCCACCAGGGCCACCACCTGGGCCACGGTCTGTTCATACTGGGCGTCGGCCCCGATCAGCTGCGCCGCCGCAAAACGCTGCTGCAGATCGTCCACCAGCGCATGGGGATCATCGCCCAGCAGCACGCAGCACACACCCTTGTCGGTGCTGGCCACCAGCAGGCTGCCCAGCGAGCATTCGGCCAGGGCAAAGCGGATGCGCTGGTCCTGGCCGCGCCTGCGATAGGACTGCGGCGCCATGCCCAGCATGGCCGGCGCGTCCTTGTAGAAGCTGCTGCTGGCTTCATAGCCGCTCAGATAGGCCGCATCGGTGACCGACTCGCTGGCCTCCTGCGCCAGCGCGGCACGCACATGCCTGCCGCGATAGGCCTTGGCATAGGCCTTGGGCGTGAGCCCCGTGGCGCGCTTGAAGTTGCGGTGCAACTGCCAGGGACTGAGCCCGAGGCGCTGCGCCAGCTCCTCCAGAGCGGGCATGGGCTCTTCGCTCTCCAGCCAGCGGCAGCACTGGATCATGCGCTCATCTGTTTGCGAATTTGCAGCGGCGGTGGAAGGCAGAGGACTGGGCATGGCGTGAATCTCGGCGGAGTGCGTTTTCTGTCATCGGTCTGTGACTGGCCCGACTTTACGCAAAGCTATGGCAGCTTGCATCCACGTTCTTGCAGGCTTTGTGTGCCCGGATTCGGTTACGCTGCGCGCACCTGTCCATCAACAATGACTTCACCATGACGAATGAATCCTCCGGCTGCCCTATGCATGGCGGCGCCGCCATCGTCCACGACGAGAAAGCCCAGCTCGACTTCAGCCGTGACATGAGCTATGGCGACTATCTACATCTGGACCAGATTCTCACGGCCCAACATCCGCTGTCGCCCGCGCATGACGAGATGCTGTTCATCGTGCAGCACCAGACCAGCGAGCTGTGGATGAAGCTGATGCTGCACGAGGTGCGCGCGGCTACGGCAGCCATTGCCAATGCCTCGGGCGCGACCAAGCCCGATGCCTTCAAGATGCTGGCGCGCGTCTCGCGTATCATGGAGCAGCTGGTCAGCGCCTGGACCGTGCTGTCCACCATGACGCCGCCCGAATATTCGGCCATGCGCCCCTATCTGGCCAACTCCAGCGGCTTCCAGAGCTACCAGTACCGCTGCATCGAGTTTGCGCTGGGCAACAAGAACGCGGCCATGCTCCAGCCCCACGCCCACCGCTCCGATCTGCTGGCCCAGGTGCAGGCCGCCTACGAATCGCCATCGCTGTACGACGTAGCCCTGCAGTTGCTGGCCCGCGAAGGCATCGCTGTGCCTGCCGACCGCCTGCAGCGCGACTGGACCCAGCCCTATGAGGCCAGCGAGGGCGTGAAACAGGCCTGGATCACCGTCTACCGTGACCCGCACAAGCACTGGGATCTGTACCAGCTGGGAGAAAAGCTGGCCGATATCGAGGATGCCTTCCGTCTCTGGCGCTTCCGCCACCTGACCACGGTGGAGCGAGTCATCGGCTTCAAGCGCGGCACCGGCGGCACCGGCGGCGTGAGCTATCTCAAGAAGATGCTGGACGTGGTGCTGTTCCCCGAGATCTGGAGCCTGCGCACCGAGCTGTAGGCCGGCCATCAAGGCCATCGCCATTCAGGCTGCCCCTGCTGCTCCTTAGTGACAGCGCGGGCAGCCTTAATTATTTAGTCTCCGTACAAAACCTAACATCGCAACAAACTGCCCATGTCTTCCGATCACAGCGCCGCCGAGGCTGCGCCGAACGCCGGCCCCTGGCCCGACTCTTCCGCCTGGGCCATGCTGGTCTGCCTGCTCACGGGCTTTGCACTGAGCCAGGCCTTCAGAACCGTCACGTCCATCATCGCCGACGGTCTGCGCACGGACTTCGGCCTGTCCGCGCAATCGCTGGGCTCGTTTGCCGGGCTGTTTGCACTGTCCTTCGGTGTGGCCCAGTTGCTCATGGGCATAGGCATGGATATATACGGCCTGCGCCGCACCGTGCTGCTGGCCTTTCCCCTGTCGATTGCGGGGGCTGCGCTGTCCGCACTGGCACCCAGCTACTCCTGGCTGATGCTGGGCCAGTTGTTGATCGGCGTGGGCTGCTCGCCCGCCTTTCTGGCCAGTACCATGTTCATCGCGCGCCACTTTCCGGCCGATAAATTTGCCTACCTCTCGGGCATCGGCCTTGGCCTGGGCGGGCTGGGCCTGCTGTTTACAGGCACGCCCATGGCCTGGCTGGTGCAGCACATGGGCTGGCGTGCCGGCTTTGCGCTGCTGGCGGTGCTGAGTGTGCTGTCCTGGCTGCTGATTTTCTTCAAGGTGCACGAGCCCGCGCTTGCCGGGGACTCCCAGCCCAAGCCTGGCTTCATGCAGGCACTGCAAGGTTTTGGCAGCCTGCTGCTGCTGCCCCACACCTGGGGCATTGTGCTGCTGGGCATGGTCAGCTATGCCTCGTTTCTCACCGTGCGCGGCCTATGGCTCAGTCCCATGCTGATGGATCGCTACCAGTTCTCATTGGTCACGACCGGCAATGTGGCACTGGCCTGCTCCGTCATTTCGCTGTTTGTGCCTTCCATGTTCGGCCGGCTGGACCCCGGTCCGGCCAGACGCCGCCAGCGCATTGCACGCTTTGCGCTGTTCATGGCCACCGTTTTTGTAGCACTGGCCCTGGTCCATCAATCCGCAGGCAGCGTGCTGCTGCTGCTGGTCATGAGTGTGCTTTCAGGCTACGGCACGCTGATCTATGCCGATGTGCGCTCCTCCTACCCACCGGCCACGACGGGACGCGCGCTGTCCATCTTCACCATGGCCATGTTTCTCGGAGCCGCGCTCATGCAGTGGCTGTCCGGCCTGGTTGCCGGCGTTGCGGAACGCCAGAATGCCGACATCTATCAGGCAGTGATGCTGATGATTGCCGCCATGCTGGGCAGCGGTGTGCTGGCTTACCGGCTCATCAAGCCTTCGCCGCTGCTGCTCAAGGCCAGCCACTGAAGCTGTCTATCTGCGAGGCCTGCGCCGGTGCGACGGCCATCCCGGTCATGGTGAGCTGTCGCTAAAGCGCACCCTCATAGAGCCAGGGCACATCCATGATGCGCCCGCCCAGAGCGCGCAACGACAGGTCGCGCCCCCAGCGCACAGGCCCTGTCGCATGGAAGATCCGGCCATTGCGCAGCGAGCGCTCCTGCACCTTGGCATTGCGCTGCCAACGATTGAGCGCATAGCGGCGCAGACGCAGGCTGACATCCAGATCATGCATGGACAAAGCACTTTGCAGCTCGGCCGCATCCTCGATGGCCATGCCCGCACCCTGCGCCAGATAGGGGCGCATGGGATGGGCTGCATCGCCCAGCAGAGCCACAAGGCCTTGCGCCATCTGAGTCTCTGAGGACACCGGCTGCCGGTCGGCCACCGGCCACAAACGCCATTCACCGCCCACATCGGGAACGTGTTGAACCAGATCCTGCAGGTAACCGCATGCGCCCTGAAGATGCTGGAGCAGATCGGGCAGATTGGCAGAATGGTCCCAGTGGTCAAGATCCTCTGGTGCCGGCCCCTGCACGATGACCACCAGATTCTGCAACTCGCCCCGGCGCACGGGATACTGAATGGCATGCAATTGCGGCCCCATCCAGGCCGTGACCTCGCTGGTGCGCAAGCGCTTGGGCAGATTTGCCTGATGCACCATGGCCCGATAGGCCAGGTGCCCGGTCACACGCGGCGGGCCATCGCCCAGCATCTGTGCACGCACGGCGCTGCGCACGCCATCGGCGCCGATCAGGGCATCGCCCTCGATGAGCTTGCCGGTACTGGTGCGAATGGTGACCACACCGTCCTGCTGGCTATAGCTGCTGACGAACTGGTTGAGGTTGAGGTGAGCCTGCGGCAGAACCTGCAATGCATCCAGCAGAATCTGGTGCAGGTCGGCGCGATGAATGGTGAGGTAGCTGGCTCCATAGCGCTGCACCATATCTGCGCCCAAGGTCAGTCGCCCCAGCTCTTTCCCCGTCACGGCACTGCAGGCTCGCAAGGCCGAAGGGCAGGCCACGACCTGCTGCAACGATCGCTGCAGCCCCCATGCCTGAAGGCGGCGCACCACATTGGGTCCCAGTTGAATGCCGGCTCCGACTTCCGAAAACTGCGCGGCACGCTCGAACAGACGCACATCCCAATCAGCCCGCACCGCCGCAATGGCTGCTGCCAGACCACCAATACCGCCACCCGCAATCAACACCTGCTTGTTCATGGACTCTTATTGTGCCGCTTAGTCAGCTGCATCGAAGAGAACTCTGGTTTGCGCTGCCGCAAACCTTGTCGCCATGAAAAAAGCCCGCCAAGGCGGGCTCTTTCAACGTGCGCAAACAGCAGATCAAATGGCGAACTTTTCGCGGTCCTGATCTGCAATCCACTTTGGCGGCTTGCCACGGCCGGTCCAAGTCTGGCCCGTAGCAGGGTCACGATACTTGGGGGCCACCTTGGCGCCCGCATTGGCGGAAGAGCGCGCGCGAGCGGGAGGGAAGACATCTTCAGCAGTCAAGCCGTACTCGGCAATCAGGCCACGAACCTTGCTCACAGCGTCGGCCAGCTCACGCGAGCGGGCTTCGTTGATTTGCTGTTCCAGCTCTTCTCTCTGCTTCAGGAGTTCCTTGTAAGTGCTCATGATTTGCGCTTCTTGGTTGATTAAAGAGACTTCATTATAAATGCCGGAATTTCAAATTCATGATTTTCAGAGTAAGCAAAAACCACAATTCAAAATATTTATAAAATGCTACCACGTGTTAATAAATAGCTATTCTGCCTCCGAAGCAAGCAATATCTCGTCGATACGCTTTCATCCCAATCAATCGCCTCAAATATCCAGCCGCCACACATGAGCATCTGGCCCGCAACGGGCCAATGACTGCTTTGACGAGGAATAAACCGGCCGGCGTGTTATGGCGCTCCCCAGCCTTCGTCTGGCAATACTCAAATAGTCAGCCCAGCCTTCAATTCTGTTCAATTCTGAATAGGCAGCAGACCCTTGAGCAGTCAGAGTCCATCTTCTTTGCGAGTTGACCAAGCCTCAGCCTCCTACACCGTCTCCAAGAAGCCAAGCTCTTGGGCACCGACTTAGAGCCCATCACGCAGCGTCATGATGCTCTGCCCCGCCCCACATTCCTCGACGACAAACACCCCCCCCTGCTTTGGCACGCAGCTGATTCAGCCACCTCATCACTCACGAAGTCTCAGGAAAAAATTTCAAAGCCAGCGCTTGCTCTCCCAGCAGGTCTGGTGATTTTTCACCGACTACCTACCCCCTGGGCGCGTCGATGATGCGCTGCATCTCGTCCAGCGAGCCGCAGCATGCAGGAGCCAGGAACACCTTCCCATCTCTCCATCCGGACAACCGCTGGGCACAGGCCTGCAGGACCCGAGGCATCGCCATTTCGCCTTCCGGTCAATACATATCGGCGCAAAAGGCATCAAATACGTCACATAAATATCGTCTAAATGAAATCCATTTATGCCGCCTGATGTTCATGCACCTCCATCAAGTCTGCCTGACGCCCCTGCTCCAAACCAGCTGCGACTTCTTCCTCGGTCATTGCAGCGCAGGAAAAATCACTAATCCGCAGCAAAGTCAATATGACGTGCGTTGAAAATGACAACAAACGCACAAAGGACTTTGCGATAAACGCAACCCAGGCCCTGGAGCACCTTGCCATGCCGAAACCAGCTCTGGATAGGGCTGCACGATACGCTTTTGAGCCAGCTCTCCAAAGATAATCGTTATAAATGCAATAGCAGTTATGGCGATAGTCGTTGCCGAAATGGTTGCTATCTTTTCCGATACTCCCGGAGATATCGAGCAAACCGACAATCCATCGCTGTTCGCAGCCCCACCCAAATACAGCTGTGCGCCCGCTGGAGGTAATCCAAGCTGCACCAAAGACAGAAACTGCGCGGACTCGCAAGCAACTCCAGCACCGCCAGGGCGTCCTTGCTCGCGCGCTTTGCCAAAGCCGGCAATCTTGCCCTGCAACCGCAAGGCCAATGCCGATTCCGACATGGCAAACACCCCCTTTGAGCAGTGTCGGCAATGCAAACAGCAGAAAATCCCTGACTCGTCCATCAGAAAGAAGACCATGGCACTTTACTGTATCGGAGACATCCAGGGCTGCGATGACGCCTTCGAGCGCTTATTGCAAACCGTGGATTTTTCCGCAAGTCGGGACACACTTTACGTGCTCGGCGACCTTGTCAATCGAGGCCCCCAATCCGCCGAGGTATTGCGCCGCTGCATGGAGGCCGGTGATGCCATTCGCCCTTTGCTCGGCAATCACGACCTGCACCTGCTGGCTGCAGCCCGGGGCCTTCGCCGCCAAAGCAAGCGCGACACTCTGGCCCAGGTTCTGAGCGCACCCGATTGCGATGCCCTGCTGCACTGGCTGCGCCAGCAGCCTCTGGCCCGGCTGCACAGCAATGCATCGGGTGAGAACCTTCTCATGGTGCATGCAGGCGTGCTTCCTCAATGGAGCCTGCACGATGCGATCGCCTTGAGTGCCGAAGTTCAGGCCGTGCTCCAGCATGTCGACCATGCGCGCTTTTTGCACAATATGTATGGCAACCAGCCCGATCGCTGGTCCGCCGATCTGCAAGGCGATGACCGGCTGCGCTGCATTGTCAACGCCTTTACCCGTCTGCGTTTTTGCAGTGCCGACGGCATCATGGATTTTGAGAGTGCGGAATCCGCCGATCAGGCGCCTGAAGGGCTGATGCCCTGGTTCGATGTGCCGGGCCGACTCACTGCCGATACGCCCATGGCTTTTGGTCACTGGTCCACGCTGGGCCATATCAACCGGCCCGATCTGATGGCCATGGACACCGGCTGTGTCTGGGGCGGCTGCCTCAGCATGATGAGAATCGGAGAGCGCATGGACGAGCGAGAGCTGATACAGCAGCAGTGCCCGCAGGCTCAGGTGCCTGGTGCCAAGGGATAGAGCAAAGAAAAACGCCTGCATCCGGCAGGCGTTTTGCTGGGGCGATCACCCAGTGCTCAGGAGACCACGACAGGCGCCCTGAACAAGGCAGCGACCTTGCGCTTGGGCTTGCTGCTCGCGCTCTTGACCGGGGCAACATGCGTGCTGTCCCAGGATGCAGTCTCGCCGACGCTGCTGGCCTCATAGGGCCGCTCGAAGAACGGGTCCACATTGGCAGGACGCGGGGCCATGCGCGAAGGACGGTGTGCATAGCTACCACGGGGCGCTGCATCAAACTCGCGCTCACGCCGTGGACGATATTCCTCCTCGCTGCGGCTGCGGCGTGGGGGGCGCAAGTCCAGCATGGGCGCGGGTTCGACGTCGATCTTCTTCTTGATCAGCTTTTCAATATCGGCCACATTGCGGCTGTCATGATCGGTCACCAAGGTCACGGCCAGGCCCGATGCGCCGGCGCGACCGGTACGGCCGATGCGGTGCACATAGTCTTCCGCATTGAAAGGCACGTCGTAGTTGAAGACTGCGGGCACATCCTTGATGTCCAGACCGCGCGCGGCCACATCGGTACAGACCAGCAGATCCACCTCGCCGGCCTTGAAGGCTTCCAGTGCCTTCAGGCGCTCGTCCTGGCTCTTGTCGCCATGCAGTGCGGCGGCACGCAGACCGTCACGCTCCAGGGCACGCGTCAGTCGCGCACAGCCCAGCTTGCTGTTGGAGAAGATGAAGGCCTGGCGAATGTCGCGCTCCTTGAGCACGGAACGAATCGCGTAACGCTTGTCGTCATCCGTGACCTTGTAGAAGCGCTGCTCCACCGTGGAGGCCGTCTCGTTGGGACGGGCCACCTCGATGGTCACCGGATCCTGCAGATAGCTGCCGGCAAGACGCTTGATCTCGGGCGAGAACGTGGCCGAGAACAGCAGCGTGGTGCGGCTCTTGGGCAGATGGGAGAGGATGCGCTGCAGATCGGGCAGAAAGCCGATATCCAGCATGCGGTCGGCCTCGTCCAGCACCACATATTCCACCTGATTGAGCACCACATTCTTGGCTTCGATGTGGTCCAGCAGACGTCCGGGCGTAGCCACCAGCACCTCGACGCCTTTTTTCAGCTCGAGGGTCTGGGGCTTCATGTCCATGCCGCCAAACACCACGGTGCTGCGCAGCTTGGTGTGCTTGGCGTACAGGGCAATCTGTTGTGCCACCTGATCGGCCAGCTCACGGGTTGGCAGCAGCACCAGGGCGCGCACCGGATGGCGGGCAGGCGATGCCGAAGCGTTTTCATGGCGCATCAGGCGTTGCAGCAGGGGCAGAGAGAAAGCCGCCGTCTTGCCAGTGCCGGTCTGGGCTGCGCCCATGACGTCCTTGCCGGTCAATACCACCGGAATGGCCTGCGCCTGAATCGGAGTCATGGACTCATAGCCCATGTCGGCCACTGCGCGTGCCAGGGGCTCAGCCAAGTGAAGATTGGAAAAAGAGCTTGTCATTGAGGACGTTATTGTCGCACCGAGTGGGTTTTTCGCGTTGGCTTTGTGATTTTCTTCAGACGCAAAGCCTTCGCCCCCTCTGTTTGCGGGCAAAAAAAGCCTTGCCAATATCCCGTGCAATCTATCGGGATAACCCGGGTTTTCACATTCTGCCGCTCCAAAAACAAAGGCGTGTGACAGTGCACACGCCTGGTTCAGATCAGCTTGTGGCTCAAAGCGACTGAGCTGCGAAGGTGTCGCAGGCCTTGACGCTGCCGCTCTTGTAGCCCTGGGTGAACCAGCGCACACGCTGGGCGCTGGAGCCGTGGGTAAAGCTGTCGGGACGCACCGTGCCCGTGGCTTCACGCTGCAGCTTGTCGTCGCCGATCTGCTGCGCGGCATTCATCGCCGACTCGATATCGCCCTGCTCCAGCCAGCTCTTGGCCTGCTGCGACTTGTTGGCCCAAATGCCGGCCAGGCAGTCGGCCTGCAGCTCCAGGCGCACGGACATGGCATTTTGCTCGCGCTCGCTGACACGGCCCCGCATGCGGTCCACCTTGCCCGAGATGCCGAGCAGGTTCTGCACATGGTGGCCGACCTCGTGGGCCACCACATAGGCGCGAGCGAACTCACCGGGAGCGCCCAGCTGGCGACTCATGGTGTTGAAGAAGTCCATGTCCAGATAGACCTTGTAGTCACCCGGGCAGTAGAACGGCCCCATGGCCGACTGTCCCGTGCCGCAGGCCGTGCGCGTCACGCCGGTGAACAGCACCAGCTTGGGGTTCTGATACTGAGCACCGCCTTCACGGAAGATCTGGGTCCAGACATCCTCGGTCGACGCCAGCACCGTGGAGACAAACTTGGCCCCCTGGTCATCGCCGGCCGGGCGATGCGCTGGAGCCTGCTGCACCTGGGGCGAGCCACCACCGGAGAGCACGCCAATCGTGGTCAGCGGGTTGATGCCGAACACGCCCCAGCCTATCAGCGCCAGCACCACGGTGCCTATGCCGATGCTGCGGCCACCAATGGGGAAACCACCGCCGCCACCACCGTCTCCACGGCGATCCTCGACGTTGTCCGACTCGCGGTTACCTTCCCATCTCATGGTGCTTACTCCTTTGCTGTGTTGCACGCGGCCTGCGCCGGGTGGCGATATTAAGGGCTGCGGCTCCGACTGGAGGTATCAAGCTGTGCTTTTGCCACCTCTGTCAAGCTGCAACGCAGCATTGTTGACGTTTGGCCTGGTGTTCAGCGGCCGGCAGGCGTGGAGATCTGGCTCACGCCCGGCGTGCCAGGCGTGGATTGAGGCTGGTTGCGGGCCACCTGCTCCTCCACCACATCGACCATGCTCAGAAACAGAAAGGCCACTGCCAGCAGGCCCATCACCGCCAGGACGGCTGATGCCCAGAGCCTGGCCGAAGAGGATTTGCGCGGTGCTGCCGCCTGCTGCTGGGTCGGCTCATAACTCGCAGCCGAGCCGCCATCCCGCCAGACAGGCTCGACGTGACCACGGCTGGAGGGCGCTTGTGTCCAGGTAGGATCCTTGCGTTGCCCGGAGCGGGGAGAAAAACCAAACATGTGTGCGACAGAATCGGTGAATAAGACAGTGGCTATTGTGCGCGCTGCCAGCCTTCGCCAAAAGCGTTCATGCTGCGACACTCTGTCGGTCAACATCGCGCTGGGCTTGCAATTCTGTAAGCTCAGAGGCTTGTCCCCCGCCCCCCATACGACTACTGCCCATGAATGCCCAGACCCCGCCTTCGACAGCGTCTCTGAACGCCCGCGCCACTGCCGCACTGCTGCCATGGACCGACCTGGCCGATGAGATCGAAGCACTTTTGCGCCAGCTGCAAAACAGTGGCAGTGTCTCGGTTCCGCCACGCATCGTCATGCCCACCGCTTCCGGCAATTGCCTGTTCTGCATGCCGGCCACCGATGGGAAGGTAGTCATGACCAAGCTCATCAGCTTCACGCCAGGCAATGCCCAGGTGGGCAGACCTACCATTCAGGGCGATATCGTGGTTTTTGATGCATCAACAGGAGTGCGTCAGCTGATTCTGGACGGCCCCACCGTCACGGCCAGACGCACCGCAGCCGTATCGCTGCTGGCAGCGCGCCGCCTGGCCCCCAAGCCCCAAGGCCCGCTGCTCATCGTCGGTGCCGGCGTGCAGGGCAGCGCCCATCTGCAGGCTTTTGCCCAGGGGCTTGGCACGCAGGAGGTCTGGATTCACTCGCGCAGCGCCAGCAGCGCGCAGCGGCTTGCAGACCAGGCCCGCGACCTGGGTCTGCATGCGCGCATCGCCGACGACCTGGAGGAAGCCGCCTGGCACTGCCCGCTGATTGTGACCTGCACGCCCGCGCAGACCGTGGTGCTGCATGAGGCGGCAAGACCCGATGCCTTTGTCTGCGCGGTCGGCGCCTTCACGCCGCAAATGGTGGAGCTGGCTCCCGAGTTGTGCCGGCGCTTTCTACACCAGGGTCAGATCGTCGTGGACACCGCCGATGCCGCACACGAGGCCGGCGACCTGTTGCAGGCCGGCATCGAGGTCAACACCCTGCCCACGCTGGCCACCGTGGTGCAACAGGACTGGTCTCGCTCCACGAAGCCTGTGCTCTTCAAATCCTGTGGCTGGGGCGGCTGGGATCTGGCCGCCACCCGCCTGGCACTGCGCCAGCACCAGCTCACGCAGCCCGCCTGAACATCCTCCATTTGCTCATTTCTCAGAAGCATCAAGTCATTGATGAATAAGCGATCCATCCATTTCCTGGATTGCTTTACCGAGCACCGACTGCGCTGAAAAGCGACGCCATCCGGCCTAATTTGTCTCCCTGGTGACAAATTCAGAAAAAGCGGTTTTAATAATACTCAGATTGAGTATAAGTATTTAACAGCACAACTCAGGATGGAGACGATGACGATCAGAACCGTGGAATTCGATCAGCCCGTACCGGGCATCAGCACCCAGTGCAGCACAGGCCAGGCCTGGGCCAGGGTGCTGCCGCAGCAGGACAGACAGCAGCAACGCGAGACAGCGCAGCGCATCAAGGCTCTACTCAAGGAGCGCAATGCCGTCATGGTTGCCCACTACTATGTGGACGGTGCGCTGCAGGATCTGGCACGCGATACCGGCGGCTGCGTGGGCGACTCGCTGGAGATGGCGCGCTTTGGTGCCAACCATCCCGCCAAGACCCTGATCGTGGCCGGCGTGCGCTTCATGGGCGAGACCGCCAAGATCCTGAGCCCCGACAAGACCGTGCTCATGCCCGACGGCGATGCCACCTGCTCGCTGGACCTGGGCTGCCCGGCCGATGAATTCAGCCAGTTCTGCGATGCTCACCCCGACCGCACCGTGGTCGTCTATGCCAACACCAGCGCCGCCGTGAAAGCCCGGGCCGACTGGGTGGTCACCTCTTCGGTAGGGCAGGACATCGTGGCCGCGCTGCACGCACGCGGCGAGAAAATCCTTTGGGCGCCCGACCGCCATCTGGGCAGCCATATCCAGCAGCAGACCGGCGCCGACATGCTGCTGTGGCAGGGCAGTTGCGTGGTCCACGACGAATTCAAGGCCGACGAGCTGCAAGCCCTGGCCAACGCCCACCCCGGGGCCGCGATTCTGGTTCATCCCGAATCGCCGGCCGCAGTCACGGCACTGGCGGATGTGGTGGGCTCCACCACCCAGCTCATTGCCGCTGTGGGCAAGCTGCCCACCGACACCTTTATCGTCGCCACCGACCAGGGCATTCTTCACGACATGCGCCAGCGCTATCCGGGCAAGCACTTTCTGGCTGCCCCGACGGCGGGCACGGGCGGCAGCTGCAAAAGCTGTGCCTTCTGCCCTTGGATGGCCATGAACAGCCTGCCGGGCGTGGAGCGCGCCCTGCTGCAACGCAGCGGTGCCATCGAGCTTGATGCGGCGCTGGGCCTGGCCGCCCGCAGGCCCATACAGCGCATGCTGGATTTTGCCGCTGCTCAGCGCCAGCCGGTACGCGCAAGCGGCGAGCTGGAACGCGATGCAGCCCTGTTCCAGAACTTCGGTCCGGCCTGAGCGAGGACAAGCACCATGCCCCAATCCCCGACTGACTGCGATGTGCTCATCATCGGCTGCGGACTGGCCGGCCTGACGCTGGCACTCAGTCTGCCCAACACACTGCGCATCACCGTGCTCAGCAAAAGCAGTGCCGACGAATGCGCCAGCGCCTGGGCCCAAGGCGGCATTGCCGCCGTGCTGGACCCTGCCGACAGCCTGCAAGCCCATGTGCAGGACACGCTGATCGCCGGTGCCGGCCTCTGCGACGAAGCTGCCGTGCGCCGCATCCTGGAGCAAGGCCCCCAGGCGATCGCCTGGCTGCAGGCCCAGGGCGTTCCCTTCAGCACCCATGCCGACGGCAGCCTGCACCTGACGCGCGAAGGCGGCCACAGCGCGCGGCGCATTGTGCATGCGGCCGACCGCACCGGGCAGGCCGTGCACCAGACCTTGCTGCAGGCCTGCCGGCGTCTGAAGCACATCACCTTGCTGCAGCATTGCACTGCCATGGAGCTGCTGCAGGACGTGCAGCAGCGCTGCGTGGGCGCCAGCGTGCGCAATGCCGATGGGCAGCAGCAAAATATGCTGGCCAGTCATACCGTGCTGGCCACAGGCGGCATGGGCCAGATCTACCCCAGCACCACCAATCCGGCCACGGCAACCGGCGACGGCATTGCCATGGCCTGGCGTGTGGGCTGTGTCGTGCGCGACCTGGAGTTCATGCAGTTCCACCCCACGGCCTTGCAGGTGGGCGGCCGGTCCGTGGGCCTGGTCTCGGAAGCGCTGCGCGGCGAAGGAGCCTTGCTGTGCCTGCCAGACCGGCAAGGCCGGCCCGGCGAGCGCTTCATGCTGCGCCACGACCCGCGAGCCGAGCTGGCACCGCGCGACATCGTGGCCCGCGCCATCGATGGCGAGATGCGGGCCCACCATCTGCCCCATGTGCTGCTGGACATCACACACCGCAGCCGCGACTGGCTGGAGCAGCATTTCCCCGGCGTCATGGCACTGTGCGCGGCGCACGGCATAGACATTGCCACCCAGCCCATTCCTGTCGCGCCCTGCGCCCACTATGCCTGCGGCGGCGTGCAGGCCCATGTGGACGGTCGCACCGCCGTGGCCGGGCTGTGGGCGATTGGCGAGGTGGCCCGCACCGGCCTGCATGGCGCCAACCGCCTGGCCAGCAATTCGCTGCTGGAGTGCGTGGTCATGGCCAGGTCTGCGGCGCTGCGCATGGCCGAGCAGCCCCTGCACAAGCCCGCAGCCATTCAAGGCAGGCAGCGCAAGCCCGGCAAGAACCTGAGCGCTGAGAGCCAGCAGGAGATGCGGCAGTCGCTGCAGCAGCTCATGCTGCACAACGTGGGCATTGTGCGCAGCAACCACAGCCTGATTGCGGCGGCCAAGCAACTGGTGCTGTGGCGTGCTCAATGGCGCGGTGCCGACCCCGCCTTGCGCAACCAGCTGGCGCTGTGCAGCCTGATGGTGGACGCGGCGCTGCAGCGCCATGCCAGCGTGGGCGCGCACTGCAATCTGGACTGCCCGGCGCTTGAGGCGGCAGCGGCCTGATCGCGTCCGGCAGCCTCCCAGGAAAGCAAAAAGCCCGCTGTATCCGCAGCGGGCTTTTTTGGCGAGGCAACAGGCTTCAGGCCTTGGGCAGCGTCACGCCATGCTGGCCCTGATACTTGCCGTTGCGGTCCTTGTAGCTGACTTCGCATTGCTCGTCGCCCTGGAAGAACAGCACCTGGGCACAGCCTTCGCCCGCATAGATCTTGGCCGGCAACGGCGTGGTGTTGGAGAACTCCAGCGTCACATAGCCCTCCCACTCGGGCTCGAAGGGCGTCACGTTGACGATGATGCCGCAGCGCGCATAAGTGCTCTTGCCCAGGCAGACGGTCAGCACGTCGCGGGGAATGCGGAAGTACTCCACCGTGCGGGCCAGTGCAAAGCTGTTGGGCGGGATGATGCAGTAGTCGCCCTCGAAGTCGACAAAGCTCTTCTCGTCAAAATTCTTGGGGTCCACCACCGTGCTGTGGATATTCGTGAAGACCTTGAATTCGCGGGCGCAACGGATGTCGTAGCCATAGCTCGAAGTGCCGTAGCTGATGATCTTCTTGCCGTCGACCTGGCGCACCTGGCCAGGCTCGAAAGGCTCGATCATGCCGTGCTGCTCCGCCATCTGACGGATCCATTTGTCGCTCTTGATGCTCATTAGAAGTCCTGTATCGCTTGATTTTTCATAGCGTTGTGCGCTCACAAATCAAGCGCAAGACCGCTATTTTGCTTGAGAAACAATGGTTTGCTCAATCAGGCGGTCATCCCCGAGGATGATCATGGCAAACAGCAGCTCGTCCAGATTGCGCGCCTGGGCCGTCTTGCGCGCCAGCAGTGGCGTGCAGCCGGGGTTGATGACGACCAGGTCGGCCTCGCAGCCGGGCTGCAGATTGCCGATCACGCCCTGCAGGCCCAGCGCCCGTGCAGCGCCTGCCGTGTGCTGCCACCACAGGTTTTGCGGCGACAGGCTCTGGCCCTGCTTGGCATGGCTCTCACGCCCCACCACATAGGCGGCCTGCATGGTGCGAAACGGCGAAAAGCTCATGCCGCCGCCCACATCGCTGGCCAGGCCGTAGAGCATGCCGGCCTGGTCGGCCTTGAGGTAGTCGAAATAGCCGCTGGCCAGAAACTGGTTGCTGGTCGGACTAATGGCCGCCGCCGAGCGTGTGTCATGCATGAGCTGGCGGTCGGTTTCATCGAGCCAGATGCTGTGCGCATAGACGGCGCGCTCGCGCATCAGACCGAAGTCGTCGTAGACGGCCAGATAGCTGCGCGCGGCGGGGAACAGCTCCTTGACCCAGGCAATCTCGTCCAGGTTCTCGGCCACATGGGACTGAATCCAGACATCACCGTACCTGGCCGCCAGCTCGCCCGCACCGCGCAGCTGCGCTTCGGTGCTGGTGGGCGCAAAGCGCGGTGTGATCGCATAGCCCAGGCGGTCCACGCCATGCCAGCGCTGGATCAGCGTTTCGGAGTCGATCAGGCTTTGCTCGGTCTCATCGCGCACGCCGTCGGGGCTGTTGCGGTCCTGCAGCACCTTGCCGGCAATCATGCGCATGCTGCGCTTTTGCGCGGCCGTCATGATGGCATCCACCGATGCCGGATGCGAAGTTGCAAAGGCCAGCGCCGTGGTCACGCCGTTGCGCAGCAGCTCGTTCATGAAGAAATCGGCCACGCCATCGGCATATTCGCGATCGTGGAAGCACGACTCGTGCGGGAAGGTGTAGTTCTCCAGCCAGGGCAGCAGGCCAGGGGCCGGCGCGCCGATCACATCGGTCTGCGGGTAGTGGATGTGCAGGTCGACAAAGCCCGGTGCCAGCAACTTGCCGGGCAGGTGAATGACTTGCACGCCTTCGCGCGCAAGATACTGCTGGGCCAGCGTCTGCCAACTGCCCGCAGCCACCACGCGCTGCACGCCCGCAGCATCGGGAGCAATCGCCAGCAAGGCGTCGGAGTCATAAACCGCTTGGCCGTCATCGGCGAAGCGCAGCAGGGCACTACGATAGATTTTCATGGACCAGAGCTTACGCGCCCGATCTTGCGTACGGAACACGGCAGCGCTTATAGAGGCTATATGGCTGCGCACAGGCCAGCGCTACCGCTATCAATAACAAAGCTTGTTACGCTTGCCATGCTTCAATTTCAATGACTTTTATATCTGAAATCCAATATAAGCAAGCGCTATAAGCTATCATTTTTTACAACCCAAAAGATCTGAATCCGAAGCGTCCCCCCCTGCCCGCAGCCGCGTGGCTACGCGGCGCAGCTTCTGGCCACGGCCAGAAAGGCGCGCACCGCAGGCGAGTTCTCGCGCTCGCGGTAGGCCAGCGCCATGTGCACGCTTTCCTTGAAGTCGCGCAGCGGCCTGAAGGCCACGCCCGGCTGATTGAGCAGCCGATTCGACTCGGGCAGCACCACAATGCCGTAGCCAGCAGCAGCCAGGCTGGTCGCTGTGACGAAGTCGTTGACGCGATAGGCCTCGCGTGCCGAAAACCCGGCCGTCTCGGCCAGCCGCGCCAGCACCTCGGCAAAGCCTTCGCTTTCGTTGATGAACTGCGGCGCAATAAAGGTCTGGCCGCGCAGATCGGCCACGCTGATGGATTCATGGCGTGCCAGCGGGTGGTTCTCGGCCAGCGCCACCATGAAGGGCTCGCTGTGCACGATGACCGCCTTGACCCCCTCGGGGTAGCGACGGCGCGGGCGCAGCAGACCGGCATCGATCTCGCCCTGCTGCAGCGCCTGCAGCTGGCGCGGCGTCTCCATGGCCAGCACCTGCATGTGCACCTGCTCATGGCCGGGGCGGAACTGCGTGAGCATGCGCGCCAGCACACCCGAGGTCACGGACGAGGAGATATAGCCCAGCTTGACATGGCCGCTCATGCCCTGGGCCGCCAGTTGCCCGATCTGCTGGGCCCGCTCCATATGGCGCAGCACGGCCACGGCTTCGTCATAAAGCAGCTCCCCGGCATCGGTCAGCGTGATGGGCTTGCGCTTGTTGCGCTGCAGCAGGCGCACGCCCAGTTGCTGCTCCAGCTGCTGCACCTGCACGCTGACGGCGGACTGGGCCACGCCCAGCTTGTCGGCGGCGCGAGAGAAATGCAGCTCCTGGGCCACGGTGACGAAGTGCTCGAGTTGGCGGTAGCTGAGCATGGTTTTAATCTGAAATTCTTATCAAAAAATGCATTTAACCCCGTAGATCGTATCAAACAAGAAGTGTTCAATCACCCCATTCCTGATTGAAGTTCCCACCCACCATGAACGCTACGACCCCCCAGCAACTGATTCAGCCTGCCGCCTACGAGATCAGCACTCATCCCGAGCATCCTCGTTTGCTGAAACTGACGCTGAACACCGAAGCCCTGAACGCCTTCCTGGCCGATGTGCACGATATCGACGTGCAAAACCTCGAGTACGTGCCCTTCATGCGCTTTCACCTGGCGCGCCGCCTGAAGGCCCACATGGGAGCCGACTTTGGCCAGACGCTGGTGAACATCATCAAGGACCGCAGGCATGGCGGCTTTGTGCTGGGTCTGGAAGGCGTGAGCCAGGACAGCGACGACTACGTGAAGTTCGGCACCGCCATCGGCCACATCCTGGGCCCGGCCAACCACGACTCCATGTCCAACAAGTACTACGCACGTTTCCTGGTCAAGCACACCGATGCCAGCGACTCCTATCTGCGCCAGGCTTACCGTCTGTTCACCATGCACACCGACGGCACCTTCGTGACCGAGGCCACCGACTGGCTGCTGATGATGAAGTTCGACGAGCAAAACGCCGTGGGCGGCGAGTCGCGCTTCCTGCACCTGGACGACTGGAGCGAGCTGGACCGCTTCGTGCAAGACCCGCTGGGCGCCAGGCCCCTGCTGTACAAGGCTCCGGGCTCCAAGAACGTGAACGAGCGCGTCGAGCGCCCCGTGTTCTTCCACGGCGAGTTCGGCCTGTCGATCTCCTTCATCGACCAGTTCGTGCAGCCCGCCAACGACGCCGAAGCCGAATATCTGCAGAACCTGTCGGAATCGATGGAGAATTCGTTCGGCACCCGCACCGTCAGCCTGCCCGCCGGCGACCTGGTGGTTCTGAACAACTACTTCTATGTGCACGGCCGCGCACCGTTCGAGCGCAATGAGCAACTGCACCGCGAGCTGATGCGTCAGCGCGGTACATTCGCTCAGTAAACCTTGAACACCTGATGTTTCTGTCACGCCCCCGTGCACCGCAAGTGTGCGGGGGCGTAGCCAGTCAAACCCCTGAATTTCGCTCCCGAGGCGCCCTACCATGGCATCGTCACAAGCCCCTGCTGCAAACGCAGCCTCCGCCCCCAAGGCGCAAGCCGCCTACGGCCAACGCGCGGGGCTTCCCCGTCATCTGCAGAACATCTTGTCGCTGCATGACTTCGAGGCCGCCGCACGCAAGCACCTGCCCCGTCCTCTGTTTGGCTATGTCTCCGGCGCGGCCGAAGACTGTGTCTCGCTGCAGGCCAACCGTGACAGCTTCCAGCAATACGGCTTCAGCTCCAAGGTCATGGTGGACGTGTCCAGGCGCAACCAGAAGGTCGAGCTGTTCGGCCAGACCTGGGACTCGCCGTTTGGCGTGGCCCCGGTGGGCATCAGCGCCATCTCGGCCTATCGCGGCGATCTGGTGCTGGCACAGACGGCGGCTGCCAACCGCATTCCCGCCATCATGAGCGGCACCTCCCTGATCCCCATGGAAGAAGTGGCCAAGGCGGCACCGTCGACCTGGTTCCAGGCCTATCTGCCCGGCGACACCACGCGCATCGACGGCCTGATCGAGCGCATCGAAGCCGCAGGCTTCGGCACCCTGGTGATCACCGTGGACATCCCCGTCTGGGCCAACCGCGAGAACAATGTGCGCACCGGTTTCTCGATGCCTCTGCGCCCCTCGCTGCGCCTGGCTTATGACGGCATCACCCGCCCGCGCTGGATGCTGGGCACCATGCTGCGCACGCTGATCAACCACGGCATGCCGCACTTCGAGAATTCGTTCGCCACGCGCGGCGCGCCCTTGCTGTCGGGCACCGCCATCCGCGACACCTCGGGCCGCGACCACCTGAACTGGAAGAACATCGAACGCATTCGCCAGCGCTGGAAGGGCAACCTCATCATCAAGGGCATCCTCAACGAAGACGATGCCGTGATGGCCGCCGATATCGGCGCGCAAGGCATCGTGGTCTCCAACCACGGCGGCCGCCAGCTCGATGGCGTGGTTGCGCCGCTGCAGATGCTGCCCCAGGTGGTGGACCGCGTGGGCCACCGCACGGCCGTGATGATGGACAGCGGCATACGCCGCGGCAGCGATGTGCTCAAGGCTGTGGCGCTGGGCGCGCGCATGGTGTTTCTGGGCCGCCCCTTCATGTACGCCGCCGCAGTTGGCGGTGCACAGGGCGTTCATCACGCCATCACCTTGCTGCGTGACGAGGTGGACCGCAATATGGCCATGCTGGGCGCGACCTCCATGGCCGAGATCACCAAGGACTGCCTGCGCGCGACGCGGGCCTGAAACCGCTGTGCCTCTAAGATAGGACGCTTGAACCATAAAAAAGGAGAGCGTCATGCCCATGTTTGTAGACCACTCCCCCCCTGGCGAGTGCATTTTCTGCAAGCTCGTCAAAGGGGAGATTCCATCGGCCAAGGTCTATGAGGACGATCTGACCATTGCCTTCATGGATATCGGCCAGGCCACGCGAGGCCATGTGCTGGTTGCCAGCAAGCGCCATGCCGTCAATCTGCTGGAGCTGACGCCCGAGGAAGCAGGCGCCGTGATGCAGACGGCCCAGCGCGTGGCGGCGGCGGTGAACAAGGCCTTCGACCCCGACGGCATCAACATCTTCCAGGCCAACGGCGCGCCGGCGGGGCAGACGGTGTTTCACTTTCACCTGCATGTGCTGCCGCGCTTCGAGGGCGACGGCCTATCCGTGGTCTGGCAGCGCGCGGAACCGGGCTTTGCCGTGCTGGGCGAGCTGGCCGAGAAGATCAGGGCCGAGCTGTCCTAAGCCGTATGGCTAGATGGAAAGAGCTGGCAGAGCTTGTCGCGCTGCCAGCTCTTTTTATTGAAACCCCTGCTCAATGGGTTTCGGCAGTCTTGATGACATCGGCGACTTGCGCCGGCGTCACATCGCCCTTCTGGCGACCCCAGCGCAGGCGCATGTAGTTCACCAGATCGGCCATGTCTTCGTGGCTGAGCTGATCGGCAAAACCGGGCATGGCCTGCATGCGCTCGCCATGGCCCAGATCACGCTCGGGCAGGCCTTCGCGAATCACGCGCACCAGATTCAGCGGCGTGGGGAACATGGCCGTGGTGTTGGTATCGAGGCGCAGCGAGGAATGCGGCTGGCCCTGGCCATCGACGCCATGGCAGCCTGCGCACAGACCGATGTAGACACGCTCGCCATTGGCCGAGATCCGGGTTTCGGGCGCTTCGGTGGCCGGCCTGGGCTCGGGCTTTTCACCCTGCATCAGATAGGCGGCCATGGCCTTGAGCTCGGCCTCCTCCATATGCGCACTCGAATGCTGCAGCACGGGGAACATGCCCATGGTCATCACGCCCTGGGGCGAGAGGCCGGTGCGCAGAAACTGCAGCAGATCCCGCTCGCTCCAGCCGCGCTCGGCCATGGCCTTGGGGCGCAGGTCGGGGGCGTAGGCGCCTTCGATTACATTGCCCGCCAGCGACTGCTTGAGATCCATGGCAAAGCTGCTGGTGCGCGGCGTATGGCATTCGCCGCAGTGGCCCAGAGTGTTGACCAGATAGGCACCACGCTCCAGATCGTTGTTCGCCTCTGGGGCCGGCGCACCCGCAGGACGCTCCAGCGCATTCCCGAAGATCTGATGCTGGCCACCCGCTACGACGGCCTGCGTGCGCGCAGCTGCGAGCTGCCGCTGACGGCACTGGACCTGCATCTGGAGGACATCGCCCAGCAGGCGGTCGATCTGCTGTTCGAGCATCTGCGCGGCAACACCACGCGGCGCGTGGCCACCGGACCTTTGCCGGCCCTGGCGCTGCGCCGCTCCACGCAAAGAAAGCCCGGCTGAATCGCTTCAACCGGGCTTTCAATCGCCGCCCCCCCAGGCTATCGGCGCTTGTGAAGACGGCCGCTGCGCCGCTCCGAACTCACTTCGTCAAGCTGCGCCATATTCCCGAAACACTTCATCGAGGCGCGCAATCCATTCCTGCTTCTGCGCCTCGCTGGCAAAGCTCGCTTCCAGGCTGTTGCGCGCCAGCTGGTAGGCCTCGGGCGCGCCCATGCCCGTGGCGGCAAAGAGCTGGGTGTAGTTCTCGTTGACATAGCCGCCGAAATAGGCCGGGTCGTCCGAGTTGATCATGACCTTGAGTCCGGCCGCCAGAAGGCGCGGCAGATTGTGATCGGCCAGGTCCTTGATCACGCAGAGCTTGAGATTGGACAGCGGGCAGACCGTCAGCGGTATCTGTTCCTTGACCAGCCTGTGCATCAGCAGCGCATCCTGCTCGGACTGCACGCCATGGTCGATGCGCTCCACGTTCAGCACATCCAGTGCGCCCCAGATATAGGCGGGCGGCCCCTCCTCCCCGGCATGGGCCACCAGGTGCAGGCCCAGTTGCTTGCAACGGGCAAACACGCGGGCGAACTTCTCGGGCGGATTGCCCAGCTCGCTGCTGTCCAGTCCCACGCCGATAAAGCGATCACGCAGCGGCAGCGCCGCCTCCAACGTCTGCAAGGCGCTTTCCTCGCTCAGGTGGCGCAGAAAGCTCAGGATCAGCGAGGAGGAAATGCCCTGCTCGATCTGTGCGTCGCGGCAGGCCCGGTACAGACCGTTGATGACGGTCTCCATGGCCACGCCGCGTTCGGTGTGGGTCTGCGGGTCAAAGAAGATTTCCGTGTGCACCACGTTGTCGGCCACCGCACGATCCAGATAGGCGCGCGCCATGTCGTAGAAATCCTGCTCATGCAACAGCACGCTGGCACCCGCGTAATAGATGTCCAGAAAGCTCTGCAGATCGGTAAAGGCATAGGCCGCGCGCAGCGCCTCGACGCTGTCATAGGCCAGGGGTATCTGGTTGCGCTGCGCCAGCGCAAAAATCAGTTCGGGCTCCAGCGAACCCTCGATATGCATATGCAGCTCGGCCTTGGGCATGGCGCGCAGCAGCTGTGGCAGACGGGAAACATCTACGGCAGGCACGTTGTTCATCTTTATTCTCCTTGGCGCTACGCGCCGATCAATCTCTAGCCTATCAAACCGGCACCGCTCAAGCCATATGGCCAGCCCCGACAGCATATGGCCAGCCCCGACAGGTCTGCGACTTCGGCCTTGCAGCCGCAAGCCCGTGGCTCAGCCTCCCGGCGAGCCGCATGGACGCCCGGCCGGGGCAGGCGGCAAAGCCTCTCAGGCCTGTCTCAGCAGGTTCCGAAGGCGATCGCCTGAGCCTTCAGGAAACGGCGATAGGCCGAGGACATGCGGTCGGCCGCCGAGTGCATTTCTGCGCGCGGATCCAGCGGCAGGGCCTTGGGCAGCTGCGACTCCAGCACCGGCTGGTCCTGCACAAAGATGGTGTGCTGGAAGGTCTGCAACTGCTCATCGGTCGACTCGAAGTCCGCGACCGCCAGACGGAACCAGACGCGGCTGGTTTCGGGAGTGACAGGGCAGATGAACAGGCCGATCTGCTCGCGCCAGCCCTGTTTGGAAGTGCCCTCTTCGGGAATCTTGGTCAGCACGGCAGTGTAGGCAGCGGTCACCTCGTAGGTGTACTCCACCTCGGCCGCCTGGGTGGAGTGCAGATTGGACTGGGGCTGCACGGCCTTGCAGCCTGTCGCCAGCACGCCGGTGGAGGTGCTCTCCACCTTGTAGGTGGCAATGGCCGTGGCGTCACGGCTGCCCAGCCAGCCTTCGTGCACAAAGCCGAAGTGGGACATGTCGAGGAAGTTCTCGATGATGCGCGGCGCACTGGCCGCCACATCGTAAGGCCCGCAGTTCACCTTGCGCAGATGCTCGTCCGTCTCTGCCGCGAACACCGGCAACTGGCTGTCGGAAGACTCCAGGCGCACCCAGATCAGTCCAAAGGCTTCCTGCACCTCGAAAGCCTGTACGCGCTGCGATGCGGGGGGAGTGAAATCGGGCACGGCTGGCACTTTCACGCATTGGCCACCCGAGGAGAATTGCCAGCCGTGATAGGGGCATTCCAGATGCCCGTTTTCCACACGTCCCATGGAAAGGCGTGCACCGCGATGCGGGCAGCGATCCACAAAGGACTGAACCAGTCCCTCGGCATTGCGCCACAGCACCAGCGGCTGTTCCAGCAGCAGCACGGAAAACGGCGCGCTCACCACATCGCAGGATTGGGCAACAGGATGCCAGAGGGTACGTTCAGTCATGGGGATACTCGTCATTATCGAAATACAAAGGGCCGCTCTACGGCGGCCCTGTCGCTGCAAGTCGTGTCTTCACGACCGCTAGCAGCCAACACTACCCGGCAACCCCCGGGGTCTGCCTTGAAGACATGCGCCACAGGCCGCAACCAGTGCGGCGAGGCGGCGCAATGCCCGAGCAGCAGTGCTTACTTGGCGTCGCCACCTGGCACTTTGCCTTCCACGCCCTTGACGTAGAAATTGATGCCTCTGAGGAAGCCGTCATCGGCAACCTTGTCGGCAGCGATCAGCTCCTTGCCGTCCTGGCCGGTGATAGGGCCCTTCCAGATGGTGAATGTACCTTCCTTCAGTCCCTTTTTCACGTCCTCAACCTTTGCCTTGAGATCTGCAGGAATGTCGTCAGCCAGTGACACGATGTCGATCACGCCCTCCTTGACGCCCCACCAGGTCTGACGGCTGCTCCACTTTCCGTCCAGCGCGCTGCGGGTGGAATCGATGTAGTAAGGCGCCCAGTTGATGATGGATGAGCCCAGGTGAGCCTTGGGACCGTAGGCCGTCATGTCCGAATCCCAGCCGAAGGCACGCTTGCCCTTTTCCTCGGCCGTCTTCAGCACTGCGGGTGAATCGGTGTTCTGGAACAGGATGTCGGCGCCGCCATTGATCAGGCTGGTCGCAGCTTCAGTCTCCTTGGGAGGGCTGAACCATTCGTTGACCCAGACCACCTTGGTCTTGATCTTGGGATTCACGGACTGGGCGCCCAGGGTGAAACTGTTGATATTGCGAATCACTTCGGGAATAGGCACAGAGCCCACCACGCCCAGGGTGTTGGACTTGGTCATGCCGCCGGCAATGATGCCGGCCAGATAGGCACCTTCATAAGTGCGGCTGTCATAGGTGCTGACATTGGCCGCGGTCTTGTAGCCGGTGGCGTGCTCCCACTTCACGTCGGCGAATTCGGGAGCCAGTTTCTGGATCACGTCCATATAGCCGAAGGTGGTGCCGAACACCAGCTTGTTGCCCTGCGAAGCCATGTCGCGCAGCACGCGCTCGGCATCGGCGCCTTCGGGCACGCTCTCCACATAGCTGGTCTTGATCTTGTCACCGAACTCTTTTTCCAGGGCTTTGCGGGCCTGGTCGTGGGCAAAGGACCAGCCACCGTCGCCCACCGGGCCGACATAAGCAAAAGCAATCTTCAGGGGCTCCGGAGCAGCGGCTGCAGGAGCGGCAGCGGAGGCTGCGGCCGGCGCAGCTGCTTCTTCCTTCTTGCCGCAGCCCACCAGAGCGGCCGAGGCAATAGCCGTCAGTGCGGCGACCTTGATCAATGAACGCTTGTGCAAATCAGTCATTAAGTTTTCCTTGGAACAAAGAGTGAGGTTTGAAACCGATAGGAGCGCAATCCCATGGATACCGGTTACACCTTGGGCAATATATGCATAAACTGCGCCAAATTGCGGATAGGTATCCTGAAAACGACAGCGCAAAAAGAAAGGCCCCTCAGGGCCTTTGATCGGACGCTGGTCAGGCGCCCCGCAAACAGTGCTTATTTGGCACCGGGCACCTTGCCCTCGATACCGTTCACATAGAAGTTGATGCTGCGCAGCCAGGCGTCATCCGCCACCTTGCCCGCTTCCAGCAATTCCTTGCCGGTGTTGTCCTTGATGGGACCGGTCCAGACAGCAAAGGAGCCGTCCTTCAAGCCGGCGCGAGCCTTCTCAACCTTGTCCTTGATTTCCTGGGGTACGTCATCAGCGATCTTCTTCAGATCGATGGCGCCTTCCTTCACACCCCACCAGAAGTTGCCGGTCTGCCACTTGCCGGCCAGCGTGTCCTCCACCACCTTGCTGTAGTAAGGGGTCCAGTCGATCACGGCCGAGCCCAGATGCGCCTTGGGCGCAAAGCCGCTCATGTCGCCATCCTTGCCGAAGGCACGAGCGCCGCGCTCTTCAGCCGTCTTCAGCACGGCGGGAGAGTTGGTGTTCTGGTACATCACATCCACGCCGCCGTTGATCAGGCTGTTGGCGGCTTCGGATTCCTTGGGAGGAGCAAACCACTCGTTCACCCAGACCACCTTGGCCTTGATGGAGGGGTCGATGCTCTGAGCGCCCAGCACAAAGCTGTTGATGTTGCGCACCACTTCGGGGATTGGCACCGAAGCCACCACGCCCACGGTCTTGGTCTTGGTCATGGCACCCGCCACGATGCCGGCCAGATAAGCACCTTCAAAGGTCTTGGTGTCGTACACGGCTGCGTTGCCGGCCGTCTTGTAGCCGGTGGCGTGCTCGAACTTCACATCCTTGACGTCAGCGGCGACCTTTTGCACAAAGTCCTGATAGCCGAAGCTGGTGGCGAAGACCAGCTTGTTGCCCTGACCGATCATGTCGCGCATCACGCGCTCGGCGTCTGCAGACTCTGGCACGCTCTCGACCATGGAAGTCTCGATCTTGTCGCCGAACTTCTCCTGGATGGCCTTGCGGCCCAGCTCGTGCTGGTAGGTCCAGCCGCCGTCGCCGATGGGGCTCACATACATGAAGCCGATCTTGAGCTTGTCGGCAGCAGGAGCTGCCGCAGGCGCGGCGGCAGGAGCTGCAGGTGCTTCTTCCTTCTTGCCGCAAGCAGTCAGCACAGCCATGGAAACAGCCGACAGGCCGATCATCTTGATCAGAGCGCGTTTGCCCAGAGTTGTCATTGAAGTTGTCCTCTCATTATTTTTGAAAAACGGATTGCACCACATTTGGGCATCACGCTCCAGGGTAGAAGGGTTTTCCCAGGGAAGCCGGCATATTGGCTCGAATCCAGGTCGGATTACGCGAGATCAGCACCAACACCACGATGGTGGCCAGGTACGGCAGCATGGACAGAATCTGGCTGGGCACCTGAACCCCGGTGGCCTGCAGATGGAACTGCAACATGGTCACGCCGCCAAACAGATAGGCGCCCAGCAGGACGCGGGCCGGCCGCCAGGTCGCGAAAGTCGTCAGCGCCAGAGCGATCCAGCCTCGACCCGAAACCATGTTCTCCACCCACAGCGGCGTGTAGACCACCGAGATGAAGGCACCCGCCAGACCGCACATGGCACCGCCAAACATCACGGCCATCAGACGGATGCGGCGCACGGGGTAGCCCAGGGCATGGGCTGACGAGGGCGACTCGCCGACCGAACGCAGCACCAGGCCCGCACGCGTGCGGTACAGAAACCAGACCATCAAGGCGGCCAGCACGATGGCGCCGTAAACCAGCGGGTGCAGCGTGAACAAGGCCGGGCCCACGAGCGGCAGATCCGCCAGGCCCGGGATGGAGTACTTGGGCAGCTCTGGCAGCTTGGCCTGCACATAGCCCAGGCCCACGAAAGCCGAGAAGCCCGCGCCGAACAGCGAGAGCGCAAGACCGGTTGCGTACTGGTTGGTGTTGAACCAGATCACCAGTCCCCCAAAGATGGCGGCAAGCAAGGCCCCTGCCAGCATGCCCGCGCCAAAGCCCATCCAGGTATTGCCGGTGTGCACGGTAGCGGCAAAACCCGCAATGGCGGCGCAGAGCATCATGCCCTCGGCACCGAGATTGACGATGCCCGATTTTTCATTGATGAGCAGGCCCAGGGCCGCCAGCGCCAGAACGGTGCCAGCGCTGAGGGTGGAGCCCAGCAGCAGTGCATAGGATTCCATGGATCAGGCTCCCTTCACTGCAGAAATGGCGCTGCCGGCTTTTTTCGCCACCCAGCGGATGCGATAGGCCACCAGCGTGTCGCAGGCCAGCAGCGCGAACAACAACAGACCCTGGAAGACGCCGGTCAGCGCCTTGGGCAGGCCCAGACGCGACTGCGCCAGCTCGCCACCGATATAAAACATGCTCATGAGAATGGCCGAGAAAATCATGCCCACAGGATGCAGGCGCCCCACAAAGGCCACGATGATGGCCGCAAAGCCGTAGCCGGCGGGCACATAGGGCGTGAGCTGACCCAGAGGGCCAGCGACTTCCAGCGCTCCCGCCAGACCGGCTGTGGCACCGGAGATCAGCAGCGCCGTCCACAGCGCCTTGCGCGAGGAAAAGCCGGCATAGCGTGCCGCCGACGGCGCCAGGCCCCCGACTTGCAAGGCGAAACCCGCACGCGTGCGAAACAAAAATGCCCACAGCAGACCGGCTCCCACCAACGAGATGATGACGCCGATATTCATGCGCATGCCCTGCACCAGCCGAGGAATCTGCGTGACGCGCTCAAAGCTCTTGGTCTGCGGGAAGTTGTATCCCATGGGGTCCTTCCAGGGACCATAGACCAGATAGCCCAGCACCAGCGTGCCCACATAGACCAGCATCAGGCTGACCAGAATTTCGTTGGCGTTGAAGCGGTCGCGCAGCAAGGCCACGATGCCCGCCCAGAGCATCCCGCCCAGCATGCCGGCGATCAGGATGGCCGGCACGATCCAGGGCCCTGTGGTCTTGTCTGCCAGCAAGGCCATGCCTCCTGCAGCCACCGCCCCGATGACGAACTGGCCTTCGGCACCGATATTCCAGACATTGGAGCGAAAGCACACGGCCAGCCCCAGCGCAATCAGCAGCAACGGCGTGGCCTTGACAGCCAGCTCGCCCAGGGCGTAGCCCGATCTGATGGGTTCCCAGAAAAAGGCCTGCAAGCCCTTGACCGGATCCTTGCCCAGCAGGGCAAACAGGCAGACCCCTACCAGCACGGTGATCAGCAACGCCAGAATTGGCGAGCCATAGGTCCAGAACTTGGACGCCTGGGGACGTTGTTCCAGCTTAAGCATGGGCACCTCCCTGCGCCGCCGCCGCATCCCACAGGCCGCTCATCCATTCACCAATCTGCTGCACAGTGGCAGCTGCTCTATCAACCGAGGGGCTCAGGCGGCCCTTGGCCACCACATGCAGGCGGTCACAAATCTCAAACAACTCGTCCAACTCCTCACTGACCACCAGCACGGCGCAACCCTGGTCGCGCAGCTTGAGAATCTCACCCCGAATCTGCGCCGCAGCCCCCACATCCACCCCCCAGGTGGGCTGAGAGATGATGAGCAGACGCGGCTTGGCATCAATTTCGCGCCCCACGATGAACTTCTGCAGATTGCCGCCCGACAGCGACTGCGCAGCCGAGTTCGGGCCGCCGGCCTTGACGTTGAAGCGGCCGATGATGTCCCGCGCCTGCGCCTGCAGTGCCGCCATGCGAATCCAGCCGCCCTTGCCGAGCGCGGTCTTGCGCGTCAGCAACAGGTTGTGGGCCAGACCCATGCTGGGCACGGCCCCGCGCCCCAGGCGCTCTTCAGGCACGAAATGCAGGCCCATGCCACGGCGCCGGCTCGGCCCCATGCGCCCCACGCCCTTGCCCAGCAACTGCACGGCCTCTGCTTCGGCGCGTGTGTCCTCGCCGGACAGCGCATACATCAGCTCTTTCTGACCGTTGCCGGAGACGCCAGCAATACCGACGACTTCGCCCGCACGCACCTGCAGCGCAATGCTCTGCAGATCGACACCAAAAGGATCCTGGCTTCTGAGCGACAGCCCCTGCACACGCAGCACGGTATCGCCGGTATTCGCCGTGCGGTGCTCCAGCTCCGGCGGCTCCGAGCCGATCATCATGCGCGACAGCGAAGCATTGGTCTCGTTGGCCGGGTTGCACTCCCCCGTCACCACGCCGCCGCGCAGCACCGTACAGGCCGTGCACAGCGAGCGGATTTCATGCAGCTTGTGGCTGATATAGAGGATGGAGCAGCCTTCTGCGGCCAGGCGGCGCAGCACCACAAACAGCATCTCCACCGCCTGGGGCGTGAGCACCGAGGTGGGTTCGTCCAGAATCAGCACCCGGGGATTGGTCAGCAGGGCACGGATGATTTCCACACGCTGCATTTCGCCGACGGAAAGCGTGTGCACGGGGCGATGCGGGTCCACCTCCAGCCCGTAATCGCGAGCCGTGGCCTGAATGTTCTCGATCACCTTGGCCAGTGCAATGCTCTTGTCCAGGCCCAGCCAGACGTTCTCGGCCACGGTCAGCGTGTCGAACAGACTGAAATGCTGGAACACCATGGCAATGCCCAGTGCCCGGGCTTCCTGCGGATTGCGGATCTGCACCGGCTTGCCGTCGACCAGGATGGCTCCCTCGTCAGGCTTGACCGCACCGTAGATGATCTTCATCAGCGTGGACTTGCCAGCGCCGTTTTCGCCCAAAATGGCGTGGATCTCGCCGGGCTTAACTTTCAGCGATACCTTGCTGTTTGCAACTACAGCCGGGTACCGCTTGGTAATACCCTCCAGCTGCAAACGCGCAGGCGCACTCGCAGATGGGGAATGTGTCGGGGGGGGATTCATCGCTGGATTGTCTCTCAATTCAAATAACAAATTGACTCAAACAGGCTCTATGCGCTGAACAGGAATACGATACAAGCTATTGATTTCGCAGCGTTAGTGCAACATTGCGAACCACCTCTCGCAGCCAGCGTGTGGCGGCTCCGGCATGCGAACGCGCATGCCAGAGCTGGTAATAGACCAGCGGAGGGAATTCCACAGGGCAAGGCAGTATGGCCAGGGACAGACGTTCGCTGAAACGCTCACAGAACAATCTGCCCGAGGTCATGACAAGCAAGCTTGATGCCACCATGTCGGGAATCAGACTGAAATGCGCGCAGCGTGCCACCACCTGGCGGCTCAAACCCATGCCTGCCAACTGCTCGTCTATCACGCCCAGGGAACCGGGATAGGCCGGGGTTGGCGCAATGTGCTCGGCCTGCAGCCATTGCTGTACGTCCCAGCCCCTGCGCACTGCCGGATGCTTGGGACTGACCAGACAGACCACCTCGTCCTCGAACAGCTTGGCCATGTGCAGGCCTTCCGGTGGCTGCGGCCAGTTGCCGATGACAACGTCGATCTCGCCGTCGGCCAGTTGTCCCTCGTAATGCGCCTCGGCGCTCAGCGGCAGGAAGTCCACCGGACAATGCGGGGCCTGGGCCTTCATGGCCGACATCAGCCGCGGCAGGAACTGGGGATCCAGATAGTCGCTGGCCGCAATGCGGAAAGTACGAGTCGAGGTGCGCGGGTCAAACTGCCGCGCATCGCTGAACAGCCCCTCGGCTGCACGCAGAATGTCAGCCGAGGGTTGCACCATGCGCAGCCCCACATCGGTAGGCTGCATCTGTGCCCCAGAACGCACCAGCAAAGGGTCGCCAGCGAGCTCGCGCAGACGCCGCAGCGCTGCAGACACCGCTGGCTGGTGCATGCCCAGCCGCAGCGCCGCCTTGGAGACGCTACGCTCCGTCAGCACCGTGTGCAGCACCCTGATCAGGTGCAAATCTATCTTGTCGAACAAGGTCTGGTCACGCATAGGTCATGGCCATCCGGGCGCTGTGGCACGGCCAGCCTCATCCATTTTTGTATACAAAGCAGCCGCAGAGCGTAACTCAGTCAGCCCCTTTGAGCAGCCAAGGGATTGCCCTCTAGGCTGTCATATCTGCCTTGAATTCAGCATGCGCAATCCGACTCAGACCGCTGCAGTCATCACTTCAACACGGTTGCGCCCTTTGCGCTTGGCGGCGTAGCAGGCCATATCGGCCCCCTTGAAGGCGCTGGCCGCCGTGTGGTAGCTGGCATCCAGCAGCAACATGCCGATGCTGGCGCTCAACATATAGCGCTGCCCCTGGTAGGAGCCCTCCCAGTCCTGGATGGCCATGCACAGCAGTTGTGCATGACGCATTCCCTCCTCACGGCTGATTCCGGCCATGAGAATGGCAAATTCATCGCCTCCAACCCTGGCCACCCAGCCATGGGGCCGCACCGTCGACTCGATCAGTCGCGCAATATGGGCGAGCACCTCGTCACCCACTTCACGCCCGCCCTGGCGATTGACCTGAGAGAAGTGGTCCAAGTCTACATACAGCACGATGCCATGCGCCTTGGGCTCGCTCTGCGAACGGGCGACCACGTTCGCGCCTCCCAAGCTCTCCAGATAGTCGGGAGTCGTGTATTCGCGCAGCCATTCCTTGAGCCGCAGAGCAAAGGCCGTTCGGTTGGGCAGGCGGGTCAAGGGATCGTGCATGGCTTTCCAGCTCGATTGCTCGCGCAACTGCCGCTGCGTGGTCACATCCTCCAACTCCCAGACCAGGTATTGACCATCCTGCGCCTTGCCCGACTGCTCCCAGGCCCTGTGCATGCGCTGCATGCTCTGACCGTGAATTCGCACCCATATCGGCCTTGCATCCTTGCGCACCAAGCAGACTTCGCTATCAAATTGTCCATAAGTATCCAGAGCCCGCCGAACCCGCCCCATCAGATCCTCATAGTCGGCATCGCTGGCACACAGGTCACGCACAGCCAGGCCCTGCATTTCCTGAGGCTGATAGCCAAGTACTCTGGCGGCCTGCATGCCCACACGCTGCACCTTTGAGCCATGCGTCACGATCAAACCTACGGGGGCATAGTCCATCAACGTCTGCAACTGCATCTGCAAATCACGCTCAAGCTCGCCATGCGCCTCATATCCACCGCCCAGGGCCTGCAATGCAGTGCGCAGGGTCTGGGCCTCTCCCCAGTCATGATCGGACAGGCCATGCCACCAGTTGCCCCTGCGGCTGGCCAAGTCCACTTCCAGCATCAGACCGCGTCGAGAAGCCTGCTCTGCCGAGCGGAACAAGGCCGTCAGCGGATAGGCGATCAGGCAAAGCACTGCTGCAAGCAGTCCAGCCAGCACCAGCAGGGCCGTGGCCAGCCAGCCCATCATCTTGACCGAGACCCCCGGCACCCATTCCTGAACGTTGCTGACCTTCAGCAAAGTCCATTGCGCCCAAGGCAGCGGCATGGCGCTCCAGAGTTGGTTATTTCTCTGCTCACTGAGCGCACCGGTCTGAGCCGTCTTGAGCCAGGCTTGATCCAGCCCGCGAGGCAGTGCAGCATCGGCCAAGGCAGGGGGCAATTGCCACTGCCCTTTGCTGCTGAGAGCCAGCGGACGCAGATCACGGTCGATCAGCAGCAGCTGGCTACCCGCTTCGGCAGAGGCAACTTCCAGCGAAAACAGCACCGACAAAGGCGTCCGGTAGCTGCCGCCAAGAACGCCCTCCAGCTTGCCTTGCAGATCACGCACCGGCACGACATTCTGAAACTCCAGCTGCAGGCCCGCATCCCCGGAACGCACCCAGGCTTGAGTGATCGGCTTGCCCTCTGCCAATGACCGCTTGAGCACTTCACGCAGCGGCTCTTCAAGCTGTTCTGCGGCCAGCGCCTGCTCCTGATGCAAATTGACCAGCAACTGCCCTTTTCCATCAGCCAGTTGAAGTTGCTCATACTGCTGTGCCATGGAGGTGGGCTGCTTGAGCATGGCCTCCAGTGACTCCTGGGAATCATGCATATGGCCCGCCAGCACAGAGGACAGACTATGCAGGGGTTTTTGCTGCTGCTCGACTCTGAAGGCCAGCGAACGAACCGCGTATTCCAACGCTTTGGTCTGCGCCGGCAGCGCTCCGTCCATGACCGCCCGGCGCAGGGAATAAGCCACCCAGCCCGCAGCGCCAGCGCCAGCCAGCAGCACGGCAATCATGGCAACAAGCACCATGCTGCGCAGCATGGGGCCCGGGCCTCTGCGTATCCGCCCAGACTGTGGCGCGGCAGCAACCTCCTGTGGCTGCGACGGTGCAACCCATGGCGGCTCTGCTTGCAGGGAGAAGACAGCTTCTGACATGGGCCTCAATATAGAGAGCCGATGTCTGCAACCCAACGAGAGGAAACCCCGGAGATTGTCGACAAATGCTACGCCGCAAGCTCCTGCTCAGAGGACAAGCCAAGCGCTGCATGGCCTGCAACCCGGCCCGGTATTTACCCCAGCGCCAGCACCTCCAGTGCGCCGGGCTTGGGTAATTCAATGACATTGCCTCGCCCGGCAATCAGCCCATGCTCTCGCAACTGCCTGAGCACGCGCGAGAATGTTTCCGGAGCAATACCCAGTTGCGCTGCAATCAGGCGTTTGCGTGCCTTGAGGATGACATGAAGGGCATTGCCATTTCCCCCCGGGATCGCATGGTTCAGCAGCCACTGGGCGCAGCGAGCTTCGGCGTCCTGAGCCAGGCGACTGACCGCCAGCTCGGTCTGCGAGCAATAGGCCTTGGCCACATCTTTGAGCAAGTGCTGCACGGCAGGTGCAAGCTCCGCCACAGAGCTGAGAAAGCGCGCCAGCGGAATGATATAGATGCGCCCAGCCGTCTGTGCCTGCATATCGAGGCACGAAGGACGCTCTTGCAGCGCAAAAGCAGCATCCAGCCAGGTCGGCCCTTCCACCTGCCCCAGCTGATGGCGCATGGCCGACTCCTGCCCGACCCCGAGCATCACGCTGCCGCTTTCCAGATACAGCACCGAATCGAGGGGTTGGCGACGTTGCCTGAGCCAAGAGCCTGGGGCAAAGCTCTCAGGCTGCCCAAACGTGGAAGCGATTTGCGACATGGAGGGCATGGTGAACATATGTGCCACTGTGCCGGGCTTTGCCCCGGCTCATATTGAGCCAAGTCAACAAGCCGGGCCGACCAGGAAAAAGGGCCGCTGTCGACACTGCGGCCCTTGGGAACTGGCAAGTCGATATTCCAGATCGACAACGTCGTAAACACCATTCAGCCCCCGGAAACAGACACGTCCAGGCGCCTCATATCGCTGCATCTTTTTGCCCCTCGACCATGGGTTGCCGATAGCTGTCATTCCTTACCGGACGCGGGAAGTCCGCTCAAGGCAGCAGACTCTCAGGAAACGCTGTCATGAATACGGCAAGCAGCAGACGCAGTGCCTCGACGTCAAAACAGCTCAATCAGATCAGGCGCTGCTGCCGCAAATCATCGCCATTCGTCGATCGACGTGTATGACGCGCATCTACCAAGTGTGTGCATAGCTGACTCGCAACACCGTGCCCGCTGCAGGGAGGCGGCTGGTGTTGTTGTTATTGCGAAGCAGCTGGCTGTATAGCGGGAAGTAGTTGCGGTTGAGCAGGTTTTCCACACCGAGCGATACGCGGTTCTTGGAATCGATTTTCCATTGGCTGATCAAGTCCACGGTGGTGTAGCCTCTGGTGTCGTGGCGCCCAAAGCTGGTCTTGCCATCCAGTCGGTAATCCTTGGAGGCATATGCGCTTGCCTGGATGCGGTGGCTCCAGCTGGCACTGGGACGGTATTCCACATATGCAGTCAGTTTGAGGGGCGCAATACGATAGCCCGTCATGTCCTGATAAAGGCTTGAGCCTTGCGGGAGTTCACGCCCTCTCATCCAGGTAAAGCTCCCACCGCTGCTCCAGCGGTCATCGTCGCTGAAGTAGTCGAGGCCACCTTCGATACCCCGGATTTTTTCTTTGGTTCGCAGCAGCGTGAGTCCGTTGTTGAAGCTCTGCACGGCACCGAGATCGGAGCGCGATTGAAAGGCTCCCAGGTTGGCAATGACATTGGAAAACTTCCCGCGCCAACCGACCTCTACGGTATCTGTTTTGACTGCCTGCAGGTTGGAGTTTCCGATATTGAAGCCCGCTGTGGCATTGCGCACCACGACCCCGATATCCGGTAGCTCAAAGCCCTGGCTGTACGACGCATAGAACTCGTGTCCCTTGGTAGGCGCAAAAACCGTGCCCAGGTTGTAAGTCCATGAGCCATATTTAACGGTACCGCCAGCCACGGACTGGGAACTGGGCAATTTCGATTGCGACAAAGGGGTGAAATCGTTGAAGCTGGCCTGAGCTCGGTCGTAGCGTGCTCCGCCTTCCACAGACCACTGATCGTTGAATTTGTGTTGCAACTGGGCAAAGGCGCCAATGCTTCGGGTCGTGACCTGAGGCATATAGATCAAGCGGCCAATCTTGTTGAACACCAGACCTCCACTGGAGTCATAGGCCTTGGAATCAAAGATATCGATCGGCATGTCGGTGCGCTCGTGATTGAAGTCCGCCCCCCAGATCAGCAAGGTGTTCTTCTCTTGTCCGAGAGGTGTTTTGATGGTCAGGCGACCACCGAACACATCGGAGTTCTGCATGGACTGATCGACGTTGGCCCCTCGCACAGGAACGGCGCGTGCATCGAACGGCGCAAAGCGCGTATAAAAATCCCGGTAATAGAGTTGAGCCGCCACGGCGCTGCCTGCGAGATTGCGGTTCTCGTAGTCAAGACCCAGCATGGTGTTCTTGATCTGGTTTTGATCTGCAAGTACCAAGCCCTTGATAGGCCTGGCTGCAGCCGAACCTGCTGGCAAGCGGGCCACAGACGCATCCGATGCATAGTCGGTGTCCTGGCTGGCGTTGTAGTGGCTCGCGGAGAATTGAAGCCGTTGATTGGCGTCCAGCTTGAAGCCGATCTTGGCGGACGCGTTGTAGATATCGGAGTCGAACAAGTCTCCCTGGCTGGGCTCGGGTGCAATGCGTGCACCCTTGGCGTCGAACGAGCCTCCGACATGCTTGGCGCCCAGGCTGACGGAATAATCGACCACATCGCCGCCGCCAGAAAGATAGTGCTGGACTTCGGCTCCAAGCCCGGCGCCTCTGAGTGTGGACAGCGGTGCAGATCCCGTCACGATGGTCTCTGCTTTGGTCTCGCCCGAGGGGCGTTTGGTGCGCACAGAGATGATGCCACCTGCTGCGCCGCTGCCGTAGATGGCGCTGCTGCCGCGAAGCACCTCGATCTGCTCGATGTCCGCAGGGTTGATGTTGGCGAGGTTTCTGGAGGAGTCGCGATTGGTGTTCAGTGGAACCCCGTCCACAAGAATAAGCATGTTCCGGCCACGCAGAGTCTGCCCATAGTCGGTGATTGTGTGACTGGAATCTGCCATTCCAGGGACGACTTTGCTGAGCATGGTTGCCAGACTGTCGGAGCCTTGCCGAAGTTGCTGAACTTCTTCACCTTCGAGAATACTGACCTGCCGAGACGGCGCAACGAGATTATTCTGGGTACGTGCCGTCACAGTAACGACTGCAAGCTCGGCAGAGCCTTGTCCGCTGGCAGGCACGGAAGCACTGCTCTTTTGCTCGATGGACGCCTTGGTGGTCCCCGGGACTTCCAGTGCATAGTTGCCTTCACTTAGGCGATGTGCACTCAATCCCGAGCTTTCCAGCAAATGTGCAAAACCGCCATCGACGGTGTGGAAACCAGACAGGCCGGGGGTACGCTTGTCGTTGAGCTTGCTCAGATCCATGCTGAGATTGATGCCCGCCTGAGCTGCAAAGTCCATCAGTGCGGGACCGAGCGGGCCAGCGGATACCTGATAGGACTTCTGCGCAGGACTGGTAGACGGATCTGCCGCATAAGCCTCTGGCATGTGCAAACCGATAGCGGCTGTGCCGACGATGGCAACAAAAATTCCTCTGACTGCCGCTGCGACGGGGCGCAGTCGCGTTGCTTTGGCGTTCCTGTTGAGTTTCCGGACGTACTTTTCGGGCATCTGCTCAATCCTCCTGGCTGTCAATAAACGGGTCTTGATGCACTTGACAGGCGAGATTGAAAAACAGGACAGCGATTGAACAGAGTCATCGCTCCTGCCTGAATTTCGGAGGGCAGCATGCGAGAACCTGATCGTGAGAAACGTCAGGAACGCGTGACGGTTATCCAGTAACGGGTGCGTTGCTGCCTACGGATCGGCATGGTCCGAGCCAGCAGCTCGAGAATACGATCGGTATCGCGCAAATGGAATGTGCCGGAGACGAGCAGCTCAGCAGCACTTGGATCGCAGCGCAGAACTCCTTCGCGATAGCGCTGCAGCTCCTCCAGAAAGTCAGCCAAGCGCATGTTCTCGGCATACAACACACCCTGAGTCCAGGCATCGGTGCGGGATGGCAGCGAGGTGAAGGCCCCCGCCTTGTGAGCATCAAAGCTCACTTGCTCGCCAGCCTGCACGACAAGAGATTGCCTGGAATGCGCAGGCATTACCTGCACCGCGCCTTGCAGCACCGACAGCGTCGTGCTCCGTGCATGCTTTCGAACGATGAATTTCGTGCCCAGTGCCTGCAGCCGCCCATCGGCAGTCTGGACAACAAAGGGCAAAGTCTTGTATTCGCTCAGGTGTGCGGTTTCCACCAGAATCTCACCGGCAAGATGCTGGATCAGACGTTCTTTGCCATTGAACTGAACGCTTATTGCGGAAGCCGTATTCAACAGCACCTGACTGTTGTCAGCCAATGTCAGTTCGCGTCTTTCGCCTGTTGCTGTTCGGAAGTCCGCATTCCAGATGTGCCATGGCAGATAGCGGTATGAGAACCAGCCAAGCATTGGCGTTGCCAGCGCAAGTGCCGATGCACGCAGAATCTGCCGGCGATTTGCTGCAGCACGTGGACGATCCAGAACGGCCATGCCCACTGCCGAGGGAACACTATCCATTCGGAATTTCAGTTGCTCTATGCGTTGCCAGATTTCCTCGTGAGTTGTACTGAGACTGCGCCATCGAACCAGCGCGTCTTGCTCTGCTTCGCTGAAGTCCGACGCATGCCGGCGAGCCAGCCATTGAGCGGCCTCATCGAGAATGCTTGCATCCATTTCAGGCATCCAGCATCACGCGCAGGCATTGCCGGAATCCTTGCGCCATATAACGGGTGACCGTACGCACGCTTACTTGCATTTGCGTGGCGATCTCCTCGTAGGCGAGCCCTTCGAGCTGTGAAAGCAGGAATGCAGTGCGAACTTTCGCTGGAAGTTCTCTCAGCAATGCGTCCAGCTCCTCCAGGGTCTGCAGCAAGATGGCTCGAGCCTCTGCGGAGAGCGCGGTGGCTTCAGGCAGTAGCTGCAAGGAGGCAAGATATGCCTGTTCGAGCGAGCGGCGTTCCAGGTGATTGATCATCAATCGCCTGGCAACCGTTGTCAGATAAGCCCTGGGCTCTCTGATGTCTTCGATTGCTTGCGTTCTGGCAGTTGTCCAAATGCGCGCGAATGTGTCCTGCGCAATGTCTGCCGCGTCATAGCGGTCACCGAGCTTGCGCTGTAGCCAGGAGATCAGCCAGCGGTTGTGCAGTGTGTACATGCTGCCAAGTGCTTCACTGGCGATGCTGTTGGCGTGGATAGGCACCGAAGTCTCTCGTGCATTGGAAATGCAACGATTTTACATAAATGATACCCATTCTCAATTATTAAGAAACCCCCACCGCCCAGCGGGCACAGCCCACCTCCCCAAGCCAGACCCGGTCCGGCCGAGCTTCATCACAGCCATGAAAAGCAGCTGCGCGGCCGTCGTCAAAGGATCTCGGACCCATCTCTGCTCGAAATCAGCAAGAGCGTCGTCAACCAGGAGACCAGAGGCCTGCCTGCAAACTCCAGCACACCCGCCTCAGAAGTCAATCGTTGCCGACAGCGCAGGCGTGCGTGGCACCCCCAGTGCCAAGCTGGACAGCAGTGGCATGCCCCAATAGGCCTTGTTGGAAACGTTCAGCACCGTCGCGCGAAACGTGACAGGGTTGCCGGCAACCATGGTTGCATAGCCTGCACCGAGGTCGTAGGTCACACAACCTGCCGCCCAAAGGCTGTTGTCCGCATCGATATATTGCTTGGACACCGCCGTTGCATTACCCGTAACAGTCAGCCCGGCAATGGCAGGAACATCCCATTCAACACCCAATGTTCCTTGCAGCTGGGGTACACCCGTGGCGACTTTGCCCTGATTGACGCCGCCTGCGGTCTGCGTCAGCTTGTGGGCTGTGTAGACAATCCTGCCCATCATGCGTACGCCACGCAGCGGTGACCCCCACAAACCCCATTCGATGCCGCGATTGCGCCGCTCTGCACCGAACGAGAAGAGATTGGTGACCAGGTCCGTATAGCAGCTGGGGCGGGTGATCTCGAACAGACTGCCTGTTTGCAGCACGAACAGAATGCCATTGAGCGCTGCTTCATCGCTCACGGTGAGCTTGCGTGCGCCACCTTTGACGGAAGGCGTGAAGGCCGGGATCAGGGGCTGCAGCTGTCGCCGCAGTTCTTTGCTGACTGGTTGTCTTGCCATGAGGGCCAGACGCATAAATGCGTCTGGCTGATCTCAAAGGGAAGTAGCGTTAGCGGCTCTTAAAGGCACAGATGCTGCCGAGCCCGCCGGACAGCAGGGGCAGAACCACGCCCGCTGGAAACAGCGCCATGGCTGAACTTGCTTCAACGTCCCTTGGCCTGAAGCTCATCGACACGCGAGATCCCCTCCTGATACTGGACCTAGTACGCATAAGGTTTGCTTGCGATACATCTGAATTTTTAATACCGAATAGTGCAAATCTGCCACGTTCAGTTTATAGTTTGAACTGATGAGTTCAAGTTTTGTACTTTTTGGTTTTCATCGATACGTAGCCAACGCACCAGGGAGCGTCCATGTCTCGTTTTATTTTCTGAGGCGGTGTGCCCCTGTTTCCAAGCACACAGAACTAGACACCGAACGCCGAATGCAAATCGCTTTCTCACCGGGACCGCCTATGAGTGATGAGCAGGCCGCGAGCTCAATCGGCAACGGGTCTTCAGGAGGTAAGTGCGCAGCGGGGCATTCGCCCAGTGTTCCGTCGCGTGTCACACGCAGGGGTGTTTCAAGGCTTGCTTGAGCGCTAGTCAGGCAGCTAGGTTGCAAGTCGTTTGACGAGTAAGACTACAGACGGATTGGCTTGCTTTTAGGCTTGCTTTTAGGCTCGCATGACGGAGCATTTTTGCAACTTGGCCTCAACCAAAAACGATCCGTCATGCCTGCTTGAGCACCGCAATTGAGCACAACGTTGGCCTGGTATTACGCACAAGAAAAAGGACCTATATGCATATTTCAAGAAGCTCATTCATGCGCACGACAGCGCTTGCGGTGATCCTTGTGGGGGCCAATGTTGTCCTATCGGGTTGTGCCGTTGATGTACCCGATGGGGTGAAGCCGGTCACCGGTTTTGATGCCAAGCGCTACATGGGGACGTGGTACGAGTTGGCACGAATCGATCACAGTTTCGAGAAAGACCTGACCCAGGTCTCAGCTAGCTACAGCCTCAGAAACGACGGAAGCGTTACGGTGCTGAACCGTGGATTTGACTCAGTCAAGCAGCAATGGCGAGAAGCCGAGGGCAAGGCCCGATTCCTGGGGTTGGCAGATGTGGCGGCTCTGAAGGTATCTTTCTTCGGCCCTTTCTATGGCGGCTACAACGTGGTGAGCCTTGATGAGGACTATCAAACCTCTTTGGTGATCGGCAGCAGCATGGATTACTTCTGGCTTCTGTCACGCAATAAGACCATTCCCGAGCAACAGTTCAATCTGTTGCTACAGAAGGCCAAAACCCTGGGCGTGGACCTGAGTCGCGTCACGAAGGTCCCTCAATCGAACCAGCCTTGAGTTCAGAGAAGTCATTTCCCCGCGACTTTGCATTCGCGCGGATGGATCTTGCACTTACAGACTTTTAATTCCCATGAGCACCCACAACCCTGCACCGAGCAGCAGAAAAAAAACCATCGCAATCATTGGCGCAGGCATATCTGGACTGGCCTGCGCCCAGGCCTTGGTCGAAGTAGGCCACTGCGTCCATGTATTCGACAAAAGTCGGGGCGCCTCTGGCCGCATGAGCACGCGCCGCAGCAGCGATGGAGACATTGATTGGCAGTGTGACCACGGTGCCCAGTATTTCACGGCACATCATGCCGAGTTTCGACAACAGGTCTCCGATTGGCAGCAGGCAGGCGCTGCGCAGGTTTGGCAGGGCCGTATCGGCAAACACGATGGTCATGACTTCGCCTTGCAAGACAGCTTTTTGGAGCGCTTTGTCGGCACCCCACGCATGACCTCTCCGGCTGCACATATGGTGCGCGGCATGCATGCCATATCGCAATCTGTGCGTTTTCAGTGGCAAGCCACCGTCCAGCCTTTGCAACCGCGTTCGGCGTTTGGCTGGATTCTGCAAAGCCAGGAGCATGGCACCGAGCCACACCGCTACGAAGCGGTTGTGCTTGCCGTTCCGGCACCGCAGGCCGAGGCGCTGCTGGCAGGTGTTGCACCGCAAGCCTCTGCCCTTGCACGCAATGCCAGGATGCTGCCCTGCTGGGCACTCATGGTGCGCTGCCAGCAACCGTTGTCATTGCCGGTAGACGGCTGCTTTGTCGAGCACAGCCCATTGCGTTGGATCGCACGCGACAGCAGCAAACCTAGCCGAGGCGGCACCGAAACCTGGCTGCTACATGCCGCACACAGTTGGAGCGAGGCACATTTGGAAGACGATGTCGCAACTGTCACGGCCGCACTGCTGCATGCATTTGCGCAACTGGGAGGCCCCGATCCCGCCAGTGTTCAGGCTACCGCTCATCGCTGGTGCTATGCCGACACCGCCAACCCATTGAACGCGGGCGCATGGTGGGACGCTGCAGCAGGTTTGGGAATGTGTGGAGACTGGATGCACAGCGGCAGCGTGGAAGGTGCCTGGCTGAGCGGACGGAGCCTGGCCCGGCATGTCCACACCGCGCTGCACGCACACGCGGGCTGAGGCCGAAGGAGGCATGCCGTGCACCGCAAACCGCATCTGCCTGAAAAGTCATGCCTTTGCTGCGGGCGCCCATTTGCCTGGCGCAAAAAGTGGGCTCAGGTGTGGGACGAGGTCAAATACTGCTCCGAACGCTGCCGACGGCAGCGCAAGCAGTTACCTCCATCTGGGGAGCAGACATGAGCACGGTGCTGCTCTGGTTACGCAACGACCTGCGCCTGCACGACCAACCCGTCCTTCACGCCGCGTGCAGGATGGGGGCGCAGTACCTGCTGCCGGTGCTGTGCCTGCCGGACATTCAGGCTAGAACCCGTTGGGGCTTTGCCCGCATCGGCCAGCACCGTCGCACCTGGCTAGCCAAGACGATACAGAACCTGGCCGAGAATTTTCATGAACTGCGCTCTCAGCTATTGATTTTGAATGCGCCAGCCGCCATGGCTCTGCCTGCGCTGGCACAGGCCTTAGGGGCTTGCACCATTGTCTGTGAAGACGTCGCAGCGCCCGAGGAGCAAGCCGAGGTCGACGCTCTGCGAGCCGCAGGCCTGCAGGTGCACACCGTGTGGCACAGCAGCCTGCTGCACCCGGACCAATTGCCTTGGCCGGCGCGGCAGTTGCCCGCAGTGTTCACCCCGTTTCGCCAGGCTGTTGAGCAGGCCAAGCTACAACCTTACCCGCCTCTGCCAGTGCCGAAGGCTCTGCCCATAGTTCCGCCGAATATACCCAGCAAGTACCTTCAAGAGCAGGCACTTGCTCTGGATGCATTGACCGATGCCTCTAATTCGCTTGATGCCCGAAGCGCCACCGCCTTCCTGCAAGGCGGCGAGTCTGCGGCCCTTGCCCACCTCCGTCAGTACCTCGCACGCGGGCTTCCTCACAGCTACAAGCGTACGCGTAACGGTCTTGTGGGATTGGACTACTCAAGCAAATGGTCGCCCTGGCTTGCCACGGGGGCATTGTCGCCCCGGCAAGCCCACGCTCAACTTCGACAATTCGAAGCCATGTACGGCGTGACCGAAAGCAGCTACTGGCTCTGGTTCGAGCTGCTATGGCGCGACTATTTTCGTTTTCTGCACCTGCAGCATGGTCGCGCGCTCTACCGTGCACGAGGTCTGGGCCCGGTGCTTGCCACGCCGCATGATGATCAGGGCTTTGCAGCCTGGTGCGCCGGGCAGACCGGCCAGCCTCTGGTGGATGCAGCCATGCGCGAGTTGGCTGCAACGGGCTACCTCGGCAACCGTGTGCGCCAGGTGGCGGCCAGCTATCTGATCCATGATCTTGGCTGTGACTGGCGCGCCGGCGCTGCCTGGTTTGAGTCACAGTTGCTTGACTACGACGTCTACAGCAACCAGGGCAACTGGCTGTACATTGCCGGTCGGGGTACGGATCCACGCGGGGGGCGCCGCTTTGATCCTGTCAAGCAAGCTGCGACCTACGACGCTGATGGCGCCTACCAGCGCCTGTGGGGTAAAGCATGAGCGATAGTACGACCGCCACCCACAGCGCCCATACACTGCGTCTGGTACTGGGAGATCAGCTCAACCCGGAACACAGTTGGTTTCGGCAGGTGGACCTGCAGGTGGTGTATGTGCTGATGGAGGTGCGTCAGGAAACCGACTACGTGCTGCACCACGCACAGAAAATCCTGGCCATTTTTGCTGCCATGCGCGACTTTGCGCGCAAGCTGCGCGCTGACGGCCACAGGGTTCGTTATGTGTCGATCGACGATGCCAGTAACCGCCAGTCCATACCCGAAAACCTGGCGGCGCTTGCTGTGCACTACGGTGCCCGCACTGTGCAATGGCAGCAGCCCGACGAGTGGCGGCTGGACGCCCAACTACAGGCCTGGGCTAGCGGCCAGCAGCTGAGCTGCACTGCAGTAGACAGCGAACACTTCCTGACGGCACGCGATGACCTGGCGACCCAGATGCGTGGGCGCCGCCAGTGGTTGATGGAGCATTTCTACCGTGCCATGCGCCGCCGTTACGGACTGCTGCTGGACGAGCATGAACAGCCCGTTGGCGGACAGTGGAACTTTGACCACGACAACCGCAAACCCTGGCCAGGAACCCCTGTCGAGCCTGAGGACTGGCGCCCCCTCCACGACCACAGCGCGCTCTGGGGGATCGTGCAGCGCAGCGATGTGCAAAGCTTTGGTGACGCGCAGGCGGACGCCCTGCGTTGGCCGTTGAACCGGCAAGAGGCAATGCGCTGCCTGGAGGCATTTGTCACCCATGCACTGCCGCACTTTGGCGACTATGAAGACGCCATGTCCAGCCAAGCGCCGCGCTTATTCCACTCTTTGCTTTCGTTCGCGTTGAACGTGAAGATGCTGCGACCTCTGGAGGTGCTGCAGTCTGCCGAAGCCGCATGGCGCTCAGGCCACGCGCCGCTAGCTGCTGTGGAGGGCTTTGTGCGCCAGATCCTCGGCTGGCGTGAGTACATACGCGGCATCTATTGGGCACATATGCCGGGCTACGAAAGTCGCAATGCGCTGGATCACCACTTGCCGCTTCCGCACTGGTTCTGGACCGGGGACACGCATATGCGCTGTTTGCAGCAGTCCATCAAGCAGTCGCTGCAAACCGCCCATGCCCACCATATCCAGCGGCTGATGGTGATCGGCAACTTTGCCTTGCTGGCGGGGCTGGATCCGGTGGAGCTGCACCGCTGGTACCTGGGCATCTACATCGACGCTTTTGAGTGGGTAGAGCTGCCCAATACCCTGGGGATGAGCCAGCGCGCCGATGGCGGCCTGATTGCCACCAAACCCTATGTCAGTAGCGCGGCATACCTGCAGCGCATGGGCGACTACTGTCAGGGCTGTACGTACAACCCCAAGCAGAAGACTGGCCCGAACGCCTGCCCTTTCAACGCTCTCTACTGGGACTTTTTTGCGCGTCATGTCGAAGAACTTGGCAGCAACCACCGGTTGGCGTTGGTCTATCGACAATGGCAGAAATTCCCGCCTGAGCAGCAATCAGCGTTGCGCGCACATGCTCAGCAACTGCGCGAGCAGCTCGGCAACCTGTAGCAACGACATCACCCAGGCCTACCATGCAATCCCTGCCCACTGGTTACCGTGCTCTCATTCTTGGGGCCTCCGGCGCTATAGGCGCAGCCATTGCATCGCAGCTGGAGGCAGATCCGCGCTGTGCCTCGGTCGCTGCCCTGAGCCGTAGCAGCAGTCCCGCCGTCGACTTTGGAGCCCTGGACTCCATCGCAGTTGCCGCCGACTCGATGCGTCAGCAAGGTCCCTGGCACCTGATTGTGATTGCCACGGGAATGCTCAGCGGCCCAACCGGCACTCCCGAAAAGCGACTGGCTGACCTGAACGCCGCACACATGGCAGCCAGTTTTACCATCAACACCATCGGCCCGGCCTTGGCCTTGGCACACTTCTCACAGTTGCTTCCAAAGAACGAGCCCGGCGTGCTTGCGGTTCTTTCGGCCAAGGTTGGCAGTATCGGCGACAACCGTCTTGGTGGCTGGTATAGCTACCGAGCCTCGAAGGCTGCACTGAACATGCTGCTCAAGACCGCGTCTATTGAAATGGCTCGCACCCATCCAAAAGCTGTCCTGGCAGCCCTGCATCCCGGCACCGTTGACTCGGCTTTGTCGGCTCCGTTTCGCGGTGCTCAGATCGGCCGCCGCCCCACCGATGCTGCGCGGGATTTGTTGGCGGTATTAGACGGCCTGCAGCCAAAGGACAGCGGCGGCTTCTGGGCATACGATGGACAACGCCTGCCCTGGTGAGTCCTTTGTTCACTTCCCCAAAAGGAAAACCCCCATGCGCATCCTGTTAACCGGAGGCACCGGACTCATTGGACAGGCCCTCTGTCGGCTCTGGCGGCGCCAAGGTCATGACCTTTGGGTGTGGAGCCGAACTCCTCAGCAGGTAGAGAAATTGTGCCCGGGCTCCAAGGGTATAGCGCAACTTGAATCACTCGATGGCAGTGCTCCATTCGATGCTGTCGTCAACTTAGCAGGAGCCCCCATCGCAACTCACCGATGGTCTGCAAAGCGCTGCGGGCTTTTGTGGAACAGTCGAATTGACCTCACGCAAACCTTGGTGGATTGGATGGGAAGGCAGGTTTCGATACCGCCAGTGTTGATCTCGGGATCTGCTGTCGGCTGGTACGGTGACGGCGAAGAACAGTGGTTATCAGAGGACGGTTCACCGGGCAACATTGATTTCGGAAGCCGCCTTTGTGTGGCCTGGGAGCAGGAGGCTATGCGCGCGCGCCAAATGGGAGTGCGGGTTGTACTACTACGCACTGCCCCCGTGTTAGCGTCAACTGGTGGAATGCTGGCACGGCTGCTGCCAACATTCCAACGAGGGCTTGGAGGCAAGCTGGGCAGCGGCCAACAGTGGATGCCATGGATACACATTGATGACCAAGTCGCTCTCATCGACTACCTTTTGAATACTGAGAGCTGTAGCGGGCCCTACAACACTTGTTCTCCAGAGGTGGTGCGCAACACTGACTTCACGCAAATCCTCGCACAAGAGTTGGGCAAACCGGCCATATTTCACATTCCGGCCTGGGCGTTGCGACTGGCACTGGGGGAGATGTCCGTTCTGTTGCTGGGAGGCCAACGCTTGGTTCCGCAGCGCGCACAGGAAGCAGGGTTTTCTTGGCGATACCCTGAGCTTTCCGGAGCCTTGAGGCAACTGCTTCGCGAGCATTGAACTGGCTGCCCTTTAATTTCTCATCAGATGCGCTCCATTCAAGGATGAGCTACCCCATATAGCCCAAAGCTGAGCCTGGAAAATCTAGGGTGTCGTCGTGACACACAAGTCTTGGCTCTCGGGCAGCGCAAATTTAGTTGGTACATGCCATAAACGAGCCGTTGAACGCAGCCTGTCCTGAACGGCCGCTTCACCCTCGGGAGCGGCCGCTCGATTGCGAGGTTTGCCACGCACTGTCTTCAAGGGCCGCTTCTGTGTGCCCGATGGGCTCGGGGCGCCCCAAAGCAGTCTGTCAACGACGCCGCTGCCGGAATCCTACCCTTGCCGTTAGCCAGGAGCAGGTTTCTTGCTATAGGGAAGCAACAACGCCACCAATATCATTGTTAAACCAATGGCTACAGCGACGTATCGACCTCCCCATCCCTCAAACTGAATCACAAACCAGTATGCGAAGTAAGCCAGTGCTGATTTGGCGCTACCACTATGAGCGGGTAGTCCCTCTGGCGCGCCAAATGTGATGGCTATCAAGGACGCGCCAATAGTAAATAGGATGCCTCTCATTTTTGATCGCATAGCGTCACGATGATTTAGCTGGGCAGATGCTCTTTGCACCTAGGTATTCGGCACCTCTGGTGCTCGGACTGTCTAGCAACGACTAATAGGATCGTAGTCATTTAGGCAGCGACAAACCAGATGCGGTTTCGGCGACGCTCAGCTGGATGTCCGCCTATGGCCAGTAGTGTGAGTCCACGGATGTGCCAATATGCAGTCACTCAGATACACGAGTCAGACCCGAGAAGTCAGCTGTCAGCGAGGTGGTGCTACCGGCCAATACCGGTTATTTGCCGCCAACAGCTAAACGAGCGGTTTAGACTGGAAACGGACACGCGGCAAACGTGTCGAGCGCAAGGTGGTGATTTCCGCATTCGACTATCGAGACACTGCGCTTGACCCGGCCGTTGGGTCCGACCTGATGATCTTGGTTCGTCACTTGGGGAACCCGTTTGTCTACTCACACCGAATCAATACTCGCGGCCGAAGCCGCTCGCCGCCTAGGAGTTTCAATCAAGGCGCTGCGTCTTTACGAACAGAGAGGCTTGCTACAGCCAAAGCGCACAGAGGCCGGTTATCGGCACTACGACCCGGACGATCTTCGCACGGGACAGGATATCGTGGCGCTTCGGTCTCTAGGGTTGAGCATCGCCCAAACTGCGCAGGCGATCAAGGGAGATTTGACAGTAAGAGATCAGGCGCTCGCACTTCGTGAAGCGGAACTAGGCGCTCAGTTCACGGACGTTCAAAGGGCGAGCGAACGCTTGAGAGAACTGCGTCATAGTCTGGCAGGCGGGCTAACACCCCGACCAGGCGATCTGGCCGATGCACTTGGCGTGCACAGCGCCTTAGTGTCATTTGAACTTCCATGGCCTTGGGGCGGCGAGCAGTTTACTTTTCCAAGCCACGCGCTGTTAACGTATTTGGTTAGGCCGCTTGGTAGCGGCAAAACACGACTTGCCTTGCGCCTCTCGGAGGAGATACCCAACGCGCGGTTCCTTTCCCTTCAAAGACTTGATGATCCGCGCAAGTTTGAGCGGGGCCTCAAGCTAACGCGAGACGAGGTCGCCACGCTGGAACGGCGGCTCGAATGGCTGCGTGAGGAAGGTGCCACGGATTTTGGGCCGTTAAGGGTGCTACTGGGTGCGCTCGCGGTCGGCGGTGGCCAGCAACCATTGGTTATCGACATGATCGAGGAGGGTTTGACGCGCCCTTCTCAGGAGGCACTTATCTCACTCTTGCGCAGCAGTCTCAGAACGCGCTAGGAACAAGTGGTTGCAATGACACGCTCTTCGTCGATTCTTGATCTCGGAAACCTTGGCCCGGGCGAAGCAATCCTGTACTGCCCAGCAAATCATTCGCCTCCGTTTTTTGTTCCACCGTTTGCGGGCGCTGTGGGCTACGAGTCTCTTTCCTTGTGCCTATCTACCCCAGACGTGCGCAAAAGAGTTGCTCTTCAACCCTCGTAAGCCTGTTCAACAGGACAGCGTTGCGAGTCTTGACGGAAGTCTGGTTTGTGCTGCGTTGCCGACTTAACTTGCGGCGAACCGAAAGTCGTCAACGGGTCGGCAGCACCTGTTCATGATCCGTGAGAGCAGACTTCCAGCAACTTATCGGCCTGCACTGACGATCACTGTCCACTGCTCGCCTGAAGTCCGTCATTAGATAGTCACCGGCATCATTACTCGGATGGCCGGTATGGAACAGTGATCGTTTGGAAGCGTTGCAGCTACGAGCAGCGGCAATCGCTGCGGAGCATTCGTCGGCTCAGCTTCATGGATGGCGGCTCAGGGTCGGTCAGCAACCGTCGCAGATCGGCCAGAAGCGGCCGTTCAGTGCACCGTTGGCGCTTCGGCCTGCAAGACTCATGACGAGCTTAGCTGCAGAGGTCACACGCGGTCTTACCTTACGAGGACTTTTTCAACGACGACCTTGAGGTTTTCAAGCACTTCCTCAAGTGGCTGGCCCATCTGTACGTGCACGATAGCGCCATCCACGGGCAGCGAAAGCGACTGGCCTACAGAGACAGCGTGGTCGCCGAACAGCTCATCCAAAACGCATGCCATCTCTTTTTTGTGCTGTCGCACAACTTCCAGAATCCCGGGATCGGTAGATCCCAGCTCTGCAGCAGCATTCAGGAAAGCGCAGCCTCGAAAGTGGGTCTGACTAAACCAGCCACGGAGAGTACGAAGCAGTGCCTCAGTCGCGCTCGCTCCGTCACGGGACTCTTGCGCCAAGCTGCTCTTGAACCAAGAAATCCACCCTTGGTGTCGGTAATCGAGGTAAGCCCGAATCAACTCGTCTTTGCTCGCATATTGCCTATAGAACGTGACCTTGCTGACGGACGAGCGATCGATGATCCGGTCAACACCCGTCGCTCTGATTCCTTCGCTGTAAAAAAGGTCATGGGCAGCTACCAAGATTCGCTCACGTGGAGGCAGTCCGGAAAAAGATTGTTTGTCAGAGTTCATGCAGACATTGTAGACAGATCGTTCTACATCGAATAGTATCGAGCATGTAGACAGATCGTTCTACATACCTACATAGAGGTCCATCATGGAATCACGCCCACCCTTGCCCCAATTCACACACGAAACTGCCGTACAGAAAGTTCGCTTGGCGGAAGACGGCTGGAACACACGCGACGCAGCCAAGGTTGCCTTGGCCTACACGCCGGACACGAAGTGGCGCAACCGCGCTGAGTTCGCCAACAACCGGGCCGAAGCGCAGGCTTTCCTTGAGAGAAAGTGGAAGAAGGAACTTGACTACCGACTCATCAAGGAGCTCTGGCTACATGAGGGGAATCGAATAGCAGTTCGCTACGCCTATGAGTGGCATGACGACGCGGGCAACTGGTTCCGGTCGTACGGAAACGAAAATTGGGAGTTTGAGGCCAATGGCCTGATGCGCCGTCGCTACGCTTGTATCAACGACATGCCCATCAAGGAATCGGATCGTAAATTCCACTGGCCACTTGGACGTCGTCCCGACGACCACCCAGGACTCACCGAACTGGGGCTATAACCAGCACAGACGACCTAAAGCAGCTTTGTCCGCTTTGGGTGGCGATAGCCCCAGATCGGCCAGAAGCAGCCCTTGGAGACATTTCTACAGGCAGCTGCTTCAGGCTGTGAGCGGTCCGTCGCCGAGCGGCAAACTTGATGGGACAGCGCCACAAACCTGAGGTGCCCATTAGCGGTCGTTCGTGTTGGCCAGCAATCGATCCCAACCGGCCACAGACTTCAGTCGCTTAATAGGAGCGAAGAGATATACCCCAAGTGTCATTTTGCTTGACCACAATCCAGAGGTTGGTGTGACGACTCAGCTCTTCATCCGTGTCCGAGCGTCGCGTGTAAGTGACGAGGAAATGGACCTTGTTCTGGCTGCTCAGAACCGGCACTTTCGATTCGTATCGAGTAGATGACCAGCCAGTGCTTTTTAGCCGCTGGAAAAAATCGGAAGGATGCTGATTAGGAACATCCCAAATCAGGGCGTCAGCTCCCGAAATCATCACATGCGGGAAATGAAGTTGTGCATCCATACCTGCCAAATCCAGTGCATTGAATGCAGCGGTAAATTGGTCAAGGCAGCCCGATGCTTCTTCAACTGCATCGGGGTCAATGGAACTGTCACCCGTTTTGCTAACAAAGGAAAGAAAGCTGCGCATAACCTGTCTCGGGCCACTGTTTAAAGTAGGTCATGTTAAGGGCAGCAATCCTCCGTACATATGGCCTACTTCGGAAGGCCGCTCCTGCCCGACTGTCGATGGCCTGCACCCGATTGAATCCACAGCGGAGAGCTGACGCAGGGGCTTCAACATCGAATGCCGGCGGCGATCAACAGCTGAACCTGATGGACTCTGGCTGCAATCTCCAAGAATCGGCATTCAAGGATTTCCGCAGCCCTTGTCGCAGACCACCCCGACCCGGCCCCTTGATGACGATTCACCGTGCCTTGAGGCAAAATCCAGATGATCGGGGCAAGCCTGGCGTCAGGTCTGCCGGGAAGCCCACCTTGAAGAATGGAACAGCATCAATGGCACTGACGAAGAAGGGCGAGTTCTGGTACGGGACGACGTCCGGCGACACCCAAGCCGAGCTGCGCAGCTACAGCATTGCGAATCGCTATGAGGCCGTCCGGTTTGCCTCGTCCAAATGCAATTGCGGGTGCCGGACTTTTGCGCTGCAGACCGATGAAGAAGCCGGTGTGGCAATCCGCATCTGCACCGACTGCGGGCAGAAACACCTGATGGGCGACAGCGCGGACTACGTTGAAGAGGCCGCCCCCGAGGCGCACGAGTGCGTGTGCGAGAACGAGGTGTTCGAGCTGATGTCCGGCGTCTCCGTGTATGAGGGCACACATGACGTGCGCTGGTACTACATCGCCTGCCACTGTGTGGAGTGCAATCTGGTTGGGGTCTTCGCAGACTGGAAGTGTGAAGCGGGTGATGCGGCGGCCTTCCTCGCCAAGGTATGAGCGCGCGCCCCCGCTGAGATCACGCTCGCAGGCTCGAGCGGCCGAGGCGTGTCTGTCATGAGGTGGTTGCTGGACTTGGCTGTATCAATGACGGCAATCGCCGATCCTGGTGGATCGTGACTCAGCGCCTAAACAGCAGCAATCGCCAACACCAGTCGTTGAACGTCAGGTGTCTTGAACGGCCACACACCCCTCGTAACTGGCCACTCGGTTGCGTGGTTCACCACGTACCGGCCTGAATGCCCGTTTCTTAGCACCATCGAGTCGTGGCTACGTCGAACTTGCGATCAATCCACGTAGAAAAACCATGATCAAGCGTCCAGTCAGCTCCTGGCGGTCGGTGGTCTTTTGCAGTGCAAGCCCATGTGAAAGTGCCATGAAAGCAGCCGCTAGTTCATGAGGCTCGGCAGGAGTGGAGCGACCAAGCTTTTCAAACAATAGGTCGATCACGCCGCCGATCTCGGATTGGTGTCTGTCCCAAACCTTTTGGTACTCCGTCGCGAAAGATGGGCTACGCCTCGCATGCAACTGCAGTTCTATGGAAAGCATGCACCAGTCAGCATCGTGATTGAGGGTAGAAGCCCAGGCCTCCAGTCGGGCCAGCATTTGCTCGGGCAACTGTGCGTTGTCGCCCATGAGCGTAGTAAGTTGCATCGCTTCTGCATCCATGTGCCGTCGCAGCAACTCTAGCAAGACATCCTCTTTGCTTGAGAAGTTTGAATAAAAAGCGCCTTGGGAATAGCCAGCGTTGTTCGCGATGTCACGGATCGATGCGCCTCCATACCCGTTTGTCACAAACAAGTGCCGTGCAGCGTCGATCAGGTGCTCGCGAGTCTGTGCCCGGCTTTCGTCTCGGGTCAGGCGTCTTCTTGCAGTCGTGGTGCTCATGACTTTAAAGATATCACATGAGATTCAGATATCGAACGTTGTGTGATCGCGTGTGCGCGCACACCGAAAAATTTTCAGATATCACTTGAGATTTCAAAGTTCCAGCGGTACATTTAAATTTCAAATGATATTTGAAGATCAATCGAAATGAAAAAGTACAGCAGTCCACAGTCCGCTTTTGTCACTGGCGCCACAGGCCTTCTCGGCAACAACCTTGTGCGTGAGCTAGTTGCGCGCGGCGTCTTCGTCAAGGCTCTCGTCCGTTCGGAAACCAAAGGTATGCAACAGTTCGCAGGAGTGAAAGGCGTGGAGCTGGTGCAGGGTGACATGGCAGATGTGCCCGCTTTCTCCAGGGCGCTGCAAGGATGTGACGTGGTGTTCCATACCGCAGCCTTCTTTCGAGACAACTTCAAAGGCGGCAGCCACTGGGAAGAGCTCAAACGCATCAATGTAGACGGCACACAGCAGCTTATCGAGCAGGCATACGACGCCGGCATCCGGCGCTTCGTTCAGACTTCATCCATCGCAGTGCTGAATGGCGAGCCGGGTGCGCCCATCGATGAGACTTGCCTGCGTGACCTAGCAGATGCTGACGACGACTATTACCGAAGCAAGATACTGGCCGATCAAGTCGTATCGGCCTTTCTTGACACACATCCGGACATGCATGCGAGCTTTGTCTTGCCTGGCTGGATGTGGGGTCCTGCCGATATCGGCCCAACCTCGTCAGGACAATTTGTCAACGATGTGGTGCTTGGCAAATTGCCTGGGTTGCTGCCAGGGAGCTTCTCGGTTGTCGATGCTCGCGATGTCGCGAAGGCGCAAATTTCAGCTGCAGCGCGCGGCCAGCGCGGTGAGCGCTATCTGGCCGCCGGCCGCCACATGACGATGCAGGAATTGGTTCCCTTGGTGGGGCAGATCGCGGGAATCAAGACGCCGACACGCAACTTGCCTTTCCTGCTTCTGTATCTCCTGGCGGCGGCGCAGGAACTCTACGCGAAGATCAGCGGCCAACCCATCTTGCTCAGTTTGGCGACGGTGCGGCTCATGCGCAAGGAGGCGGGACGAAGTCATTTCATTCACACGAAGAGCGAACAGCAGCTTCAATTGAAATTTCGCCCCATCGAGCAAACCGTTGCCGATACGCTAGCTTGGTATCGCCGCCATGGTTGGCTACCCAATGCGTCACCCCAATAACGCCAGGTAAACCTCTTCATTGCCCTAGCTCTGGGGGATCTGCCCAAGCCCAACAAGGAACGACTGTGACGGACCCATTGATCTTGAAACGCTTGATGCTCCTTGGAGCCGTCGTTCTTTCTGCGGTGGCTCCGCGCGAATCCGCTGCGCAGAGCAGCTCCTCAGTCAGGGCAGCGGACAGCATGGCCGAGTTCTGCAGGAGAGGACAGGCGGAGTACCCGGAAGGCATCGCTCGCATGCATCCTTCGTTCAAGTTCAACATCTGTTGGTGGCTTGAGGATGCAGGCATCGAAGCGAGCACGTTCGATAACATTATTGGAAGGTTGCCAGAGAACGCGGGGCCGTCGCAGGCGGCTTGGCAGGCGACTTTTAGCAAGCCCGCCCAGGTGCATCTGGCACGAGCGCATGCGGCCGAAGAGCGCGGCGAGAGCGAGAGTGCATCGGCCGAATACAAAAAGGCCGCGTTCTATCTGCGGATGAATCGACTGCCCAAGCAGGTCCCCGCTGCGGATCTGCAGGCAACCGAACGAGCTTACGCAGTCCTGGGAACACCGCTCCAGCGGATCAAATTCAGGACCGGCGAAAAGGATTTCATTGGCTACTTCCGAACACTGTCGACACTAGGCAGCAGCAATAAGAAGCCTCCGGTGCTGGTCATTCTCGGTGGCCTTGACAACCTGAAGACGGAGATGATCCGGCACAGCGACTACTTCATGGGTCGCGGGTTTGCGACCCTCCTTGTGGAAAATCCAGACACCGGGGAGAACCAGTTGGGATTCCGCCCGGAGTCCTCTGCGATGCTTGACACGGTTGCGGACTACATCAAGACGCGCCACGACCTAGACACAAGCCGAGTGGCCGTGTACGGCTGGAGTATGGGGGGCTATTTGGGAACTCTTGGCGGGCTGCGAAACGACTTCTACCAAGCGATTGTCAATGTAGGTGGCCCTAGCGATTCGAGCTTCGGACAAGAGCATTGCGAGAAAGCGCCTGCATGGATCGTCGCTCCCTACACCGTGTTTGCCAACATGAATCCGCTGACGACACCTCGTCAGGCGATGTGCGAATACTACGAAGCATTCCAACTCTCTTATCAATTGAAGATGCCCACCGCGGCGCAGTTGCGCAAACCCATCCTCATGGTGAACGGCGCCCGCGAAGATCTCGTATCCAGAAATGAGCCTGCATCTCTTGCCGCTCTCGGCTTCAACGTGACGCAACTGGTCTTTGGAGATGACGGCCACACGGCGGAGTCGAACATGCGAGAGCACTTCGAGTTCACCGCGAACTGGCTCATGCGGCGGCTAAAAGTCGGCGATTGATTGGACCGCTGACAAGCAATCGATGAACTCTGCACCCACTCAATGAACCGAGAAATTATTTTGATGCGCCACGGTCGGCCGAACTTGGCTCCAGGCGGCAAGGTTTCAGCCCTTGAAATGAAGTGCTGGATTGAGCATTACGAGCTATCCGAAATCGTAGAACATGCCGTCCCTGTGGCCAGCATGGACCTGGCCGCCACAGCAAAGGTGATCATTTCGAGCAATGCACCCCGAGCACTGGCGTCTGTTCGGGCATTGGGCCTTCGACCTCATCTCATAGATGCGATTTTCTGCGAGGCGAAGTTGCCTCACGGAAGATGGAAACGACCTCGCTTTTCCCCATTTACGTGGGCATTTTTTCTTCGGATTGCATGGCTGTGCGGCTTTTCTGGAGGAGTCGAATCTGCCCGAGAAGCTAAAGTAAGAGCTAATACAGCGGCTCAGCGACTTCAATTGATCGCAAATGAAGGCCCCGTTCTGCTGCTTGGCCATGGCTTCATGAATCGATTGATCGCGAAGCAGTTGGAGTCTGCGGGGTGGATTTGCCGAGAAAGCAGCGGTACGCGGTACTGGAGCGCAGCGGTCTATCAAATGAGGCTGGGGGAAAGGAAATAGGTTGTCACTGGCACGACCCGTCATGTGACCTAGCGGGTTTCTCTCAGGAGTGATCAGGAGTGATATCCAGGCATATTTCCCCCTAAAGGGGACTCATTTAACCGAGTCGATTCATGGCTGACTTGCGGCCCCGAGCAGTCACTTACGTGAATGCGTGAGCCAATGGGCTTTCGCCATCACGCAGCAGTGTTGCTGTCTCGCGCAACCAGAGTCCGTCTACATCATGTTAGGAAGTTGGGGAATTCTGATGCAATCACCAGGCACGATAGTCGAGCAGGCGCATCAATTAATCGATCGCATCAGCACGCCGCCAAAGTCTGCTGTCGATTTCGAGGCTATTGCAGACAGCCTTCTACACCTTGCGAACTCCCCTATGTGGCAAGTAGCTCCTTATCCTGTAGCTCGAGTTGGCGAGGAGGCTCTCTATGAACTCGCCGTCGCTGGGGATCGGCCGGCACTGTATCTTGTCTCGGATGGAGTTGGCGTCACAAGTCCTCCTCACTGCCACGAAACATGGGCTGTCGTGGTGGGCATTCGGGGCTTGGAATTGAACCGCCTCTACACGAAGTCCGCTAAGTCCGGAATCGTCGTCGAAACCACCCACGTTGCAGTGGGCTCTGGCGAGGTTCTGCTCCTAGGGCCCGACGATATCCACTCCACCGAAGTAGTTGGCCAAGCTGCTACGTATCACCTCCACCTCTATGGGAGGCCATTGAGTGCTCTTTCAAGTTTTCAAGCCCGTTGCTTCAGCCTTGGTAGCCCATGACATCCGACGCCAAGCTTGAAGGCCGGCTCGGCAAAACCGAAGTCCTCTAGATCGAAATGGTCTAGAACTGAACACGTCGCCAAGCTGCGTTCGGCAACATTTCGCCGATAGAGCTCGAGCGGCAACATTCACAAAGCTGCGAGGCTGTCGAGTGAATCCGCATCGATTCAGTGCGATTACGATTGCGCATATCAGCCCAGATCACACAATACCGCGTTGCGCGGCTTCAGCTAACAGATGCAGGCCGGCCATTACCGGCGATTGCCGGCAATAAGCATCGTTGGTTGAGGGACTACTTTGGGCCGACAGCGCCTATTTGCGAGCCGAGATAGCTTACTTCCCGCATTCCCGGGGGCAGACTATTAGCGAAGGGGCTGTTGCTGACCTGAAAACAGTCATTGGAGAAGTGACTGTCTTGGCGCTCTGAATCAGCGCTATGACGAGGTGAGCGGTAGCTCACCCAGCTCCGATGAGCGGCAGCAACCGCCAACACCGGTCATTGAACGCCGCCTGCCCTGAACGGCCGCTTCACAATGCTCTTGTGGGTTTCATCCAGTCCGACTTGCTACAACTCAATCCTGGCGGTCTGCTCCTTGTCTGCTCCTTGTAGTCAGTGCATGTCCATGAGTCACGTGACTGATAACGCAGCTGCCATCAGAGCAGTTGGAAATTCCTAGGGAAACTGCCTCCCTCACGAGGAATTTCCCATGAGCCGAATCAAGGTACATTGCCTTCCAACAAATTATTACGCTTTGTGGAATTGTTCTCATGTTCAACAGCCTGCGCGCTCGCCTGATCGGTATCTGTGTAGCCATCACCACGCTCTCCCTGCTTGCCCTGGCGCTCTCCACCTTTTTCTCGGTGCGCAGCGGTACCGAGCGCTCGCTCGACGAGCGCATAAGCCAGCTCACGAAGCTACATGCCAATGATCTGGCCGAGTGGGTGCGAGACAAGCAGCGCATCACCAGCTCGCTGCAGCAGGCGGTGGGTAAGCAAGAGCCCGTGCCCTTTCTGTTGGCGGCCAAGCAGGCCGGTGGTTTCGACGACACTTATTTCGTCTATGCCAGCGGCGCCCATGTGTTCGCCCACCCCATGCCCGAGAACTATGTCGGGACGGAGCGCCCCTGGTACAAGCAGGCCGTGCAGGCCGGCAAGCCCAGTGTGACACCTCCCTACATCGATGCCAGCACCGGCAAGCTGACGATTAGCTTCGTCGAGCCCGTGGGGCCGGCCGGCCAGTACACGGCCGTGGTTGGCACGGACATGCATCTGGATACCGTGACGCGCAAGGTGAATTCCATCCACGCCACGAACAAGAGCTTTGCCTTCCTGCTGGATGGACAGTCCAACATCCTGGCCTATGCCAAGGCGGAACTGGTCATGAAGCCCTCCTCCGGCATCGCGCCGCAGCTTGATGCCGGGCTGCTGCAGAAACTGGCGCAGGACGGCGGCAGCGCCGAAGTGGACGTGAATGGCGCAACGCAGCTGGTCTATGCGTCCCGGGTAGACGGCACGCCCTGGCTGCTGGGCGTGGCCGTGGACAAAGCCGAGGCTACGACAGCCGCACGCCAGCTGCTGCAGATGGAGATGCTGATCGCGGCGCTGTGCGTGGCGGTGGCCGTGGCGCTGCTGTCGGTCAGCGTGAACCGTCTACTGCGCCGCCTCTTCGTCGTGCGCGATGCGTTGGAGGATATCGCCTCGGGTGAGGGCGATCTGACGCGGCGCCTGGATACCGCGGGCAGGGACGAACTGGCCCAGATCGCCACGGCCTTCAACCGTTTCACCGACAAGATCGCTGCCGTGTTGCTGCGCATCCGCCAGTCCTCGGAGTCGGTGCGCATTGCCACCAGCGAGATCGCCAGCGGCAACCAAGACCTGTCCTCGCGCACCGAGCAGCAGGCCAGCTCGCTTGAAGAGACCGCTGCCGCTATGGAGCAGCTCACTGCCACTGTTCAGCAGAACGCGGCCAGCGCGCGCCAAGCCAGCGAGCTGGCGAGCAATGCCTCCGAAGTGGCCACACAAGGCGGTGCCGTGGTGGGCCAGGTGGTGCAGACCATGGGCGGCATCGAGTCCTCGGCGCGCCGTATCGTGGACATCATCCAGGTCATCGACTCCATTGCCTTCCAGACCAACATCCTGGCGCTGAATGCGGCCGTGGAGGCCGCGCGCGCCGGCGAGCAGGGCCGCGGCTTTGCCGTGGTGGCGTCCGAGGTGCGCCAGCTGGCTCAGCGTTCGGCCGAGGCTGCCAAGGAAATCAAGGTGTTGATCGACGATTCGGTGAGCCAAGTCAGCACGGGCAGCCGCCTGGTGCATAAGGCGGGCACCACCATGCAGGACGTGGTGGACAGTGTCAACCGCGTCACGGCCATCGTGGCCGAGATCAGCAATGCCAGCCAGGAACAAAGCCGGGGCATTGCCGAGGTCGGCAGCGCCGTTACCCAGATGGACCAGAGCACGCAGCAGAACGCCGCACTGGTGGAACAGGCCACGGCAGCGGCGCAGTCGCTGCAGCAGCAGGCGCACCAGTTAGCCGAAGTGGTAGCCGGCTTCAAGCTACAGGCCCACGATGCGAGCGACGGCACCGAGCGGCTGGCCGATCTGCGGTTGGCTCGCACCTCTTCACCCCGCAAAACCTCGACAGGTCAAATTAGAAACACGCTTGCTTCCCAAGGCCTCAAGAAGGATGAGGAGATCCTCTCTCAAACTTGAGTGCTGATACGACCGCCATCCGCCTCTCGGGTGCATCTCATGGACGCCTGGAAGCGTCCTGGAGAACGCTTGATCAGTTCGGCGCGTGAGCCGTCGTTACGATCCTCTCAGTAAACTCGATCCCAAGGCCATCCCTGCCCAAATAAGCAAAAAAAGAAGCGATGCACCCTCGGGGGCATCGCTTTTTTATGGCCTAGCCCATGACGGGCGTGGCTTCGTCACGCTCATGGCCTTTACTGCCGATGGCTAACCGATAGGTCACGATGCAGCCATGAGCCGCAGCAATCGCTGCATACCAGGCATCGGTCGTCAAAGCTCGGATGACGGCAACAGGTCGAAAGCACCAGTTCGGTGCATGCAAAAACGGGCACCTGGAATTCGTGACAGTCCGGGGACCGCCTTGAGCGTCAAAGCAGACCTGCGTGGCAGTCACGCTTAAATAACTGCTTGGGCACTGGCAGTCATAGGCCTCTTTGAGTTGAGCGACTGCAGACAGCCCTAGGGGCGCTCTCAGCTCTATTGACGGAGGCTCCCACGCTTGCGCTGCGCTCACGAGTCCAGTCCGTTGAATTTTCAATAGAAAAAGCGCTCACAACGAGCGCTTTTTCGATTAGGGAAAGGGAGTTCACGACTTTGATGCCGCAACCTCCCTCCCCTGAAAGCCGCATGGATGTCAGGCCGCTGTTGACGGCTTCAATTTCCAGTTAACGACTTTGACTACCCAGAACAACCGCTGATGATCAGTTCACGGCAGCGCCGGACTCGTACCAGGTCTTGATCAGGTTACGTTCCTCATCCGACAGAGCCGCAGGGTTGCCGAAAGGCATCTTCTTCAGCTGAACCACCTGCTGGTAGATCTGCTGGGCGTGCGACTTCACCGCATCGGGGGAGTCCAGACGAACCGCCTTTTGCTGAATGGCCGTGCCGTGGCACACCACACAATGCTGCTGGAAGATGGCATTGACCTTGGCAAAGCCTTCGCCGCCAGCGGCTGCGGGAGCAGCAGCAGGTGATGCGCCTTCGACGGCAGGAGTTGCCACTTCAGCTGCAGGGGCTGCGGGAGTTGCAGCCTGCCCGGCTGCGGGTGCCGCTGGAGCGGCCGCCACTGGGGCAGTTACAGCCACAGGAGCGGGCTTGAGCCAGACGAACACGGCCAGCAGAGCAGCTACGCCGACAGCAGCGTAAGGCCAGGGGTGGCTGTTGCGACCCAGCTTGTAGCCGTGGCGCATCACGAAGAACTGGCGAATGGCAGCACCGGCAAACATCATGCCGATCAGCACCAGCCAGTTCATCTTGTGGCTGTACAACCAGCCATAGTGATTGGACAGCATGGCGAACAGCACGGGCAGCGTGAAATAGGTGTTGTGCACGCTGCGCTGCTTGGCACGTTGACCGTGACGTGGGTCCACAGGCTCACCAGCCTTGAGCGAAGCCACCACCTTGCGCTGGCCAGGGATGATCCAGAAGAACACGTTGGCGCTCATGGACGTCGCGATCATCGCGCCCATCAGCAGGAAGGCCGCCTGACCGGGGAAGATGTGGCAGGCCAGGTAGGCTGCGATACACACCAGAACCAGAACCATGGCACCGACGGTGGCGTCGCCATTCTTCTTCTGGCCGAAGGTTCGGCAGATGAAGTCATACAGCAGCCAGAAAACCACCAGGAAACCCAGAGCCGAAGCCACGGCAGCGCCGGTGCTCATGGCATTGGGGTCGCCGGGAGTGACCAGATAGATATTGGCGTTCCAGAGGTAGGAGACCGTCAGCAAGGCAAAGCCGGACAGCCACGTGGTGTAGCTTTCCCAGTAGAACCAGTGCAGGTGATCCGGCATCTTGGGAGGAGACACATTGAACTTGACGGGGTGGTAGAAACCGCCACCGTGCACAGCCCAGAGTTCGCCGTTAACGCCCTGCTTCTTCAGGTCGTCATCCACGGGCGGCGTCAAGCTGCTGTCCAGGAACACAAAGTAGAAGGAGGAACCGACCCAGGCGATCGCGGTAATGACGTGGAGCCACCGCAACAGCAGGCCGGCCCAGTCGAGAATGTAGCTTTCCATAGCTCTCAACCTTGGCAGCGTGAGGCTGCCGAACAACCTGCTCACCACTGCGGGCGCTCTGAGCAGAAGAAAAGGCCGCGCTCCCGGACGTTACACACGGGGCACCGCTGCGACCATTCTGTCGACCGAAAGTGTATGCAATTTTTGCTGCCGAAACTCTCGAATCAGGGATAAACCACCCTAGAGATTTCCCTAATACAAGATCGATATGCAAGGATCGGGCCTGATTTTCAGGGCGAGTGACAGCATGTTTGCGGCAACATGCACCAGATCAGGTCCATTCGTTGCACCATCAGCTTGCAGACAAGCGCTGCAGAAGCTGTGCTGCCACCGCCACAGCGATCACCTCGGGCTCCTTGCCGGTAATGCCCGGCACGCCGATCGGGCAGGTGATGTGGGCCAACTCTGCATCGCTGAACCCTCGACTGCGCAAGCGGCTGCTGAAGCTGGCCCATTTGGTCTTGCTGCCAATCAACCCCACAAAAGGCAGATCTCCGCGCTCGCGCTGACGCAGCAGGCATTGCGCCACCACCTCCAGGTCTTCGGCATGGCTGAAGCTCATGATGAGCACCTGCGACTGCGGCGGCAGCTGTGCCACCGCAGCCTGCACCGGATCGGAATGCTCGCACTGCACCCCTATCTGCTCCTCCACGGGAAAGACTGCATCACGGCTGTCCACCCAGATCACGCGGTACGGCAAGCTGCGCAAAATGCGCACCAGCGCATGCCCCACATGCCCCGCCCCGAACAGGGCCACACATTGCGACGGCTCGGGCATCAAGGCCCGCAGACGTTGGGCCTCGCTGGCGTCAAACCATGCAAAGTGCAACTCCAGCGCACCGCCGCAACATTGGCCCAGACTGGGGCCAAGCGCATACCGCTGGATATGCTCGCGCAAGGCTGCGGGGTCTGCGTCCCACTGCGCCAGCAACTGGCGCGCCTGGGCAATGGCCTGCCACTCCAGATGACCACCGCCGATCGTCCCCATCACCTCATCGGCAAACACAGCCATCCAGGCCCCCTCCTCACGGGGCACGGAGCCACGAGTGGCCTGTACCTGCACCCAGCACAGCGGCTGCTGCGCCAGACGATTCAAGATTCCTTGCTGTGTTTCACTCCACATGACTGAACGCCGATTGCTTTGATGACCGATGTTCATGCATTTTGCGAGCCGCAATAGACAGACAAGCGTATGAGCACATTAATCGGATGCATATCCGAACCGGATTTGACGAGTCGTTGCAGATTTTTCACGAGGAGGCGTGAGAATTGCCCCCCCAGGCAGCTGCCTCCATCCATTTGCGGCTACGCTTGGCGGCATGCCTGAAACCCACGACCCCACCCGCGCCACACCAGCCCGCCGCCCCCTGAAGTGGTTGCGGACCGGGATGATGGCTGCCGTTGCAGCGGTGCTGACCGCCTGTCAGATCGCGCCCCAAAGCCCATCCATCGGCACGACGCCTGCCGACAAGGCCAGCCCCAGCTATCGCAAGCAGGCTGCCCAGCACCTGTATGAACGCAACTCCGGCCGCATCTACCAGGGCATGCTGCCGCCTATGCTGTATGCGATCGGCGTGCTCCAAGTTCAACTTGACGGCCAGGGCCGCGTGAAAAACCTGCACTGGATGCGCAAGCCAAGCCATGCCCCCGAAGTGGTGGCCGAGATCGAGCGAGCCGTGCGCTCCGCTGCCCCCTTCCCAGCCCCGGGTCGCAGCGTGACCTATACCGACACCTGGCTGTGGGACAAGTCGGGACGCTTCCAGCTCGACACCTTGACCGAAGGTCAGCTGGGCCAGTGAAAGTGCACAGCGATGCAGCCCGCTGCATCGGACAACAAAAAAACCGGCCAAGGCCGGTTTTTTGTTGCGACAAGCCAGGCGAGGCTTATTCGACCACTTTGGTGATCTTCGTGCCCTGCAGCGACACGCCCGCTTCCAGGCCCGCATTGGTCAGCACATAGCTGGTGACGGGAGCCTGGGCAGTCGTGGTGTCCACGCTGCCGTTGGCACCGATCCGACCGGCAGCCACGGTGGCATCAGCCCCCACGGACCAGCCGTCGCTCTTGAGGAACTTGTCCAGCGCTTCCTGCGTGTTGAACACATAGATCACAGCCTTGGACTGGCCACCAGCTTGCCATCCGATAGAGGCCGCTGTCGTGCTGTAGAAGCCACGGTTGGAGCCGCCCACGCGCAGCACGCCACGACCATGCTCGACCCCGACCACAAAGCTGCCGCCAATCACCGACGGGAAGATCAGCACCCCCTTGGCACGTTGCACCATCTCCTTGGATCCTGGTGCGGTCTGGTACAGGCGCTCCAGAGCGGCATTGGCACGGGTGTTGACCGTTGTGGAATCGGAACGGGGAGCCGATGCCGTATCAGGCTTGGTCGTCGTGCAGGCCGTCATGGTCAAGGCACCGGCAGCCAGTGCGGCAGCCATCGCAACAGAACGCAGAGAAATTTGACGCATACCTATATCCTTTCATGGGATGAATGTGTAGACACATTTCAGAGGTAGAAGGTCCTGAAGTCCGACATGGAGTCGCTTTTGCACATCCCCCCGATGCAAAGCTGTCAGAAACAGGGTTGGCACGATGCTAGTGCGCAGCGTTGCCGATAAAACTCAGCGGTTACAGCTTGCGCCATTGGCCTACAGAAGGCAAGAGCAGTTGTCGAAAAAGACCTACAAGATGAACATAAAACAAGACTTGGCCCCATCCATGGGCAAGCAGGCGAATTGTCTGAAACAGGCGCTAGCATTATTGGTATAAGCGTAGCGCTGACGACAGGATGTTCATGAAATTCTGGAATTACTTTCACCACCCCAAGGCAGCTCTGGTCGTGCTGCGTGTCACCCTGGCTTTGCTCATGCTGCTGCACGGCTGGGCCAAGATTCGCTATGGCATAGGCAGCATCGAGGCCAAGATCGAGAGCCTGGGCGCGCCGGGATTTCTGGCCTATGCGGTCTATCTGGGCGAAGTGATCGCGCCCTTGCTGTTGCTGGTGGGCCTGTGGGTGGTGCCGGCCGCACTGGTGATTGCCATCAATATGGTGGTGGCATTTGCGCTGATGCACACCCGGCAGATTCTGATGCTCAACAACACCGGCGGCTGGGCGCTGGAGCTGCAGGCCTTTTATTTGGTGAGCGCCCTGGTGGTGGCCATGGCCTATTCCAAGGGGAAATAAAAGCTCATAAAAACAGGAGCAGCTTGCGCCTGTCACCTCTAGGTTTCAATGCCTTTTAATGCTGAAACCTTGAAGGGACTTGCGCAAGCCGCTCCTATTTTTGCCATGTCTCCCTGATAGAGAGACCCGCGACCCGGTCAGGAGCCGCGATAGGTGGAGTAGCTCCAGGGGCTGACCAGCAGAGGCACATGGTAGTGCTGCTCCACATTGGCCACGCCGAAGTCCAGGCTCACCTTGTTCAGAAAGCTGGGCTCGGGCAGTTGCACGTCACGGGCCTTGAAGTAGGCAGCAACATCAAAGGTAAGGCGGTAAGTGCCGACCTTGAGCGTGTTGTTGTCGAACAGCGGCGCATCGGTGCGGCCGTCATGATTGAGCACCAGGCTCTTGATCAGCGTGGCCTTGTCGCCTTCGGTGGAAAACAGCTCGACGGCCATGCCTGCGGCGGGGCAGCCATTCATGGTGTCGAGAACGTGGGTGCTCAGGCCCATGGAAATCTCCTCACAGGCAGTTTGCCACTGCCCTTGGTTGTACCAAACACACGACTTACGCAAAACGGGCTCAGGCCGGGCGGCTGCCTCCGAAGGCAGGCCGTTGTTGCATTCCTGTTTGCGTAAATCCTAAAACATCTAAGCCATCACAAAGCCTGCCCGCGCGTGAGCGCAGCGCTTTGATCACCAAAGTGTATACAGTTTCTGTACTCCATCAAAGGCTTTTCTGCCTTGACTTTCAGGCACATAGCCAGCGCTGCCCGGTTGGACTCTTTACCGGCCTCTATACACTGGCCCGACCCATCAAGCGAACAGGAGACAACGCATGCAATTGCGCACCACCGCCCTGGCAGCCAGCCTGCTCATCGCTCTGGCCGGCCTGAGCGCCTGCAGCGGCACGGCCACGCTGGAGCCCGCCAGCAACGAACGCGCGGCCAGCCGTAGCGATGCCAATGCTCAGGCGCCAGCGCCTGCCGTCACCCAGAGCGCCGCCGCCCAGGCAGCCGCTGCCGCCTATGACTTCGAGCTGGATGTCTTTCACCCCGTCATCGCCAAGAACGGCATGGTGGCCTCGGAGCAGGAGCTGGCCACGCAGATCGGCGTGGATATTCTCAAGGCGGGCGGCAATGCCGTCGATGCCGCCGTGGCCATGGGCTTTGCACTGGCAGTGGCCTTGCCCAACGCCGGCAATATCGGCGGCGGCGGCTTCATGATGGTGCACGACGCCAGGAGCGGCAAGGACATTGCACTGGACTTCCGCGAAGTGGCCCCCCGGGGCGCGTCACGCAATATGTATCTGGATGCCGGCGGCAAGGTCATCGACGGAAAATCGCTCTACACCCACTACGCCGTGGGTGTGCCCGGCACCGTGGCAGGCATGACGCACGCGCTCTCGCGCTGGGGCAGCATGCCGCTGGCCAGGGTCATGGCTCCGGCGATTGCGCTGGCGGACAAGGGCTACCCTGTCAGCGTCACACTGGCCAAGACTCTGGATCAGGAAAAAAAGAACATGGGCCGCTGGCCTGCCACCCAGGCCGTTTTCTGGAGAAACGGCGCTCCGCTGCAAACCGGCGAGAGGCTGGTGCAAAAGGACCTGGCGCAGTCCCTGCGCCTGATCAGCCAGCAAGGTGCCAAGGCCTTCTACGAGGGCGCGATCGCGCAGAAGATCGTGGCCGAGATGGCGCCTCACGCCCATGCCCTCAGCCTGCAGGACCTGCGCGACTACAAGGTGGCCGAGCGAGAGCCCGTGCGCGGCAGCTATCGCGGCTACCAGATCGTGACCATGCCCCCGCCCTCTTCGGGCGGCGCGCACCTGATTCAGATCCTGAACATGATGGAGCGCTGGCCCATGAATCAATGGGGTGCCGACAGCGCGCAAAGCGTGCACTACATGACCGAGGCCATGAAGCTCGCCTATGCCGACCGCTCGGAGTACCTGGGCGACCCGGACTTCGTGAAAATTCCGCTCAAGGGGCTGATCTCCAAGAGCTATGCCAGCGAGCTGGCCGCAAGCATCAAGCCCCAGCAGGCCAGGTCCGGCAAGGACATCCGGCCCGGCAGGCCCCAACCGTATGAAAGCGACCAGACCACCCATTACTCCGTGGTGGACAAGGCCGGCAACGCGGTGGCCGTAACCTACACGCTGAACACCAATTTCGGCAGCGGCATCGTCGCCAAGGGCACGGGGATTTTGCTCAACAACGAGATGGACGACTTCTCGGCCAAGCCCGGTGTGGCCAATGCCTATGGTCTGGTGGGCGGCGATGCGAATGCCGTGCAGGCTGGCAAGCGGCCGCTGTCGTCCATGACACCGACCCTGGTGCTCAAGGACGGCAAGCCGGTTCTGGTCACCGGCAGCCCGGGCGGAGCGCGCATCATCACCACGGTGCTCCAGCAAATCGTCAATCACATCGACTTCGGCATGAACCCGGCCGAGGCTGCGGCCACGCCGCGCTTTCACCACCAGTGGACGCCTGACGAGTTGCGCGTTGAAAAGGGCTTCAGCCCCGATACGCTGGCCCTGCTCAGGCAATGGGGCCACAAGGTGGCACTGAAGGCATCCATGGGCCGCACGCAGACCATCGAGATCCGCGACGGCTTGCTGCGCGGCGCTTCGGACCCGCGCAACCCCGATGGAAAAACCATGGGGTACTGACGCAAAAAAAGCCGCGCTCCCCCGAGCGCGGCTTTCACTTGAGGCGGCTGCTGGCCGTACGCGTGGCCAGTGGCCGCCCTCCCCACCTTCGTTCCCAGAGCCGCCCACACAACCCTTGATTCGTGGTGGCGAAGCCTTGCCGTACTTCTCTGTACTGCCTGCGGCTTCGCGCCTCGTCTCAACCGCAAACCTTGGGTTTGCCGGGTCGTGTTCGCCGCTCTTATTCAGCCTTCTGACCGATTTCGAAGTTGGCCTGGATTTCCAGGGCGCGCACCATGCCGGAATGGTCCCAGCCCGCGCCGCCGTGGGCCACGCAGCTGTTGAACAGTTCCTGGGCCTGAGCGGTGTTGGGCAGCGACACGCCCAGCTGACGCGCGCTGGACAGGGCCAGGTTCAGGTCCTTCTGGTGCAAGGCGATGCGGAAGCCGGGATCGAAGGTGCGCTTGATCATGCGTTCGGCATGCACTTCCAGGATCTTGGAAGAGGCAAAGCCGCCCAGCAGGGCTTCACGCACGCGGGCCGGGTCGGCACCGGCGCGCGATGCGAACAGCAGGGCTTCGGCCACAGCTTCGATGTTCAGCGCCACGATGATCTGGTTGGCCACCTTGGCTGTCTGGCCGTCGCCATTGCCGCCCACCAGGGTGATGTTCTTGCCCATCTTGTCGAACAGGGGCTTGACGCGCTCGAAGGCTGCGTCAGGGCCGCCGACCATGATGGACAGGGTACCGTTCTTGGCACCGACTTCACCACCGGAGACGGGGGCATCCAGGTACTGAGCACCAGCGGCTTCGATGCGCTTGGCAAAGTCCTTGGTGGCCACGGGCGAGATGGAGGACATGTCGACCACGATCTTGCCGGAGCTTCCCTTGAGGCCGGCGGCCACGCCGTCTTCACCGAACAGCACCTTCTCCACGTCGGGAGTGTCGGGCACCATGATGAAGATGATGTCGGCACGCTCGGCCACACCGCGAGCGGTGGTGCACTGGGTGGCGCTGGTATCGGCGATGTTGGCAGGCACCTTGCCCACGGTGTTGACGAACAGCTGGTGGCCGGCCGCAATCAGGTGGCCGCACATGGGCGCGCCCATGATGCCCAGACCGATAAAGCCCAGCTTGAGAGACGATGCGTTCATGGTTGTACTCCTCAGTTTTCTTGAAACTCAACACGACTCACGCAAGAACCGGTTCGGGCAAGGCGACTGCCTCAGGCAGGCTCGCCGTTGCTGCATTCCTGTTTGCGTAAGTCCTACTCAAATTCGATGGCCGATGGCGCTTTGCGAGCAGGCGCCACAGGCCTTGTCATCCATTCAGGCAGCCACTGCCGCCTTGCTCCAGCCGCCGATCTTCTGCAGCCAGCCCAGGCCGGACTCGGTGCCGTTGGCGGGCTTGTATTCACAGCCGATCCAGCCGTCGTAGCCGATGCGATCCAGGTGTGCGAACAGGAAGGGGTAGTTGATCTCGCCCGTGCCCGGTTCGTTGCGACCGGGGTTGTCAGCCAGCTGGATATGGCCGATACGGCCCAGCTGCTTTTGCATGGTGGCGGCCAGCTCGCCCTCCACGCGCTGGGCGTGGTAGATGTCGTACTGCACAAAGGCGTTGGGCGCACCCACTTCGTCCAGGATGGACAGCGCATCGTCAGTGCGGTTCAGGTAGAAGCCGGGAATGTCGAAGGGGTTGATCGGCTCGATCAGCAGGCGGATGTTGGCGGCGCTCAGGGCGGCGGCAGCAAAGCGCAGGTTTTCCACGAAAGTGCGGCGCACCACGGCAGCGTCGACACCGGCAGGAACCTTGCCGGCCAGGCAGTTGAGCTGGGGTACACCCAGGGCGTGGGCATAGGTCACGGCCTTGGCCACGCCGGCGCGGAACTCGTCCACGCGCTTGGGGTCGCAGGCAATGCCTCGCTCGCCTGCATCCCAGTCGCCTGCGGGCAGGTTGTGCAGAACAATCTGCAGGCCGGTGGCGTCCAGGCGCTCCTTGATCTCTTCCACGGTATGAGCGTAGGGGAAGAGGAACTCCACGGCTTCAAAGCCTGCGTTTGCGGCACGCTCAAAACGCTCGAGGAAAGGCACCTCGGTGAACAACATGCTCAGGTTGGCTGCAAAACGGGGCATGATAAAAGTCTCCGGTAATCGTTAATGGTGGGGCTGGCGGACGCCAGGCAAGGGCCTGAGCCGGCCGCGCCGCCCCGCAGCGAAAGCGTCGTCCTCCTCCTGCAAAGACAGGGGGGAGCGGCGCAGCCGCTCAGGGGGAGTTTTCCTATCAGTCCAGCAGGGCCAGTGCGCTGGGCGCGTCGGCCTTTTCGGTCGCCAGGTCTTCGAACTCGACCACGTTGTCGATTTCGGCGCCCATGGAGATGTTGGTCACATGCTCCAGGATGCACTCGATCACCACAGGAGTCTGGTGCTCGGCCATCCAGGCTTCGGCCTGCTGCATGGCGGGGGCAAAGTCTTCGGCGCGATGAACGCGAATCGCCTTGCAACCCAGACCCTCAACGACCTTAACATGGTCAACACCGTAGCCGCGGGTGGCATCACCCTCATCCATGTTGATATTGTCGAACGCCAATTGCACGCAATAGTCGATCGAGAAAGCGCGCTGTGCCTGACGGATCAGACCCAGGTAGCTGTTGTTGACCAGCACATGAACATAGGGCAGCTTGAACTGCGCGCCCACGGCCAGCTCTTCGATCATGAACTGGAAGTCGTAGTCGCCGGACAGCGCCACGATCTTGCGCTGGGGGTCGGCCACGCGCACGCCCAGGGCGGCTGGAGTGGTCCAGCCCAGAGGACCGGCCTGGCCGCAGTTGATCCAGTTGCGGGGCTTGTACACGTGCAGGAACTGGGCACCGGCGATCTGCGACAGACCGATGGTGGACACATAGGTGGTGTCGCGGTCCAGGGAGCGGTTCATGCACTGGTAGACGCGCTGGGGCTTCATCGGCACGCTGTCGAAGTTGGTCTTGCGCAGGTACTCGACGCTGTTCTTGCGACCCTGGCACTCGGCCACCCAGGCCTTGCGGCACTTGAGCTTGCCGGCAGCCTTCCACTCCTTGGCGACGGCAACGAATTGCTCCAGAGCCGCCTTGGCGTCGGAGACGATGCCGTAGTCGGGCGCGAACACGCGGCCGATCTGCGTGGGCTCGATGTCCACGTGGATGAACTTGCGGCCCTTGGTGTAGACCTCGACCGAGCCGGTGTGGCGGTTGGCCCAGCGGTTGCCGATGCCGAACACGAAGTCCGAAGCCAGCATATTGGCGTTGCCGTAGCGGTGGCTGGTCTGCAGACCGCACATGCCGACCATCAGGGGGTGATCGTCAGGGATGGTGCCCCAGCCCATCAGGGTGGGGATCACGGGCACGTTCAGGATCTCGGCCAGCTCGACCATCAGATCGGAAGCATCGGCGTTGATCACACCGCCGCCGGAGACCAGCAAGGGACGCTCGGATTCGTTGAGCATCTCGATGGCCTTCTCGGCCTGCTTGCGCGAAGCGGTGGGCTTGTAGGCGGCCAGGGGCTCGTAGGTGTCGATATCGAATTCGATCTCGGCCAGTTGCACGTCGATGGGCAGGTCGATCAGCACGGGGCCGGGGCGGCCGGAGCGCATCAGGTGGAAGGCCTGCTGGAAGGCGCGTGGCACCTGGGCGGGCTCCAGCACGGTGGTGGCCCACTTGGTCACGGGCTTGGCGATGGAGGCGATGTCCACGGCTTGGAAGTCTTCCTTGTGCAGACGCGAGCGGGGAGCCTGGCCGGTAATGCACAGGATGGGGATGGAGTCGGCGCTGGCCGAGTACAGACCGGTGATCATGTCGGTGCCGGCAGGGCCACTGGTGCCGATGCACACGCCGATATTGCCGGCCACAGCACGGGTGTAGCCTTCAGCCATGTGGCTGGCGCCTTCGACGTGACGGGCCAGAATGTGACCGATGCCGCCGTGGTTCTTCATTGCAGCGTACAGCGGGTTGATGGCCGCGCCGGGCACACCAAACGTCACGGTTACACCTTCTTTTTCGAGCACCAGGACTGCGGCGTCGATTGCTTTCATTTTGGCCATGAGGGTCTCCTAAAAACTTGGTTGAACTTTAGTCAAGACCTTTGCTTGCTGGAAGCCGCTCTCAGACCATAAAATTTATTCCACCCAAGAATAAATAGGAGACAAATCCATGGACAGACTCGACGCGATGCACATGTTTGTGCGCGTGGTGGAGACCGGCAGTTTCACCAAGGTCGCGCAGGAATTCGCCACCACCCAGCCCACCGTGACCAAGCAGGTCGCGGCCATGGAGGCGCGCCTCAAGGTGCGTCTGCTCAACCGCAACACGCGCGGCGTGAGCCTGACCGAAGCCGGCGCGCTGTACTACGAAAAGTGCAAGATCATCGTCAGCGATGTGGCCGAGGCGGAGAACGTGGTCAAGGTGCGCCAGACCCAGGTCCAGGGTCAGCTGCGCATCGGCAGCTCGGTGGCCTTCGGGCGCCGGGTACTCATTCCGCTGGCCATGGATTTCATGAAGCACAACCCGCAGGTGCAGGTCGATCTGAGCTTCGAGGACCGCTACACCGATCTGGTGGCCAACGGCATCGACGTGGCGCTGCGCCTGGGCAAGCTGGCCGACTCCTCGCTGGGCGCACGCATGCTGGGCGTCAACCCCTGGGTGCTGGTGGCCTCCAACACCTATCTGCGCAAGCACGGCACGCCGCGCCGGCCCTCGGATCTCAAGGAGCATTCCACGCTGATCTACAGCAGCGTTCAGGGCAACGATATCTGGCGACTGCGCAATGCCAGCGGCGAGCCGGTGTCGATTCCCGTCACCGGGCGGCTGCGCTCCAACAATCTCTCGGCCCTGCTGGCCGCGGCCCGCTCGCACATGGGCATTGCGGCCCTGCCGCGCTATGTGGCCCAGGACTCGCTCAAGGACGGCCGCGTGGTGGAAGTGCTCAAGACCTGCCGCCTGCCCGAGCAGGAAATCCACGCCGTCTACCCCTCGCCGCGCCTGGTGCCGCAGAAGGTGCAGTCCTTCATCGCCTTTTTGCAGGGCAAGTTCGATGATGCCTGGTGGGAGGATCTGCCAAGAGGGGGCTAGCTCCCCCTGAGGCGCTTCGCGCCTTCCCCCTCTCTGTACGCGCTGCGCGCTAACGGAGGGGAACTGCTCCTTCGCCGCGAGGCGGCACTTGCTCGGAGCACTGGGATGGGTAGCGCCAGTTTGACACTGCAGCTATATAAAAAATAGCATCTACCGCTTGATGAGCGATAGATGCAGATATTTTTCTATTTGAAACCGTTGAATAGCCTGCGCAAGCAGCTATTCAATTTGATGGCTTCAAAGAACCAGAATTGCGCGGAAGTCGTTGACATTGGTATGCGTAGGCCCGGTGACCACCAGATCGCCCAGCGCCGAAAAATAGCCATAGGCATCGTTGCGATCCAGGTGATCGCTGATGCGCAGACTCAGCTCTGCCGCACGCTTGAGCGTGCAGGGCGAGACACGCGCTCCCGCGTTGTCCTCGACACCGTCGATACCGTCGGTGTCTGCGGCCAGCGCCCAGACCTTTTCCTGCCCCTGCAGGGCCTGGGCCAGACCCAGGCAGAACTCGCCGGCACGGCCGCCGCGCCCCTTGGCGGCACCGGGTTGGCGCGGGCGGATGGTCACCGTGGTCTCGCCACCCGAGAGAATCACGCAGGGCCTGGCAAAAGGCTGCTCATGCCGGGCCACAGCGCGCGCCAGCGCTGCATGGACCTTGCCCACCTCGCGCGATTCGCCCTCCATCTCGTCGGACAGCACATGCACGGCAATGCCGGCCGCGCGGGCGGCGGCCGCCGCCGCTTCCAGCGACTGCTGGGGCGTGGCGATCAGATGCACCTCATGGCCTTCAAAGCGGGCATCGCCGGGCTTGGGCGTCTCCAGCTCGCCGGCTTGCAGCGCAGCGCGCACGGACTCGGGAATGCCGATCTGGTAGCGGTCCAGGATGGCCAGTGCGTCGGCACAGGTCGACGCGTCCGGCACCGTCGGTCCGCTGGCGATCACCGAAGGATCGTCGCCGGGCACATCGCTGATGGTCAGCGTCACCACCTTGGCGGGATGGCAGGCAGCGGCCAGACGCCCGCCCTTGATGCGCGAGAGATGCTTGCGCACGCAGTTCATCTCGCCAATCGCCGTGCCGCTCTCCAGCAGCGCCTTGTTGATGCGCTGCTTCTCGGCCAGGTCGATGCCTTCGGCGGGCAGCGTCAGCAGGGAAGAGCCGCCGCCGGAGATCAGGCAGATCACCAGATCGTCGGCCGTCAGCCCCTCGGTCAGCGCCAGAATGCGCTCGGCCGCAGCCAGACCCGCCGCGTCCGGCACGGGGTGGGCGGCTTCCACCACTTCCAGGCGCTGGGCCAGCCCTTCGGGGCGTGGGGGAATGTGCGCGTAGCGCGTCACCACCAGGCCCGACAGCGGGGCATCCTGCGGCCACAGAGCCTCCAGCGCCTGCGCCATGGAGCCGCCGGCCTTGCCGGCGCCAAGCACCAGCGTGCGGCCCTTGGGCGGCTTGGGCAGATGACGCGCCAGACCCTCGATGGGCAGGGCGTTGCGCACCGCCACGTCATACAGATGACGCAGAAAGCCAGCCGGGTCTTGCTGGGGAACAGGCGTTGCCGCAGCCTGCGCGCGCGAGGATGTATTCTGTGCTTGCATAGCTGCGCATTGTGCATTCGGGCTTTTTTCCCTCACAGAGGGCCCCCAGTCACAACACTGCTGATCTTTGCAATACCAATGTTGCAAGCCCTTGCTCCCATTGGGTTTGCGCGCTTGCGCACAGCTTTCTGCACCTGAACATCGATACAAACACCATGTTTGGTGAACAGAAACTGTATACAAAACTTGTCTTCAACCGCTATGATGGATTTATGGAAACTTCCACCACCAGTTTCATTGTCGAAAGCCTGACCAAGGCCATCGTCGAGCATCGCCTGATGCCCGGCACCAAGCTGGCCGAGCAAAAGCTGGCCGACCACTTTGGAGTTTCCCGCACCCTAGTGCGCCAGGCCCTGTTCCAGCTTTCGCAGAACCGTCTCATCCGGCTAGAGCCCGCTCGCGGCGCCTTTGTGGCCACGCCTTCGGTGGACGAGGCGCGCCAGGTGTTTGCCGTGCGCCGCATGCTCGAAGCCGAGATGGTGCGCAGCTTTGTCAAGCAAAGCAGCGCCGCCAAGATTCGCGCCCTCAAGCAGCATGTGGCTGCCGAGAAAAAGGCCATGGAAGCCAATGACGTGGGCCAGCGCACCGAGCTGCTGGGCGACTTCCACGTGCGCATGGCCGAGCTCATGGGCAACGAGGTGCTGGCGCAGCTGCTGGGCGAGCTGATTTCCCGCTGCGCATTGATCACGCTGATGTACCAGTCTGCATCGGCGGCCGAGCATTCGCACGAAGAACATGCCGACATCGTGAACGCACTGGCTGCGGGCGATGCCGAACATGCGGTGCAGCTGATGCAGCTGCACCTGGACCACGTGGAAGCAGGCCTGACCTTCGACCGCGATTTGCCAACGAACGACTTGTCGATGGCACTTTCATCCGTATCCCTATGACTTACGATTCCACCGCCTCCTATCCACGCGACCTGATTGGCTACGGCCGCAACACGCCCCATCCCGAATGGCCCGGCAAAGCCCGCGTGGCCGTTCAGTTCGTGCTGAACTACGAAGAAGGCGGTGAGAACCATATCCTGCATGGCGACCCGGGCAGCGAGCAATTCCTGTCGGAGATGTTCAATCCCGCCAGCTACCCGGACCGTCACATGAGCATGGACGGCATCTATGAATACGGCTCGCGCGCCGGCGTGTGGCGCATTCTCAAGGAGTTCGAGAAACGCGCTCTGCCGCTGACCGTGTTCGGCGTGGCCACGGCGCTGCAAAAGCATCGCGAGCTGGCCCAGGCCTTTGACGAGCTCGGTCACGAAGTGGCCTGCCACGGCCTGAAGTGGATTCACTACCAGAACGTGCCCGAGGAAATCGAGCGCGCGCACATGCAGCAATGCGTGGACATCTTTGAAGAGCTGTACGGCACGGGCGGCGACCACGGCCTGGGCTGGTACACCGGCCGCGACAGCCCCAACAGCCACCGCCTGGTGGCCGATACCGGCCGCTTCAGCTACGACAGCGATTACTACGGCGACGACCTGCCCTTCTGGATGAAGGTTGCCAAGAGCGACGGCACGACGCACAACCAGCTCATCGTTCCCTACACGCTGGACGTGAACGACATGCGCTTTGCCCTGCCCCAGGGTTACTCGCATGCCGATCCGTTCTTCCAGTACATGAAGGACACCTTCGATGTCCTGTACGCCGAGGGCAATGCCAGCGGCGACAACGCCCCCAAGATGATGAGCATCGGCATGCACTGCCGACTGCTGGGCCGCCCCGGCCGGATTACAGCGCTGCAGCGCTTCCTCGACCACATCCAGAAGCACGACAACGTGTGGGTGTGCCGCCGTATTGATTTGGCTCGTCACTGGGCCGAGCGTTTCCCCTGCAAGGATTGATTGCGACATGGCTTTGACCCTGGAACAACTGAATGCCGCCGATGCGGCAACCGCCACCGACCTGCTCGATGGCCTGTACGAGCACTCGCCCTGGATTGCCGCCAAGGCACTGGAGCAGCGTCCCTTCAAGTCCATGGCGCATATCAAGCACGCCATGGCCAAGGTGCTGGCCGAGTCCAGCGAGCAGGCCCAGCTCGATCTGATCCGCGCTCACCCGGAGCTGGCCGGCAAGCAGATGGAGACCAACACGCTCACCGCCGAATCGACGAATGAGCAAAAGAAGGCAGGCCTGACCAACTGCACGCCCGAAGAGCTGGAGCACATCCGCAAGCTCAACGCCGAATACGGCAAGCGCTTCGGCTTCCCCTTCATCCTGGCCGTGCGCGGCGCGCGCGGTCTGGGTCTGAGCAAGGCCGAGATCATTGCGACCTTCGAGCGTCGCATGTTCAACCACCCTGCCTACGAGCAGGCCGAGGCACTGCGCAACATCCACCGCATCGCCGAGATCCGCCTGAACGACAAGTTCGGCTACGAGCCCGTCGAAGGCAACGAAGTCTGGGACTGGCAGGAACGCCTGTCCACCAACAGCGACCCCGGCTACGCCGAAAAAGGCCAACTGACGGTGACTTACCTGACCGACGCCCACCGCGCCTGCGCCCAGCGCATCAGCCACTGGATGCGCGAAATCGGCTTCGACGAAGTCGAGATCGATGCCGTGGGCAATGTGGTGGGCCGCTACAAGGCCGCCCCAGAATTTGCGGACAAGGGCGCCAAGACCCTGCTGACCGGCAGCCACTACGACACCGTGCGCAACGGCGGCAAGTACGACGGCCGCCTGGGCATCTTTGTGCCCATGGCCTGCGTCAAGCAACTGGTCCAGCAAGGCAAGCGCCTGCCCTTCAACATCGAAGTGGTGGGCTTCTCGGAAGAGGAAGGCCAGCGCTACAAGGCCACCTTCCTGGGCTCTGGCGCCCTCGTGGGCGACTTCAAGCAGGAATGGCTGGAGCAAAAGGACGCCGACGGCATCACGCTGCGCGAGGCCATGCTGCATGCCGGCCTGTGCATCGACGACATCCCCAAGCTGGAGCGCGACCCCGCCAAGTACCTGGGCTTTGTGGAAGTGCACATCGAGCAGGGCCCCGTGCTCAACGAGCTGGACATCCCCCTGGGCATCGTCACCTCCATCAACGGCAGCGCCCGCTATGTCTGCGAATTCATCGGCATGGCCAGCCACGCCGGCACCACGCCCATGAACCGCCGCCGTGACGCGGCAGCCGGCGTGGCCGAGCTGTCGCTGTACATCGAAAAGCGCGCCGGCCAGGATGGCGACAGCGTGGCCACCATCGGCCAGTTGAACGTGCCCTCGGGCTCGGTTAACGTGGTGCCCGGCCGCTGCCAGTTCTCGCTGGATCTGCGCGCCCCCACCAACGAGCAGCGCGACGCCATGATCAACGACATCATGGCCGAGATGGCTGCGATCGCCGAACGCCGCGGCCTGCGCTACACCACCGATCTGTCCATGAAGGCAGCGGCGGCACCCAGCGCTCCCGAATGGCAGAAACGCTGGGAAAACGCTGTCGATGCACTGGGCGTGCCCCTGTTCCGCATGCCCAGCGGTGCCGGTCACGACGCCATGAAACTGCACGAAATCATGCCCCAGGCCATGTTGTTCGTGCGCGGCATGAACGCCGGCATCAGCCACAACCCGCTGGAAGCCTCCACCTCCGACGACATGCAACTGTCCGTGGATGCCTTCACCCACCTCCTCCACCAACTGGCTCAAGAACAGCAATGACCAATATGAATCAAGACAAGCAAGCCACCTACGCCGCCATCGATGCCTGGATTGACGAGCACTTCGACGAAGAAGTGAAGTTTCTGCAGGCCATGGTGCAAGTGCCCACGGACACGCCTCCCGGCAACAACGCGCCCCACGCCGAACGCACTGCCGAGCTGATCAAGGGCTTTGGCTTCGATGCCGAGAATCACGTCGTGCCAGAAGCCGACGTCAAGGCCTACGGCATGGAATCCATCACCAACCTGATCGTGCGCCGCCAATACGGCACTCAGGGTGACGGTGGCAAAACCATCGCCCTGAACGCCCACGGCGACGTGGTGCCTCCGGGCGAAGGCTGGAGCAAGGACCCCTACGGCGCCGAGATCGAAGACGGCAAGCTGTATGGCCGTGCCGCTGCCGTGAGCAAGAGCGACTTCGCCTCCTTCACCTTCGCCGTGCGTGCTCTGGAAGCCGTGGCCAAGCCCTCCAAGGGCGCGGTGGAGCTGCACTACACCTACGACGAAGAGTTCGGCGGCATCATGGGCCCCGGCTGGCTGCTGGAAAAGGGCCTGACCAAGCCCGACCTGATGATCGCAGCGGGCTTCAGCTACGAAGTAGTTACCGCTCACAACGGCTGCCTGCAGATGGAAATCACCGTGCAGGGCAAGATGGCTCACGCCGCCGTGCCCCACACCGGTGTGGACGCGCTGCAAGCCGCAGTGGTGCTGATGAATGCGCTGTACGCCGAAAACGTGAAGTACAAGCAAATCACGTCCAAGGTGCCCGGCATCAAGCACCCCTACCTGAACATCGGCCGCATCGACGGCGGCACCAACACCAATGTGGTGCCCGGCAAGGTCATGCTCAAGATCGACCGCCGCATGATTCCTGAAGAGAATCCCGTGGAAGTCGAAGCCAGCATCCGTGCCGTGATCGCCAACGCCATCGCCGACTTCAACACCCAGGGCGGCTACAGCGGTGAAGACGCCGTGCGCGTGGACATCAAGCGCCTGCTGCTGGCCAATGCCATGACGCCCCTGGACGGCAACAAGCCCCTGGTCGACGCCATCCAGGCCCACGGCGAAGCTGTCTTCGGCGAGAAGCCTCCCGCAGTGGGCACGCCTCTGTACACCGACGTGCGCCTGTACGTAGAGCGCGGCATCCCCGGCGTGATCTATGGCGCCGGCCCCCGCACCGTGCTGGAATCGCACGCCAAGCGCTCCGACGAGCGTCTGGTGCTGGAAGACCTGCGCCGCGCCACCAAGGTGGTGGCCCGCTCGCTGGTGGACCTGACGGCCTGAGCACCAAACACCGTTTGAACGCCTAGCCTTCTCCAGACTGGATGAAGGTTTTCAAAGAGCCTGGATTCGTCCAGGCTCTTTTTTATGTGCCCCAGGCAGCAGGCCGGCGGGCATTTGCTCGGCATGGCTCAGGTCCACATGGCTGGCCAGAAAATCCAGCACCGCCCGCGTTCTCACCGGCAACTGGCCGGGCTTGCCCACATACACGGCATGGATGGGCTGCAGATCTCCGGGATTGAAGTCCTCCAGCAGCGCCTGCAGCCTGCCCGCATGCAAATCGTCCCAGGCGTGATAGAGCGACAGCCGCGCCAGGCCCGCCCCGGCCTTGGCCAGATTGGCCATGGCTTCACCATCGTTGACGCGCAGCACCTCGCCCATGCTCACCGTCACCGCCTTGCCAGCCACCACAAACGGCCAGTGCGGTATGGCCCGCGGGTAGTTCCAGCCAATGCGCACATGCCCTGCCAGCTCATCGGGATGCTGCGGCCTGCCAAAGCGCTGCAGATAGTCCGGCGAGGCCACGATCACCTGGCGCGTATGTCCCAGCTTTCGCGCCACCATGTCCGAAGACGGCAGCTCCCCCCAGCGCAGGGCGATATCGGCGCGAGCCGCTATCAGGTCCACGACATGATCGGTAAAGCTGAGGTCCAGCTGCAGGCCCGGCCAGGTCTGCATGAGCGGGCCGACCAGCGGCACCAGCAGGCGATTGCCCGTGGACGAGCTGGCATTGATGCGCACCACGCCGGTGGGCTGGCCCTGCCGGGTGACCGAGGATTCCAGCGCCAGCCAGTCCGCCAGCAGTTGCCGGCCCTGCTCCAGCAACTGCTCTCCCTCGGCCGTCAACTCCAGACGCCGGGTGCTGCGGCGCAGCAGTTGTACGCCCAGCCGGGTTTCGAGCCGGGCCACGATCTTGCTGACCGCCGAGGGCGAGACCTCGCGCAGACGCGCCGCCGCCGAGAAGCTGCCCTGCTGGGCCACCTGCACAAAGGTCTGCAGCTCCACAAAGCGGTCCGCACTGTGCTCTGGCAGCAACGGCATAGCCATGGATTTGTTCATGAATCACATCATAAAGATGCGATTTATTCCCCACAGGAACAGATGCATGTCCGCTTCAAGGGCTAGTGCGCCTTCGGCCGCAGGTTCACAGTTCAGCCCTTCGCGCAATTTTCACAAGGACGTTTTCATGCCTGCAGCATTGCTTGCTCTGGCCGCCGGTGCCTTCGGCATCGGCACCACGGAATTCATCATCATGGGCTTGCTGACCCAGGTCAGCCAGGATCTTCATATCTCCATCCCAACGGCGGGCACGCTGATCTCGGGCTATGCCGTGGGCGTCGCCGTGGGCGCTCCGGTTCTCACGCTGGCCTCGCGCCGCTGGCCGCGCAAGTTGCTGCTGCTGAGCCTGATGCTGCTGTTCATCGCCGGCAATGCCGCCGCCGCGCTGGCCCCCAGCTATGGCTGGCTGCTAGCGGCACGCGTGCTGACTTCGCTGACCCACGGCACCTTCTTCGGCGTGGGCGCAGTCGTCGCCACGCAACTGGTGGCGCCCGAGAAGAAGGCCTCGGCCATTGCGCTGATGTTTTCCGGTCTGACCCTGGCCACGCTGCTGGGCGTGCCCTTTGGCACCTGGATCGGCCAGCACTGGGGCTGGCGCATGGCATTTGCCAGCGTCAGCGGCATCGGCGTGATCGCACTGCTGATCCTGCTGCGCCATGTGCCACGCGAGCTGAGCATGCCCAGCCCTCAGGACCTGACACAGGAGCTGGCCGTGCTGCGCAATGGCACCATGTGGCGTGGCCTGCTGTTGACTGTGATCGGCTTTGCCGGCGTCTTCACCCTCTATACCTATATAGAGCCGCTGCTGACCCAGATCACGGGCATGGACAACCGCATGATTGCGTTCACCCTGCTGCTGTTCGGGGCGGGCCTGGCCCTGGGCAACCATGCGGGCGGCAAGCTGGCCGACCGCTTTGGCGTGCAGCGCGCACTGTGGGTGTCGCTGGCGGCCCTGATGCTGGTGCTGATCGCGGGCCGCTGGATGTTTGCCAGCACGCCTCTGGCCATTGCCTTTGTGCTGCTGCTGGGCATTGCCGCCTTTGCCACCGTCGCGCCGCTGCAGATGGGTGTACTGCAATCTGCGGGCGAAGCAGGCATGACTCTGGCATCCAGCCTCAACATCGCGGCCTTCAATCTGGGCAATGCCCTGGGTGCCTGGCTGGGCGGAGCCGTGATTGCACAGGGCCTGGGCCTGACTTGGCTTGCCTGGGCTGCCGCCATGCCGGCAGCAGCGGCGCTGCTCATGGCCAGCTTCGCGCCACGTCAGACCAGTCCAGTTCAGACTTCGGCCATGGCGGCGGGTATGCACTGAAGCCCAGACGCCGCTCCAAAGCGGCACAAGGCAACACAAGGCGGCAGCCTGCCCTCTAGCAGCGCAGACCAATTCCACTTCCAAGGCGACCGCAAGGTCGCCTTTTTGCATGTGCAGCAGCTCGGCATGGTTTTTGCACCAATTTAGGTCCCATGAGAAGGCATGAGCTCTTTGCAGGCCTCCATGCACGTTTTTGCACAGCGGTGCACCAATTCCGACCTTGATGCCCTTTTTTGCACCTTCTTCAACGCTAATGCATGCAACCGGCCTCAAGGTGGCAACGCACTTTCTTTCACTAGATGTTTCAAGACCCGAAACCTGCGCACGCATAACCGGAGCCAGATCCCTTCCGATTGCATATCGCGCAATTTTTGCTATGAAAAACAAAGCATCCTTCGCTTGATACAAAAAGGTTTCAATATGTTTTATTATAAAAATTAGAAAAACAAAGGATCTATTGCTACATATTTAGTAGCGATCAGTAATTACCTTAGATGGTTATGCGCGAAAAACATAATCATTGACATCCCATCCAGAAACTGGATTTTGAGCAGGGTTTACCGCTAGATGTCGCGCGTTATGAGCTGTATACACTTTTTGTATGGATTGCATGCCGTTCGCGAATCGCATGCAAACCTGAAGCCAATATAGAGTGAGGAGACATGTTTCTATGACATCCCAAGTGCATCCCGTGGATGAGGTTCTGCCATTTGGCAAGCTCACCGCCTTAGGTCTGCAGCACGTTCTGGTCATGTATGCCGGCGCCGTCGCCGTGCCGCTGATCGTGGGCCGTGCCCTGAACCTGCCCCCTGAGCAGGTCGCGCACCTGATCTCTGCCGACCTGTTCGTCTGCGGCCTGGTCACCCTGATCCAGGCCATGGGCGCAACCCAGTGGTTCGGCATCAAGCTGCCCGTGATGATGGGCGTGACCTTTGCCAGCGTGGCCCCCATGGTGTCCATGGCACAGAGCACCGGCGGCAATGCCGGCGCAGGCCTGATCTTCGGCTCGGTGATAGGCGCGGGGGTGATCTCCATCCTCATTGCGCCCCTCATCAGCCGCATGCTGCGCTTCTTCCCACCGGTCGTGACGGGCACCATCATCGCCGTCATCGGCATCAGCCTGATGCGTGTGGGCATCAACTGGATCTTCGGCAACCCCGTAGGCCCGACCGCCCCTTCCGTACCCAACCCCGAGCACCTGAAGTGGCTGGCAGAAGCCCAGGCCATGGCCGGCGCCCCCGGCTCCTCGCTGCCCGCCATCCCCAAGGGCTTCTCGGTGCTGCCCACCATGCCCAACCCCAAGTACGCCGATCTGCAAGGCGCTGCGGTCTCGGGCATCGTGCTGCTGTCCATCTTGCTGATCGCTCGCTTTGCCAAGGGTTTCCTGGCCAATATCTCGGTGCTGATGGGCATCTTGATCGGCGGCGTGATCTCCGTGGCCATGGGTCTGATGAACTTCGAGAAGGTCGCCAAGGCCGAGTGGTTCACCTTGGTACTGCCCTTCCAGATCGCCATGCCCGTCTTCGACCCCATCCTGATCCTGACCATGAGCCTGGTGATGGTGGTGGTGATGATCGAATCCACCGGCATGTTCCTGGCCCTGGGCGACATGGCCAAGCGCGACATCACCCAGGACGAGCTGACCCGCGGTCTGCGCACCGACGGTCTGGGCACGCTGATCGGCGGCATCTTCAACACCTTCCCCTACACCAGCTTCTCCCAGAACGTGGGCCTGGTGGCAGTGACCGGCGTGCTCAGCCGCTGGGTCTGCGTGGCCGGTGGCGTGATCCTGATCGTCCTGGGCGTGCTGCCCAAGATGGGGGCCTTGATCGAATCCCTGCCTACCGTGGTTCTGGGCGGTGCAGGTCTGGTGATGTTCGGCATGGTGGCCTCCACCGGCATTCGCATCCTGGCCAATGTGGATTTCCGCAACAACAAGAACAACGCCATGATCGTGGCAGTGTCCATCGGCGTGGGCATGATTCCTCTGGTTGCCCCTAATTTCCGTCAGTGGATGCCCCATTCCATCCATCCGCTAATTGAATCCGGTATCCTGCTGTCCTCGATTACCGCCGTGGCATTGAATCTTTTCTTTAACGGAGCCGCCAAAGACAACAGTGCTGCCATCAACGCAGCACGTGAGGCTGACGCTCACTAAACGCCAGTCCTGAAGCAAACGCTGGCTTACCAGCCAGCCCAAGCCCCCTGCCGCCCCACAGTGCGCCAGGGGGTTTGTTGTCGATACAGTTGAAGCAAAACAGACCTGACTCAAAATGCTTCTTGCCATCCGGTAAGCTCCGAGAAGCAACTTGCTGATAAATATTTCGTATGACACAAAACCTGTCCTCCGCCGAACAAGCCCTGCGCGATGCGGCCCGCGAATACCACCGCAGCCCCGTCAAAGGCAAGATTTCCGTCACGCCTACCAAGCCCCTGTCCAACCAGCGTGACCTGTCCCTGGCCTATTCGCCGGGCGTGGCCTATCCCTGCCTGGACATCGAGGCGGACCCGTCCACTGCGGCCGAATACACCTCGCGCGGCAATCTGGTCGGCGTGATCACCAACGGCACTGCGGTGCTGGGTCTGGGCGATATCGGCCCTCTGGCTTCCAAGCCAGTGATGGAAGGCAAGGGTTGCCTGTTCAAGAAGTTTGCCGGCGTGGACGTGTTCGACATCGAACTGGCCGAGCGCGATCCCGACAAGCTGATCGACATCATTGCGTCGATGGAGCCCACCCTGGGCGGCATCAACCTGGAAGACATCAAGGCTCCCGAGTGCTTCTACATCGAGCAAGAGCTGTCCAAGCGCATGAACATTCCGGTGTTCCATGACGACCAGCACGGCACGGCCATCATCTCCAGCGCCGCTTTGCTCAATGGTCTGGAACTGGTTGGCAAGGACATCGGCGCCGTCAAGGTCGCCGTCTCCGGCGCCGGCGCGGCAGCCATTGCCTGCGTGGACGTGATGGTGGGCCTGGGCATCAAGCGCTCCAACGTCTACATGGTGGACTCCAAGGGCGTGATCTATGAAGGCCGCCCCGGCGGTCTGGACGCATCCAAGCAGCGCTACGCACAGAGCACCGAAGCCCGCACCCTGGCCGACGTGGTCGACGGCGCCGACGTGTTCCTGGGCTGCTCCGCTCCCGGCGTGCTGACTGCCGACATGGTCAAGACCATGGCCGACAAGCCCATCATCCTGGCCCTGGCCAACCCCGAGCCCGAAATCCGCCCCGAACTGGCCAAGGCCATCCGCCCGGATTGCATCGTGGCCACCGGCCGCTCCGACTATCCCAATCAGGTCAACAACGTCCTGTGCTTCCCCTACATCTTCCGTGGCGCGCTGGACTGCGGCGCCACCAAGATCACCGAAGCCATGAAGCTGGCCTGCGTGCGTGAAATCGCCTCTCTGGCCAAGCAGGACGTCAGCGACGAAGTCGCCGCCGCCTACCAGGGCAAGGAGCTGACCTTCGGCCCCGACTACCTGATCCCCACGCCCTTCGATACGCGCCTGATCCTGCGCATCGCTCCCGCCGTGGCCCAGGCTGCCGCCGAATCCGGTGTCGCCACCCGCCCCATCGAGGACATCGCCGCCTACCGCGAAAGCCTGACGCGCTTCGTCTACCAGACCAGCATGTTCATGCGCCCCGTGTTTGCAGCCGCCAAGGCCAATCTGCAACGCGTGGCCTATGCCGAAGGTGAAGACGAGCGCGTGCTGCGTGCCGTGCAGGTTGCCGTAGACGACGGCCTGGCCAAGCCCATCCTGATCGGTCGCCCTGCTGTGATCGAAGCCCGCATTGCCAAGGCCGGCCTGCGCATCCAGCTGGGCAAGGATGTGGAAATCTGCAATCCCGAAGACGACCCCCGCTTCCGCCAGTACTGGGAGACCTATCACAAGCTGATGGGCCGCAACGGCGTCACTCCCGAAGCCGCCAAGGCAGCGGTGCGCCGCTCCAACACCCTGATCGCCGCCCTGATGGTGCACCTGGGTGATGCCGACGCCATGCTGTGCGGCCTGGTCGGTCGCTTCGACAGCCACCTGGCCCATCTGGAAGATGTGCTGGGCCTGAAGAAGGGCGCCAACGAGTTCGCCACCGTGAACGCCGTCATGCTGGAATCCGGCACGCTGTTTGTGGCCGATACCTACATCAACGACGCACCCAGCGCCGAAGAACTGGCCGAGATCGCCAAGATGGCTGCCGACGAAGTGGCCCGCTTCGGCCTGCCTCCCAAGGTGGCCTTCCTCTCGCACAGCAACTACGGTTCGTCCACACGCGGCTCGGCCCGCAAGATGCGCGCTGCACGCGACCTGTTCGCCGCCGCCAACCCCGGCATCGAATGCGATGGCGAAATGCACGGCGACGCGGCCCTGGACGCCAGCGTACGCAGCCACTCCCTGCTGGAGTCCTCGCTGACCGGCGCAGCCAACGTGCTGATCTGCCCCAACCTCGACGCCGCGAACATTCTGTTCAACGTGCTCAAGACCACAGGCGGCCATGGCACCACCATCGGCCCCATCCTGATGGGCTGCTCGGCGTCCGCCCATGTGCTGACCCCCTCCTCCACCGTGCGCCGCGTGGTCAACATGACCGCTCTGGCAGCAGCTCAGGCCATCGCACTGCGCAGCTGATCCGGCGAAATCTCTCGGGCGCCCCGCCCGAGGCAATCACAAAAACGCCCTTCGGGGCGTTTTTTGTTCCCGGAGCATCGGGTTCGCCAGCCGTGACCATTGCCAGCGTCGCTGACCCTAGCGCAACAGCAAGATGAAAACCAACTAGCACTCCTTATCCAGCAAGCGCAACACGCTATGGTTTTCATGAACAAGACAAAATACGCGCAATGCCGGATAGCGCACAATCCTTGTGTAGAATCCTCGCATCCGGAGGTTTGGGTGAGTGGTTTAAACCAGCAGTCTTGAAAACTGCCGAAGGAGTGATCCTTCCGTGAGTTCGAATCTCACAGCCTCCGCCAGTTGATCAATAAATTCAACTAATTGCACCTTGGTTTGATGGCCTGCCCACAGACCTGCCCACATTAGAAAAAGCCCCAACATCGCAAGATGTCGGGGCTTTTTTGCATTACCGCCCGCACTACAAGAAGCTTCAACCTTGTTCGCAAGCGCTCGCTGACAAGCTGAAAAATAGAAGTTTTGTATAAATTCACAGTATTTAGTGAACTATCTATCAACTGTAGATAAACGGCACGAGGCTGCCGCCAGAGTTCGCAAAAGCCAATGGCATCTGTGGCTGGCCGTACATGCACTCAAAGCTGCCCAAAGCTGGCATGCCACTATGCAGGGCCCATCTGCAGCCCCAGCCAGATGCACCCACTCTGCAAGAACTGATCGAGCTGCTTGCGCACTGCCACCTCAAGCTGATCAAGGGCGGCGGCATCCGTCTGAGCGGGCAAGAGTGGAGTGTCCACCATCTACACATAAGACAAAGCTGGTGGTGCGTACCAGCGCCAGCGCCGACCAGCAAAGACGATGCTCAACCCTAGTCACTCGACCTTGCTGCGCACACCCGGGCGATATGGATTTCCCAATGAGCGCGTCCTGCCTGGCAGCGCCAGCGACTACGTCACAGAAGAAGTCGAATCCGGATGGCTGCTTGTGGTAACCGCTGAAGGTGGGCTTGTTTTCTTCGGGCCAGCCCGGGCAAGCGTGGCGCGCTCCCCTGCACCTTTTTAAGTTCCTAGCGCAGGTCCGCAAACGACCCGTTGCTGTCGTGCGTGCCTCGGTGGCCAATGTCTGCTGCCAAAAAGAGCGGTCGTTATCTGGCGCCAGATTCGGTGCTTCAGCGCGACAAGGCCGAGCTCCCCGTCAGCGGTCGTTCGCGTCGGCCAGCAATCGACCCACTCCTGCCGTTCGAGCCTCTTGGGTCTATGTCGGCGATGCAGCGATAGCTGCCGACGACCGCCACGTTAGCGACTTACGCTTACCGGCACAAAGCAGTCGTACTCGTTTGATTGTCAAAGCGCTCGTGATCTCAACTAATTGAAATCTATCCGTCGCCGGCTCAGCGACGAATCACTGCCCGGTAAGTGAACTTGTCGGGTCGAAAATACATCTGCGCATATATCAACGGCTGGTTTTCGATGTCGTGCGGCACAAAGCTCACATACAAGAGCGGCGTATCAGGTGCCACGTTCAAAATTTTACCGCGCTCCACGCCAGCGGCCACAGCGCGGGCTTCGATGTGCGTGCTTTCCAGCCGATACCCCAAATTGGCTTCCAGCACACTCATGGTGTCCGCTGTCTCCAAGTCGTGAGCCAGCAGTGCCTCTGCCATGGAGGGAGGTGCAAATAGCTTGCCGCAGACGATCGCCTCGCCGTCAACAAGGCGCACATGAGAAATGCAGGTCAGCGGTGCGCCTACCGCCAGCTTCAGACTATGTGCGACACGTATCGACGCTTTCACCGTGCGCACCGAAAGCGTTTTGCCCTGCGCGTGATAGCCCTTGGAGCGCATGTGCTCATAAAAGCCGGTGAGCATTCCAAGCTGCGGCGCATTCGAGGGACGGGTGACAAAACTCCCCTTGCCATTAAAGGTTTCCACCAAACCTTCCGCCTGAAGCGCTGATAACGCCTGCCGCACCGTGATTCGGCTAACACCAAACTGCGCTTGCAGCTTGGATTCGGAAGGAAGCTTTTGCCCTGGCGCGAGCTGCTTTTCCAAAATGCTTTGGCGCAGGCTTTGCTGCACCTGTGCAAACAGTGGCAGATCGGTTTGAATTTTTTGTTCTTGCTGCGCCGCTGATGCGCTGGCGACAGATTTTTCGGTCTTGGTTTTAGGCATGTCTGACGTGCACTATATCCGTTAGATATTGGGTTGGCAGGCAGAACTTGATCACCCTTGCAACCATGCGCTGTCATAACAGGTATTGCTAGATCTTCGCACGCAACCTATTATGACAGGTATGTGCAATGGAGTTTTTCCATTGCACATAAAAATGGAGACAAGACATGCAACGCAGAAAAATCATGAGCACGCTGCTAAGCGGCGCGGCTGCCTTGGGTGCCAGCACCTTTACGTGTAATGCGCTGGCCGCGCCGGATAGCGACTATCCCAAACGCCCTATCCACGTCATCGTGCCCTATGCTGCCGGTGGCGTGGTTGATGTGCAGACTCGGGCGCTCACTCAAACGCTGCAAGGCATCCTCAAACAACCTATCGTGGTGGAAGCCAAGCCCGGCGCGAGCGGCAGCATTGCCGCTGAAACGGTGGCACGTGCAGCGCCAGACGGCTATACCTTGCTTGTGTCGGCCTCGTTTCTGATCAACACGCCGCTCATCGAAAGCAATCTGCGTTGGAAAATGCAGGATTTCACGCCAATTGGCCGCTTCTCGCTGTCTACCAGCTACTTCACCGTGCCGATGACATCGCCCGCCAAGACTGTGCGCGAATTCGTCGACATGGCAAAGAAGGCTTCACCGCCGCTGCAATACGCTGATGGTGGCATCGGCACGCCGCAGTCTATGTCCACGATGATGTTCCGCACGGCTGCGGGCATTCCGCTGGAGATGGTGATGTACAAGGGTGCGCCGCCCGCGATTCCTGATCTCATCAATAACCGCGTGTCGATGTCGATCCTTCCGTCTGCCGTGGCAATTCCGCAGATCAACGGCAAGAAGCTGCGTGTGCTGGCCAACATTAGTGACACGCGCTCCAATGAGTTGCCGGGCGTGCCAACGTTCGCAGAAGCCGGTTTTCCTGAAGCAACTGCTGTATCTTGGTACGGCTTACACGCGCCCACAGGCACGCCGCAAGTCATCATTCAAAAGCTCGAAGCCGCAATGCGCGAGGCCACTGCCACAGAAGAAGTGAAGAAGCGCCTCATTGCCGCCGCTGGCGAAGAAGCCTTCATGGGCACCAAAGAATTCACCACATTCATCGAAACAGATGTCCAGCGTTGGACAAAAATGATGAAGGCGATTCAGCGATGAGAACGCGCCCCGAACACGAGTTTCAAATCCTGATCGGCGAGCTGCGCGAATTCATCGCCAGCGAAGTCGTTCCGCAAGAGCATTTGCTTCAAGCTGGTGACGCCAAAGCCTTGCAAGAAACCACGCGCGTGTTGCAACGCAAGGCCGTTGCGCGCGGCTTTGGCGCAGCACGCACAGCGCGTGAGTATGGCGGCCTCGCGCTGAGCTGGGTGGAATGCTGTAGCTATCTGGAAGAAGCGGGCCGCAGCTTTTTGGGCCCTGCGGTTTTGCAATGCGCTCCGCCAACTCAGCCAGACATATACGCGCTGGAAAAGTTGGGCTCGCCCGAGCAGCAACAGCGCTATCTGGAGCCGCTGCGCACGGGCGATCTGCACTCCTGCTTTGCAATGACCGAACCCGCGCCTGGCGTAGGCTCTGACCCGCGCATGCTCAGCGCCACAGCCAAGCGTCTGCCTGAAGGGGGCTGGGAAATCAATGCCCACAAATGGTTTATCACCGGCGCCGTGCGGGCCGACGTAGCGATTGTTGTGGCACGCACCGAAGCCGGTGTCTCCTGGTTTCTGGTGGACACAGACACCCCGGGTTATCGCCTGGTGCGCGACGTGCCGACGATGGAGCCGTTTGATGCCGGTGGCCACGGCGAGATCACGCTCACCAATTGCCGCGTGCCTGCGAGCGCATTGATCGGCGAAGAAGGCCGTGGCCTCGAATACGCACAGCTACGCCTTGAAGGCGCACGCCTGTTTCACTGCATGCGTTTTATCGGCATGGCGTCTCGTGCGATGGATATTGCGCAAGAGTACGCATCACACCGCGAATCTTATGGTGCGAAGCTGGGCGAGCACCAGATGGTGCAGTCCATGATTGCCGATGCGCATATCGAGCTATACGCCGCACGCCTGATGACGCGCGATGTAGCGCGAATGCTGGATGCGGGCGAATCGATTCGCCATCACTCCTCGATGGCCAAAGTGTTCGTCTCCGAAGTGGTCTGCAAAGTGGCGGACTCAGCGGTGCAAATTTGCGGCGCACTTGGTATCTCCGAGGACACGCCGGTGTCAATGATTTATCGCCAGATGCGGCCTTTCCGTATTTATGACGGCGCGTCCGAAGTCCACCGATCGGCGATTGCCAAACGTGCGCTGCGCCATCGCATTTGCGCCTGATGCAGGCTGATCCCGCTTGAATTTCACTCTAGGTTTTCCACCCATGCAAGAGACCACCGAACTTGCGGCATTCCGCAAAAAGATACGCCAATTTGTCGGCGAACGCCTTCCCCAGGACGTTCGCGAAACCACGCAGCGCGGCCAGCAGCACACGCGTGAGCAAATGGTGCGTTGGCACAAAATCCTTACCGCCGATGGCCTTCTCGTGCCGCATTGGTTCAAGCGCTGGGGCGGTCAGGAATGGAGCGTCGAACAGCAAATGGTGTTTGACGAAGAAATGGCGCAAGGCCACGCGCCGGAGCTCAACAGCGTGACATTCGACATGCTCGGCCCGGTGATCATGCACTACGGCAGTGAGGCGCAAAAAGAGCGATTTTTGCCCGCGATTGCCGCTGGCGATCAATGGTGGTGCCAGGGCTACTCGGAGCCCAACGCGGGCTCGGATCTCGCATCGCTCGCCACCCAGGCCAAGCGTGATGGCGATCACTACGTGGTCAACGGTTCGAAGATCTGGACTTCGTATGCACAGTACTCCGACTGGATGTTCTGCCTCGTTCGCACAGCCCAAGGTGGCAAGCCGCAAGAGGGCATTTCCTTTTTGCTGATCGATATGAAATCGCCCGGCATCACTGTGCGTCCCATCGTCGGCATTCACGGTTGGGTGGTCTTCAACGAAGTGTTCCTCGACAACGTGCACGTGCCCGTGGATCAAATCGTAGGCGAGGAAAACAAGGGCTGGACGGTGGCCAAGTCGCTGCTGGAATTTGAGCGGCTGAAACTCGCGCGCATCGGTGAAAACAAGCGCCGCATGACACGTGCGCGTGAGATTGGGCTTACGCACATGCATCTGGGCAAACCCGTTGGCGAGCAGCACTGGTTTCGGGAACGCTTTGCCGATCTGCAATCGCGCTTGCTGGCGCTCGAAGCCAACGCGGGCCGCTTCATCCAACGCCAGCAAGCGGGCGAGTTGCTTGGCGCGGAAGTCTCCATGCTCAAGATGCGTGGCAGCCGCTTGATTCAGCTGTGGGAAGAACTCATCGTCGACGGCCTCGGCGCCGATGCGTTTGCACTCAGCCCCGCCTGGCTTGCAGGCAAAAGCGATGCCCCGCAGATGGGGGGCATTGCGGGCACCGCATCCTCTCGCCGATTTCTTGCGCGGGGCTACACCATCGCCGGTGGCTCCAGTGAAATTCAACACAATATTCTCGCCAAACAGGTACTCGGACTATGAGCGACTCCCTGCAACAAGAGCAGCAAATGATTGCCGACAGTGTTCGGCGTTGGGCCACGCAAACAAGCTCGCCTGCACAACGCGAAGCCTCGGCCGCACACAACGACGGCTGCCCGCCAGAGCGCTGGGGCGAAATCGCCGAAATGGGATGGCTGGCCTTCCCCATTCCCGCCGAAGACGAGGGTCTTGGCGGTAGTCTGGAAGACCTGTGCGTGCTCGCCGAAGAGTTGGGCCGTGCGCTACTGATCGAGCCCTTTGTCGCCAACGCCATCGTCGCCAGTCATTTGATGGTGCAGACCGCCGAAGGTGCGCTGCGCAGTCAATGGCTTGGTGATCTTGCAAGTGGTCAAAAACGTATGGCCTTTGCGATGTGGGAGCCGCAATGCGAGGGCCTCGTGATGCCTGCAAACGCCACGGCTCAACAGACGCCTGACGGTTTTGCAATCAGCGGCGCCAAAGGACTTTCGCCCGGACTTTCAGGTGCAGATGCATTGCTGCTGGTTGCTCGCATTGCCGACGACGACTTCGGCCTATTTTTCGTCAACGCCGATGCGGCTGGCCTCACGCTCGGCAACCAACGCCTGTACGACGGTCGCCACGCTGCCTCTTTACAGCTAGAGAAATCACCGGCAAAGCTGCTGCGCAAGGCCCCTTGGGCGCAAATGCATGTGTTGGTGCAATCGGCTATTGATCGCGGCATCATCGCGCATTGTGCAGAAACGGCTGGCGCGGCCAGCGTGGCGCTCGCCACCACCATTGAGTATGTGAAGACCCGCAAGCAGTTTGGACGCAGCATTAGCAGCAACCAAGTGGTGCAGCACCGGCTGGTTGATCTTTATGTAGAAGTGCAAGAGCTCAAAGCCTTGTGGCGCTACGTCGCCAACGAGCCATCGCCAGGCAATGTGTCGGCGCTTGCCATTCGCTGCATTGACGTGGCCCGTCACGTGTGGGAAGAAACCCTGCAATTGCACGGCGCGATCGGCATGACTGAGGAGTACGAACTCGGCGAATACCTGCGCCGCCTGGCGCTGGCTACATCGCTGTATGGCGGCGCAGCCGTGCATCACGAGCGCCTTGCCGCGCTTTCTTTTAAGGCAGGCTACGCATGACAAATACGCAAGAGCATCCATCGCTCATCACCACACGCGAAACGGGCGTGCTGTGCATGATCATCAATGCGCCGCAAGTGCGTAATTCTTTGCAAGCACCCGGTGTGCTGGACGGTTTGCTAAACGCACTCGAAGAGCTGGAGCAAGACCCCACGCTGCGCGCTGCCGTACTGACGGGCGCGGGTGGCGCATTCTGTTCGGGCGGCGATCTGCGCCAGCTCTCAGAAAAAAGCGAAGCCGAAGTGCGTCGCAATATGACGAGGAATGCTTGGCTGTATCGACGCCTTGCGCTCAGCGACAAGCTCATCATCGCTGCGGTCGATGGCCCAGCCTATGGTGCGGGACTGGGTCTGGCGCTGGCCTGCGATTTGGTGGTGGCGGGAAAAGACGCAATGTTTTGCAGCGCCTTCACCCGCGTCGGTGCGATGCCGGATGCCGCGCTGTTTTGGTCGCTGCCGTCACGCGTCGGTACTACGCAAGCCCGCCGCATGATGCTGATGGCCACCGAAGTGAACGCCGAGCGCGCCTTGCAAACCGGCCTTGCCGATGAGCATGTGGCGGATGGCAGTGCGCTGCCCACAGCGCTTGAGTTGGCGCATAAGATTGCACGTGGGCCGCAGCGCCCGTTTGGCCGCATCAAGGCCGGCTTGCGCCGCGCGCCAATATCGCTGGAAGATGCGCTCGCGTTCCAGCTCGACAATGCGCCCGGACTCTTTGCGGGAGCGGATTTCAAGGAAGGTGCGAATGCTTTCTTTGAAAAGCGCCGGCCCGTTTTTGGACAGCAGGATCAGTAAGCGCCATGACATCAGCCATCAACTCTGTACCAAACGATGCGCCGCTGGCAGGCGTGCGCGTGATCGAATTCGGCCAATACATTGCCGTGCCCGCCGCTGGCCAATCGCTCGCGGACTTGGGCGCGGAGGTCATCAAGATCGAACCTTCAGCAGGTGATGCAGCCCGTCAGCTCGGCTGGACCGATGACGACTGTGGCCCCATGTTCACCGCCTACAACCGCGGCAAACGCTCAGTGGTGCTCGACTTGCGCAGCGATGCGGGGTCCGCCGCTGCGCTCAAGCTGGTTGCCAGTGCCGACATCGTCTTGCAAAACATGCGCCCCGGTGCCATGCACAAGCTGGGCCTGAGCGCCGAACAACTGATGTCGCAGTTCCCACGCCTGATCTATGGACAAGTCAGCGGCTTTGGCCAACGCGGTCCTGCCAGCTCGCGGGCAGGCCTTGACATCGCTGCCCAGGCCGAAAGCGGCATGATGAGCCTGAACGGCGAGGCCGGGCGCGATCCCGTTCGTGTTGGCTTCACCGCTGTCGACATACTCACCGCGCAATCGCTCACCAGTGGCGTGCTGGCAGCGCTGTTTCGCCGCAGCGTGAACGGGCGCGGTGCGCTCATTAATCTCTCGTTGATCGATATTGCCGTGGCGTCGCTCGCGAACGCTTGGGCAGAGTACCGCATGTTCAACAAAGTGCCCCTGCGCTGCGGTAACGGCCAGCCAACAGTGGCACCCGCGGCCGAGGTGGTGGCGACGAGCGACGGCATGGTGGTGGTTTCTGCCTATACCGAGGAGCATTTCCCGCGTCTGTGCAACGCCATCGGCAGCCCGGAACTCGCTCAAGACGCACGTTTTGAGACCAATCGCGCACGCGTGGAAAACCGCGCGGCATTGCTTGCGGCGCTCAACACTGCCTTCAACCACCATAGTACCCATGCGGTTTGCGAGCTGCTGAGCAACGCTGGCGTTGTAGTCGGAGCCATCCGCACCATGGACCAGATTCGCGCCGGGCAGGAAGGTGTTTCCAAGGACTTGTTCGTTGGAACCCAGGCCGGTGAACGCGCGCCCGCAGATATTCCAGGAGTCGTCTTAATCGACGACTACAAACACCGCCCTGGCCGCGTGCCATCGCTCGGCGAGCACACTCGCCAAGTGCTTTCCGAACTGAACCAAGCCAACTGATCAAGAGACATGAAAACCCGAATCACAGAACTCTTCAACATCGAATGCCCCATCATTCAAGGCGGCATGCACCACGTTGGCTTGGCCGAGCTGGCGGCTGCGGTCTCCAATGCCGGCGGCCTTGGCGTCATCACCGCACTCACCCAGCCATCGGCTGAGGCCCTGTCCAGGGAAATTGCGCGCTGCCGCGAGATGACGGACAAGCCTTTTGGAGTGAATCTCACCTTTCTGCCTGCGGTCAATGCCCCAGACTATCCCGGCTATGTGCGCGCCATCATCGAAGGCGGCGTGAAGATTGTGGAGACCGCTGGCAACAATCCACAGCAATGGCTACCGGCACTGCATGAGGCTGGCATCAAAGTCATCCACAAATGCACCTCGGTGCGCCACGCGCTCAAGGCACAAAGCATTGGCTGCGATGCGGTGAGCGTAGACGGTTTTGAATGCGCTGGCCACCCAGGCGAAGACGACATCCCCAACTTCATCCTGCTGCCGCGCGCGGCGGAAGAATTGAAGGTGCCTTTTGTGGCCTCTGGCGGCATGGCCGATGGCCGCTCACTGGTCGCAGCGCTGGCGCTGGGCGCTGACGGCATCAACATGGGCACACGTTTTGTCGCCACGAAGGAGGCACCGGTTCACGACAACGTCAAGCAGGCAATTGTGCGGGCTACCGAACTCGATACGCGTCTTGTGATGCGCCCGCTGCGCAACACCGAACGCGTGCTGAACAACCCCGCAGTCGAGCGCCTGATTGCCAAGGAGCGTGAACTGGGCGAAAAGATCAAGTTCGCAGACATCGCCACCGAGGTCGCGGGTGTTTATCCGCGCGTGATGAAGCAAGGCGATGTCGATTGCGGCGCCTGGTCTTGCAGTCAGGTGGCAGGGCTGATTCATGACATTCCAAGCGTGCAGGAGCTGCTGGACCGCATCATGCGCGAGGCGCATGAAATCGTGAATGAGCGATTGCTCAAGCGCTTCGGGATCTAATGGTTGTGAATCGAACAGCTTTTCCTCGATAGCGCGAGCAGAATCAGCAAGCTGATGGAGTTGGAGTGTTTACGGCATTAGGTTAGAAGTGGCGACGCTCATAAAACAACTCAACCCTGCTACAAAGCGAGATTCTTGGGCTCATGCAGCAATAACACCATTTCAGATCACGCAAAAGCAGGCACTTGGCGTTCGATCAGCAGACTCCAACGACATCTTGAGATGTAGGGCAGACTTTCTCGAAAATTTTGGCGCAACGACTGCTTTGAGCAACAGCCGTCATTAGCATCTCTGAAGTGAACGACTGCAACCAGCCTAGACTTGCCGTTCACGGTTACCTACCGGACGACAGCTTCTGGCCGTTAGCGGTCAGCAAACAAAGCCTCGCACAGCGTTTGTTCACGCCGTGCCATCGGTATCCCGTCCAGTTGTTACCACACGCGCTTGATGCGAGAACCTATCAGGCCGTTTGGCCAGTGATACCTGGGGCTGTGTAAAAGCTTCTCGGATCTTCCATTTAGGAGCATGCACGGTAGCCAGCAACTATGGATCATGTGTATGCTGGCACGTCAGGCCATAAAGAGAACGCATAAGACGAATTTGCAAGCAGCTGGGATAGCCGAATTAATACATGCAGCCTAGCTACGCCTCTGACTTCTTGAACGAAGACATGTAACTGGGGGGAGCAGTGGAAGACCACAATGATAAAAATTGGCTTCGCTGGTTTTCTTTCAAGCAGGGGCTCACTGGGTCCGCTGCACCCTATGTCATGGCCATTGCCGGTGTAGTGATCGCACTGTCCATGGTAGTTATCTGCGTTGTGATCTTGTACCAGGGCCGGCTGGATGCAACGGGTAGGGCGACCGACGGCTTACGCAATGTCGCCACAATGGCAGAGCACGACATTGAACGCAATTTCGAGCTTTACGCTCTGTCCTTGCAAGCCGTGGTTGACGGGATCAGTGACCGTGAAGTGATGACGGCATCAGACCGACTCCGCAACATTGCCCTGTTCGACCGAGCCGCGACTGCCTCCTATCTTGGCTCCATGCTGGTGTTGAATGCTGAGGGGGATATCGTCCTTGATGCCGCGGGCGAGGTGCCCAGGGTCGGTAATTTTGCAGATCGCGAATATTTCAAGGTGCACCAGGCAAGCCCGAATGTCGGCTTGTATGTCGGCCATCCTTATACGTCGCGACTGCGCGATGGTTCTCTCAGCATTCCGCTGACCCGCCGTATTTCGCGTGCCGACGGCTCTTTTGCCGGCGTGGTGCTGCTTGCCGTTCAACTGGACTATTTCCGGAAACTGTTTTCGACACTTTCCTTAGGCAACCATGGTGCGATGGTGCTGATGCAGCATGACGGCACCTTGATCATGCGCCAGCCTTATGACGAAAAAGTCATCGGGCGGAACGTCAGCAACGCCAGCACCTTCAAGAAGCATCGCCTAAAGACGGAAGGTAGCTTTACAGACGTTTCGGTGGTCGATGGAGTGCAGCGGCTGTACTACTTCAAGAACCTGCCGAACCTGCCGCTCACCATCATCGTGGCAGAAGCCTATTCCGATATCTATGCGACATGGTGGCATCGCGCCCTGACCATCGCCGCTGTCATCGGGATGCTCGCTGCCGCTTTTATTGGCTTGTCCTTTGCTTTCGGGGTCCAATTGAGGCACCGTATGCGTGCGGAATCGGAGCTGGCCATGTTGGCACGAACCGATGGTCTGACGGGCCTGAATAACCGCCGCACGCTTGGTGAAATCCTGGACCAGGAATGGAGACGGGCCAGGCGAAACAGCAGCATGTTTTCGCTGCTGTTTGTCGATATCGATCGGTTCAAAGCTTACAACGACACCTACGGGCATCAGGCGGGTGATGATGCGCTCACGGCTGTTGCGAAGTGCATTGGTGACAATATCCGCCGCCCTCTAGATCATGCAGCGCGCTACGGGGGGGAGGAGTTCATTGTGGTCCTCCCGGACACTACGCCAGAAGGGGCGGCCTCGGTTGCAGAAAGTATTCGTTCGGCGATTTCTGACCTGGGGATCGAGCATTCAGGTAGTGAGTTTGGTCATGTCACGGCCAGCATCGGAGCCGCAACCTGGACCCCGGAGGAAGACAGTGAAGTGTCAGCGGTCATCCGCGTGGCGGATGAAGCTCTGTACGCCGCCAAGGCTACGGGGCGTAACAAGGTGGAGTTGTCGCCGGTGCATACGAGCTAGCTGAGTTTGATTTTTCTACTTTCGGATGCCGGATCGTTCATCAAGGGCTGCTCATGGCCGTTAGCCGCCCTTTCAGGGCATTCCATTTCTTCCATACAGACGATAACCCGGCCTACGGCTCAAGCGCTCGTAATAGTCCCGTACCGCCGGATAGTCCGGGTGTGCCAGCGGTGTTTCAAACCACCGGTTTACTGACAGGCCAACAGGTATGTCCGCAAGAGAGAACTCCTCACCGCAGACATAGGCACCGGTCGAATCCAGTTGCCGATCCAGGATCTCCATATGCTTCGACCATTCCCGGCAGCCGGTTGCCAGCGCATGGCTGTCCTGGTACTCGGGAGAGTGTCTAACCAATGACATGAAGGCATAGCTCCAGGACTTGTTGAGATCCGTCGCCTGCCAGTCCATCCATTGGTCAACCCGCGCCCTCGCCAGCGCCTCGAGCGGGTAAATCTCAGCGCCGCTATAGCGGTTGGCCAGATAGCGAATGATGGTGTTCGACTCCCACAAAACAAAATCGCCATCCTGGATGACCGGCACCATGGCATTGGGATTCAGCGCCATGAATTCAACCGTATGGGTCGACTTGAAGCCTGACCCCCAATCCTCTCGCTCAAAAGGTATTTCCATTTCGGCACAGGCCCAGAGTACCTTGCGTACATTGATTGACGATGCCTTGCCCAAGACGCGCAACATTTCATGCCTTTCTTCTGCGGAGGGACGCTTTCAGGTGAGTCTATGCGGACATTGATCGTGCAAAGCGAGCTGGCCTGTTAGAAACCCATCCACTTCTCCCCGCATTTAAGCAGCACTTGGACTTTGGGTGAAATCTGGACGATGGCAGTCAGCCGCGGTTCTTGGGCGGAAACCTGTGCGAGCAACTCAGGCATCACGGCAGCATCACTGACATTGTTGGATGTGACACAAATAGCTCGTAGCGGCAGCGTTTGTGCATCAATGCCGATATGCAGCACCATTGGCGCCGGCGCTCCGCCCCATGCTTTATGCATTTCCACTCGCCTTCGCGCAGGAACTTGATGCCCGTGGAGGCAACCCGCAGATGTAGGCCATCCGAGGTGGTGCGGTATGCCACTTGGACATCCAGACTGCGCTGGCGGCGACAGTCGGGGACTGAACAACCCCCTTCTGGCGGCGTCCAGTTAACTTACAGCCCTACAGTTGAGACGAATTGCTCAAGAAATGCTCATTTCAGTGGGCGTGGTCTGAAAGGCAATCTGACGCCACTGGCCCTCGTGTTGGGTCCAGACTTGAAGAACTTGAGAGTCAATCCGAACGGTGCCGCTTCCATCTTTTCTGACTGCGACCAGCAACTGTCGGCCAGTCATCACGGCAGTTTCTCCCAGCACCTGGACGCGAAGATTGGAACGATCGATCTGCTCGTAGTTGACATGCGTCCCGCCAGAGCGGAAATAGCTTTCGTAGCTATCCACTTGCCCTTTTGCGTGGACATGTGTGAGAGCTGGGTGCAACAGCTCTTTGAGCCGGTCGAAATCGCCCCTTGTCATGGCATCGCATCGTTGCTTTTCGCGCTCCAGAATCTGGGCTTCGACTTGGGGTAATTCGGCTTGGGTATCAGTCATATCTTGGATTGGGTACATGGGAGTCTCAGACTCGACGGCAGTCGAGTTGCCTGTTCAGGCACAGGTGTAGGAGGTTTTGACAACAGTGAAAAACTCCTGGGAGTAGCGACCTTGTTCGCGCGGTCCGTAGCTCGAACCCTTGCGTCCCCCGAAAGGAACGTGGTAGTCAACTCCTGCGGTGGGCAGATTGACCATCACCATCCCGGCCTGGCTATGGCGCTTGAAATGTGTCGCGTACTTCAAGGAAGTTGTGGCGATTCCCGCTGACAGACCAAAAACCGTATCGTTGGCGGTGGCCAGTGCCTCCTCATAGTTATTCACGCGGATCACGCTGGCCACCGGGCCAAAAATTTCCTCGTTGTTGATGCGCATTTCGGAGGATGACTCGCTGAACAAGGCTGGCGACATGTAGTAGCCATCGTTGCCGAGCTTCAATCGCTCGCCGCCTGTTGCCAGAGTGGCGCCTTCGCTCTTGCCGATCTCGACATAAGCGAGGTTCTGCTCCAACTGCGACAGAGAGGAAACTGGTCCGATGTCAGTACCTGGGTCAAGTGCATCACCAATCCTGATATGCGCCATGCGGGCCTTCATCGCCTCGATGAACCGTGGGTAGATACCATCCGTCACGATCAAACGGCTCGAAGCGGTACAGCGCTGGCCGGTCGAGTAAAAGGAACTTTGTACGCATAGTTCAACGGCCTGGCTGAGGTCGGCATCGTCGAGCACAACTTGCGGATTCTTGCCTCCCAGCTCCAACTGCACTTTCTTGTGAGTTGCAACGCATCGAGCCGCAATATGACGGCCGACACCCGCCGAGCCCGTGAAGCTGATGGCATGAATGCCTGAGTGCTCAACCAATGCGCTGCCAATCACGCTGCCGCGGCCCATGACAAGATTGAACACGCCCGCCGGTACACCAGAGCGATGGATGATGTCCGCCAAAGCCCAGGCGCTGGCAGGTACCAGTTCGGCTGGCTTGAGAACCACACAGTTCCCGAAGGCCAATGCAGGTGCAATCTTCCATGCAGGAATCGCCATCGGAAAGTTCCAGGGGGTGATGAGGCCGACCACGCCCACCGGTTCGCGTGTGATCTCTATCCCGACACCCGGACGCACCGAAGGCAGCAACTCCCCAGAAAGCCGAAGGCACTCTCCAGCAAAGAACTTGAAGATCTGGCCGGCCCGGGTCACTTCACTCACGCCTTCGGCCTTGGTTTTGCCTTCTTCACGTGAAAGCAGCGTTCCAAGCTCCTCCTTGCGTGCAAGAAGTTCATTGCCGATCTTGTCCAGTGCATCCGAGCGCACTTGGATGTTGCTGGCTGCCCAGGCTGGAAAGGCTTGCATAGCAGCAGCGACGGCGGCGTCGACATCCGCTGCACCACCTTGCGCATATTCAGCGATGGCGTCCTCCAGGTTGGAGGGGTTGATGTCCAGTGAATAGCTCGCCCCTCTTGTCCATTCGCCGTTGATCAATAAATCGTGCTGATTCACAAATAGCTCCGTTCGGGTTGTGAAAGACCAAGACGCCGATGCGCGAAGTCTGAATGCCACTGCTCGACTGCCGAGACAGGGCGGAAAACAAGCCATTGCGTCACACGCGGCCACCCTTCTCAGGGATCAAGAGGTTGGCGTGCGGACTCAATATTTTGTGCGTAAATAGCATTTTATGCACAAAATAATTTTCAGCAAAAGCTCTTTCCAGGTTGGCAAACCTGCATGGCGTCTTCTGGCTTCGGGAGGAGAGAATCAGCGGTGAGCTGGTAGGTCGAGCGATCTGACCTCTGCGGGCGTCACGGGCTTGGGCGCATCAAGCCTCTTGGCTGCGACAGACTTTCACCGCGAAGATGGCGAGAATCCGATGCCTGGGTGTTCTGCAACGCCGTGCGCCAGGAGTGCCTAGCACCGGCGATGCATGGATACGAGGGGGCTGCCCTTTGATCAATGCGAAACAGCTTTCAATAGAGCCCTCGTAGCCGAGGCTGGATCAGTCCTGCTTTGTCCGTGCAGCTTGCCAGCGGATCTCATTGATCAGATCGTCCAGGCCTGCCTTGATGAAGTTCAGGGTCGGCTCGTCCACCAGCTTTCCATCCTGAATACGGGTTGCGACACTGGCAATGGCGATGTGCTGGCGCACCAATGGACGAGCAAGCGTCGCGGATAGAGCGTCTCGGATCTGGGCCTGGGCTCGAACGCCTCCAGCCGTACCAGGTGATGCGGTCATGATGAGTGCCAGCTTATCCTTGAGCGGCGATGCAAACCCAGGGCGCGAGGCCCAATCGATTGCATTCTTGAGCACACCAGGGATGCCGTAGTTGTACTCGGGCGAGCAGATCACCAGGCCATCCGCTTCTGCAATCGCAGTCTTGAGCCGTTTCACTGCTGGCGGTGGCGTCTCCCCGTCGAGGTCACCGTTGTATAGCGGGACGTCATCCAGGGGCAACAACTCCATGGTGACCGTTGGTGGAAGCAGTGGGGTGAGGCTGCGAAGTACTGCGGTGCAGTGGGATGCCCTGCGAATACTGCCTGAAATCGCAACGAGGCGAACGGGGGTGTTGATGTCTACTTTCACTGAGGTTTACTCCTTCTTTCAATCTCCCAAGTTTATGCATAAAATTAAAAACATGTATAAAAAAGACGCCCCCACCAAAGCCCCGACATTGATTGATCAGGCATTTGCGCAACTGCGTCAGGATGTGCTCAACGGCACATACGGTGCCGGCGTGAAGCTCAAGCTCGATGAGCTGCAGACAGCCTACGGCTTTTCAAGCAGTCCGCTGCGCGAGGCTCTGAGCCGTTTGGCTCAAGAGGGATTGATACGCGCCGATGAGCGCCGAGGCTTTCGAGTTACCGCCATTTCTGCCGACGATCTGGCCGATATCACGCGCATGCGCATCATGTTGGATTCGCAAGCGCTTCGTGAATCAATTGCCTATGGCGATGACGCATGGGAGGCGTCGGTTGTAGGTGCTTTTCACCGCTTGGAAAAAGTGGAAAGCCGGCTTAGCGACGGCCCCGTGGTGCTGGACCAGGGATGGACCGACATGCACACGGCGTTCCACATGGCGCTGCTTTCGGCCACTCCTTCCGAGCGGCTGCGCACATTGAGTGCCAGCCTGTTCGATCAGGCTGAACGATATCGCCGCTATTCAGCTCGCTTTCGCAAGACCTTCAAGCACAAATCAAATGAGCACCGCAAGCTGATGGATGCCACGCTGCGAAGGGACGCAGACACAGCGTGCGCGCTACTGGAGGAACATATTCTCAGTACGCAACGGAATGTGTTGGAGGTTCTGGAAAAGGTGGAGAAGCAGCCAAGCTGATTCCATACTTCAGCGAAATGCCCGCCAAGTTATCACCTGGCGTATAGACCGCTCTCTTTGCCAGCCAGCGCCAGGCGAGGGCTGTTGAATGCATCCTCATGCTGACCATGACGGCATGTCAGACCCTCAGGCAGCTCCATGCTGTTCTCCCAATGCGGAGACCTGGCTGCTAGCGGCTGCATCTTAAAAATTTCTCCTCGAATCAATGCTCACGCTCACGGGTCGTGAGCATTTTTTTTACGCATTTTTGGGCACATGGGGCAAACCCTATGCATCAAAACTATTTTTATGCACAAAAATAAGTTCATGCACAAAGTGGCTTTAACGCAAAATTGCACGCAAGCCACATCCTTTTCACCTCTCCTTATCGCTTGAAGGAACCCCATGAAACTGATGTCTTATTCGCTCGCCGGCCGTGATACCTGGGGCGTCGTGATTGCCGATGGTGTCGCTGAGCTGGCTGCTCGTACGGGCTATGCCACGCTTGCCGACTTCATCGCCAGCCCCGACTTCGCGCGCCGCGATGCATTGACAGAGGGTCTGGTTGCAGATGCAAAGTTGGCCGACGTGACGTTCCTGCCGGTCATTCCTCGTCCGGAGAAGATCGTTTGCGCAGTGCGCAACTACATGGATCACCACCAGGAAGTGCTGGCCGCAGGAATGCAGCGAGAACTCTCCGAGGAGCCCCCGATTTTTCTACGTGTGTGGCGTTCTCAGACTGCACACCAAGGCCCGATCGTGCGCCCCCATGTTTCCGACTCGTTGGACTGGGAAGGTGAACTCGCCGTCATCATTGGCCAGGGCGGCCGCGACATCGCCGAGGCGGATGCCTGGGAGCACATTGCCGGCTACAGCTGCTACAACGATGCGAGCGTGCGGGAATGGCAGTTCCATGCCAAGCAGATCGCATCGGGCAAAAATTTCGAGTCCACCGGAGCCTTTGGCCCCTGGATGGTGACAGCCGATGAAATCTCGCCAGGCCGTGAATTGAAGCTCGAGACACGCCTGAATGGTGCCGTGGTGCAGTCTAGCCACACAGGACACATGATCTTCTCGATCCCACGCTTGATCGCCTATGCCTCCACCATCTTCACGCTGGTCCCGGGCGATGTAATCATCACAGGCACTCCGGCTGGCGTGGGCTGGAGCAAAAAGCCTCAGCAGTTCATGAAAGCAGGCGACGTCGTGGAAGTGGAGATCGAAGCCATTGGTCTGCTGCGCAACCCAGTGATAGCGCAGTCCTAATCCATCCCCTCAGACTTCATCCACTTCACACGGGTAGAGCCAGGCCCAAAGAGGCCGCCGCCCATGGAGACAAACATGCATAGAAGACACTTCCTCGCCGCCAGCAGTGCGACGGCCTTGTCCTGGTCAACACTTCCGGTTATGGCTCAGACCTATCCGGATCGGGCGATCAAGCTGTATCAAGGCTTTGCAGCTGGCGGAAATGCTGATTCCATCGCCCGCGCCGTGGGTACGGAGATTGGAAAGGCCCTGGGACAACCCGTGATAGTGGAGGCCCAGACCGGGGCCGGTGGAACCATTGCGGCAACCACGGTGGCTCGTGCCAAGCCCGATGGCTACACCTTGTTGATGGCGACTGGCGGTCATGCGGTGGCCGGTGCGTTGTACAACAAGCTCCCTTACAACTCGGTAAGTGATTTTGAGATGATCTCAACGGTCACTTTCTTTCCGTTCCTGTTGGTGGTCAATACAAAGTCCAAGTTTCAAAGCTTGCGCGAAGTGCTTGCCAAGGCCCAGGCTGAACCGGGTACCGTGGCATATGGCACAGCTGGAGTGGGCTCCACCCATCATTTAGCTGGAGAGCTGCTGGCCAAGATGGGACGCGTGAGCTTGATGCATGTGCCTTACCGTGGCGACGCCGCATCCGTCACCGCCCTGCTGGGGGATGAAGTGCCCTTCATCATCGCTCCGCCGACAGCCGTTCTTTCCAACATCCAGGCTGGCAAGCTGCGTGCGATTGCAACCAGCGGTGCACAGCGCTGGCCAGGTTTGCCCAATATCCCCACAGTGTCTGAGCAAGGTGTGGCTGGGTATGACGTGCGCTCATGGGCAGGGCTGATGGCGCCTGCCGGCACTGCGCGCGCGGTGATCGAGCGCCTGAATACCGAGACGCAGCGGGCACTTGAACTGGCCTCTGTGCGCAAACGTCTGGAAGACATCGGCGGTGAGGCGCGAGGCAGCACGCCTGAAGAGATGAAAGCCATGGTTGGCCATGAGCTAGAGAAATGGCGCCAGGTTGTCGCCGACGCCAAGATTCCTAAACAATAAATGCACTCACTGAAAGTTCAGTCATGACTTTGATAGCAATTCGCAAACGCAGCCTCAATATCGAGACCATCTACCATGAAGGCGGCCCACCGGCAGAGCAACCTTTGCGCGTAGCATCGGCCTGTGCTGTGGTTCGCAACCCCTATGCAGGCCGCTACGAACCTGACCTGTTGCCTTTCATGGCAGAGCTGCGCAGCCTGGGCACCTTGCTCGCAGAGGAACTGGTGGACACTTTGGGCAAAGAAAATGTCCAAGCCTACAGCAAGGCAGCCATTGTGGGCGTTAACGGAGAGCTGGAGCACGGTGCAGTTTGGCATGAGGCCGGTGGTTGGGCGATGCGCCATGTACTGGGTGAGCCCAAAGCCATCGTTCCATCGGCAAAAGCGGTGGCAGCCACGGGCTACCGACTGATGGTTCCTCTGCACTACATCCATGCCGCTTACGTGCGCAGCCACTTCAACAGCGCGGAAGTCGGAATTCAAGACGCTCCGCGCCCTGACGAAATCCTCTTTGCTCTGGTGATGGCCGACGGTGGCCGCATTCATTCGCGCCTGGGTGGACTGACTCGCGAGCAAGTCTCGGTGCATGACGGACAGCGCTGATCATGGAGGCAAGCACTATGACGATGAAAGCCGTGCAGCTGCAGACCACTGGCGGCCCCGAAGTGTTGTCTCTGGTCGACTTGCCTGTGCCCCAGCCAAGCGCTGGTCAGGTGCGCGTGAAGGCTCATGCCATCGGAGCAGGCGGCCCCGATGTGTTGATTCGCAATGGCACCTATAAGTGGATGCCGCCGTTGCCCGCTATTCCCGGCAACGAACTGGCAGGTATTGTGGATGCAGTGGGTCCGGGCGTGAGTCGCCTCTCTATCGGTGATCGGGTACTGGTCAGTGCGCGGGAGCTGCCTCAGCGCGGGGGCTGCTATGCGCAGGCCATCTGCGTTGCGGAGTCGGTTCCGTTCGTACTTCCAGACACCATTGCCTTCGATGATGCAGTGAGCCTTGGCAATTTCCAGCTCGCATTGGCTTTGCTGGCCAGCAATGGCAATTTGCCGGCGCAATCCATTCTGGTGCCAGGCGCAGCAGGTGGCGTGGCGACGGCTCTGGCACAGGTGGCCAGATCTCGTGGCTTACGTGTCATTGGCACAGCCTCCACCGCTGAAAAACAGGCATTTGCGATAGAAAACGGTGTCACAGATTTGGTGAGCGGCGATGTGAAGACGCTGCCTCAGCAGGTGATGGAACTCACTGGTGGACGAGGCGTTGATTTGGCCTTTGACCATGTGGGTGCCGATCTCTTTATCGCCTGTCTGCGCTCTCTGGCTCCGTCAGGTATGGCGGTGTCGTACAACATTCTGGCAGGCCCCCCGTCTGCTGATGTGTTCGATGAGCTGCGCAAATTGCTAGCCAGGAGCTTGGCCATTCGCACTTTCTCTATCCATGCGGTGGATGCAGACATCACGCAACGCCGAGGATTGATGGAGGAAGCCATCAGGCTCATGGCGCGCGGCTCTGTGCGTGCACCACGTGCCATGCGTATGCAGCTGGCACAAGCTCGACAGGCTCACGAGCTGCTCGATAGCGGTGGCACTCTGGGCAAGCTCGTCCTCATTCCCTGATTCCGTGGAGCTCGCTAGCATGAACCAACCCTATACCGCCAACCTGTCCCACTTCGGTATCTTTTGCCGCGATCTGGAAGTGATGAAGTCCTTCTACACGGGCGTATTCGATATGCAGGAAACCGACCGTGGTGTGGGCGTGACCTTTCGCTTCGAGATCGTGTTTCTGAGCGGACGAAATGATCAACACCATCAATTGGTGTTGGCCGGAGGACGCGGTGCCGATTCACCAAGCACCGTGATGCAACTGTCTTTCAAGGTCCAGTCCATCGACCAGCTGCGCGAAGCGCGGCGTCGGGCACTGGCTTTGGGGGCAACGAAGATGCGCGGTCTCAACCATGGCAATGCGCTTTCGATCTACTGCATGGACCCTGAGGACAACACCGTGGAGGTCTACCTGGATACGCCTTGGTATGTGAGTCAGCCCCATGGAGACCCGTTAGATCTGGAGCAGAGCGATGAAGCCATTTGGGCGCAGACTGAACAGGTCGTGCGCACAGACCCGAGCTTTATGCCTGTTACAGAGTGGGCAGCCCAGTTTGAGCTGCGTCGTCAGGCCGCCAGGAACGCCTAGCAAACCAGGCTCCCATACGAGTTGCGTCCCCCAAAGCTCAGGTCGGCCGGCACTTGGAGACGCGGCAAGCCATCGGCATTGAGCAATGTCCTCAATGCCGATGGCTTTCCCCTTCCAATGGCGGGAAGTTGTGCCGCTGCAGTCGACAAGCAGTTGCATGTTTTGCTTGCTCCTTGGCGTCAGGCGTCGAGAGCCAGCAGCACAATCACTTAGGCTCTTAGCAAGACCTTCCCTTTGCGGCCCGGCTGCAAGCTTGCGGCTGCGGCCTGAGCAGCATCATTGAGATCAAAAATGGCCTCAGCCGTCAGTTTGAGCTCACCCGACAACACCCGCTGCAGCAGTTCGCCAATCAAGCGCCGCTTGTTGTCAGGCGTCATGGCTTGACTGACCTTGCTGCCCCAGAAACCCTTTACCGTCGCTTGCTTGAAGATCAGAGATCCGGAGTCGATCTGCATGGGCTCTCCGGCCATGGTGCCAAAGGAAACCAAGGTGCCCTCCTCACCCAATAGACCGAGCAAGGATGCACTGGCTGAGCCTCCGATGGAATCCACGGCCGCACGAGCCAACGGGCCGCCAAGAATAGCGCGGGCGCGTTCCTGCCAGTCTGGTTGTGCCGTGGACAAGGCATTGCCGATGCCCAGGGCGGCAAGCTCCTGTACACCTGCATCGCGCCGGACCAGGTTCAAGACATGCACGCCGCGTGCTTTCGCCAGCATTGCCACAGTCTTTCCGACCGCGCCATTCGCCGTGTTCTGCACGATCCATTGTCCCGGCTCGACATTGAGAAACTCCAGCAACATCAATGCGCTCAGTGGCATCGCAATGATTTGCGCTGCGGCTTCATCAGGAATAGCTGGCGGCATCGGCACCAGCACATTGGCAGGCGCAAGAAAGTACTCCGCCCAGGTGTTGTGGACTCCCGCGACGGCAACCCGCTGTCCCACTGCCGGGCCTGAGACGCCTTCACCCAGCGCATCGACGATGCCAACGGCCTCGCTGCCGCCAATCGCGGGAAGTTCAGGCTTGTAACCATAGCTGCCACGGATCGTCCAGAGGTCATGGTTGTGGATTGGCGCCAGCAAGGTCTTGATGCGCACCTCACCAGCACCTGGTTGCGGGATGGGCCGATCTATCAGCTCGAGAACCTCGGAAGGTTCGCCAAAAGTGGTGTGGATAGCACTGCGCATGACTTATTTCTCCTGATGAGCAAGCATGGACAACAAGGCATGGGCCACGCCCTCCGAGCTGGCCGGATTCTGTCCTGTGATCAACCGGCCATCCGTGACGACATGCACCTGCCAGTCCGGAGCTTTTTCATAGTGAGCACCCAAGCGCAAGAACTCGTCTTCGATCAGAAAGGGTACGACGGTGGTTAGGCCGACCGCCGCTTCTTCGCTGTTGGTGAAGCCTGTGACATGGCGACCGGCAACCAATGGTTGTCCATCAGCGGCCCGGACATTGATCAGAGCACCTGGCGCATGGCAGACAAGGGCGAGTGGCTTGTTCGAACGCTCGAAAGCTTCGAGCAGTGCAATGGAGTTGGGATCGTTGGCCAAGTCCCACAAGGGACCATGGCCGCCTGGGTAGAACACGGCATCGAAATCGGTGGCGCTGACCTGATTCAGCGGTACTGTCGAAGCCAGAGCGGCCTGTGCTTCGGTGTCCTGGCGAAACCGCTCGGTCGCGGAAGTCTGGGCTGCAGGCTCATCGCTTTTCGGGTCTAAAGGCGGTTGACCTCCGGCAGGCGAAGCCAGCGTAATCATGGCTCCCGCATCTTTCAATGCGTAGTAGGGGGCCGCGAATTCCTCCAACCAGAACCCCGTCTTGTGACCGGTGCTGCCCAGCTTGTCGTGGGACGTGAGTACAAACAGAACTTTCATCAATGACTCCTCAGGTGTCGGAAATACAGTGGCTCTTTGCTTCCATGATTCAGGATGCAGAAGTGCAAGTGAGCAAGCGCTCGGTGGTGTCGCGTGCCTCCAGCAACGGCAATTTGTCTTGACTCAACTTGGCTAGAAGCGCTGCCCCCAACCACATTTGATACAGCGCGCGGGCAAGCGCAGGTGACGGCTTGCCGGCGGGCAGGGACCCATCTTCACGGGCTTCGTCGATCAGCGAGGCGATTCTCGCCAGCAGACGCTGCACGCCGGCGTCGAGCACCAGACGCATGTCTTCGGAGAGGTCGGCCACTTCGGCAGCGAGCTTCACCACAAGACATTCCTCGGCCCATCCAAGCGTGGGATTGCCGGGTGCTGAAATCCAGGCATCCCAGTACCGCATCAGACGCTCACGGCCGTTGCCGGCTTCGCCGAGCAAGTCATTGAGCTTTTGTCCGTAGCCTTCCACATACTGCTGTAGCAGCGCGCAGCCAAAGGCTTCCTTTGACGAGAAGTAGTGGTAGAACGAACCTTTGGGCACGTTGCAGGCTTTGAGAATTTCGAGCAGGCCCAGACCTGCAAAGCCCTTGTGCAGCACCAGTTGATACCCGGTATCGAGAATGTGCTGACGTGTCGCTTCGGCTTTTTTGCTGAGGATCATGAGCCTTATTATAAAATAGACCGGTCGTCTATTAATTTAGTGAGCGTAACCCATGTTGGCGAAATAGCTATGCCTAGAACTCTGCCGGCAGCTGATCCAAGCTTGAAAGGTCCTGAGACTGGAGCTTAGACGTTCTCACCACAGGGGGAGGCCTTGAACACGATCTGGTAGCAAGAGTGCCGGGCTTCCTGCCGTACTGCGGATGTCATTTTCAACAGCCACCTCCATAGGTGGCTTTTTTACTCCTTGAGGGAGCGAATAAGAACGCAGACCGGATGCCGGATGACAGCACTTCCCCACAGAGCTATAGCGAGCCATCTGGCGTGAGTACTCGAGCAGGGACTGCCGTTCAGGAATTCGCCTGGGTTGCCGTCAATTGTGAGCTCGGCGCGGCTTTCGCGTCGTGAGCGACAGTGGTCACGCCAGATGACGTAGAGCCCGTTTATGAACCCGCGTAGGTATTGATTCCATGACTCTCTTTGGGCTAAATTTACGCCACGAACCTGTTTTGCCGGGCCTGGGATCACAGACTCCTTTCACTTCCTCAACTTGCCCAGGCATGACCAAATAGGTCACCGGCTTTATATTCGCGCCCGCAGCAACTGCTTGCGGGCTTTTTCTTTTGCTGCAGCCAGTTCAAGGTAGCTCAGCACACAAATCAGGTGCTGAGAGTCGCGCAATGTGCGTTCACCGGATTCGGCCTCGCATGTGCCTTCCCCCGCAGGGCTATAGCGGGGCCATCACGCAGGTGGACTGGACACGGCTCGACTCCGTGGACTACACAGATGCGCCTTGCGCGCTAGGTCTAGGCGGACCAGCCCACCGCCGTGAAGGTGGTTGGATATTTGAGGCCATGTAGCCATCACGACTTGCCGGCGTAAGCGGCAGCTATCTGGCGTGACTGCACGAGCAGGTGCGGCAGCTCGGGAATTCGCCTGGGCTGCCCTCGATCAGGAGCACGGCTCAGCCTCCGCTGCGTGGCGAGAGTGGTCACGCTAGATGGCACTTCGATACAGCCATCGCAATGCGCATGGCGGAAGTCGCCACCTTTCAGCTTATTTAAAGGTGACGCAGTGAAAAATACTCCCATTCGCCGGGCCTGGGCGTCTCTCCTCCCTCCCTCTCTCAATCATTCCCCAGGCAGACCCGAAAGGTCACCGGCTCTTTATTCAAGCCCGCAGCAAACGCTCGCGGGCTTTTTCTTTGCCCACAGGAGATTCCATGCATTCGACTCCAACCCCGACCCCAGAGACAAAGCTGCTGCTCGCCGCGCAACGGGCCTCACCGGCTGCGGCCTCTTCTGCCTGGTCGGCCCGGCCGTGGTGATCGCGCTCACGCCCGAAGCCTGGCCGGTCTGATCATTCAATTTTGATAGCGGATCGCGCTTTCTTCATAAGCGCCAAGGAATGAAACGACGACAAAGCTACTTGAAGCCCTGATCTTGATCGTCGCCATCTGCATGGGCCTAGCGGCTGGCAGTGCCGGATGCACAAGCTAATGAGCCGCAGACCATCGTCCGAAGCCTGCTCGATGAGTTCGCCTGCCCGGGCATGCATGTCCAATGGCTGGATGAAAAGACCGTGCAGTACCTGAAAGAGCAACCATAGGCAGCTCATTTCATGACTTTTTCGATGACTGTCTTTCGTTCTTTTTTCGTGGAAGGATGAAAAATAGGCGTAGCAAATTTCATTGAAATAGCTTGTTTCAGACCACGCATTAAAAATGCAAAAAGCCCACACCTATGCAGATGTGGGCTTTTTACGCGAAGTAAAAATTACTTGCGTGCGTTGGCTAGCGAGACAGAAATCACGCGGCCACCCAATGACTGATCATTGAGCGATTCGATCGCTGATTTTGCCTGGGCAGCCGTTCCCATTTCAACAAAGCCGAAGCCGCGCGATTGGCCTGTATTACGGTCCGTTATGACTTCAGAGGACAGGACATCCCCGCAGCTTGAGAAATGAGATTTCAGCGTTTCACGATCGACGCCATAGCCAAGATTAGATACGTAGAGATTGCTTTGCATAGGGTACCTTCTAAGTGAATTTCGCTGCTATTTTTCGGAGCGAAAGATGATTCCCAAGAGAACCACCAGAGTGCTTTGGTGAAGATTAGTCAGTAGCCAAAGCTTCTACTGAGGGATGAAAACTGATGCAGCTCAATTCAACTGGTGACCAAGCACCATGCTCCGGCCTTCAGCCAACGCATATTTAGAGGCAAGCGACTCATCAGAAAAATGCGGGATAAACCGAAAGATTCGGTCATAAGTACCACGACGAATAGAGACAGCAGCAGTGAATTGACCACTTGCATCAGTCTGGGTGAGAGGTGTGACCACGTAGCGGCCAATCTGCTCTGTAGTGTTTTTGTGCAGCATGAAAGCGGACGATCGCACGCACGATTGCGCAGACCGTCAAATGAGATAGGGAAGGCCCGTGCTAAGTGCAGGGGCAACGCAGATCCACGAGGATGTTCAGGATCTGGTGAGTTCGCCTAGAGGGGTGTGACTACCGCGTGCTTTGCTAGAAGAGCGGCTACCTGCGGCCAAGGGGCGGCAATGGTGTCAGACAGGCACTGTTGGGGCGAACGGCCTAAACAGCGAGTGAAACCAGTATAGGTGAACCGAACGACCTTTGGTGGGAAATCTTCAGCACCCCCTGTTTGATGCCGCTCACATCAAAACCTTCAAAAAATATAGTGGTAGACCATTAAGGATTAACCATGTACTGTGGAACTGGCGTCCGGATAGTTACAGAGAGTCTCGCAATGATCAAAACGAAAAAATCAACCGTTCACCATGTCGTGGAGGGCAAGCGATGGGAGCTCAGCCGGGAAAAAGAGCGCATTACCTATCCGCCAGAACATACCGGCCCAGTTCAAATGAATTGGCGCACACGAGAAAACTACTCCGCCACCGACCTCGACTACCGAGGCCGTAGCAAGATTTAGAGAGCCTCCACAGAATTTGCCATTGCCCGCCGTCGTGCGGGCTTTTTTATGAGTACCACCAACATGACAGATATCACCACCAACAAGCGTTGCGGAAGCTGCGGCGCCCCTCTGCCGGAGGACTTTAAGGAGGAGCAAGGTCAGCCGCTTCCTTGCGGCCACTAACGATCTCACCATTCTTGACATCAGAGCCCGCCAATGTGAGCGAGCTTTTTCTATTTCAGGAGCCCAAATGCTCAATAACATGATCATTTACCGCACTGCGAAGAGCTGGCAGAGCGACCTGCAGGCGCTGGAGAATGTCCTGCAAAAGACAGTCTTTGCCGAATGCAGCGCCACACAGGAGCGTTCCGTCGGTTGGGTGCCGCCGCGCAGTGAGCAGCACGGTCTGCTGGTTGAATCCGTGCCCGGTCAATGGGTGATGCGCTTCATGACCGAGGCCAAGATGCTGCCGGCCAGCGTGCTCAATCGCAAGGTCAACGAGAAGGCCGAGAAGGCCGAGCACATCGAAAAGACCGAGGGCCGCAAGCCCGGCAAGGAGGAAAGGCGCGAACTCAAGGACGAGGCCAAGCTTGATCTGCTGCCCATGGCCTTCACCAAGCAGGGCAGCATGTGGGTCTGGATCGATCCGCAGGCACGCACCCTGGTGCTAGATACCAGCGCCCAGGGCCGCGCCGACGAGGTGGTGACGCTGACAGCGGCTTTGACACCAATGTGACCATTGCTACCGGTGAGCTCTCAAGCCTGATCCGCGACCTGGTCGAAGCCCTGGACGGAGAAGGTCGCACCGGCATGGGTGACCTGTGCGCCTCGTTGGCTGGCAGCGCCAGCAACTGATCGCCTATTCATAGATTTCCATGAACCGGGCCGCGCGCCCACATCAATGAATCCTCTGCTCGCCGACAAGCGGGCTTTTTCGGGCTTTGTGGCGCACTCATTGCACACTCATTGCATAGGCGTCGATCAATGGCTGCAGAACACCCAATCTGCCGACCTCTCCTGGGAGCCAGGAGCAGTATTGAAGACAAAGAAAAAGCCCCGGCTGCATAAACAGTCGAGGCTTTTATATATCTTGGCAGGGGAAGAAGGATTCGAACCTTCGCATGCTGGAATCAAAATCCAGTGCCTTAACCAGCTTGGCGACTCCCCTACAGAGACAGCAATTATAGCTCGGTTTTTCCCAGGTTTCAAAGAACACCCATCGCCATACAAAACCACCGTCAGCGGATCCATGCTTTCACTGCACCGAATCGACTTGTTTCTGAGCCCCCACGTTTTCTGAGTCATGTGCCTGAGGTCCGAGCCTCTGGCCATGCTGCGGAACAGCTCATCCCCCTCTTTGCCGTCTCTTCCTGCTGACTTCCATGCACTCTTGAATCGGGCGCGGTACACGATGATCTTCCAATGAACAAGGCCACCGAAGTGGCCTTGTTCATTCCTCAGCATATTGACAATGGCTCGCCCATGCAGAGCCCTTGCCGCAGCAAAGGTGCTGCCTCCTTCCCACAAAGCGAGAGAGAAGGCACCGAACAGAGGGCTGCGGCGTCAGCCGCTCAGGGGGGAACAATGGCTAGGGGTTGCGCTGCAGATAGTCCACGGCCAGGGCAGCCAGTGAACGTGCACCCGTGGGCAGCTGCTTCTCGTCGATGTCGAACAGCGGCGAGTGGTTGGGTGGTGCCTTGGTGAAGTCCTGGCCTGCCGGCGGCGCACCCAGGAAGTAGAAGAATCCCGGCACCACTTTCTGGAACTCCGAAAAATCCTCGGAGCCGCTGACCTTGGGAATCACCATGGCCTTGCCGCCCAGGGCCAGCTTGAGCGCGGGCAGCGAGGCCTCGGTCAGCGCGGCCGGATTGGTGGTGACCGGATAGGCCACGGGGCCGAAGCGCACCTTGGCCTTGGCGCCGCTGGAGGCCGCGATCTGCTCGGCCGTGGCCGTGATTCGCTTGTGCGCCTCCTGGCGCATGTCTTCGTCGAAGGTGCGCAGCGTGCCCTGCATCTCCACGTTGTCCGGAATGATGTTGTAGCGCGTGCCGCCCTGGATGGAGCCAATCGTCAGCACGGCCGGCTCCAGGCTGATGTTGAGCTGGCGGCTGACCACGGTCTGCAGGCCCAGCACCACCTGGCTGGCCGCGACGATGGGATCGACCGCACTCCACGGCGACGAGCCATGGCCGCCCCGGCCCTCGACCTGGATGCTCAGGCTGTCCGAGCCTGCCATCAGCGGCCCGCTGCGGTAGCCCACCATGCCCGAGGGCAGGTTCGCCGTGATGTGCAGGCCGTAGATGGCCTGCACATCCTTGAGCACGCCAGCCTCCACCATGGCCTTGGCGCCGAAACTGGGTACATGACCATGGGCATCGGCCTCCACCGGAGCGCCTTCCTCGGCCGGCTGGAAGATGAATTTCACCGTGCCTGGCAGCCTCGCGCGCATGCCGGCCAGCGCCTCGGCCGCGCCCATGAGCATGGCCACGTGGGCATCGTGCCCGCAGGCATGCATGACCGGCACCTGCTTGCCCATGTACTGTGCCTTGGCCTTGGAGGCAAAGGGCAGGCCCGTCTTCTCGGCCACGGGCAGTGCATCCATGTCGGCGCGCAGGGCCACGGTCTTGCCGGGCTGGCCGCCGCGCAGCACGCCCACCACGCCTGTGCCGCCCACGCCGGTCTGCACTTCCATGCCCAGGCGGCGCAGGTGATCGGCCACCAGCTTGGCCGTGCGCTCTTCCTGGCCCGACAGTTCGGGATGCTGGTGAATGTCGCGACGCCACTCCAGCATCTTGGGCGCCAGCGGCTGAATGGCGGCATCCAGCGCCGCCAGGCCCTGGGCATCCAGCCCCTGTGCGCTGGCTGCCAGCGGCAGGCCGCAGGCCAGCAAGCCGGCCAGTGCGATGCGCCGCAGGCCTGTGCGGGGCGGTGTGGAAAGCTTTGTCTCGGACTGTTTGTGAAGCATCTTCGTGACCCTGAAAAATGGCACAAGCAGTCATGCTAAAAGTGAAGCACCTGTGACAGACACGGCGAAATCGCCATTCGAGGAGCCAAAACCGCCATGCCCCGGACCTTCGTCATCGAGCTGCCCTGCCTGGAGCACAGCGCCACAGGCCATGCAGCGCATCTCGTGGAGATGCTGCGCAGCGCCAACCTCGTTGCCGGCCTGCGCCTGGGCCGACGCGCACCGCGCTTTGGCTGGCGTTGGGTCGATGGCAGGGGCCAGCCCCTGCCGGCCATGCCGCACGCGGCCGAAGGCGCCCTGGCCGAGGGGCCGGCGCATGCCGTCTTCGCAAGCGCGCTGCATTGCCCGGACATTCCATCCATCCGCGACATCGTCGCCGCGCATCCGGGCCTCACGCAGCGCATCGCCACAGCCTTCGACCAGGGCCTGACCGTGTGCACGCTGGGCAGCGCCGCCTGGTTCGCGGCCGCCAGCGGACGCTGCGAGGGCCGCCGTGTGGCCCTGCCCTGGTATTTCATGGGCGGATTCGGACTGGACTTTGCCAGCATAGAGCTTGCCGAGGGCCTGCCCTTCGTGGACGACAGGCCCTGGCTCAGCGCCTCCCACCCCGAAGCCCTGGCCCCCATGGCCATCGCACTCACGCGCCATGCCTTCGGCGACGACCTGGCCGCAGCGCTGGCCGCCGTGCTGCAGCCCGATCCCCAGCGCGAACGCGCCACGCGCGCCGCCCTGCAGGACCGCCGCATTCCTGCCACGCGGACCAGCGTGCTGGCCCATGCCATAGCCTGGCTGGAGGCGCGCGTGGAGCAGCCCTATGACCTGCGGGCGCTGGCGGATGCGGTATCGGCCAGCTCGCGCACCCTGCTGCGCCACTTCCAGCAGGAGCTGGGGCACAGCCCGCTGGACCACCTGCACCGCCTGCGCTGCGCGCGGGCTCGGGTGTTGCTGGAGATCACGCTGGAGAGCGTGCCCTCCGTGGCGCTGGCCTGCGGGTATGAGGATGCCTCGGCGTTCCGGCGGGTGTTCGTCCGGTATGTGGGAATGACGCCCGCAGCCTATCGGGAAAGGCATGCCTTGAGGGCGCCGAGGAGGCGGTGGCGCGTCGCCGCCAGCGAGGTTCCCCGGCCTTGACGGCACTAACAAGCTGACAAGCTGACAAGCTGACGGAGATTTCATCGCACTGCCCCGGGCTTGTTCGGCAGGAGTTCCCACGCTGCAGCCATCTCCACTTCGCACCATCAGCCAATGAGGAAACCCCTCTACATTCACCTCTGCATTCACCTCACCCGGCAGCCGCACCCTTTCCCTTGAGGCCCTGCCGGGGACAAACCAGGCCAGGAAGCCTAGTCCACCGTCACCTTGGCTTCACGGATCACTTTTCCCCATTTGGCAGTTTCAGCGGCAATGAAACGATCGCATTCCTCCGGCGTCGAGCCTTCGGCAAACGTGCCCATGGTCTGCTGCATGCGCTGCGAAATCTCAGGACTGCGAATGATGCGAGCGACTTCGGCGGACATGCGCTGCACGATCTCCTTGGGCACTCCTGCCGGGGCAATCATGGCAGCCCAGGTGCTGCCCATCAGATCGGGAATGCCTTGCTCGGCAAATGTCGGTACATCGGGCAACACCGCCAGTCGCTTGTCGCTGGCCACGCCAATCAGACGAATGCGACCGGCCTTGGCAGGCTGGATCAGATTGGGCGGAGGATCGAGGAACAAGGGGATCTGACCGCCCATGAGGTCGGTCAGTGCCGGTGCGGCCCCCTTGTAGGGCACATGAATCATGTCCGTCTTGGTCAGCAGCTTCATCAACTCGGTCGTCAGATGCGCGCTGGAGCCGCTTCCCGAGGAACCAAAGCTGACCTTGCCAGGATGCGCCTTGGCATAGGCAATCAGCTCCTGCGTGGTCTTGAACGGCGCATTGGTGGACACGGCTGCAACCAGAGGCGAGACTCCCATCAGAGACACGCCGACCAGATCCTTGCCCGGGTTGTAGGGCAGCTTGGGATACAGCGTGGTGTTGGCCGCATAAGCGGCAATCACCACTCCGAACGTGTAGCCATCAGGTGCGGACTTTGCCACCTGATCCACACCGATGAGACTGTTCGCACCCGGCTTGTTGTCGATGACGATGGGCTGGCCCAGCGCTTTCTGCAAGCCCACCTGCAGCAGACGTGCCATCTGGTCGGTGAAGCCGCCTGCCGTGTAGGGAACGACGATGCGTATGGGCTTGGAGGGCCAGGGGCTCTGGGCCCAGGCCGAGGGAGCCAGCATGGCAGCGCCGGCTGCGGCGCTCGATTGCAGAAAGCTGCGGCGGGATGTCGAAGGCATGAGTGTCTCTTGATTCTTGCAGGGGGAAAGCGCCGCGCAGCAGCACGCCAGCGCGACAGGGAAAGGGAAAGAGGTCTCAGTATCCGCGGGCCACGTCCACCAGGTTGAGCAAGGGCTCGCCCGCGCGCAGGCGGCGCAGGTTCTCCAGGCACTGGCGGGCCACGGTGTCGGCCGAGGCCTGGGCCGCGATATGCGGAGTGACAAAGGCCTTGGGGTGCGCCCACACCTTGTTGCCGGGCTGGGGCGGCTCCTCGCGCAGCACATCCAGCGCGGCACCGGCCAGATGGCCTTCGTCGAGCAAAGCCAGCAGATCGTCTTCCACCACCTGCTCGCCACGGCCCACGTTGATGAAGTAGGCGCCGCGCGGCAGCAGGGAGAGGGTGCGCCGGTTCAGCAGATCGCGCGTCTCGGGCGTGAGCGGCAAGGCGCAGACCAGAATGTCGCTGGTGGACAGAAGCTGCTGCAGACCTTCGGCACCGCTGTGCGTGGCAAGGCCCGCAATGCTCTTGGCGCTGCGGCTCCAGCCCGCGACAGGATAGCCCACGGCCTGCATGGCAGCAGCCACGAAGCGGCCGACCTCGCCCAGACCCAGAATGCCCACCCGGCAGTCGGCGCTGGCGCGCACGGGGCGGCGAAGCCAGTCGCCTGCCTGCTGCTGGCGCGCGAACAGATCCAGCTCGCGCGTATGGCGCAGCGCGGTGCCGACCACATACTGGGCGATCTCCACATGCTGCTGCGGATCGACGGTGCGCGCCACGGGCAGGCCAACCGGCAGGTCGGGCACGGCCAGCAACTTGTCCACGCCCGCACTGGGGGCGCACAGCAGCTTGAGTTGCGGATAGGCCGCCAGCACGCCGGGCTTGAGGCTCCAGGCGAGCATGGCTTCGACCTCGGCGGCCGGTGCCTCTTCGCGATGGGCCCAAACCTGCACGTCGGGCGCCAGCGCACGCAGCGCATCGACGATGGGCGCGCCCATGCTGGGGTGGATGTTGACCAGAATTCCCATTGATTTCTCCATGAATCTGAGCACTGTTCGCTGCCTGCGAAACGGCAGCAGCCCAAGCGCGGGACACCGAGCAAGGGCCTATGCCGGCCGCGCCGCCCCGCCGCGAGGGTGTCGTCCCCCTCCCTCGCGCAGCGAGAGAGGGGGAAGGCGCACAGCGACTCAGGGGGTGCTATTGCTTGTAAGAAGGATCGATGCGATCCAGGCGGCGCAGCAGGCCCGGCCAGGCCAGGCCCGCGCCCTTGCCCTTGGTGACCTGGCGCGACTGGTTGACCGCGTCGGCAATGATGGCCTGCGGGATGCGCGTCAACTCGCCGCCGCCCGACTGCGCCAGGATCTGGATGCGGCAGGCCGACTCCAGCGTGTACATGGCCAGCACGGCCTCGGCCACACTGCGCCCGCAGGTCAGCAGCCCGTGGTTGCGTAGGATGAGGAAGTTGCTGGCACCCAGATCGTCCACAAGGCGCGGCTTCTCGTCATCGCGCAGGGCCACGCCTTCGTAGTCGTGGTAGGCCAGGCGCACCAGCGGGAAGATGGACTGCTGCGAGATGGGCAGCAGGCCATCCTTCTGCGCCGACACGGCCACGCCGTAGCGCGTGTGCGTGTGCAGCACGCACTGCACTTCGGGGCGGCCGTCGTGGATGGCGCTGTGAATGACGAAGCCTGCGGGGTTGACGTCGTACTCGGTCTCCATCATCGGCTGACCCTCGTGATCGACCTTGACCAGGCTGGATGCGGTGATCTCGTCGAACAGCATGCCGTAGGGGTTGATCAGGAACTGGCCGGGCTGGCCCGGCACGCGCGCCGAAATGTGAGTGAAGATCAAGTCGTCCCAGCCGAAGTGGGCGACCAGCCGGTAGGCGGCAGCCAACTCGACGCGGATCTGCCACTCCTCGGGCGTCACCTGGCGGCGAACTTCGGACATCGTGGTGTCATGGCTCATGGGATTTGTCTCGTGATGGGCATCGTGAAATGGAAGACAGGCTCAGCGCCCCGCCGCGTACTGATCGCGCAGCTCGCGCTTGAGCACCTTGCCGATGGCACTGCGCGGCAGCTCGGCGATGAAGCGCAGGTCGGCCAGGCGCTGGGTCTTGCCGGCTTGCTGGTTGTACCAGCCCATGATTTCCTCGGGCCGGGCCGGCTGGCCCGTGCGCGACACCACATAGGCCACGGGCGTCTCGCCCCATTGATCGGAGGGAACGCCGACAACGGCCACGTCGTCCACGGCCGGGTGGGCACGCAGCTGGGCCTCCAGGTCGCTGGGATAGACGTTGAAGCCGCCGCTGATGATCATGTCCTTGCGGCGATCGAACAGGGTCAGGAAGCCGTCGGCATCAAAGCGGCCCACATCGCCCGTGCGGATGAAGCGCTTTCCCGTGGCATCGAACCATTCGGCCTCGCGCGTCTTGGCGGGCTGGCCGTGGTAGCCGCTCATCATGCTGGGCGAGTGGCCCACGACCTCGCCGTCCGCGCCGGGAGCGACCTCGCTGCCCTCCTCGTCGATGAGGCGGATGTCATGGCCTTCGGCGGGCTTGCCCACGGTGTGCAGCTTGTCCGGGTGCAGGTGGGCTTCGAGAATGCAGGTGCCCCCGCCCTCGGTCATGCCGTAGAACTCGGTCAGGCTGCCGGGCCAGCGCGCCACCACATCGGCCTTGAGCTCGGCACGAAACGGTGCGCTGGTGCAGAACTTGGCCTGAAAGCTCGACAGGTCATGCTCGCCGAACTGAGGCAGCGCCATGATGCGCTGGTACTGCACGGGCACCAGCATGGTGTGGGTGACGCGGTGCTGCTGGGCCAGTTGCAGGTAGCGGGCCGCATCGAATTTGGGCATGAGCACCACGCAACCGCCGCTGCCCAGCGTGGGAAAGAACACCACCAGCGTGGTGTTGGAGTACAGCGGCGTGGCCAGCAGCGTCGTTCCCTCGGGACCGTAGCCGTAGACTCCTCCCCGGTTGATATGGGTCCAGCGCATGCCGTGCGACTGCACGATGCCCTTGGGCGTGCCCGTGGTGCCAGAGGAATAGATGATGTTGAACGGTGCCTCGGGCTCCACGCTCACGGGCGCGGGCTGCGAACCCTCGGGCGCGAGCCAGTCCTCGAAGGCTCTGCCCGCAGCCACGCCGTCGAGCGAAATGCATTGCAGTCCGGTGTCGGCGGGCACCAGGTCCTGGGCCACCTTGTCGAGGAACAGATGGCGCGCCTGGGCATCGCGCAACATGGAAGCCAGGCTCTCGGCCGTGGAGGATGGCGCCAGTGGCGCGACCACCACGCCCGCGCGCAAGGCTCCGAGAAACAGCACGGCATAGCGCACGGAATTCAGCGCGCAGATGGCGATGGCCTGACCGGGCTGCACGCCGCCCTGCTGCAAGGCCGCGGCCACGCGGTCCATGAGGGCGTCAAGCTGGGCATAGCTCAGGGTCTGCTGGTCGTCGCGCAGCGCGACATGGTCGGGCTGCTGGCGCGCGTGGCTGCGGATCAGCTCGGCCAGCGTGGTGAAGGGGGTATCGGGAGAAGGCAGGCAGACAGTCATGAAGGCTCCGATTCAGGAATTTCAGGAAATGCAAGCGGGCTGCGCCTGTGAGCCCCCGGCCCTGCAGGCGCTTGGGAAGACGGTGGCTTATTTGGCAGCCAGACCCAGGCGGTCTATCAGTATCTTGTCCTTGGCAAAGGCATCCCGTGCCCATTGTGCATAGTCGGCGCCCGAGCGGTACCAGGCGTCCTGGTTGAGCTGCCTGAGCACCTCGACATGGCGCGGATCGTCCATGGCCTTCTTGAAAGCATCGTGCAGCTTGCGCACCACGGCCGGGTCCATGCCCTTGGGGCCGGCCAGACCGTAGGGCGAAGTGGAGACCACGCCATAGCCCAGCTCCTTGGCCGTGGGCACGTCCGGCCAGCGCTGGGTCCGCTTTTCACCGAAGGTCATGAGCAGGCGCATCTGGCCGCCATTCACATAGGTGTCCCAGCCCGAGGCATCGCTTTGCGCGGCCACATGACCGCCCAGCAGGGCCTGCTGCAGGTCGGCGTTGCCCTTGAAAGGCACATGATTGAGAGTGACCTTGGCGTTCTCGGCCAGCTCCTCCATCAGCAGATGCGGCGAGGAACCGATGCCGGTGGAGCCGTACTCGATCTTGCCGGGGCTCTTGCGTGCGGCGGCGATGTACTCGTTGAAGCTCTTGTAGGGAGAGTCCGAGCGCACCGTGAAACCGAAGGTATAGCCCGAGACGCCGATGATGTAGGTGAAGTCCGTGATCGGGTTCCAGGCGGTCTTTTGCATATGCGCCATGCGCAGCATGGACATGGGGAACTGGGTGATGGTGTAGCCGTCGGGCTTGGCGGTGCGCGCCATGGCGCCAGGGCCCAGCGTGCCGCCCGCACCGGGCTTGTTCTCGACGATGATGGGCTGGCCCAGCTGCTTGCCCGCAATATCGGCCAGCGTGCGCATATGGCGATCTGTGGGGCCGCCGGCCGGGAACGGCACGATCAGCGTGATCGGCCGCGCAGGATAGTCGCCGGACTGTGCCCAGGCTGATGCGCCAGTGCCAGCGGCAGTCACAAAGGCGGCCGTGGCAAGTACCAGGCTGCGGCGACCAAGGGAAATCTGCATGTTTGTCTCCTGAATCTCTGAACCAGGTGGGGCCGGGGCACATACCTTGTGTGCCGCTCTGGCCAGGGCCCGGACACCGTGGTCCGGGCCGCGCATTGCGATGGCAACGCTTAGGTCGTCTTCACCAGCTCCGGCACTGCCTGGAACAGATCGGCTTCCAGACCGTAATCGGCCACCGAGAAGATCGGTGCCTCCGGGTCCTTGTTGATCGCCACGATCA